>NZ_VIWW01000001.1:4800000-5400000 GCF_007829885.1 Streptomyces brevispora
GAACACCGGCACGGGCCGGGGAGGGCCATGCGCCCACCCCGGCCCGTCGTCGTACGACAGGAGATACACAAGGTGCAGTTGGTAGTCGCGCGGATCGGTCGCGCCCACGGCATCAAGGGCGAGGTCACCGTCGAGGTGCGCACGGACGAGCCGGAGCTCCGGCTCGGACCCGGTGCGGTGCTGGCCACCGAGCCGGCCACGACGGGACCGCTGACGATCGAGACCGGCCGGGTGCACAGCGGCCGGCTGCTGCTGCGTTTCGAGGGCGTACGGGACCGTACGGGCGCCGAGGCGCTGCGCAACACGCTGCTGATCGCCGATGTCGACCCGGAGGAGCTCCCGGAGGACCCCGAGGAGTTCTACGACCATCAGCTGATGGACCTGGACGTGGTTCTCGCCGACGGCACCGAGATCGGCCGGATCACCGAGATCACGCACCTGCCGTCCCAGGACCTCTTCATCGTGGAGCGTCCCGACGGCACCGAGGTGATGATCCCGTTCGTCGAGGAGATCGTCTCCGAGATCGATCTGGAGGAGCAGCGCGCGGTGATCACTCCGCCGCCGGGCCTGATCGACGAGAGCGAGGCGGTCGTGGTCTCCTCGCGCGACGAGGAGTCCGCAGCCGCCGAGGCCGGGTCCGGCTCTCGTGAGCGCGGGTCCGCGTCCGATGCCGTCGAGTCCGGGAAGGACGACTGATGCGCCTCGACGTCGTCACGATCTTCCCCGAGTACCTGGAACCGCTGAACGTCTCGCTCGTCGGCAAGGCCCGCGCCCGCGGGCGTCTCGACGTGCATGTGCACGATCTGCGGGAGTGGACGTACGACCGCCACAACACGGTCGACGACACCCCCTATGGCGGCGGTCCCGGCATGGTCATGAAGACCGAGCCGTGGGGCGACGCCCTGGACGAGACCCTGGCCGGTGGTTACGAGGCCGGTGCCCACTCCCCGGTGCTCGTGGTGCCCACGCCGAGCGGCCGGCCGTTCACCCAGGAGCTCGCCGTCGAGCTGTCCGGGCGGCCCTGGCTGATCTTCGCCCCGGCCCGCTACGAGGGCATCGACCGGCGGGTGACCGAGGAGTACGCCACTCGGATGCCGGTCGTCGAGGTGTCCATCGGCGACTACGTGCTGGCCGGCGGGGAAGCCGCGGTGCTGGTGATCACGGAGGCGGTGGCCCGGCTGCTGCCCGGAGTGCTCGGCAACGCCGAATCGCACCGGGACGACTCCTTCGCCCCCGGCGCGATGGCCGATCTGCTGGAGGGGCCCGTCTACACCAAGCCGCCCGAGTGGCGCGGCCGGGGGATCCCGGACGTGCTGCTCAGCGGCCACCACGGCCGGATCGCGCGCTGGCGCCGGGACGAGGCCTTCCGTCGTACCGCGCTCAACCGGCCCGATCTGATCGAGCGTTGCGAGGCGGCGGGCTTCGACAAGAAGGACCGCGAGATGCTCTCGATCCTCGGCTGGTCACCGGAGCCCGGCGGCCGATTTTGGCGCAGGCCCGACGCCGTGGAAGAATAGGCCGCTGCTGTACGTCCGGCGTGCGCCCCTGCCACAGGGGGAAAGCGGCCGTTGTGTTCCCCATACGTATTCATGTGGGGATGGTCCCGACGCCCGTCCGACGCGATCAGCACCCCGAACTCATCACTCTCCCGTCGATGACCTGTGGCATTGGCGAAGAAAGCAGACAACATGGCTTCCCTGCTCGATGGCGTCAACGCCGCCTCGCTGCGTACCGACGTCCCGGCGTTCCGCCCCGGTGACACCATCAACGTTCACGTGCGCGTGATCGAGGGCAACCGCTCCCGTATCCAGCAGTTCAAGGGCATCGTCATCCGCCGCCAGGGTGCGGGCGTCGGCGAGACCTTCACGGTCCGCAAGGTCTCCTTCAGCGTCGGCGTCGAGCGCACCTTCCCGGTGCACAGCCCGATCTTCGAGAAGATCGAGCTCGTCACCCGCGGTGACGTCCGTCGCGCCAAGCTGTACTTCCTCCGTGAGCTGCGCGGCAAGGCCGCGAAGATCAAGGAGAAGCGCGACCGCTGAGCTGGCTCCCAGGTCCACGGCACGGGCGGATAAGCTCTGGCCCCGATGGACACGGAAGCAAGAACCACGGAGCGCGACCGCTCCTCCGCAGCCCCCACGGGGCCGGAGGAGGGGTCGCGCTTCTCGCGTATGCAGCACCGTTTCGCCGCCTCGATGTCGTTGCGGCGTACTCTCGCGCTCGGTGCCGTCTGCTCGGTCTTCGTCCTGCTCCTCAGCGCCTTCGTGGTGCAGCCGTTCCTGATCCCAAGCGGCTCGATGGAGTCCACGCTGCGGGTCGGGGACCGGGTGCTGGTCAATAAGCTGGCGTACCGTTCCGGCTCTGTACCCCGGCGTGGCGACGTGCTGGTCTTTGACGGCACCGGCTCCTTCGTCCAGGAGGCGCCGCAGGGGAACCCCGTCACCGGGCTGCTGCACGCCGCGGCGGCTTCCCTGGGGCTCGCGGAGCCCGCCGAGACCGACTTCGTGAAGCGGGTGGTGGGTGTGGGGGGCGACCGGGTGGTCTGCTGCGACAAGCGGGGGCGGGTCGAGGTGAACGGCCGGCCGGTGGACGAGGGCTACCTGTTCGCGGGTGACGCGCCGTCCCGGGCCCCGTTCGACATCGTCGTGCCGGACGGCACGCTCTGGATGATGGGCGATCACCGCAGCCGTTCCCGGGACTCCCGCGACCACCTGGGCGAACCGGGGGGCGGCATGGTGCCCGTCGACAAGGTGATCGGCCGGGCCGACTGGATCGGCTGGCCGCTGGGACGGCTGGGCTCTTTGCCGGGCACCGAGGCCTTCGACGGCATACCGGCGCCGGGGGCGGCACATGGGTAACCGCGGGCGGCCGCACGGCGCTGCCGATCCCGGGGGACCACCCCCCGCCGGCACCGGACCGACGGCCGCCCGCTCGCTGCCCACGAGGGCGGAGCGGCGCAAGCTCGCCCGCAAGGTGAAGCGGAAGCGGCGCAGATCGGCCGTCCAGGAGATACCCCTCCTCATCACCGTCGCCCTGGTGATCGCGCTGGTCCTCAAGACGTTCCTGGTGCAGGCCTTCGTGATCCCGTCGGGGTCCATGGAACAGACCATCCGGATCGGCGACCGGGTCCTCGTGGACAAGCTGACGCCCTGGTTCGGGTCCCGGCCACAGCGTGGTGACGTGGTCGTGTTCAAGAACCCCTCCGACTGGCCGCCGCCGAATCCGGTCACGGCGAAGGAGCCCCCCGTCGTCATCAAGCAGGTGAAGGGTGTGCTGACCTTCATCGGGCTGCTGCCGTCCGACGACGAACAGGACCTGATCAAGCGAGTGGTCGCCGTCGGTGGCGACACGGTGAAGTGCTGCGACACGGACGGCCGGCTCATGGTCAACGGCCAGGCGGTCGAGGAGCCCTATCTGTATCCCGGCAATCCCCCCTCCACGATCAAATTCGAGGTAAAGGTTCCGCTCGGGCGAATCTTCGTGATGGGTGACCATCGCTCCAATTCCGCCGATTCACGTTTCCATCTGGACAAGACGGCCCGCGGCACGGTTTCCGAGGATGCCGTAGTGGGACGGGCCGTGGTGATCGCCTGGCCCTTCGGACACTGGCGGAAGCTGGAGGAACGTCCGGCGTTCTCCACGGTCCCGGACGCGCGCGCCGGGACTGCTACTGCCCCCGGGCCGTCGAATAGTGTGTCCCAGGATCCCAACGGAATGATCCGGCTCCCGACCCCTGCGGAACTCCCGCTCGTTATGGGAGTGGTTGGCCTGCACCGGCTAGGGCGCAGGCGGTGGCACGGAATAAGGAGCAGATGTGGGGGATTTGGCGGTGGGCGCACGATCCGGACACGGCGAACCCGAGGACCGGCCGGACATTCCGGGCAATGCCGAGTCGGCCGGGACAACAGCGGGCCGGACGGAGAGTGACGACGACTCCCCGAGCAACGGCAGTACGGCCCGGAAGAAGCCCCGCTCCTTCTGGAAGGAGCTGCCGCTCCTCATCGGCATTGCGCTGATCCTCGCGCTGCTGATCAAGACGTTTCTGGTGCAGGCGTTCTCGATTCCGTCGGATTCGATGCAGAACACCCTCCAGCGGGGGGACCGGGTGCTGGTCGACAAGCTGACCCCGTGGTTCGGCGCCGAGCCGGAACGCGGTGAGGTCGTCGTCTTCCACGATCCGGGCGGCTGGCTGGAGAACACCCCGGCGGCCAACCCGAACGCGGTGCAGAAGTTCCTGAGCTTCATCGGGCTGATGCCGTCAGCCGAGGAGAAGGATCTGATCAAGCGGGTCATCGCGATCGGCGGTGACACGGTCGAGTGCCAGATGAACGGTCCCGTCACGGTCAACGGCAAGGCGCTGGACGACAAGTCCTTCATCTTCAAGGGGAACACCGCCTGCAACGACGAGCCGTTCGGCCCGGTCGAGGTCCCCAAGGGCCGTATCTGGGTGATGGGCGACCACCGTCAGAACTCCCTCGACTCCCGCTACCACCAGGAGTTGCCGGGCGGCGGCACCGTCTCCACGGACGAGGTGGTCGGCCGGGCCATCGTGGTCGCGTGGCCGATCAACCGCTGGGCGACCCTGCCGATTCCGAAGACCTTCGACCAGCCGGGGCTGAACGCCGCGGCGGCGTTGGCGCCCGGTGCGCTCGGCTTCGCCGGCGCCGTGCCCATCGTGCTCCGGCGCAGGCGGCACCGGGCCGCTCCGGAACGGCAGAAGCAGGACTAGGCATCCGGAGCCGCTCGTCGGGCTGCCCTGCCCCGTCCACCGGTGGGCTCGGTGGGCGCGCTCCCGTTGCGGACGGCGCCCGGCTCCTCTTCTCCACCGGCCCGGCGAGGGCAAAGGCTCCGGGAACCCCCGCTCGTTATCCAGGGGGTGGGTTTGTGATCCGCAGGCCCGGTGGGCCGGCGTTGGCGCAGAGTGAGGAATGAATGTGAGCGACGTGGCAGGCGGAGCACGATCTGGACACGGACAGTCCACGGAGAGGCTCGAGCAGCCCGCTGACGCTGCCTTCGATCCGGTGGGGGAGACCGGGGATCCGGACGTGCTGGAGGGTGCGCGCACCTCGGACCGGGACGGAAAGGAGCCGAGGAAGCCCCGCCCCTTCTGGAAGGAGCTGCCGCTCCTCATCGGCATTGCGCTGATCCTCGCGCTGTTGATCAAGACGTTTCTGGTGCAGGCGTTCTCGATTCCGTCGGATTCGATGCAGAACACCCTCCAGCGGGGTGACCGGGTGCTGGTCGACAAGCTGACCCCGTGGTTCGGCTCGGAGCCGGAACGCGGTGAGGTCGTCGTCTTCCACGACCCCAGTGGCTGGCTGGACGGGGAGCCGACTCCTGAGCCGAATGCGGTGCAGACCTTTCTGAGCTTCATCGGTCTGATGCCGTCGTCGCAGGAGAAGGACCTGATCAAGCGGACGATGGCGGTCGGCGGAGACACCGTGTCGTGCAAGAAGGGCGGCCCGGTCGAGGTCAACGGGAAGGCGCTCGACGAGCCGTACCTCTTCCCCGGTGGCACGCCGTGCGACGACATGCCCTTCGGGCCGTTCAAGGTGCCCGACGGCAAGATCTGGGTGATGGGCGACCACCGGCAGGACTCCTCGGACTCGCGCTATCACACCAATGACGCCAACAAGGGCTTCGTGCCGGTGGACGAGGTCGTGGGCCGGGCCGTGGTGGTGGCCTGGCCGATCAACCGCTGGGCGACCCTGCCGGTCCCGGACACCTTCGACCAGCCGGGTCTGAGCGCCGCGGCGGCGATGGCACCCGGTGCGATCGGCATCGCCGGTGCGCTGCCGATCGTGATCAGGCGCAGGCGCAGGCTGACCAGCGAGCGTACCGCCCGGTAGGGTGCCGACTCGGATCAGCGATTGTCGATCTCCGATGGGGGACGCTGGGATGAGTGGAACGGGACGTACGGATGACGGCCGCGGCCGGCTCGGCAGCATGCTGTCGGGGCTGGCGGTGGCCGTCGGCTGTGTGCTCTTCCTCGGCGGTTTCGCCTGGGCAGCCGTGGTGTACCGGCCGTACACGGTGCCGACCGAGTCGATGACACCGACGGTGAACGCGGGCGACCGGGTTCTCGCGCAACGGGTGGACGGCAGCGAGGTGCGCCGCGGTGATGTGGTGGTGTTCACCGACCAGGCGTGGGGCGATATGCCGATGGTGAAGCGGGTCGTCGGAATCGGCGGCGACAAGATCGCCTGCTGCGAGAAGGGCGGGCTCCTCACGGTCAACGGCATACCCGTTGAGGAACCGTATCTGCGGACGACCGACCCCGCCTCGGGGAACGACTTCACGGCCGAGGTGCCCAAGGGAAAGCTCTTTCTCCTGGGCGACGACCGCCGGGTCTCGCTGGACTCCCGGGTCCATCTGGAGGACCGCGGACAGGGCTCGGTACCCCGCAGCGCCGTGACGGCCCGGGTGGACGCCGTCGCCTGGCCGCTGGGCGCCATGATCGAACGGCCGAAGGCCTTCGCCGCGCTGCCGGGCGGGGTGTCGTCGGCGGGGCCCCTCAAGCTTCAGCTCGGGGCCGTGGCCGTGGGTGTGGTGCTCATTCTGGCCGGTGCCGTGTACGGCCCGGTCGCGGCCCGTACCGCCCGGTCGAAGCGGAACAAGCAGCGGCAGGCGGCTACCGGTGTCCGTTGAGAAGCGCAAGGTCTCCCGCCTGGTACTCCTGGATCCGGACGACCGCATTCTACTGATGCACGGGTTCGAACCGGAGGCCCCGGCGAGCGCGTGGTGGTTCACCCCCGGCGGCGGGCTGGAGGGCGACGAGACCCGGGAGCGGGCGGCGCTGCGCGAGCTGTCCGAGGAGACCGGGATCACGGATGTCGAGCTGGGCCCGCTTCTCTGGAAGCGGATGTGCTCCTTCTCGTTCGACGGCCGGCGCTGGGATCAGGACGAGTGGTACTTCCTCGCCCGTACGACACAGACCCTGACGGACACCAGCGGGCAGACCGGGCTGGAACGGCGCAGTGTCGCGGGTCTGAGGTGGTGGACCTCCGCCGAACTGTCGGCGACGCGTGAGACGGTGTACCCGACCAGACTCGCCGGGCTGCTGCGCACGCTGCTCGACGAGGGTCCTCCGCGTGCGCCGCTGGTCCTGGCTCCCGAAATCGCCTGAGCGTCCGGGGCGTCGGGGCCTGGCGCACAATGGGGGAACGCACGGCTGAAGGGGAACATGCCAATGAGCGCCGAGGACCTCGAGAAGTACGAGACCGAGATGGAGCTGAAGCTCTACCGGGAGTACCGCGATGTCGTCGGTCTGTTCAAATATGTGATCGAGACCGAACGGCGCTTCTACCTCACCAACGACTACGAGATGCAGGTGCACTCGGTCCAGGGCGAGGTGTTTTTCGAGGTGTCCATGGCGGATGCCTGGGTCTGGGACATGTACCGGCCCGCACGGTTCGTCAAGCAGGTCCGGGTCCTGACGTTCAAGGACGTCAACATCGAGGAGCTCAACAAGAGCGATCTCGAACTTCCGGGTGGCTGAGTTGTCCACATTCACCTGCTTATCCACCAAGATCCACTAGCGGCGGGGGAACGCGGCAGAGTCGGTGCCGGAGGTGGTGCCGATATGAACGCACGGGGGGCACTCGGGCGGTACGGCGAGGATCTGGCGGCGCGGCTGCTGACCGATGCCGGCATGTCCGTACTGGAGCGGAACTGGCGCTGTCGCGCCGGCGAGATCGACATTGTCGCGCTGGACGGCGACGCGCTCGTCATCTGTGAGGTGAAGACGCGCAGGGCGGGTGGCTTCGAGCACCCGATGGCCGCCGTCACACCGGCCAAGGCGGACCGGCTGCGACGGCTGGCCGAACTCTGGCTCGACCGGCACGACGGCCCGCCGCCCGGCGGGGTGCGGATCGACCTGGTCGGCGTGGTGCTGCCCAGGCGCGGTGCACCGCGGGCCGAGCATGCGCGGGGGGTGGCCTGATGGGGTTCGCGCGTGCCTGCTCGGTGGCGCTGGTCGGCGTCGAGGGCGTGGTGGTGGAGGTCCAGGCGGACCTGGAGCCCGGGGTGGCGGCGTTCACCCTGGTGGGGCTGCCGGACAAGAGCCTGGTGGAGAGCCGCGACCGGGTCAGGGCGGCGGTGGCCAATTCCGGCGCGGAGTGGCCGCAGAAAAAGCTCACGGTGGGTCTGTCCCCGGCCTCGGTACCCAAGGGCGGTTCGGGTTTCGATCTCGCTGTCGCGTGCGCGGTGCTCGGCGCGGCCGAGCGGATCGACCCCGCTTCGATCGCCGATGTGGTGATGATCGGGGAGTTGGGGCTCGACGGCCGGGTACGGCCGGTGCGCGGGGTACTGCCCGCCGTCCTGGCCGCGGCGGAGGCCGGCTACCGGCAGGTGGTCGTCCCGGAACAGACGGCGGGCGAGGCAGCGCTGGTGCCCGGGGTCTCCGTGCTCGGGGTCCGGAGCCTGCGGCAGTTGATCGCCCTGCTCCGCGACGAACCGGTGCCCGAGGAACAGGAGCCCCACGACCAGGGGCGTCCCGACACCATGCTGGCCGGCCTCATGGTGCCCGGCGCCGGTATGGGCACCGGCACCGCCAGGGGTTCGGCGCAGGGCGAGGGACACCGGCCCGACCTGGCGGACGTCGCGGGTCAGGAGCGTCCGCGCAAGGCCCTGGAAGTCGCAGCGGCTGGCAGCCACCACCTTCTGCTGTCCGGACCGCCGGGCGCGGGCAAGACCATGCTCGCCGAACGGCTGCCCGCGATCCTGCCGCCCCTGACCAGGCAGGAATCCCTTGAGGTGACCGCGGTGCACTCGGTGGCGGGCATCCTTCCGCCGGGCGAACCCCTGGTCTCCCGGGCGCCGTACTGCGCACCGCACCACTCGGCGACCATGCAGTCGCTGATCGGCGGGGGCAACGGGCTGCCACGGCCCGGCGCGGTGTCGCTGGCTCATCGCGGCATCCTCTTTCTGGACGAGGCGCCGGAATTCTCGGTACGGGCCCTGGACGCACTGCGTCAGCCGCTGGAGTCGGGGCACGTGGTGGTGGCTCGCAGCGCCGGGGTGGTGCGGCTGCCGGCCCGGTTCCTGATGGTGCTGGCCGCCAACCCGTGCCCGTGCGGGCGGCACACCCTGAGCGGGGCCGGCTGTGAATGCCCTCCCGCGTCGGTCCGGCGCTACCAGGCCCGGCTCTCCGGCCCGTTGCTCGACCGGGTGGATCTGCGGGTGGCCGTCGACCCCGTCAAGCGCGCGGACCTGATGGGACAGGGCGGCCGGGGCGAGTCGACCGCGACGGTCGTCGCCCGGGTGCGGGCGGCCCGGGCCCGGGCGGCGGAGCGACTGGCCGGCACCCCCTGGACCACCAACAGCGAAGTGCCCGGACACGAGTTGAGGACCCGGCTGGTCGTGGCGCCGGGGGCACTGATGGCGGCCGAGCGGGACATGGAGCGGGGCCTGCTCACCGCACGCGGCCTGGACCGGGTTCTGCGGGTGGCGTGGACCGTCGCGGATCTACGGGGCGCCGACCGGCCGGACGCCTCGGACGTCGCGGTGGCACTGGAGCTGCGGACCGGGATCCCGCGAGGGGCCCCACTGACGGCGGGGGCGGCATGACGGGGCATGGGGGCGGGGGAAGCGGACGGGCGCCGGGCGCCGGGGACAGCCCGCCGGCCGAGGCGCGGACGCCGGGGACAGGAGACCGGGAGCGGCCGGCGCCGGCTCCCGGCGGGGTGAGCGACCGGGAGCGGCTGGCGCGCGCCGCGCTGACCAGGGTCCTGGAGCCGGGGGACGAACGGGGTGGCCGCTGGCTGCGGGAGTGCGGCGGTGTGGAACTGCTGCGGCGGATCACGGTCCGGGACGGATCGGCCGAGCAGCTGAACGGCATGACGGCGAAACGTCTGGCCGGCTATCGGCTGCGGGTGGAGACGGCCGACCCCGCGCGGGATCTGGCGGCCGTGGCCGAGGTCGGCGGGCGCTTCGTGTGTCCGGGCGACCAGGAGTGGCCGACCCAGTTGGACGACCTGGGCGACACCAGACCGACCGGGCTCTGGGTACGGGGAAGGCCTGGTCTGCGGCTCTGGGCGCTGCGTTCGGTCGCGGTGGTCGGCGCCCGCGCCTGCACACCGTACGGCGCGCACATGGCGACGACACTTGGCGCAGGTCTCGCCGAGCGGGGGTGGGTCGTCGTCTCGGGCGCGGCGTTCGGGGTCGACGGGGCGGCGCACCGGGGCGCCCTCGCCGCCGGTGGCGCGACGATGGCGGTGCTGGCCTGCGGGGTGGACGTCGTGTACCCCCGCGGACACACCGAACTGATCGGGCGCATGGTCGAACAGGGACTCGTCATCGGCGAACTGCCGCCGGCCGCCCACCCCACCCGCAGCAGATTCATCCTCCGGAACAGGGTCATCGCCGCGTTGACGAGGGGAACCGTCGTGGTCGAGGCCGAATACCGCAGCGGTTCACTGGTCACGGCACGCTGGGCCCAGCGACTGGGCCGCTTCACCATGGGCGTTCCGGGACCTGCCACCAGCGGTCTGTCGGCAGGCGTTCATGAACTCCTTCGAGGGGAGGGCGTGCTGGTGACGGACGCCGCGGAAGTCGCCGAACTGGTGGGTGACATGGGAGAACTCGCCCCGGCCAGATGCGGTCCGGTGCTTCCGCGGGACCTTCTGGACGCCGAGTGCGGCCGGGTCCTCGACGCGCTGCCGGCCCGCGGCGCCGCCGACGGGCGCGAGGTGGCCCGCACCGCGGGAACGAGCGCCGACGCTGCGCTCGCCAGGTTGTACGAACTGCACTCACTGGGGTTCGTCGAACGTCATGGCGATGGATGGGAGTTGACGCGACGGCGGACTCGCAATGACGACGCGCGGCGAGGCGGTACTTGACCTGGAGCATTCGGGTGAAAAGGTGAGGCCGATGACCTCGGCGGATCGTTCGGCAACGACTCCGGGGCCGGCGCGTGACGCGTCGGCCCCGGACGTCGGCCATGTCCTCGTCCGTGAGCGCCGTCATGTCCTTCGCCGCGCCCGGTGTCGTGATCCGTTCATCCGGAAGGGCACAGCGCCGATCCCATATCCTGCGCGTACCGCGACACTTCAGTCACGCTACGCTCACAAGGATCCCGCCCCAGACACAAATCCCTCAGCACTTCACAGCAGAACGGCTCAAGGCACCACATGCCCCAGCACACCTCCGGGTCTGACCGTGCGGCAGTACCACCGGCTGCGCGTGACACTGTGCGCCCTCCCGCCCCCTCCTCGCTCGACGAGTTGTGGCGCTCGTACAAGACCACGGGCGACGAGAGGCTGCGGGAACAGCTGATCCTGCACTACTCGCCCCTGGTGAAGTACGTCGCCGGCCGGGTGAGCGTGGGCCTGCCGTCCAACGTCGAGCAGGCGGACTTCGTCTCCTCGGGGGTCTTCGGGCTGATCGACGCGATCGAGAAGTTCGACATCGAGCGCGCGATCAAGTTCGAGACGTACGCGATCACCCGCATCCGGGGCGCGATGATCGACGAACTCCGTGCGCTGGACTGGATCCCGCGCTCCGTGCGCCAGAAGGCGCGGGCCGTGGAACGCGCCTACGCCACGCTGGAGGCGCGGCTGCGTCGTACCCCGTCGGAGGCGGAGGTCGCCGCGGAGATGGAGATCGCGCTGGAGGAACTGCATGCGGTTTTCAGCCAGTTGTCGCTGGCGAACGTGGTCGCACTGGAGGAGCTGCTCCATGTGGGCGGCGAGGGCGGCGACCGGCTGAGCCTGATGGACACGCTCGAGGACACCGCCGCCGACAACCCGGTGGAAGTGGCCGAGGGGCGTGAGCTCAGGCGGCTGCTCGCCCGGGCGATCAACACCCTCCCGGACCGCGAGAAGACGGTCGTCACGCTCTACTACTACGAGGGTCTCACCCTCGCCGAGATCGGGAACGTCCTCGGGGTCACCGAGAGCCGGGTCAGCCAGATCCACACCAAGTCCGTGTTGCAGTTGCGCGGGAAACTGGCCGACTCCGGTCGCTGAGACCACTCGCCGGCGATGTTCGGCCGGGTCCGCTCCGGCCACCGATCGGGGCCGCCCGCCCCCTCCCCCGCGCCGGTCGCCGTAGAGTGGACGCGTGCCCAGGATTCGAGCGGCCTCCGTGGCCGAGCACCGGACCATGCAGCGCGGCGCCCTCCTGGACGCAGCGCGTTCCCTGCTGTCCGAGGGAGGCACGGAGGCACTGACCTTCCCCGCCCTCGCCGAACGCACGGGCCTCGCCAGGTCATCCGTCTACGAGTACTTCCGTTCCCGCGCCGCCGTCGTCGAGGAGCTCTGCACCGTCGACTTCCCCGTCTGGGCGGCCGAGGTGGAGAACGCGATGGAGCGGGCAGGGACGCCGGAGGAGAAGATCGAGGCGTACGTGCGACGGCAGCTCGATCTCGTGGGGGACCGGCGCCACCGGGCCGTCGTCGCGATCTCCGCGAGCGAGCTGGACGCGGGCGCCCGCGAGAAGATCCGCGCCGCGCACGGCGGGCTGATCGCCATGATCGTCGAGGCGCTCGGAGATCTCGGCCATGAGCAGCCCAGGCTGGCGGCCATGCTGCTGCAGGGCTCCGTGGACGCCGCGGTGCGACGCATCGAACTCAGCGTGGCGGAGGAGCCGGACGTGATCGCGGACACCGCCGTCGCCATGATCCTTCGCGGCGTCCGGGGAGTCCCCGGCGAGCAGGGCTGACGTCGGCGCCTCGCCGCGACGCCCGTCAGCGGAGCGGGGCGGCGGGTCCGCCATCCGGCAGCAACGCCGGGGCACCGCTGCGCGGCTCTGCCGCCGAAAGTCCGGGTTCGGGCACACCGGTCACCGGCAGCAGCCGGGACGGTCCGCGCCGCAGCAGTGAGGGCGGCAACAGTGACAGCGGGTCCAGATACGCCGCTGCGCGGCGCAGCCCCCAATGCAGACAACCGGCCGCGCAGTGGAACGGTCCCGTCCCGATGACCGCCACCACCTGTCCCGCAGCGACCTGGTCCCCCTTCGCGACCAGCGGGCGCACCGGCTCGTACGTGGTCCGCAGTGGCGGATCGCCCGTGTCCGCCAGCTCGATCGCCAACACCCCTCGTCCCGCGACACCGCCCGCGAACGAGACCCGGCCGGAAGCGGCCGCGAGCACCGCCGTTCCCGGTCCGGCGGCGAGGTCCACCCCGCGGTGCCCCCGCCCGTAGTCCGTGGCGGGCGGCTCCCATCCCCGTACGACCACGGGCCGCCCCGCCAGCGGCCAGACCCGTCCGCCGGTCGGCGGATCCACGGGGTCCGTTGGGTCCACGGGGTCCGTTGGGTCCACGGGGTCCGCTGGGTCCACGGGGTCCGCTGGGTCCACGGGGTCCGCCGGGTCCGCCGGATCTACCGGGTCCGGCAGATCCACCCCGTCCGGCAGATCCGCCGGGTCCGGCGCGGGCGCGGGCAGGGACATGTGCGGCTGCTTCGTGGCCGGGGCGGCCGTCCCGCAGTACCCCATCGCGAGAAGCGCCGCGGCGGCTGCCGCCGATGCCGCCCGCATCAGGAGCCCCCGTCCGGCACCCGGTGCGCCGCGTCCCCCGGCCCGGACCCGGGGTCCGTCCAGGTCAGTTGTGTTTCGCATGGCACCACCGTCCCCCGGCCGCCCGGTTCGCGGGGGATCATGGACCGGATCTGTGGAGTACCGGCCGGTTGTGGACAGCGCCGTCACCCGGCACTCGATGGGTCCCGTACACTTCTTGTGGCGATCCGGGTCACCGGGTCGACTTCGCACGCCCCGCCATCTCCCTTACGGAGGTGGCCGCGCTCCTCGGTCCCTCGTGGCACGGCGCGTCGGGGCGTCAGGCGCGACAGCAAACCTGCGGTCGCGATAACCGAGCACCTCAAGGAGTACGGCCATGGCCGTCGTCACGATGCGGGAGCTGCTGGAAAGCGGCGTCCACTTCGGTCACCAGACCCGTCGCTGGAACCCGAAGATGAAGCGCTTCATCTTCACCGAGCGCAACGGCATCTACATCATCGACCTGCTCCAGTCGCTGTCGTACATCGACCGCGCCTACGAGTTCGTCAAGGAGACCGTCGCCCACGGCGGCTCCATCATGTTCGTGGGTACGAAGAAGCAGGCCCAGGAGGCCATCGCCGAGCAGGCGACGCGCGTCGGCATGCCGTACGTCAACCAGCGTTGGCTCGGTGGCATGCTCACCAACTTCTCCACCGTCTACAAGCGCCTTCAGCGTCTGAAGGAGCTTGAGCTCATCGACTTCGAGGACGTGGCCGCCTCCGGCCTCACCAAGAAGGAGCTCCTGGTTCTCTCCCGCGAGAAGGCCAAGCTGGAGAAGACCCTCGGTGGTATCCGCGAGATGCAGAAGGTGCCGAGCGCCGTCTGGATCGTCGACACCAAGAAGGAGCACATCGCCGTCGGTGAGGCGCGCAAGCTCCACATCCCGGTCGTCGCGATCCTGGACACCAACTGCGACCCCGACGAGGTCGACTACAAGATTCCGGGCAACGACGACGCGATCCGCTCCGTCACCCTGCTCACCCGCGTGATCGCCGACGCCGTCGCCGAGGGCCTCATCGCCCGCTCCGGCGCTGCGACCGGCGACTCGAAGCCGGGCGAGAAGGCCGCCGGCGAGCCGCTCGCCGAGTGGGAGCGTGACCTGCTCGAGGGCGACAAGAAGGCTGACGCCGAGGTCCAGACCTCCGCCGAGACCGAGAAGGTCGCGGACGCCGCTGAGACGCCGGCCGAGGTCGAGGCCGAGGCCGCCACCGAGACGCCGGCCGTCGAGGCCCCCGCTGCCGAGGCTCCGGCCGCGGACGGCGAGCAGGCCTGACACCCGTCACGGCTGACGACGGCGGGGGCCGGTGCCACAGGCGCCGCCCCCGCCGTTCACCCGTAGATCTTTCAGACTTCGAGAGAGACATACAGACTCATGGCGAACTACACCGCCGCTGACGTCAAGAAGCTCCGTGAGCTCACCGGCGCCGGCATGATGGACTGCAAGAAGGCGCTCGACGAGGCCGATGGCAGCGTCGATGGTGCCGTCGAGGCCCTTCGTATCAAGGGTCAGAAGGGCGTCGCCAAGCGCGAGGGCCGTTCTGCCGAGAACGGCGCCGTCGTCTCCCTCATCTCCGAGGACAAGACCTCCGGCGTCCTGCTCGAGCTGAAGTGCGAGACGGACTTCGTCGCCAAGGGCGAGAAGTTCCAGGCCGTCGCCAACGCGCTGGCCGCGCACGTCGCCGCCACCTCCCCGGCCGACCTGGCCGCGCTGCTCGGCTCCGAGATCGAGGCCGGCAAGACCGTCCAGGCCTACGTCGACGAGGCCAACGCCAACCTCGGCGAGAAGATCGTCCTGGACCGCTTCGCGCAGTTCACCGGCGGTTACGTGGCTGCGTACATGCACCGCACGATGCCCGACCTCCCGCCGCAGGTCGGCGTCCTTGTCGAGCTCGACAAGGGATCCGCCACGGACGAGGCTGCGGCCACGGTCGCCAAGGACGTCGCGCAGCACATCGCCGCCTTCGCCCCGAAGTACCTCAACCGCGACGAGGTCCCGGCCGAGACGGTCGAGAACGAGCGTCGTGTCGCCGAAGCCACCTCTCGCGAGGAGGGCAAGCCCGAGGCCGCCCTTCCGAAGATCGTCGAGGGTCGGGTCAACGGCTTCTTCAAGGACGTCGTCGTCCTGGAGCAGGCGTTCGCCAAGGACAACAAGAAGTCCGTCCAGAAGGTCCTGGACGAGGCCGGTGTCACCCTGAAGCGCTTCTCGCGCATCAAGGTCGGCATCTGAGTCCGTCCGCGAAAAACGGTGGACCCCGATAGGGTCTGGTGCAGTCGACGGCCGCACACCGCCGTACGACCGCAGATCTGACGAGGAGGCCATTGCCGCTGAGGGACATCGGACCCACCGGCAATGGCCTTCTTCGTATGTGCACGAGGAGAATCTCCATGAACAAGGGCGCGGACGCCGCCACAGGTGACCACAGGCGCGACGACGGCAAGGTGGCCGGCCGCTTCATGCTGAAGCTGTCCGGAGAGGCATTCGCCGGTGGCGGGGGTCTCGGTGTCGATCCCGACGTCGTGCACGCCATCGCACGCGAGATCGCGGCGGTCGTCCGGGACGGCGCGGAAATCGCGATCGTCATCGGCGGCGGCAACTTCTTCCGCGGCGCCGAGCTCCAGCAGCGCGGTATGGACCGGGCCCGGTCCGACTACATGGGCATGCTCGGCACGGTCATGAACTGCCTGGCGCTCCAGGACTTCCTGGAGAAGGAGGGCATCGACTCCCGCGTCCAGACCGCCATCACCATGGGGCAGGTCGCGGAGCCGTACATTCCGCTGCGTGCCGTGCGGCACCTGGAGAAGGGCCGCGTCGTCATCTTCGGCGCCGGTATGGGCATGCCGTACTTCTCCACCGACACCACCGCGGCACAGCGCGCCCTGGAGATCGACGCCGAGGCTCTGCTGATGGGCAAGAACGGTGTGGACGGGGTCTACGACTCCGACCCGAAGACCAACCCCGGAGCGGTGAAGTTCGACGCGCTGGAGTACAGCGAGGTGCTCGCCCGCGACCTCAAGGTCGCCGACGCCACCGCCATCACGCTCTGCCGTGACAACCGGCTGCCGATCCTCGTCTTCGAGTTGACGACGGCGGGCAATATCGCCCGCGCCGTCAAGGGTGAGAAGATCGGTTCGCTCGTGAGTGACCGGGGCACCCGGGCCTGAGAACCGGGGGACCGAACCGCGGGGGAAGACCCAGTGAGTTCCCGGGGCCCGTGGTAAGGCCCCGAAGGATGGACAACGGCCTGCCGGTCGGACACCGTGCAGGTGAGGACGCGACGCAGGACCCGCCGGGCCCGAGCACGCCGGGCCCACTCAAGACACGCAGGAGCACGTGGTGATCGAAGAAACCCTCCTCGAGGCCGAGGAGAAGATGGAGAAGGCCGTCGTGGTCGCGAAAGAGGACTTCGCCGCGATCCGCACCGGCCGTGCGCACCCGGCGATGTTCAACAAGATCGTCGCCGACTACTACGGCGCGCTGACCCCGATCAACCAGCTGGCCTCGTTCTCGGTGCCCGAGCCCCGTATGGCCGTCGTGACGCCGTTCGACAAGACGGCGCTGCGCAACATCGAGCAGGCCATCCGCGACTCCGACCTCGGCGTCAACCCGAGCAACGACGGCAATATCATCCGGGTGAACTTCCCCGACCTCACCGAAGAGCGTCGTCGCGACTACATCAAGGTCGCGAAGACGAAGGCCGAGGACTCCAAGATCTCGATCCGGGCGGTCCGCCGCAAGGCCAAGGAGACCCTCGACAAGCTGGTCAAGGACAAGGAGTCCGGCGAGGACGAGGTACGTCGCGCCGAGAAGGAGCTCGACGACACCACCGCGAAGTACGTCGCGCAGGTGGACGAGCTGCTGAAGCACAAGGAAGCCGAGCTGCTCGAAGTCTGATGAACGACTCTTCCTGGGGTGCCCCGCAGGGCACCGGCCAACGGGCCGCTCCTGAGATGCGGGCCGCTCCGGCGGGTCCTGCATACGATGTGCATATCGCCCAGCAGACTCGGCCCATGCCCATCGTGCCGGACGTTCCCGACGCAGGTAGAGACGCTGACGATCGTGATGACCGGGACCAGGGGGCCGCACACCTGAGCGGCGGCCCCCTGTTCCGCGACGAGAAGCCGCAGGAGCCCATGTCCACCGCGCCGCCACCCCCGCCGAAGAAGCGTGCGGGCCGTGATCTGGGAGCCGCCATAGGGGTCGGCGTGGGGCTGGGTGCCGTCGTCGTCGCCTCGCTCTTCGTCGTCAAGGCCGTCTTCGTCGGTGTGATCGTGGTCGCCGTCGTCGTCGGTCTCTGGGAGCTCACCTCCCGGCTCGAGGAACGCAAGGGCATCAAGGCGCCACTCGTACCCCTCGCGGTTGGTGGCGCGGCCATGGTTGTGGCCGGCTACGCGCGAGGTGCCGAGGGCGCCTGGGCCGCGATGGCGCTGACCGCCCTCGCGGTGCTCGTCTGGCGGATGACCGAACCGCCGGAGGGTTACCTCAAGGACGTCACGGCCGGGGTCTTCGCCGCGTTCTACGTACCGTTCCTGGCCACCTTCGTCGCGATGCTGCTCACGGCGGGCGACGGGCCGCAGCGGGTCCTGACCTTCCTGTTGCTGACCGTGGTCAGCGACACCGGCGCGTACGCCGTCGGCTGGCGGTTCGGCAAGCACAAGCTCGCACCGCGCATCAGCCCCGGGAAGACCCGTGAGGGCCTTTTCGGAGCCGTGGCCTTCGCGATGGTGGCCGGTGCCCTGTGCATGCAGTTCCTGATCGACGGCGGATCCTGGTGGCAGGGCCTGCTGCTCGGCCTCGCGGTCGCCGCCAGCGCCACCCTCGGTGACCTGGGCGAGTCGATGATCAAGCGGGACCTCGGGATCAAGGACATGGGCACGCTGCTTCCCGGGCACGGCGGAATCATGGACCGGCTGGACTCCCTCCTGCCGACCGCGCCGGTGGTCTGGCTACTGATGGTGATTTTCGTCGGCTCCGGCTGAGCAGTTGCCGGATCACCCCGTCTGACCTGCGTTTTTACCAGTGAGGGTCCGTTGTCCACAGGGCGGCGGGCCCTCACTGTTCTGTCTGCGACACTGGATGAACCATGCCTAAGCCCGGAGAACTCACTTTCGTCGCGCCCCGCGGAGCCAAGAAGCCGCCGCGGCACCTCGCCGACCTCACGCCCGCCGAGCGCAAGGAAGCCGTCGCCGCGACCGGCGAGAAGCCCTTCCGCGCCCAGCAGCTCTCGCAGCACTACTTCGCGCGGTACTCGCACGACCCGGCGGAGTGGACCAACATCCCCGCCGGGTCGCGGGACAAGCTCGCCGAGGCGTTGTTCCCTGATCTGATGTCCGTGGTCAGGCACATCAGCTGCGACGACGACACCACCCGCAAGACGCTGTGGAAGCTGCACGACGGCACGCTGGTCGAGTCCGTTCTGATGCGCTACCCGGAGCGGGTCACGATGTGCATCTCCTCGCAGGCGGGATGCGGGATGAACTGCCCGTTCTGCGCCACCGGGCAGGCCGGTCTCGACCGCAACCTCTCCACCGCGGAGATCGTCCACCAGATCGTGGACGGCATGCGGGCCCTGCGCGACGGCGAGGTCCCCGGGGGCCCGGCCCGGCTCTCCAACATCGTCTTCATGGGCATGGGTGAGCCGCTCGCCAACTACAACCGGGTGGTCGGGTCGATCCGTCGGCTGACGGACCCCGAGCCCGACGGGCTGGGACTGTCGCAGCGCGGGATCACCGTCTCCACCGTCGGACTCGTGCCGGCGATGCTGCGGTTCGCCGACGAGGGCTTCAAGTGCCGTCTCGCCGTCTCGCTGCACGCCCCGGACGACGAGCTGCGCGACACGCTCGTGCCGGTGAACACCCGGTGGAAGGTGCGCGAGGTGCTGGACGCCGCCTGGGAGTACGCCGAGAAGTCCGGACGCCGTATCTCCATCGAGTACGCGCTGATCCGTGACATCAACGACCAGGCCTGGCGGGGCGACCGGCTGGGCCGGCTCCTCAAGGGCAAGCGGGTACACGTCAACCTGATCCCGTTGAACCCGACGCCGGGCTCGAAGTGGACCGCCTCGCGGCCCGAGGACGAGAAGGCGTTCGTCGAGGCGATCGCCGCGCACGGGGTGCCGGTGACCGTCCGGGACACCCGGGGCCAGGAGATCGACGGCGCCTGCGGGCAGCTGGCGGCATCCGAGCGCTAGGGCAGGCTCTGGGGCCGAAACCGGCCGTGTAGCCTGAGGCCGAAATCAATTCAATATTCCGACAGGGGAGCGCCACAGCGCTGAGAGTGCGGCACCAAGGACAGGTTGGCCGCAGACCCTCTGAACCTCGCCCGGGTCATTCCGGGTAGGAAGTTCGGACCTTACTCAAGCTGTTGAGCCCTGCCCGCTTCCGGTTTCCGCCGGGGCGGGCAGGGTCGCGTCTCTTCCTGGTCACCCCAGGAGGAATCACATGAGCACCACCAAGAAGATCACGGTGACGGCCGTCGCCGCCGCGCTGGGTGTCACCGCGCTCGCCGGATGCGGAAGCTCCGACGACTCGGCGTCCGGCTCCGCCGGTACCAAGGGCGCCGGCTCCAAGACCGTCACCCTCGTCAGCCACGACTCCTTCAACGTCTCCAAGGGCGTACTGAAGGAGTTCACCCGGGAGACCGGTTACACGGTCAAGGTCCTGAAGAGCGGGGACGCGGGCACCGCCCTCAACCAGGAGATCCTGACCAAGGGCTCGCCGCGCGGCGACGTGTTCTTCGGCGTCGACAACACCCTGCTCTCCCGCGCCCTCGACAACGCCCTCTTCACGCCGTACGCGGCCAAGGGGCTCGACCAGGTCGCGGCCGACGTCCAGTTGGATGCCGGCAAGCACCGGGTCACCCCGGTCGACACCGGTGACATCTGCGTCAACTACGACAAGAAGTACTTCGCCGACAAGAAGCTCGCGCCGCCGAAGTCCTTCGAGGACCTGGCGAAGCCCGCGTACAAGAACCTCCTCGTCACCGAGAACGCCGCGACGTCCTCGCCCGGCCTCGGATTCCTCCTCGGCACCGTCGCCACCTACGGCGAGGACGGCTACCAGGACTACTGGAAGAAGCTGAAGAGCAACGGCGTCAAGGTCGTGGACGGCTGGGAGCAGGCGTACAACGAGGAGTTCTCCGGTTCCGCGGGCGGCAGGAAGGCCAAGGCCGACCGGCCGCTCGTCGTCAGCTACGCCTCCAGCCCGCCCGTCGAGGTGCTGTACGCGGATCCGCAGCCGAAGACGGCCCCGACCGGGGTCGCCACCGGGACGTGCTTCCGGCAGATCGAGTTCGCCGGTCTGCTCGGCGGTGCGAAGAACGAGGCGGGCGGCAAGGCCCTGCTGGACTTCCTCATCGGCAAGAAGTTCCAGGAGGACATGCCGCTCAACATGTTCGTCAGCCCGGTCACCAAGGGTGCGAAGGTGCCGGACCTCTTCACGGAGTTCGGGGCCACCGTCGACAAGCCCTCGACCGTCGCCCCGGACACGATCGCCGAGAACCGTGAGCAGTGGGTCCAGTCATGGTCCTCGCTCGTAGTGAAGTAGCGAGGACTCCCGTACGCGGACCGGGCGCGCGCGGGAAGGCCGCACGCACCCGGGCGCGGCGCGGGAGCGCGGTGCGGCTCGGCCTGATGGCCGTGCCCGTCGCCTTCTTCGCGGTGTTCTTCGCCTACCCCGTCGTCGCGATCGTCGGACGCGGGCTCAAGGCCGACGGCGTCTGGCAGTTCGGCCGGTTCGGCGAGGTGCTGACCCGGCCGGACATCCTGGACGTCCTCTGGTTCACCTTCTGGCAGGCGCTCGCCTCGACCGCGCTGACCCTGCTGATCGCACTGCCGGGCGCCTATGTGTTCGCCCGGTTCGACTTCCCGGGCAAGCAACTGCTGCGGGCGATCGTCACCGTGCCGTTCGTCCTGCCGACCGTCGTCGTGGGCACCGCGTTCCTCGCGTTGCTGGGGCGCGGCGGCTTCCTCGACGAGCTGTGGGGCGTCCGGCTCGACACCACGGTGTGGTCGATCCTGCTGGCCCATGTGTTCTTCAACTACGCGGTCGTCGTGCGCACCGTCGGCGGACTGTGGTCGCAGCTCGACCCGCGGCAGGAGGAGGCCGCGCGCGTCCTCGGCGCCGGGCGGTTCGCCGCCTGGCGGCGGGTCACCCTTCCGGCGCTCGCCCCCGCCGTGGCCGCCGCGGCGCTGATGGTCTTCCTCTTCACCTTCACCTCCTTCGGCGTCGTCCAGATCCTCGGCGGTCCCGGGTTCTCCACGCTGGAGGTGGAGATCTACCGCCAGACCGCGCAGTTGCTCGCCCTGCCCACGGCCGCCGTGCTGACGCTCGTGCAGTTCGCCGCGGTCGGCTCGATCCTCGCCGTGCACGCGTGGACCGTACGGCGCAGGGAGACCGCGCTGAAGCTGGTCGACCCGGCTCAGACCGCCCGCAGGCCGCGCGGCGCGGGCCAGTGGGCGCTGCTCGGCGGCGTCCTGCTGACCGTGCTGGTACTGATCCTGCTGCCGCTCGCCGTACTGGTGGAGCGCTCGCTCGACCTGCCCGGCGGCCACGGCCTCGACTACTACCGGGCACTGGGATCGGCGGAGGCGAACAGCGGTACGTTCCTGGTCGCGCCCCTCGAAGCGGTCTGGAACTCGCTGCGCTACGCCCTGGTCGCGACCGCCATCGCGCTGGTCGTCGGGGGCCTGGCCGCGGCGGCTCTGACCAGGCGGGCCGGCCGACTGGTCAGGGGATTCGACGCCCTTTTGATGCTGCCCCTCGGGGTCTCCGCCGTGACCGTCGGCTTCGGTTTCCTGATCACCTTGGACAAGCCGCCGCTGGATCTGCGGACCTCCTGGATCCTGGTGCCGCTCGCCCAGGCGCTGGTCGGGGTGCCGTTCGTGGTACGGATCATGCTGCCGGTCCTGCGCGCGGTGGACGGACGGCTGCGCGAGGCGGCCGCGGTGCTCGGAGCCTCGCCGCTGCGGGCCTGGCGCGAGGTGGACCTGCCGCTGGTGCGCCGGGCGCTGCTGGTCGCGGCGGGCTTCGCGTTCGCCGTGTCGCTCGGCGAGTTCGGCGCCACGGTGTTCATCGCACGGCCCGACAACCCGACGCTCCCGGTCGCCGTGGCACGGCTGCTGGGGCGGTCCGGGGATCTCAACTACGGCCAGGCGATGGCCCTCAGCACCATTCTGATGCTCGTGTGCGCGGTGTCGCTGCTGCTGCTCGAACGTATCCGCACCGATCGATCCGGGGAGTTCTAGGGATGCTGACACTCGAATCGGCCACCGTGAGCTTCGGCGACCGGGCGGCGCTGGACGGGGTGGATCTGGAGGTCGCCGAGCACGAGATCGTCTGTGTGCTGGGGCCGAGCGGCAGCGGGAAGTCGACACTGCTGCGGGTGGTCGCCGGCCTCCGGCATCCGGACGGCGGGCGGGTACTGCTCGACGGAGCGGATCAGGCCGGGGTGCCGGTGCACCGGCGCGGGCTCGGCCTGATGTTCCAGGACCACCAGCTCTTCCCGCACCGGGACGTCGGTGCGAACGTCGCCTTCGGGCTGCGGATGCACGGCGTGAGCCGGAGCGAGCAGGGCCGCAAGGTCGCCGAACTCCTCGATCTGGTGGGGCTGCCCGGCGCCGAGCGGCGGGCCGTCGCCGCGCTCTCGGGCGGCGAGCAGCAGCGCGTCGCCCTCGCGCGGGCGCTCGCCCCCCGGCCCAAGCTGCTGATGCTGGACGAGCCGCTCGGCCAGCTGGACCGCAGCCTGCGCGAACGTCTCGTCATCGAACTCCGCACACTGTTCGGCCGGTTGGGCACGACCGTGCTCGCGGTCACCCATGACCAGGGCGAGGCCTTCGCGCTGGCCGACCGGGTCGTCGTGATGCGCGACGGACGCATCGCCCAGGTGGGCTCCCCGCTGGAGGTGTGGCAGCGTCCCGCCTCGGCCTTCGTCGCCCGCTTCCTCGGCTTCGACAACGTGGTGGAGGCGACGGTCACCGGCGAGGCGGCCGACACGGACTGGGGTAAGGTGCCGGTGCCCGCCGGATCACCGCAGGGGGCCTGCGATCTGCTGGTGCGTCCGGCCGGTGTCCTGATCGGCGCCCCGGAGGAGGGCCTGCGCTGCACCGTCGGCGCCCGCACCTTCCGCGGCAACCACGTCGCCGTGACACTGAACCCCGAGCACGGCCCGGCCCTGGACGCCGAATGCCCACTGCGCAGCGCGCCGGACGAGGGCGCGCGGGTCGGTGTCACCTTCGACGCGTCGGAGAGCGTGGTACTGCCCGCCGTGCTGTGACCGGGCAGGGGGTGACCCGACCGCACCGGGCCCCGCCGGTCGTATCCCGGACATGGCGCCGTCGGTTTCGGAGCTGAGCAGGGCGGCGCCCGACCGTGGGGAAACCGACGGCCCGGACCGGCTACTTCGCCGACAGCCGGGCGAGCGCCCCGGGGGCTTCCTCCACCGTGTCCACGAGCGCGATGCGGGACTCCATCGGCCGGTCCGCGGCGAGTGCCCGCCGCCGGTGGCCACCGTCAGCCCGCTGCGGGCCAGGGTCCGGCCGAGGCGGGCGGCGGCCGTGTACGAGGCGCTGCCGCGGGCTGTCGTGTGGCCGCCCATCACGCCGACCACCCGTGCCTCGGCGAGGAGTTCGTCCAGCGCGTCGGACACCGCGTCGTTATGGAGTGCGCGGAGCATCGACGCGAACGCGTCACCGTTCGACCGCGTCTCCTGGAACCAGCGGTAGGCGCGGGCGTCGGGCGTCACCTCGTACCCGCCCTTCGCCAGCCCGTCGTTGAGCGCGTCGGGGGAGTAGAGCAGCCCGCGGTACGCGTCGAAGGGGAGACCCGGCACCGGCGGGAAGACGAACGCCCCGTCGGCGCGTACCTTCGCCGCCGCGTCGGGCTCCATCGGGCAGCCGAGGAAGACGGCGCCCGATGCGTCGGCGGCCAGCAGGGCGGCACCGCGGTCCGTCAGATCGACGGACTGGACGCGTCGCCCGGCCAGCGAGCCGGCGGCGACCGCCTCGTCGAACTCGGCGAGCGCCTCGATCTCGCCACCGGGTGCGGGAATGCTCTCGTCCGGGTTCTCCACGCACTCATGCTACGGACCGGCGGGCGGACCGCCCGGTGGCGTCCGGTCGGCCGCTCAGGGGGTCAGCGGAAGAGCGGCCAGTTCGGCGATCGCCCAGGTCAGCGGGGCGAGGACGAGGAGCAGCGTGGCCGCGCGCAACGCCGTCGCGGCCCGCAGCGCCGAGGCCGGGGTGCCGAGCCGCAGCAGGGTCCGTGCCGTTTCCGTGCGGGCCTGCTTCGCCTCCAGTGCCGACGTCAGCAGCGTCGCCGTCGTGCAGCCGATGACCAGCACGGCGCCGAGTGCGGTGAGCGGTCCGAAGGGCCGGGGGCCCGTCCCGTACAGCGCGAAGGCGGCGATCACCGCCGAGAGCACCGCGCAGACGACGCCCAGCGGCCTGCCGATCCGGCCCGCCTCGTCCATCAGCATCCTGCCCGCCAGCAGGCGTACGGCTCCGGGGCGCACCGCCTGGAGCAGCCGTCCGGCGAGGTGGGTCAGCCCGGGGCCGGCCGTGGCCAGGCCGATCGCCGTCAGCGTCCACCCCACCAGCACCCAGGCCGGAGTGGACTCGAGCTTTCCGGGGAGCGGGAACGGGCTGTCCGTCGAACCGCGGCTCGCGTACGCCTCGACCGCGAGGCCGGCGGCCGTCAGGGCCACCCCCCACGGCAGCCCGGTCGGTGGCGCGTCCGGAACCGGGACCTGCTCCTCGGGCACCAGGTCCTGCGAACCGTCCTGCACGCCCGCCGCGCGTACCGGCCTGGTGCGCAGCGCCAGCGCGCTCGTGGTCGAGGCCGCCGCGGGCAGCAGGGTCAGCAGGACCAGGGCGGCGGCGAGCGGCAGCGGCGCGTTCGCGCCCAGCAGCCCGGCCGCCGCGCCGTCGAACGGCAGCCCCGACAGATCACCGCGCAGATGGAGGAAGAAGAGCAGCGCCACCATGGAGCCGAGGGTGCACGAGACGGCGGTGGAGACCGCGGCGAGCAGACTGAGCCGGACCGGCCCGAGGCCGACGGCGGACAGCCCGGCGCGCGGGCGGGTGCTCGGGTCCGTACGGGCCACCGCGACCGCGAACTGCACGGTGGCGGCCAGCGGGACGAGGCACCACAGCAGCCGCAGCACGGAGCCGGTGGAGTGCGCCGGGTGCCCGGAGGCGTAACCCAGGGTGCACAGCAGGAGGAAGCCGACCCCGGCGGAGGCGGCCGCGACCAGCAGCCGACGCATCAGGACCAGCGGATGGGAACCGCGGGCTAGACGGAGAGCGAGCACGCCGCGCGGCCTTCCGTGTCGGATACGGCGGGCAGGGCGACCGTGGCGACCCGGCGCCCGTCCAGCAGCGGCACCTCACGGTCGGCGAGCGCCGCGATCTCGGGGTCGTGCGTGGCGAGGACCACCGTGATGCCGTGCGAGCGGGCCGCACTCGTCAGGGTGCGCAGCACATGCGCGCGGTCGGTGCGGTGCAGGGTCGCGGTCGGTTCGTCGGCGAAGATCACCGTGGGGGCGGCGGCCAGCGCGCGGGCCACCGAGATCCGCTGCCGCTGGCTCTGCTGGAGGGCGTGCGGCCGCTTCCTGGCGCACATGCCGATGTCGAGGCGCTCCAGCCACTCCATGGCGGCCTTCTTGGCCTCCCGGTGCGAGGTGCCGCGCAGCAGCAGCGGAAGAGCGGTGTTCTCCCAGGTGTTCAGCTCCAGGACGAGTTGGGGCTCGGGAGCGATCCAGCCGAACCTGTCGCGGCGCAGCCGTTCGCGCAGTCGGGGCCCCATGGTGTGGACGGGGACGCTGTTGAACCACACCTCCCCCTGGGTGGGCACGAGTTGACCGGACAGGCAGTGCAGCAGGGTCGTCTTGCCGCTGCCGCGCGGGCCGGTCACGGCGAGGATCTCGCCGTCGCGGATTCCCAGGGACACCCCGCCGAGCGCGGGCGAGCCGTTGTGGGAGTGGTGCAGGGAACGCGCCCAGATCACGTCGTTGTCCGGCGGGGCCACCATGGCGTACACCTCGGTTCAGATCAGATATCCCGTCCCCGTACGGGGGAACGAAGAGGGGGCCGATCGGTCACTCGGCACCGTAGGGATTCGAACCGCGGTGTGGGCACAGCACGCGGCCCGGATGCGTTTGTTCCCACTCGATCGGGTGCATCCGGGCCGTGTGGACCGTATGAAATGACCGCTGCTCGACCGTCGGGGGACGGTCAAGCAGCGGTCAAGCCGAGCTCTGCCGGGCCGTCGACCGGGCCGTCGGTCGGAGAGCCGGTGGAGCGGTCGGCCGGGCTCCCGGGTCAGAGCTTCGTCCAGGCCTCCGTCAGGACGGACCGGAGGATGCCCTCGATCTCGTCGAACGTGGACTGGGTGGAGATCAGCGGCGGGGCGAGCTGGACGACCGGGTCGCCGCGGTCGTCGGCCCGGCAGTACAGGCCGTTCTCGTACAGCGCCTTGGAGAGGAAGCCGTACAGGACGCGCTCGGTCTCCTCGTCGGTGAACGTCTCCTTGGTGACCTTGTCCTTCACCAGCTCGATGCCGTAGAAGAAGCCGTTGCCGCGGACGTCGCCGACTATCGGCAGGTCGTGCAGCTTCTGCAGCGTGGTGAGGAACGCGTTCTCGTTGTCGAGGACGTGCTGGTTGAGGCCTTCCTTCTCGAAGATGTCGAGGTTGGCGAGGCCGACCGCGGCGGAGACCGGGTGGCCGCCGAAGGTGTAGCCGTGCAGGAAGGTGTTGTCGCCCTCGTAGAACGGCTCGGCGAGCTTGTCCGAGATGATGCAGGCACCGATCGGCGAGTAGCCCGAGGTCATGCCCTTGGCGCAGGTGATCATGTCCGGCACGTAGCCGAACTTGTCACAGGCGAACATCGTGCCGAGCCGGCCGAAGGCGCAGATGACCTCGTCGGAGACGAGCAGCACGTCGTACTTGTCGCAGATCTCGCGGACGCGCTGGAAGTAGCCGGGCGGCGGCGGGAAACAGCCGCCCGCGTTCTGTACGGGCTCCAGGAAGACGGCGGCGACGGTGTCCTCGCCCTCGAAGAGGATCTCCTGCTCGATCTGGTCGGCGGCCCAGCGGCCGAAGGCCTCCGGGTCGTCGCCGAAGAGCGGGGCGCGGTAGATGTTGGTGTTCGGTACCTTGTGCGCGCCGGGGACCAGCGGCTCGAAGGGGGCCTTGAGGGCCGGCAGACCGGTGATGGACAGGGCGCCCTGCGGGGTGCCGTGGTAGGCGACCGCACGGGAGATGACCTTGTACTTGGTCGGCTTGCCCTTGAGCTTGAAGTACTGCTTCGCCAGCTTCCACGCGGTCTCGACGGCCTCGCCGCCACCGGTGGTGAAGAAGACCTTGTTGAGGTCGCCCGGGGCGTAGTCCGCGAGGCGCTCGGCCAGTTCCACGGCCTTCGGGTGGGCGTAGGACCACACCGGGAAGAAGGCCAGTTCCTGCGCCTGCTTGTACGCGGCCTCGGCGAGCTCGTGGCGGCCGTGGCCGGCGTTGACCACGAACAGGCCGGACAGGCCGTCGAGGTAGCGCTTGCCCTGGTCGTCGAAGATGTAGGTGCCCTCGCCACGCACGATGGTGGGAACGGGCGCGTTCTCGTAGTCCGACATGCGGGTGAAGTGCATCCACAGGTGGTCGTACGCGGTCCGGCTGAGGTCCTTGCTCACGGCTATCGGGTTCCCCACATATAGGTCTGCTTCTTGAGCTTGAGGTAGACGAAACTCTCGGTGGAGCGCACTCCGGGAATGGCCCGGATGCGTTTGTTGATCGTCTCCAGCAGGTGGTCGTCGTCCTCGCAGACGATCTCCACCATCAGGTCGAAGGAGCCCGCGGTCATCACCACGTACTCGCACTCGTCCATGGCCGACAGGGCCTCCGCGACGGGATCGAGGTCGCCCGTGGCATTGATCCCGACCATCGCCTGCCGTCTGAATCCCACGGTGAGCGGGTCGGTGACGGCGACGATCTGCATCACGCCCTGGTCGAGCAGCTTCTGGACACGCTGCCGCACGGCCGCCTCGGAGAGGCCGACGGCCTTGCCGATCGCGGCGTACGGACGACGCCCGTCCTCCTGGAGCTGCTCGATGATTGCGAGGGACACGGCATCGACCGCTGGGGACGATCCGTTCCCGGTCCTGGAGTCTGCGCTGCGGCTGGCCACGAAGCCACTGTGCACCGAGACTCGTCTGTCTTGCAACCCTCAATCGATGAAATTCGTTGTTGAGGAGCCTGTATCTGACTGAATCCGAAGTTCACGGCGGTTGGGTATGTCGAAAGCGTTACCCAAGCGACTACGCTGACATCTCACCCATTGGACTTCAGAGCAGGAGTGCCCGCTGTGACCACCGAGGTGCGCCGTCTGCGCAACTACATCAACGGAGAGTTCCGCGACGCCGCCGACGGGCGGACCATCGACGTGGTCAACCCGGTGACGGAAGAGGTCTACGCGACCTCACCGCTCTCCGGCGGCGCCGATGTCGATGCCGCCATGGACGCCGCCGCCGCGGCCTTTCCCGCCTGGCGCGACGCCACCCCCGCCGAGCGCCAGCGCGCCCTGCTGAAGATCGCGGACGCCTTCGAGGAGCGCGCCGAGGACCTCATCGCGGCCGAGTCCGAGAACACCGGCAAGCCGGTCGGGCTCACCCGCACCGAGGAACTCCCGCCGATGGTCGACCAGATCCGCTTCTTCGCGGGTGCGGCCCGGCTGCTGGAGGGCCGCTCGGCCGGCGAGTACATGGAGGGCCTCACCTCCATCGTCCGCCGCGAGCCGGTCGGCGTCTGCGCGCAGGTCGCGCCGTGGAACTACCCGATGATGATGGCCGTCTGGAAGTTCGCCCCGGCGCTCGCCGCGGGCAACACCGTCGTCATCAAGCCGTCGGACACCACCCCGGCGTCCACCGTGCTGATCGCCGAGATCATCGGGCAGATCCTGCCCAAGGGCGTCTTCAACGTCATCTGCGGCGACCGCGACACCGGCCGCGCGATGGTGGAGCACCCGACTCCGGCGATGGCCTCCATCACCGGTTCGGTACGGGCCGGCATGCAGGTCGCCGAGTCCGCCGCGAAGGACGTCAAGCGGGTCCACCTGGAGCTCGGCGGCAAGGCCCCGGTCGTCGTGTTCGAGGACACCGACATCGCCAAGGCCGTCGACGACATCTCGGTCGCCGGCTACTTCAACGCCGGGCAGGACTGCACCGCCGCGACCCGTGTCCTGGTCCACGAGTCGATCCACGACGAGTTCGTCACGGCGCTGGCCAAGGCCGCCGCCGACACCAAGACCGGGCAGCCGGACGACGAGGACGTGCTCTACGGCCCGCTCAACAACGCCAACCAGCTCGCCCAGGTCAGCGGCTTCATCGAGCGGCTCCCCGCCCATGCCAAGGTCGAGGCGGGCGGCCACCGGGTCGGCGAGAAGGGCTACTTCTACGCCCCGACCGTCGTCTCCGGCCTCAAGCAGGACGACGAGATCATCCAGAACGAGGTCTTCGGCCCGGTCATCACCGTCCAGTCGTTCAGGGACGAGGCGCAGGCGCTGGAGTGGGCGAACGGCGTCGACTACGCCCTGGCCTCCTCGGTGTGGACCAAGGACCACTCCCGTGCCATGCGGATGTCCAAGAACCTCGACTTCGGCTGTGTGTGGATCAACACCCACATCCCGCTCGTCGCCGAGATGCCGCACGGCGGGTTCAAGAAGTCCGGCTACGGCAAGGACCTCTCCGCCTACGGCTTCGAGGACTACACCCGGATCAAGCACGTCATGACCTCGCTCGACGGCTGACCGCCGCGGCGAACCGTACGGATGCGGCCCCGGGCTCCTGCCCGGGGCCGCATCCGTGCTCCCGGACCCGTCCGGCATCGACAGGGTGTGCGCGGTGGGCGGCCACGGCTGGACGGTTGGTCCATTGCCCGCGACACCCCCCGACCGGCATCCTGCGCAGGTGCGAGCAATCCCGAAGAACCCCATGTCCCGCCGGTCCCTGCTCCGCGCCCTCGGGGCGGGGGCGGCCGGTGCCACGCTGGCCGGCTGCGGAGTGCCCGCCGCCTATGTGCAGCCCGGTGACCGTGCCGGACGCGACTCCTCCGCCGACGACCACACCCTGCACTTCGCCAACTGGCCGCTCTACATCGACACCGACGACGACAACCAGTCGAAGCGGCCCACCCTGGACGCCTTCAGCAAACGCACCGGGATCTCCGTCACGTACACCGAGGAGATCAACGACAACGACGAGTTCTTCGGGAAGATCAGCCCCGCGCTGATGAACCACCAGCAGACCGGGCGCGACCTCATCGTCATCAGCGACTGGATGGCCGCCCGGTTCGTCCGGCTCGGCTGGGTCCAGGAGATGGACCGGGCCAAGCAGCCCAATGTGGCGAAGTACCTCGATCCACAGCTGCGCTCGCCCGCCTTCGACAAGGGCCGCACCCACAGCGTGCCCTGGCAGTCCGGGATCACCGGCATCGCGTACAACCGCAAGAAGCTCGGCCGCGAGATCAAGCATCTGGACGACCTGTGGGCGCCCGACCTGCGCGGCAAGATGACGCTGCTCTCCGGGCTCGACGAGTCCTTCGCCCTGCTGATGCAGGGCAACGGGGTCGACATCACCCGCTGGAAGCGCGACGACTTCTACGACATCTGCGACCAGGTGGAGAAGCTGGTGAAGACGAAGCACATACGCCGCTTCACCGGCAACGACTACATCAAGGACCTCTCCACCGGCGATGTGCTCGCCTGCCAGGCCTACTCCGGCGATGTCATCCAGCTCCAGGCGGACAACCCCGACATCGAGTTCATGGTGCCCGAGGAGGGGGCCGAGCTCTGGGCGGAATCACTCATGATCCCCAACCTCGCCCACCACAAGCGCAACGCGGAGAAGATCGTCGACTACTACTACGAGCCGGAGGTCGCCGCCGAACTGGCGACCTGGGTCAACTACGTCTGCCCGGTCCCGGCCGCCCGCGACGTACTGGCCTCCTCCAAGGACGAGGAGACCGCCGCACTCGCCGAGGACCCGCTGATCTTCCCCGACGACGCCATGCGCAAGCGGCTCGCCATCGCCCGCGACATCACCTCCGAGGAGCGCACCGAGTTCGCCAAGAAGTGGAACTCCATCGTCGGCCTGTGAGCCCTGCCAGGGGCGGCGCGAGCGCAGTGTGCGGGAGAGCTTGAGCCCCGATCCAGGCGTCGTGGCCCCGGCGGCCACCGGACCCGCCCCGGACCCGGTGGCCGCCCGGATCCCACAGGGGGGCAGGCGCCCCCCGCACCGGCATCGCGCGGCCCGGTCGTCCCGTCACCGCCGGGCGGCCGCCACCGCCGCGCGGTCCGCTACCGCTTCCGTGCCACGGCGCCGAACTGGGCGACCTCGACCGCGCCGGAGCCGGGCGCGGAGCGCCAGCGGGCGCACGAGACGATGCCCGGCTCGACCAGGTCCATACCGCTCAGGAACGCGGCGAACTCGAAGCGGCTGCGGGCGGTGATCGGGGGCGTGGCGTTCTCGTTCCAGAACCGCATCGCCGCCTCGTTGCCCGCGCCGCCCAGCTCCAGCGTGGGATGGGTGAGGACCAGATAGCTGCCGGACGGCACCGCGTCCATCAGCTGCCGGACGATGCGCAGCGCCTCGTCCGTGTCGAGGACGAAGTTGAGGATGCCGAGGAGCATGACCGCGACCGGCCGCTCCAGGTCGAGCGTCGACCGGGCGGCCCGCAGGATCTCCTCGGGGTGACGGGCGTCCGCGTCGATGTACTCGGTCGCGCCCTCCGCCGAGCTGGTGAGCAGTGAGCGGGCGTGCGCCAGGACGATCGGGTCGTTGTCGACGTACACGACGCGGGCGTCGGGCGCGGTGTGCTGGGCGACCTCGTGCGTGTTCTCCGCGGTCGGCAGACCGGTGCCTATGTCCAGGAACTGGCCGATGCCCGCGTCACCGGCCAGATACCGGACCGCCCGGCCCAGGAACGCCCGGTCGGCCCGCGCCACTTCGCCGATGCTGGGATACATGCCGGTGACCTGGTCGCCGACGGCCCGGTCCACCGGGAAGTGGTCCTTTCCGCCGAGCCAGTAGTTCCAGACCCGGGCGTTGTGGGCCACATCGGAACGGACGCGGGCAGGAAGGGAGTTGCTGCGGGGGACGGACACGTCTGCTCCTCTGGTGCCGGGCCTGGCATCGGGACGATGAGGTGCGTCCATGATGCCGGAGTGATCAAGAGGATTCGGTGCCGGAGTAGTTGGCGATCGCGGTGTGCAGCACATCGATCCGGTTGGTGGTGATGGAGTCCACGCCCTGCCGGATCAGCCTGCGCATCGTGCGCCCGGTGTCCGCCGTCCAGGCCGAGACCAGCAGCCCGTCCCGGTGGTTGCGGTCCGTCAGCTCCCTGCTCACCAGACCGAACCGGTAGTTCAGCCAGCGCGGCCGCACCGCGTCCAGCAGCGCCGCCCGCGGCGGTGCGAGTGTCGTCCAGGTCATCGCGATCTCGGCGGACGGGTCCGCGGCCCGCACCCGCAGCATCGTCTCCGGGCCCGCGCAGTAGTAGGCCCGCTCACCGGCCCCGCACTCCCGGACCGTCCCGACGATCCTTCGCACCGAGTCCTCCGTGGAGCCGGGCAGGTCGACCATGACGCGGTGCGCCCCGACGGCGAGCAGCGCCTCGCTCAGGGTCGGCACGCCGCCCGCCGTCAGCTCGGTCAGCTCCTGCCGGGTGAGCCGGTCCAGCCGCAGGTCATGGCCCCACAGCCGTTCCAGGGTGGCGTCGTGCAGCAGGACCGGCACGCCGTCGCGGGTGACCCGGACGTCGATCTCGACCGCGTCCGCCCCCCGTTCGAGGGCGGAGCGGATCGAGGGGAGGGTGTTCTCGCGGACACGGTACGGATCGCCGCGATGGGCGACGGCGGTGACAGGGGCGGCCATGGGTCCCATTGTCGCCACCGGGGGGTCACCGGCCGCTGCGGTCCAGCCAGTTCGTCGTGTACGTGTCGATCTCCTCGGACAGCGTGCGCTTGCCGGCCGGATCGAGGAAGGACGCCTCGACGGCGTTCTTCGCGAGTGCGGCGAGCCCCCGCTCGTCGAGGTCGAGGAGGCGGGCCGCCACCCCGTACTCGCTGTTGAGGTCGGTGCCGAACATGGGCGGGTCGTCGCTGTTGATCGTGACCAGCACACCGGCCTTCACCATCTCCCGGACCGGGTGCCGGTCGAGGTCCGCCACCGCGCGCGTCGCGATGTTCGACGTGGGACAGACCTCCAGGGCGATGCGGTGCTCGGCGAGGTGCTCCAGCAGCCTCGGGTCACGGACGGAGCTGGTGCCGTGGCCGATGCGCTCGGCGCGGAGCGCGGTCAGCGCGTCCCAGACCGTCTGCGGTCCCGTGGTCTCGCCGGCATGCGGTACGGAGTGCAGGCCCTCGGCGATCGCGCGGTCGAAGTACGGCTTGAACTGCGGCCGGTCCACGCCGATCTCCGGGCCGCCGAGGCCGAACGAGACGAGCCCCTCCGGCCGCAGGTCCACGGCGAGCCGGGTGGTCTCCTCGGCGGCTTCGAGTCCGGCCTCGCCGGGGATGTCGAAGCACCAGCGCAGCACCACGCCGAGTTCGGCCTCGGCCGCCTTGCGGGCGTCCTCGATGGCCTCCATGAAGCCCTGCTCCGGAATGCCGCGGCGGGTCGAGGAGAAGGGGGTGACGGTCAGTTCCGCGTAACGGATGTTCTGCCGCGCCATGTCGCGGGCGACCTCGAAGGTCAGCAGCCGGACGTCCTCCGGGGTACGGATCAGGTCCACGACCGACAGATAGACATCGATGAAGTGCCCGAAGTCCGTGAAGGAGAAGTAGTCGGCCAGCGCCTCGGGGGCGGTGGGGACCTTGGAGTCGGGGTGGTGCGCGGCCAGTTCGGCGACGATGCGGGGCGAGGCCGACCCGACGTGGTGGACATGCAGCTCGGCCTTGGGCAGCCCCGCGATGAAGGGGTGCAGATCGGTCATCGGATCCTCCGGGGGCGTGGGGTGGTGCGGGGCCCGGATACGTGTGGGAACCGGGCAGGGGACGGAAGTCATCGTAGGACGGGGGCTGGCCGTAGCATGACGAGCATCACGATGGGGGAGGCACATGTCAGACAACACAGAGCAGCCCGCGGACGGAGCCGCGCCGCGCGACCCGTGGGCTCCGCCGGACAACAGGGTGCCGCTGGAGAAGAACACCGGGAACACCCAGCCGCCGGCCGTGCACGACCAGCGGACCGTCACCTCGGTGCCCACCGGTGAAACACCCCCCGCGCCGGACGCGGGCGGGCAGCCGAGCGCCGGGACGGGCCCCGCACCCACGGCGGGCTTCGGCGCCCCGCCGGACGCGGGACAGCAGGCGCCCGGCCCCGGCTGGTACGGCCCGGGGACCGTACCGCCGCCGCCGGCCGGCCCGAACGGCCCGGGGCAGCCGGCCCCGCCGCAGGCCGGCCAGTACGGCTACCCGGCGCCGCCGGAGCAGCCCGGCGGCCAGTACGGCTACCCGGCCCCGCAGGCCCCGCAGTACGGCGGCTACCCGGGATACCCCGGCTACGGCCAGAACGCCTGGGGCGGGCCACAGCCCGCGAACGGCCTGGGGATCGCCGCCATGGTGCTCGGCATCATCGCGGTGGCCGGCTTCTGCATGTACGGCCTGGGCATCATCCTCGGCGCCCTCGCGCTGATCTTCGGTCTCATAGGCCGGGGCCGGGTCAGCCGGGGCGAGGCCGACAACGGCGGGATGGCCCTCGCCGGCATCATCCTCGGCTCGATCGGCATCGTCGTCAGTGCCGCGTTCCTGGGGATGATCATCTGGGCCGTCTCCAGCGACAACTTCGAGGAGGGCAGCGACTCCGGCTACGAGCCGTTGTCGGCGTCCCTGGTCGTCGACTCCCCGGTCGTCGCTGTGACGCGGTAGAGCCGGTCCGGCGGACCGCAGCCCGGCCGCTTCCCGGACCGCGGTCCGCCCGGTGCTCCGCACGCCCGGCCCGTGGGGCGGTGGGAATTCCTCCCGCCGCCCCACGGGCCGTTTCATATGGTCGCGGTCACCGTCGCAGCACGCAGCCCGGTCCGCGCGTCCATCAGCGCGAAGCCGAGCAGATTCAGGCCCCGCCAGGCCGCCGGGTCCTGCGCACGCGGATCGTCCGCCGCGAGCCCGATGCCCCAGATCCGGTCCATCGGGCTCGCCTCGACCAGCACCCGGTCGCCCGTGCCCAGCAGGAACTCCCGCAGCGCCGGATCCTGGCCGAATTTGTGGAGGCTGCCCGTCACCACGAGCCCGTACCGCTCGTGCTCCCAGACGGCCTCGTCGAAATCGCGGACCAGCCGGCCCACCTTCTTCGCCTGGGCAGGGCTCTTCGCGGCCACCGCCAGTTCCGCTGACTCGGTGTCACCGAACAACCGCGCCTTGCCGGCCATCATCCAGTGCTCGGCCGACGCGTACGTCACCCCGTCGACCGTGAACGGCGACGGCCACCACTGACTGAGGCAGCTCGCACCGATCGTGCCGTCGGGACGCGGCCGGTGCCCCCAGAACCTCAGATACTTCACTTTCTCGCCCCGGCCGGCCCGTGACACGAGGTCACCGATGTGTTCCATGACACGGGAGTCTGGCATCCGCCACTGACACTACGTACGCGGATTTCCGCACTGACACGACACATGGTCGACAGATTCCGTTGCGTAACCAAAAGGCAACAACGGAATCACTTGTTGGGCTCGGTCTGCTCTGCCAGGATCGGCAGTCAAATCGAGCAGAAGCTACGCCGCCCCCGCACTCCGGGGACAGCGGCGGAGGAGAGCGTGATGGGCAACACCTTCCAGGCACAGGACCGCTTCGCGGACGGCGCGCAGTACATCGGCGGAAGACTGCGGCCCGGTACATCGGGACGCAGCCACGACGTGGTGAATCCGGCCACGGGCCAGACCGTCTACACCTACGAGCTGGCGGGCACCGCCGACGTCGACGCGGCCGTCGCCGCCGCACGTGCGGCCTTCCCCGGCTGGTCCGGAGCCACCCCGGCCGAGCGCTCCGAGGCGATGCACCGCTTCGCCGCCGTCCTCGCCGAGCAGGCGGACGACTTCGCGTACGCGGAATCCCTCCAGTGCGGCAAGCCGATCAAGCTCTCCACCGAGTTCGACGTGCCCGGCACGGTCGACAACACCTCGTTCTTCGCGGGCGCCGCCCGCCACCTGGAGGGCAAGTCCGCCGCCGAGTACGACGGCGACCACACCTCGTACGTACGGCGTGAGGCGATCGGCGTCATCGGCTCCATCGCTCCCTGGAACTACCCGCTCCAGATGGCTGCCTGGAAGGTCCTCCCGGCCGTCGCCGCGGGCAACACCATCGTGCTGAAGCCCGCCGAGATCACCCCGCTGACCTCGTTGATGTTCGCGCAGGCGGCCACCGAGGCAGGCATCCCGGACGGCGTGATCAACATCGTCACCGGCGCGGGCAAGGACGCCGGTGAACACCTCGTCGGCCACCCCGACGTCGTGATGACCTCCTTCACCGGCTCCACCGCCGTCGGCAAGCGCGTCGCCGAGATCGCCACCTCCACCGTCAAGCGGCTCCACCTCGAACTCGGCGGCAAGGCACCCTTCGTCGTCTTCGACGACGCCGACCTGGAGGCGGCGGTCAACGGAGCGGTCGCCGGCTCCCTCATCAACACCGGCCAGGACTGCACGGCGGCCACCCGGGCCTACGTCCAGCGCCCGCTGTACGACGCCTTCGTGCAGGGCGTCGCCGAGCTGATGGAGACCGTCCGGCTCGGTGACCCGTTCGACCCGGACACCGACCTCGGCCCGCTGATCAGCCACGCCCAGCGCGACCGGGTCGCCGGATTCGTCGAGCGCGCCCGCGCGTACGCCACCGTCGTCACCGGCGGCGAGGCCCCCGGCGGCGCACTCGCCGACGGCGCCTACTACCGGCCGACGCTGGTCGCCGGAGCAGCCCAGGACAGCGAGATCGTCCAGTCCGAGATCTTCGGCCCGGTCCTGGTCGTGCTGCCCTTCGACACCGACGACGAAGGCATCGCGCTGGCCAACGACACCCCCTACGGGCTCGCCGCCTCCGCCTGGAGCCGCGACCTGTACCGGGCCAACCGCGCCACCCGCGAGATCAAGGCGGGCTGCGTCTGGGTGAACGACCACATTCCGATCATCAGCGAGATGCCGCACGGCGGGTACAAGGCCAGCGGCTTCGGCAAGGACATGTCGTCGTACTCCTTCGAGGAGTACACGCAGGTCAAGCACGTCATGTACGACAACACCGCGGTTGCCCGCAAGGACTGGCACCGCACGATCTTCGGGGACCGATAACCCGGCCGGTCCGGCCCCACACCCACCCGAAAGGGCAACGCGCATGGAGCAGTACGAGCCCGAGCGTCTCTCAGCGGCCCAGTTGGCCGCGATGCGTCGCACTCTGACCAGCGGCAGGGGAGCCCTCACCCGCCGATCGCTGCTGCGCGCCTCCGGTACCGGCGCGCTCACGCTCGGCGGGCTGGGCGCGCTGAGCGCGTGCGGGATCCCTCCCGCGCAGCGGGAGGGCGACGCCGCGGCGGCCTCCGACGACCACTCGGCCAAGGAGAAGCAGGTCAACTTCTCCAACTGGACCGAGTACATGGACGTCACCGACGACGGCAAGCACCGGCCCAGCCTGGAGCAGTTCACCGAGCGGACCGGGATCAAGGTCAAGTACACCGAGGACATCAACGACAACGTCGAGTTCTTCGGCAAGATCAAGCCGCAGCTCGCGGCCGGCCAGGACACCGGCCGCGACATCATCTGCGTCACGGACTGGCTGGCCGCCCGCATCGTCCGCCTCGGCTGGGCGCAGAAGCTCGACCCGTCGAACCTGCCGCACGCCTACGCCAACCTCTCGGCACAGTTCCGCTCCCCGGACTGGGACCCCGGCCGCGCCTACTCCTACCCCTGGGCCGGGATTCCCACCGTCATCGCCTACAACTCCAAGGCGACCGGCGGCCGCAGGATCGACTCCGTCAGCCAGCTGCTCGACGACCCCCAGCTCAAGGGCCGGGTCAGCTTCCTCTCGGAGATGCGTGACACCATCGGCATGACCCTGCTCGACATGGGCAAGGACCCCGGCACCTTCACCGACGCCGACTACGACGCGGCGGTCGGCCGGCTCCAGAAGGGCGTCGACCGGAACCAGATCCGCCGCTTCACCGGCAACGACTACACCGCGGATCTCGACAAGGGCGACATCGCCGCCTGCGTCGCCTGGGCCGGCGACATCATCCAGCTCCAGGCCGGGAACCCGGACGTCAAGTACGCGATACCCGCCGCGGGCTACGTCATATCCAGCGACAACATGCTGGTCCCGGTGAAGGCACGGCACAAGACCAACGCCGAGAAGCTCATCGACCACTACTACCAGCCGCATGTGGCCGCCGAGCTCGCCGCGTACATCAACTTCGTCTGTCCGGTCGACGGTGTCCGCGGGGAACTCGCCAAGATCGACCGGTCGATGGCCGACAACCCGCTGATCCTCCCGGACAAGAAGATGGCGTCCGCCTCGCACGCCTTCCGCTCCCTCACCTCCGAGGAAGAGACGGCGTACGAGGAGAAGTTCGCCAAGCTCATCGGCGCCTGACGCCGCTCCTTCCCCTGATCTCCCTCTGACACCACTGGGACTGCGATCCATGACACAGCAGCAGACAGGCGGCGATGTCCGCCTCACCGGGATCAGCAAGACGTACGGCTCCTTCGCCGCCGTCAAACCGCTCGATCTGACCGTCCCGCAGGGCTCCTTCTTCGCACTGCTCGGCGCGTCCGGCTGCGGCAAGACCACCACCCTGCGGATGATCGCGGGCCTGGAGGAGGCCACCACCGGCACCGTCTCGCTCGGCGGCCGGGACATCACCGACCTCCCGCCGTACAAGCGGCCCGTCAACACGGTGTTCCAGAGCTACGCGCTCTTCCCGCACCTCGACATCACGGAGAACGTCGCCTTCGGACTGCGCCGGCGCGGCATCAAGTCGGTCAAGAAGCAGGTCGACGACATGCTGGAGCTCGTCCAGCTCGGCGACTTCGCCAGGCGCAAACCGCACCAGCTCTCCGGCGGCCAGCAACAGCGCGTCGCCGTCGCCCGTGCCCTGATCAACCACCCGCAGGTGCTGCTCCTGGACGAGCCGCTCGGCGCCCTCGACCTCAAGCTGCGCCGCCAGATGCAGCTCGAACTCAAGCGCATCCAGACCGAGGTCGGCATCACGTTCATCCACGTCACCCACGACCAGGAGGAGGCCATGACCATGGCCGACACCGTCGCGGTGATGAACGGCGGCCGGGTCGAGCAGCTCGGCGACCCCGCCGATCTCTACGAGAACCCGAGGACGACGTTCGTCGCCAACTTCCTCGGCACCTCGAACCTCATCGAGGGCGAAGTCGTCTCCACCGGCACGGACATCGTCGTATCGGCCAGTGGCGGGAAGCTGCGGCTGCCCACCGACCGGTGCCCGGCAGCGACCACGAAGGGCGGCAAGCTGCTCCTCGGCATCCGCCCCGAGAAGATCTCCCTCGCGCACCGCGACGACGCGGACGCGATAGCGCAGGGCCGTAACCGGGTCACCGGACGGATCGTCGACTCCAGCTTCATCGGCGTCTCCACGCAATACCTGGTGGAGAGCCCGGCCGGCAAGTCCCTCCAGGTCTACGAGCAGAACATCGAGCGCGACTCCCGGCTCACCGCCGGAGCCGAGGTCGTCCTGCACTGGAACCCGGCGCACACCTTCGGCCTGGACGCCACCCAGGACATCGACGCAGGTGTGGAGACGGTGGAGGACGCGGCGTGAGCGTCATCCAGGAGGCGCCACCCGCTCCCGTCGAGGAGCCGAAGCCGCGCAAGCCCGCCACCCGCAAGCGACTCGTCCCCTACTGGCTGCTGCTCCCCGGCATCCTGTGGCTCGTCGTCTTCTTCGCGCTGCCGCTGGTCTACCAGGCGTCGACCTCCGTACAGACCGGATCCCTGGAGAAGGGGTTCGAGGTCACCTGGCACTTCCAGACCTACTGGGACGCGCTGACCGACTACTACCCGCAGTTCATCCGGTCCCTGCTGTACGCGGGGACCGCGACGATCCTGTGCCTGCTCCTCGGCTACCCGCTCGCCTACTTCATCGCGTTCAAGGCCGGCCGCTGGCGCAACCTGGTCCTGGTCCTGGTCATCGCCCCGTTCTTCACCAGCTTCCTGATCCGCACGCTCGCCTGGAAGACGATCCTGGCGGACAGCGGCGCGGTCGTCGACGTACTGAACACACTGCACGTACTGGACGTCACCAGCTGGCTCGGCTGGACCGAGTCCAACCGGGTGCTGGCCACACCGATGGCAGTGGTCTGCGGTCTCACGTACAACTTCCTGCCGTTCATGATCCTGCCGCTCTACACCTCGCTCGAGCGGATCGACGGCCGGCTGCACGAGGCGGCCGGGGACCTGTACGCCACACCCGCCACCACGTTCCGGAAGGTGACGTTCCCGCTCTCCATGCCGGGCGTGGTCTCCGGAACCCTGCTGACCTTCATCCCGGCCAGCGGTGACTACGTGAACGCGGAACTGCTGGGCTCCACCGACACCAAGATGGTCGGCAGCGTCATCCAGACCCAGTTCCTGCGCGTCCTCGACTATCCGACGGCGGCCGCGCTCTCCTTCATCCTCATGGCGGTCGTCCTGATCGCGGTCACCCTCTACATCCGCCGCTCCGGGACGGAGGACCTGGTCTGATGCCTGTACTGCGCTGGCTGCGACGCCATCTGATCGTCATCGCGGGTCTGCTGACCCTCGCCTACATGATCCTGCCGAACATCGTCGTGATGGTGTTCTCCTTCAACAAGCCCAACGGGCGGTTCAACTACTCCTGGCAGCGCTTCTCGCTGGACGCCTGGAAGGACCCCTGCGGAGTGGCCGACATGTGCGGCTCGCTCTCGCTCTCCCTCCAGATCGCCGCCTGGGCCACGGTCGGCGCGACCGCGCTCGGCACGATGATCGCGTTCGCCCTGGTCCGCTACCGCTTCCGGGCGCGCGGCGCGATCAACTCGCTGATCTTCCTGCCGATGGCGATGCCCGAGGTCGTCATGGCCGCGTCGCTGCTGACGCTGTTCCTCAACATGGGCGCGCAGCTGGGCTTCTGGACGATCCTCATCGCGCACATCATGTTCTGCCTCAGCTTCGTCGTGACGGCCGTCAAGGCGCGGGTCATGTCGATGGACCCCAGGCTGGAGGAGGCGGCGCGCGATCTGTACGCCGGGCCCGTGCAGACTTTCCTGCGGGTGACCCTGCCGATCGCCGCCCCCGGAATCGCCGCGGGAGCGCTGCTCGCATTCGCGCTCTCCTTCGACGATTTCATCATCACCAATTTCAACGCGGGCTCGACCGTGACCTTCCCCATGTTCGTCTGGGGCTCGGCACAGCGCGGTACCCCCGTGCAGATCAACGTCATCGGTACGGCGATGTTCATCATTGCGGTACTGGTGGTTCTCGCCGGCCAGCTGATCGCTAACCGGCGGAAGAACAGCGCACGACCCTGAAAGTCCCGAAGGAGTTGGAAAACATGGCCCCAGTTGCCATGAGCACCGCCGCCCAGTCACTCGCCGACGCGAAGCCGGTCTCGTTCTGGCTGGACGACCCCGGCAGGCCCGAAGCGCTCCCCGCGCTCACCGGCGACGAGCACTGCGATCTCCTCGTCATCGGCGCCGGCTACAGCGGACTGTGGACCGCGCTGCTCGCCAAGGAGCGCGAACCGGAACGCGATGTCGTACTGATCGAGGGGCACGAGACGGGCTGGGCCGCCTCGGGCCGCAACGGCGGATTCTGTGCCGCCTCCCTCACCCACGGCCTGCCCAACGGGCTGGAGCGCTGGCCCGACGAGATCAGGAAGCTGGAGGAGCTGGGGGAGCGCAACCTCGACGCCATCGAGGAGGCGGTCGCCCGCTACGGCATCGACTGCGAGTTCGAGCGCACCGGCGAGATCGATGTCGCCACCCAGCCCCACCAGCTCGAAGAGCTGCGGGAATGGCACCAGGAGATGGAGCGGCGCGGCTTCGGCGGGGTCGAGTTCCTCGACGCCGACGCCGTGCGCGCGCATGTCGACTCACCGACATTCCTGGGCGGCCTGTGGGACCGCCGCGGAGTCGCGATGCTGCACCCCGCCAAGCTGGCCTGGGGCCTGAAGCAGGCCTGTCTCGACCTGGGCGTTCGGATCTACGAGCACACCCGGGGCCTGGAGCTGGCCAGAACCGGAACCGGAATGGCGGTCCGCACCCCGTACGGAAGGGTGTTCGCCCGCCGCGTCGCCCTCGGCACGAACATCTTCCCGTCACTGGTGAAGCGGGTGCGCCCGTACACCGTTCCGGTCTACGACTACGCACTGATGACGGAGCCGCTGACCGCCGACCAGCTCGCCGCCATCGGCTGGAAGAACCGGCAGGGGCTGGGGGACAGCGCCAATCAGTTCCATTACTTCCGGCTTTCCGCGGACAACCGGATCCTGTGGGGCGGATACGACGCCATCTATCCGTACGGGGGCCGGCTCAGCGCCGATCTCGACCAGCGGCCGGAAACGTTCGTGAAGCTCGCCGGACAGTTCTTCGAATGCTTCCCGCAATTGGCCGGAGTGCGTTTCAGTCATGCCTGGGGCGGTGCGATCGACACCTGCTCCCGATTCTCCGCATTCTTCGGTACGGCCCATCAGGGCCGGGTCGCCTATGCCGCCGGATACACCGGACTCGGCGTCGGAGCCACCCGGTTCGGCGCCGATGTGATGCTCGACCTCCTCGCCGGAGAGCAGACGGAGCGGACCGCGCTGGAGATGGTGCGCACCAAGCCGATGCCGTTCCCGCCGGAGCCGCTGGCCTGGGCCGGCATCGAGTTGACGAAGCGCTCGCTGGCCAGGGCCGACGACAACGGCGGTCACCGCAACCTGTGGCTGCGGACGATGGACCGGATGGGGCTCGGCTTCGACAGCTGAACCCGCGCCCGGCCCGCGGCGCCGACCGGCCGGCCCACCGTGACCCAGTTCACCATCGGTCGGTAGTCGAAGTCGCGTAATGGATCGGGTCCAGCCCGCTCTCTCCCGTGAACGCACCGGCAACTTCCTGCCGATGCGATACGGATGGGAGGACGGCCATGACGGGCTCGGGGGTCAAGGCAGCAGTCGAGTGGCTCGCATCGGTGGCACCGGACCCCGACGCCTGCCGGTGGGAGTGGGAGCGCAGTCCGCAGGGGATCGTGCTCCTTCCCGCCGGCCGGCGCTGGGACGTGCTGATTCTTCCGGGGGAGCTGGGCCGTCCGACGCTCGACGTGCTCACCCGGCTCATTGACCGGCCGGGGCCGGTCCTGTCGGACTTCGGCGACGCCCGCGTGGGGTTCTTCGTGCCGCCGGGCACCGTCGACCGCTGGATCGGCACGGGGGTACGGGGCGCGGGCCAGGGCACCTGGATCGTGGCGCCCTACCCGGGGCGGGCCGCCGGCGGGGTGCGCTGGCTGATCCCGCCCGACGGATCGGGCACGCTCACCGACGCCACACTGCTGGAACTCGCGATGCACGAGGCCGCCGGAGAGGCAGCGGCGAGGGAGGGAGATCGGGCGGCTGGGTGCCAGAGGTCTTGACAACCGGATTGGTCTGGACCATGTTGTGCGCGCCACGCTCAATTCCCCCCTGCACGGAGGCCGTTGTGGAACGCATGGGACTCCCCACCCGCATTACCGGACTTCTGGCCGCCTGCACGGCGGCCCTGCTGGCGGCCGGCGGCCTGGCAGCCACGGCGCCGAGCGCCGCGGCGGCCGACGCCGATCTCGCGCGCAACGGAAACTTCGAGGCCGGCCTCGACGGCTGGAGCTGTACGGGCGGCAGCGGAGCCGTCGTCAGCACACCCGTGCACGGCGGCACCTCGGCGCTGAAGGCGACCCCGGCCGGCAGCGACAACGCCAAGTGCACCCAGGCCGTGAAGGTCAAGCCCGGCTCCACGTACACGCTGAGCGCCTGGGTCCAGGGCAGCTACGTCTACCTGGGCGCGGACGGCACGGGTACGACCGACGTGTCCACCTGGACGCAGTCCGCCTCCGGCTGGCAGCAGCTCACCACCACCTTCAAGACGGGCGCGTCCACCACCTCGGTCAACGTGTACACGCACGGCTGGTACGGCACGCCCGCGTACTACGTCGACGACCTCACCCTCGTCGGCCCCGGCGGCGATCCGGTCGTGCTCCCGGCGGTACCCGGGGGCCTCAAGGCCGGTACGCCCACCGCGTCCTCGGTCCCGCTGTCCTGGACCGCCTCCACGGGCGCCACCGGCTACAACGTGTACCGGGGCGGCACGAAGGTCCTCTCCACCACCGGTACCTCGGCGACCGTGACGGGCCTCACGGCCTCGACCGCGTACAGCTTCCAGGTCACCGCCACCAACTCGGCGGGCGAGTCCGCCAAGTCCGCCGCGGTGCCCGTCACCACCAAGGCCGGCGGCGGGGGAGGCGGCACCACGGACCTGCCCGCCCACGCCCTCGTCGGCTATCTGCACTCCAGCTTCGCCAACGGCTCCGGCTATACCCGGATGGCGGACGTGCCCGACTCCTGGGACGTCATCGACCTGGCCTTCGGCGAGCCGACCTCCGTCACCTCGGGCGACATCCGCTTCTCGCTCTGCCCGGTGGCCGAGTGCCCGAACGTCGAGTCGGCGGCCGAGTTCAAGGCGGCCATCAAGGCCAAGCAGGCCGCGGGCAAGAAGGTGCTGATCTCCATCGGCGGCCAGAACGGCCAGGTGCAGCTCGCCACCACCGCCGCCCGTGACACCTTCGTCTCCTCGGTCAGCAAGATCATCGACGAGTACGGTCTGGACGGCCTGGACATCGACTTCGAGGGCCACTCGCTCTCGCTGAACACCGGCGACACCGACTTCCGCAGCCCCACCACGCCGGTCGTCGTCAACCTGATCTCCGCGGTGAAGACCCTCAAGGCCAAGTACGGCGACAAGTTCGTCCTCACCATGGCCCCCGAGACCTTCTTCGTGCAGCTCGGATACCAGTACTACGGCTCGGGCCCGTGGGGCGGCCAGGACCCGCGCGCCGGGGCCTACCTCCCGGTGATCCACGCCCTGCGCGACGACCTCACCCTGCTGCACGTCCAGGACTACAACTCGGGCTCCATCATGGGTCTGGACAACCAGTACCACTCGATGGGCGGCGCCGACTTCCACATCGCGATGACCGACATGCTGCTGACCGGCTTCCCGGTGGCCGGCGACCAGACCAAGATCTTCCCCGGTCTCCGTCCCGACCAGGTCTCGATCGGTCTGCCGGCCTCCACCCAGGCGGGCAACGGCCACACCTCGCCCGCCGAGGTCACCAAGGCGCTGAACTGCCTGACGAAGAAGACCGACTGCGGCTCGTACACCACCCACGGCACCTGGTCCGGACTCCGCGGACTGATGACCTGGTCGATCAACTGGGACCGCTTCAACAACTGGGCATTCTCGAAGAACTTCGACGCCTACTTCGGCAGCTGAGCCCCGGCCCGACCCCCGGCCCGAGCGGCTTTCGGCGGCTGAGCCCCAGCGGGAGCAGCAGCAGCCCGCACAGGAACCAGCTGCCCAGCACATCCAGCGGCCAGTGATAGCCGCGCAGCACCAGACCGATGCCCGTCGCCCCCGTCAGCAGGACGGTGGCGACGGGCATCATCCATGCGCGCCGCACGTACGGGGCCAGCAGCAGCGCCGCGGCGCCGTACGCCACCGCGGCGGTCGCGGCATGGCCCGACGGGTAGTAGCCGGTGGCGTCGGTCAGCGGCCCGGGGCGGGCGACCCAGTCCTTGAGCGGGACGACGAGCAGCGGCACCGCGGCCATGGTGAGCGCCGCGGTGAACGGTTCACGCCGCGCGCCCCGCAGCAGGGACCAGACGATCGCGCAGCCCAGCACCGGCAGCGCGATCTGCGTGTTGCCGAGATCGGCGAGGAATTCGGTGAGGCGGGCGGGGCCGTGGCCGACGAGGGCCCGGCCGGTGCGTTCGTCGAGGCGGCGCAGCGGGCCATCGGCCGCGATCTGCCAGGTGGTGAGCGCGAACAGGGCCAGCAGGCCCGACACCACGGAAACGAGAAGAGCCGCCCGCTCCGGAACAGGGGGGGTTGTTCCGGAGCGGACGGCAGGACCGGTTTGCCGCGCGCCCCGGGGGGTGTGGGGCGGGCGGCCATCCGATCGGTGAGGAGTTCCGGAGCCAGAGGCTCCAGTGGTGTGCGCGAAGGCACGACCAGGACGGTGCAGGGGAAGCTCCGACCCGGTGTCGCCCGCAGTCCCCTGCGGGCGGGGTGTTTCTCTCATCTGCGGAAACCGTACGTCAGGCGGTGCGGGACGGACAGCGGCAACGGTATCCCGCCATCGCCCCCGCACACCTTCTTCACAGGCCCTCACCCGGCCACCGGGCATCCCCGGAGGAAACGCCGTGCGCCGCCTCCGGGGACCGGCATCAGAGGGTGGCGAACGCCTGCTCGATGACGTCGAGGCCCTCGCCCAGCAGGTCCTCGCCGATCACCAGCGGCGGCAGGAAGCGCAGGACGTTGCCGTAGGTGCCGCAGGTGAGCACCAGCACGCCCTCGGCGTGGCAGGCCTTCGCGAGCTGCGCGGCGGCCTGCGGGTTCGGGTCCTTGGTGCCGGACTCCACCAGCTCGATCGCGATCATCGCGCCGCGGCCGCGGATGTCACCGATGAGGTCGCCGTTCGGCAGCTTCGCCCGCATCTCGGCGAGCCGGCCCTTCATGATCTCCTCGATGCGCTTCGCCTTCCCGTTCAGATCCAGCTCGCGCATCGTCTCGATGGCGCCGAGTGCCCCGGCGCAGGCGACCGGGTTCCCGCCGTAGGTGCCGCCGAGGCCGCCGGAGTGCGCGGCGTCCATGATCTCGGCGCGGCCGGTGACCGCGGAGAGCGGGAGGCCGCCCGCGATGCCCTTGGCGGTGGTGATCAGGTCGGGGACGATGCCCTCGTCCTCGCAGGCGAACCACTGGCCGGTGCGGCAGAAGCCGGACTGGATCTCGTCGGCGACGAAGACGATGCCGTTGTCCTTGGCGAACTGCGCGATCGCCGGGAGGAAGCCCTTGGCCGGCTCGATGAACCCGCCCTCGCCGAGCACCGGCTCGATGATGATCGCGGCGACGTTGTCCGCGCCGATCTGCTTGGTGATCTGGTCGATGGCCTGGGCCGAGGCCTCCGCACCGGCGTTCTCGGCACCGGTCGGCCAGCGGTAGCCGTACGCCACCGGCACCCGGTAGACCTCGGGGGCGAACGGGCCGAAGCCCTGCTTGTACGGCATGTTCTTCGCCGTCAGCGCCATCGTGAGGTTGGTCCGGCCGTGGTAGCCGTGGTCGAAGACGACGACGGCGGTGCGCTTGGTGTACGCACGGGCGATCTTCACCGCGTTCTCGACGGCCTCGGCGCCCGAGTTGAACAGCGCGGACTTCTTCGTGTGGTCGCCCGGCGTCAGCTCGGCGAGCTGCTCACAGACCTCGACGTACCCCTCGTACGGAGTGACCATGAAACAGGTGTGGGTGAAGTCGGCGAGCTGCGCGGAAGCGCGCCGCACGACGGCTTCGGCGGAGGCGCCGACCGACGTCACGGCGATACCGGAACCGAAGTCGATCAGCCGGTTGCCGTCCACGTCCTCGATGATTCCGCCACCGGCGCGGGCGGTGAACACCGGCAGGGTGGAGCCCACCCCTGCGGCGACCGTCGCGAGGCGGCGGGCCTGCAGCTCCACCGACTTCGGGCCGGGAATGGCAGTGAGGACGCGGCGCTCCTGCGGAATTGCGGTCATGCGGGGCTCCTGGGGGGTGTTTTCGGACGCTTCTCTTTCTGCAGGCTAGGGGTGGGGACGGGCCGCGGGCATGCGCCGATCGGGAGTGATGAGGGGCGTGTCCTTGTCCGCGACGGACAGAAGGCGGGGCGGGGACGGGCCGTCCCCGCCCCCGTCACTATCCGGGCGCCTTGCTGAACTCACCGTGTCGGCGCACTAGATTGACCGGTGCAGCGGTCGGACCTGGCTGGTCAGGGGGCAACGGTTCATGGACAACGAAGGCACGCACGGAGCCCGGGGCACGTGGGGCGCGCAGCCGCCCGACGGCCGCGCCGGCCGGCCCGGGAGCTCCGTGCCGCACCCGGCCGGCCCGCCCCCCGCCGCTCCGCCCGGCCCGCCGCCCGCCGCCCCGCCCGCGTTCCCGCCGAGGGTGCCGCCGCCCGCGGTGGAGCCGTCCGCCATGAAGCCGCCCGCGACGCCGCCGGGCCGGTACCGGACAGCCGGTACGGGAGCGCCGACGGCCGAGTGGCTGAACGCGCCGCGCCCCGACAGCGATCCGGGCGTGTGGCGTTACGCCTACCGGCCACGGCCCGCCGAGCGTCCGCCGCGCCCCTCCCTGGTGGGGCCGGCCGCGACGCTGGCCCTGTGGCTCGTGCTGTGGCTGCTGCTCACCGAGCGCGCCGTCCCCTACGTGTTCAAGCCGATCGAGATCATCACCGGCCCCCAATGGTGGGTGTTCGGCGGCCTCCGGGACGACGCGCCCGCCCTGGTGGTCAACTCCACCACGCTCTACTACCAGCTCCTGGTGCTCGCCCTTGGCTTCTGGGCCGCCCGGATCGGCGGCTGGGCACGCCTCTTCCGCTACTTCGCGGGACCCCGCCTGGACCGGGCCAGGTTCGTGACCACGGCAGCCGGCGCCCTGCTCACCGTATGGCTCGTCTGGACCCGGCGGGTGCCGCTCGCGGACGTACTCCTGCCCGCGGTGCCCACCGGACTGATGCAGGGGGGCGGCAACCAGTACGCGGCGCTGTTCGTCTCGATCGTGCTCTACGCGCTGATCGGCACCGCGATCGTGTGGCCCTTCGCCAGGATCGGCCAGTGGTCGGTGGAGCTCGGCCCCCTCCTGGGGCGCGTCCGGAACCAGCGGCCGCAGCAGCCCCGGACCGCTCCCGGCCTGCCCGGGACCGCTCCCGTGGAGGCCGCCGGCCCCGCCCCGGCGGACTGGCCCGAGCTGCGGGCCGCAGGCCGCGTGGACGCCGCGGAGGCGCTGACCGCGGCCGTGCACACGGGCCGGATGAACGACGTGGACTGTGTACGGCTGCGCCATGCCTGGGCCGTCGCCCGGACCCGCCCCGACCGCCTCGAATCCTTCACCGACACCGTGCTGCGCAAGGGCGCCGGCGCCTATCTGCACCCCTCGGGCCAACGTGACCTGCCGCTGCGCACCGCCCCGCACGACCCGCTCACGGGCCAGGTCCGCATCGGCGACTGCGTGGACGACCCGCGCAACCCCTACCCGCGCCGCGGTTCGGGCATGGCCCTGGATCCCGCGTCCCTGGGAACCTCGCTGCTGGCGGTCGGGCCACCCGGCTCGGGGAAGACCGCCGGGGTGGTCCGGCCGGTCATCGAATCCCTCGCCATCAGGGCGCTCACCGGGCAGGCGGCGGTCCTCGCCGTCGGCGGGGCGGGCGCACAGCTGGGGCCGGACGACGCCTACGACGTCGTCGTCAGGATCGGTGACCCCACATCCGTGCACGACTTCGACCTGTACGGCGGCACCACCGACCCCGACGAGGCCGCGGCGGCGCTCGCGGAGGGACTGGCCGGCGACATCCCCGGGCTGGACAGCAGGCGCGCGGGCACCGTGCTCGGTCAGCTCCTCGGCCCGTACCGCACCGTTCACGGCAGGTTCCCCGGCGTACCCGAACTCCGTGAACTCCTCGAGGGTTCCGTCGCCGCGCTGACCGTACTGCGTCAGGCCCTGGAGGCGGGCGGCCATCACTCGATGCTGCGCGAACTGGACGCCCGGGCCCGGCAGGCGGGCGGGGCCGGGGACCCGGCCGCCGTTCTCGCCGACCGGATCGCCGTACTCGACCGGCCGGCCTTCGCCGGGTTCTTCGCCACCGGGGACGACGCCCGGCCGTTCTCGCTGCGGTCCCTGGAACAGCACCCGCTGCGGGTTCGCATCGATCTGCCGGAGCGGGCCCACGCCGAGGCGTCCCACCTACTGGCCCGTCTCGTCCTCGCCCAGTTCAACGCGATCACCGCGGCCCGTTCGGACCGCTCACTGTTCGTCTGCCTGGTCCTGGACGACGCCACCCACACCGTCACCGCCGAAACCGTCCGGGGCATCCGGCGGCTGCGGTCCGTCAACGCGGGGGCGGTCCTCGCGCTCCGGACCCTGGACGACGTGCCCGAGGCGCTGCACCACGCCCTGCTCGGGTCGGTCGGCTGCGCCATGGCCTTCTCCGGCGTCTCCACCTGGGACGGCAAACGCTTCGCCGAGGCATGGGGCAAGGAATGGGTGGAGGTCCGGGAGGTCGCCCAGCACGGCGTCTTCGCCGACCAGCCGCTCACCCGTGCCCTGCACGCCCTGCGGAAGCTGGCCACCGGCAAGGCCGTGACCACGGACGCCGTGACCGTACGCCAGGTCGAGCGGGAACGCTGGTCCGCCTCGGGACTGGCGTACGAACTGGCGGCCGGACACGCGGTCCTCTCCCTCACCACGGTCGAAGGGGAGCACGCCCCCCCGCTCCTGGTGCGACTGGGAGGCTGACGGGCTACGTGGGGAGCGGTACGGCAGGGCCGGGAGCGGTTACGGGAACCCTGCCGCCCTGGCAGAATCGACGGCAGCCGTTCATACGGGACGGCGTAATCGACGCCCCCTCCCAAAGGTCGCCCGTCCCATGCCCCCCACACTCGCCTCGCTCGTCCAGCACTCGGCGCTCAAACTCACGGTCCGTGCGGGGGCGGACCGGCTCGACACACCCGTGCGCTGGGCGCACGCCAGCGAGCTGGCCGACCCTGTCCCCTACATGGAGGGCGGCGAGCTGCTGCTGATCACCGCGACCAATCTCGACGCCGAGAGCCCACCGGCCATGCAGCGGTACGTGCGGCGGCTGGCCGGCTCGGGAGTCGTCGGGGTGGGATTCGCCGTCGGCGTCAACTACGACGACGTACCCGAGGCACTCATCGACGCCGCCGAGGAAGCGGGGCTGCCGCTCCTCGAAGTGCCCCGGCGCACGCCGTTCATCGCCATCGCCAAGGCGGTCTCCTCGGAGATCGCCGCCGACCAGTACCGGGCCGTCACCGCGGGCTTCGAGGCGCAGCGCGAACTCACCAGGGCGGCGCTCGCCGGGGACGGTCCCGCCGAACTCCTCACCCGGCTCGCCGCACACGTCGACGGCTGGGCCGCGCTGTACGACACCTCCGGGGCCGTCGTGGCCGCCGCCCCCGAGTGGGCCGCCCGCCGCGCCGCCCGGCTCACCCCCGACGTGGAACGCCTGCGGGACCGCCCGGCCCCCGCCAGCGTGGTCGTCGGCGGCAGCGACGACCGGGTGGAGCTCCAGTCCCTGGGCACCGGCCGCCGGGCCCGCGGCGCACTCGCCGTCGGCACCGGAGCGGCGCTGGGCACCGCGGAACGCTACGCCGTCCACTCGGCGGTCGCCCTGCTCACCCTGACCACCGCCCGCTCCCGCTCGCTCCAGGGCGCCGAACAGCGGCTCGGCGCCGCGGTGCTGCGCATGCTGCTCGCCGGCCAGCCCGACCACGCGCGCGCCGTCGCCGGAGATCTCTACGGCGGGCTGCTCGACGCGCCCTTCCGGCTGCTCATCGCCGAGGCCGGCGAACCGTCGACCACGGCGCAACTGGCCGAGGCGATGGAGACCGCGGCCTTCCGGTCCGGCGAGACCGTGCTGATGGTGCCCGAGGGCGAACGCCTCGTCGTCCTGGCCGCCGACGGCGGCGCCGCGGTCGCCGCCTGCACGGCCTACGCCGAGGCCCAGGAGCAACGGCCCGCGCACGAACCGGCACAGGACACCGAAGTGGTCGTGGGCCTCTCCGCCCCCGCCGGGCCGATCGCCGTCTCCGCCGCGTACAAGCAGGCCGAGCAGGCCCTGTCGGTGGCCCGAAGACGGGGCCGGGCGCTGGTCGAGCACGAGGAACTGGCGACCGGCTCGGTCCTCCCGCTGCTCGCCGACGACGCGGTACGGGCCTTCGCGGACGCCATGCTCCGCGCCCTGTACGAACACGACGCCAAGGGCCGCGGCGACCTGGTCGCCTCCCTGCGGGCCTGGCTCTCCCACCACGGCCAGTGGGACGCCGCCGCGGCCGACCTGGGAGTGCACCGGCACACCCTGCGCTACCGGATGCGAAGGGTCGAGGAGATCCTCGGCCGTTCGCTGGACGATCCGGACAGCAGGATGGAACTCTGGCTGGCCCTCAAGGTCACCGGCCCCCCGACGACCGCTTAGGACGGCTGGGACCGGGGGGACACCTCCCTCCCTCCGACAAACCGGAGCGCCCCGGCACGCCTCTGCTCCACGCCGGACAAACGCCAGGCGGACGGTGCGGCCCTACGGTGGGGACGGAACACCCCACGACATCGAAGGGCCGGAACCTCCATGACCTCCACCCACGCCTTCTGGCTGGCCGGCCGCGAGGCCACCGGCGAGGAAAGCTTCGACGTCACCAACCCCTGGGACGGCCGTCTCGTCGGTACCGTCGGCGTGCCCACCGAGGCCCAGGTCGAGGAGGCGGTCGCCGCCGCCCACGCCGTGCGCGACGAGTTCGCCGCGACCCCGGCCCACGTCCGCGCCGCCGCGCTCGACCATGTCGCCCGGCGCCTGACGGAGCGCACCGAGGAGATCGCCCAGCTGATCTCCGCCGAGAACGGCAAGCCCGTCAAGTGGGCGCGCGGCGAAGTCGGCCGTGCCGTCTCCGTGTTCCGGTTCGCCTCCGAGGAGGCCCGCCGCTTCAACGGCGGCGACGCCCAGCGCCTCGACACCGACCCCGGCGGCACCGGCCGTCTCGGCCTGACCCGGCGTTTCCCGCGCGGCACGGTCCTCGGCATCGCACCGTTCAACTTCCCGCTGAACCTGAGCGCCCACAAGGTCGCCCCGGCCATCGCCGTCGGTGCCCCGATCATCCTGAAGCCGGCTCCGGCCACCCCGATCTCGTCGCTCGTCCTGGGCGAGCTGCTGGCCGAGACCGACCTGCCGGCCGGTTCCTGGTCCGTGCTGACGGTCCCCAACGACCGGATGCCCGCCCTCGTCCAGGACGAGCGGCTGCCCGTGATCTCGTTCACCGGCTCCGCCCCGGTCGGCTACTCGATCATGGACTCGGTGCCGCGCAAGCACTGCACCCTGGAGCTCGGCGGCAACGGCGCGGCGGTCGTGCTCGGTGACTACGCGTCCGAGGCGGACCTGGACTGGGCCGCGACCCGTATCGCGACCTTCTCCAACTACCAGGGCGGCCAGTCCTGCATCTCGGTGCAGCGCGTCATCGCGGACGCCACGGTCTACGACCGGCTGCTCCCCAAGATCGTCGCGGCCGTCGAGGCCCAGGTCACCGGTGACCCGTCCGACGCGGCCACCGACGTCGGCCCGCTGGTCAACGAGGACGCCGCCAAGCGCGTCGAGTCCTGGGTCGACGAGGCCGTCCAGGCCGGCGGCAAGCTGCTCACCGGCGGCAAGCGCGACGGGGCGACCTACGCGCCGACCGTCCTCACCGAGCTCCCCGACGGCGTCAGCCTCTCCTGCGAGGAGGTCTTCGGACCGGTGCTCTCGGTACAGAAGGTGGACGGCGAGGCCGAGGCGTTCGCCTCCGTCAACTCCTCCAAGTACGGCCTCCAGGCCGGCGTGTTCACCCACGACCTGCAGACCGCGTTCCGCGCCCACCGCGCGCTGGAGGTCGGCGGCGTGATCATCGGCGACGTCCCCTCGTACCGCGCGGACCAGATGCCGTACGGCGGCACCAAGCAGTCCGGCGTCGGCCGGGAGGGTGTCCGGTACGCGATGGACGACTACACCTACGAGCGGGTCCTGGTCCTCACCGGCCTCGCCCTGTAGCCCCGCCCCGTCCTCTGCCCGCCCGGACAGCACCGTTCGACCGGCGCGGGACGACCACGCAGCAGCCCCGGCAGGCGAACCGCTTGCCGGGGCTGCTGTCTGCACCGGCCCCCGCCGGACCCCGCCGTGCCCCGGTGATCACGGCGGGGACAGCACGTGGCCGGGCGGACCATCCGCTGCGGGTGGTCCGACCGGCCTCACCGCGTGGCTACCGGACGTCGTAGGCGCGGGTGATGGTCTGGGTGACCGCGTTGCCCTTGGCGTCGGTGAGGGTGGCCTTCGTCATGACCTGCTTGCCGGCGGCACCGGTGTGGTCGAGGACGGCCGTCCACGTGCCGTTCCGCTGCTCGGTCGGCGCCTGGGTCCAGGTGGCGCCGCCGTCGTAGGAGTAGGACAGCGAGGCGGCCTTGACCGCGCCCGGGGTGTACCCGGCATGCCCCTCGACCGACAGGCCGACCCTGATGCCGCTCTTCGCCGGCAGCGTGTTCATGCCGTCGACCGGCACGTCGTACCTCGGGAAGAGGATCGGCAGGCCGCGCGAGTAGACGTCCGGCTCCCGGTGGGAGCGGAAGCTCCACACGGTGGTGACGGCGGTGGAGCGCAGCCAGTTGCGGTCCGACGTGTCGATCTTCTCCAGGTTCTGGGTGAGTTCGTACGCGGAGTCCTCGTCCGGCACCTGGAACACGTCGTAGGGATAGGCGCTGGTGGCGATCTGCTCACCGTTGCGCTTCAGTGCCAGGTTGCCGAGGTCACCGAACGACCCGCCGTAGGACCAGTGGTCGCCGGAGCCGTCGACCCAGAGCGCGTTCTGGAAGCCGATCAGGTCGCCCTGCCGTTCGGCGGCCAGCACCGGCTTGCCCTCGGCGTCCCGGGGGGCGGCCGGGCTCAGAGGGCCGCCGTACCACTCCTCGGTGCTCCGCTGCCCCGCCCGGTAGATGCGCTCTTGATCACCCATGAACGCGGCGAACGGGAAGCTGGTCATCGCGCCGTGGTACCAGGCGTCCTCGCCGGTCGTGTAGTACGCGGTGCGGGTGGTGGGCACATGCACCTGGCCGAACGGGCTGACGGCGATGTAGGAGTCGCTGTTCCCGGAGGGGCGGATGAACATGGCGTCGATGTAATCGCCTTCCTTGCCCATGGCCTTCCACGTCTCGTCGACCTTGGCCAGCCGGGAGTCCTTCGGCCTGTAGACCTGGTCGGAGTGCAGCGGGCCCCGGGTCGGGAACGACAGGTTGTAGACGTAGGGCGAACCGCCCTCGGAGCCGGTCGCACGCCAGGTGGGCCGGAACTCGAAGGTGCCGTCCTTGGCACGTCCGTCGACATCCGCGTAGAACTTCTGGACGGCGCTGCCGGACAGCAGCGATCCTGAGATCAGCCAGGTGTCGTCCCAGGTGCGGGAGTAGCTGAGTACGGTGTTGTTCACCTTCGAGGGACGGTCGGTGTGCAGGCTCAGCCGGTGGGCCTTGCGGGCGTCCAGGACGACGGTGGTGTCACGGGTGATCCGAAGCTGCGGCTGCGCCAGGTAGCTGACCGACTCGGGCGCGTTGTCCGCGCCGTACGTCGCCACGAAACTGCTCAGGGAGTAATCGCCCGGTCGGACCCGGTACATCTGGTCGTTCGAACCCGAGTTGTTGCGGTGCTCGCCCGTGTTGGTGTCGAGGCTGACGAGGTCCAGGGAGGAGGGGGCCACCGCGGACTTGCCGTTCCGGTCGATGACCTTGACCCGGAGCGTGACCGTCTCGGCCTGGACGTAGAGCGTGACCGGCACGGAGACGTGCACACCACCGCCCGTGGCCAGGATCCGGCCGGTGACGCCACCGTACTGGCCGTCCTTCAGGCGGGCGGTGGGGTCGATCCGCAGCGGCACCTGAGCGGTGGCGCCCGCGGGGATTGTCACCTTGCCCTGGTCCGGCTTGATGACACCCGAGGCGACATCGCTGCCGTCGTTGCCGTGCACACCGCTGACCTTCAGGTTCAGGGTGACGGCGCTGTCGCCGGTGTTGGTGAACGGCACCTGCACGGTGGTGCGGTCCGAGGTGTCCTGCGGCCAGTTGTAGCTGCCGGCCTGGACGGCGGGTGCGGAGACCACCTTCTGGTTCACCGCACCGAACACGTCGAGGACCCCGCCGCCGGTCTGGTCGGCGCCACCGACCTTGCCGCCGGTGCGGGCGGAGGAGACAAGGGCCGCCTTGATCTGCTGCGCGGTCCAGTCCGGGTGTGCCTGGCGGGCGACGGCCGCGGCGCCCGCGACATGCGGCGTGGCCATCGAGGTACCGGACATCGTCCGGTACGCGTAGACGCCGCGTCCGCCCGCGCTGGCCGCCGAGATGTCGACGCCGGGGGCGGCGATCTCGGGCTTGAGGGTGTGGGTGACGGCCACGGGACCGCGGCTGGAGAACTGCGCGGTGGTGTCGTCGCGGTCGACGGCTCCGACGGTCAGCACGCCGGGCACGCAGCCGGGCGAGGAGACGGTCTCGGTGTTCGAGCCGGCGTTGCCGGCGGCGATGACGAACAGCGTGTGGGTGTTCTTCGAAAGCTGCTCCGTGGCCTGGGCCATCGGGTCGTTGCAGTTGCCGATGGTGGGGTTGCCCAGGCTCATGGAGACGACATCGGCCTTCTGGTCGACGGCCCACTGCATGCCCGCGATGATCCAGGAGTCCAGGCCGTAGCCCTGGTCGTTGAGGACCTTGCCGATGAGCAGCGAGGCGCCGGGGGCGACGCCCTTCTTGCGGCCGTCACTGGCCGCTCCGGAGCCGCCGACCGTGGACGCGGTGTGGGTGCCGTGGCCCACCCGGTCGTCGGTGTTCTTGGAGTCCGTGAAGTTCTCGGACCCGGCGACCCGGTTCACCAGGTCCGGGTGCTCGGCGTCCACGCCCGTGTCCAGCACGGCGACCTTGGTGCCCTTGCCGTCGTACCCGGCCGCCCAGGCCTCCGGCGCGTGCACCTGCGCGGTGGACCGGTCCAGGGTGGCCTCGGCCTTGCCGTCCAGCCACAGCTTCTTCAGCGTGGAGGCGGAACGTGAGTGGGCGTCGGTGACGTCCTGCCAGAAGGCGGCGGCGGTGTCCTTGCCTGCCTTGAGCGCGACGCCGTCCACGGCCGGCAGGCTCAGGCCCCGCTCGGAACCGCGAGGGGCCGCCGGCGCGCTCTCGGCAACGTTCACGCTCTTCTGATACGTGGCGATGAGCGGCAGCGTGTCCGTGTGCGCGTCGTCGTATCCCTGGCGGATGAGCCCGGTGACGTTGAACAGCTGCTCGTCGACCTTGCCCTCGGCGACAGCCCGGGAGGCGGCCTCGGGGTAGACGTAGAGGTCCTTGCCCATCTGACGGGTCTGGATCATCGGCTGCGTGCCGTCCTCACGGGGCAGCACGGCCGCAGAGCTGTGACCGGACGGGTCCGTGGTCACCATCACCTTGTCGCCGGTGACCAGGGTGACCGTTGCCTGCTTGCCGGCCTTTGCCGTGGCTTCGCTGCCGACGAGGGGTCTCTTCCCCGAGGCGCGGCCAGGCGGCGCGTCCGCCGCGCCGGAAGGCGCGACCGCGGTGACGGCCAGGGCTGCGGCGGTTGCCGCGCCCAGGGCTATGCGCGATATGGAGCGCATGAATCTCCCCACTTGATATCGGGAACATTTCGTACTGCCGCCGCAGCCTGGCAGACATGTGGCGGCCATGGGGATGCCGTGAGTGACGGGTTTCCCGCATGTCGGATTTCCGTCAGGCGGCCCCAACTCATCGCCGAACTCCTGACCGGCAGCAGGCTCCGGCCTCCTCAAGTGCTTCCGGACACACCGATTCCCGCGGATCCGCGCGGGACCGGACCCACAGCCGGGGAAGCGGATCGCAAGCTCATGACCGAGGTGCCGATCCGGCCGTGACCACCAACAGGCGCAGACCACTTGGCCCTCACGTCCGGGACGAGGTCAGAGCCAGTCCGCGCGAGCGGCGTGCCAGCCCAGCTGCAGGCGCGAGTCCGCTCCGGCCAGGTCCATCAGACGGCGGGTCCGTCGCTCCACCGTGCGTACGGAGAGCCCGAGCTGAGAGGCCGCCCGCCGGTCGGAGATCCCTGCCAGCAGCAGGGTGAGGACCTCCAGTTCGCCCTCGGTCGGCCGCTGATCGGCCTTCGCCTTCGCCTGCACACCCGTGGTGGTGGCGTACAGCGGCCTGGCCTGGGCCCATTCCTTCTCGAAGAGATGGACCAGGGCCGTCAGCAGTCCGCTGCGGTGCACCACGATGGCGCTCGGCTCACCGCCGGAGTCCGTCATGTCCAGGGGCACCATGGCGCGCTCCCGGTCCGACACGACCATCTTCAGCGGCAACGACTCGACCAGACGGAGTTTGAGGCCGGCCGTGATGGCCGCCCTCATGTCCCCTGCCACATCGGGCACGTCGAGGTAGTTCTTGGCAGCCACGACCCGGAAGTCGACTCCGTGGTCCAGCGCGAAACTCTCCGAGGCGTCGGCAGCCTCGCGCGGCACCGCGATGGGCTCGCCGACGAGGAAGACGAGGAGCTCCCACTGAGCGCCGCGCTGCAGTTGGTGGAACCGGTGGGCGACCTGCTCCACGCCCACGACCACCTCCATGACGCTGCCCGCGGGGTGCGCGGCGGTGGTGCGGTACTGCTCGGTCAGCATCGAGAACGCGGTCTCGGCCCGGTGCAGTGCGTTGCGCTGCTCGACGAGGAACGGAGCCAGAGCCACGGAGGGGGGTGTGAGCCGGTAGCGGGCGGGCTGGGGGCCGGCCCCGCTGTCGGCCGGGTCGGTCACCCGGCTCCCGGTCTCGGCGGCGATCGCCACCAGGCCGCGCGCCGCCAGGTCGAGCAGGACACGGGTGGTCTCGGCCTCTTCGAGTCCGGTCTGCCGGACGAGTTCCTGCGCCGATGCCGTCGGGTGGGCCAGCAGCGTGGTGTAGACGGCCTCTTCGGCCGGGCCCAATCCCAATGCCTGCAGCATCCGGCTCTCCCTCGGGCGGCCACCGCACGGAGCCTTGGCGCAGCCCGGCTGGACCGATCGGATTCTTCTCGGCCGAACCCTATCCCGCTGATCCGCCGGCCACGCCTGAGCGGCGGGCGCTGCCACCGAACCGGTGGGTCGTCGCGCGGGGCACCTCGTCCGGCGGGGCGCGGCTCACCCATGCCCGGGCCTGCCTAACGTACGGGGAGCACACCGTCGGCTCCGGAGGTCCCGTGCCCCGTAAACATTCGAAGAGACTCGTACGTACCTTCGAGGCCATCGAACCGCCACCCAATGTCGAAGTGATGCTCGGCGTCGTGTCGGTGACCTTGTTGATGGAGCTCCTCGGTGCGCTGTCCGAGTCCCCGGTGTGGCTTCTCGGGCTCCTGGTGTTCCTGCCGGGTGCGGCGTCCGCGCTGTGCAGCACGCGCCAGACGTTGTTCGTGTCCGCATGGACCACGATCGTGGTCGCCGTCACCGTGCTGGTCCGGCACGGTGACGGGCGGTCGTGGCTCGACAGGCTCCTGATGATGCTGCTCACCCTCGCCCTGGGCATGACTGCCGTCTACGCCTGCAACCGCCGTATCCGACGCGAGACCGAGATGCTGCGGCTGCGTTCCACCGCCGCGGCCATGCAGCGCCACATCCTGCGCCCGTTGCCTCTGCTCACCGACGACGTCCTGGTCGACGGCGTGTACGAGCCGGTACAGGAGGACCGGCTCATCGGCGGCGACATCTACGACGTCGTCGTGTCACCGTGGGGAACCCGCGTGCTGATCGGCGATGTCCAGGGCAAGGGCCTGCCCGCGGTCGGCGCCGCGTTCGCCGTCATCGGCGCCTTCCGGGAAGCGGCCCACCGGGAGCCCACCCTGACCGCGCTCGTCGACGCCCTCGACGCCTCGGTCGTGCGGCACAACTCCTATGCCGTGCAGACCGGCGACGACGAACGCTTCGTCACGGCGCTCATCGTCAACATCGACGCGCAGAACGAGGTGCAGGTCATCAACTGTGGTCACATCGCGCCACAGTTGCTGCACGACGACACCGTCATCACACCGGAACTCAAGTCCGGTGTCCCCCTCGGTCTCGCCGAACTCGCCGCCGAACCCACGACGGTCGACTGGTTCACCTTCCCACCCGGTTCGACGCTCATGCTGACCACCGACGGGCTCACCGAGACCCGCGACGCCGACGGCACCTTCTACCCGGTCACCGAACGCCTCACCCGGCGCGACTCGTTCTCCGCACGCAATCTGCCGCAGGCCCTCTACGACGACGCGCGCGCCTTCGCCGGGGAGAGCAGCCAGCACGACGACGTCGCGATCCTGTCCGTCCGGCGGTCACCGTACCGCTGACACGATTGCGGCGCGGGCCGAAGGCCGAAGGCGTGTACGGGCCGGAGCGGAACCAGCCGGCCAAAGGCGCTGACCGGATCCCGTCGCACGGCGGTTCCGGACGTTCCGGCATTCCGCCAGCCGTGCCGGTCACTGGAGTGGCGGCCGACCCGATCGGCGTCCCGCGGATGGTGGCGCCCCCAGGAATCGGGTACATACGGACGAGTAGAGCCGGTGGATACGCGTCGGCGGCCCGTACCCGGACCGCCCCTGAATCCGCCGGAACCACCCACCCGACGAAGCGGCGAGGTGAGCTCCTCATGTCCGCACCATCCGCACAACGGCCATCCGCACCACAGCACACGCCCAAGGTCTCCGAGCGTGAAGCGCGCCAAGTGGCCGAGGACGCGCGTGAACGGGACTGGCACAAACCCAGTTTCGCCAAGGAACTCTTCCTGGGCCGCTTCCGCCTGGACCTGATCCATCCGCATCCGCTGCCCGCGGGTGAGGACGTCCGGCGCGGCGAGGAGTTCCTTGCCCGGATGCGCGAGTTCTGCGAGACCAGGATCGACGGGGCCCTGATCGAGCGCGAGGCCAGGATCCCCGACGAGGTGGTCAACGGCCTCAAGGAACTCGGCGCGCTCGGCATGAAGATCGACGTGAAGTACGGCGGTCTGGGCCTGACCCAGGTCTACTACAACAAGGCCCTCGCCCTGGTCGGTTCCGCCAGCCCGGCGATCGGCGCCCTCCTCTCCGCCCACCAGTCCATCGGCGTGCCCCAGCCGCTGAAGATCTTCGGCAGCCAGGAGCAGAAGGACACCTTCCTGCCCCGGCTGGCCCGTACCGACATCTCGGCGTTCCTCCTCACCGAACCGGACGTCGGCTCCGACCCGGCACGCCTGGCCACCTCCGCCGTCCCGGACGGCACCGACTACGTGCTCGACGGGGTGAAGCTGTGGACGACCAACGGGGTCGTCGCCGACCTGCTCGTCGTCATGGCGCGCGTCCCGAAGTCGGAGGGCCACCAGGGCGGCATCACGGCCTTCGTGGTCGAGGCCGACGCCCCGGGCATCACCGTGGAGAACCGCAACGCCTTCATGGGACTGCGCGGTCTGGAGAACGGTGTCACCCGCTTCCACCGGGTCCGCGTCCCCGCCGCGAACCGAATCGGGCCGGAGGGCGCCGGGCTCAAGATCGCCCTCACCACCCTCAACACCGGCCGGCTCTCGCTGCCCGCCATGTGCGTCGGCTCCGGGAAATGGTGTCTGAAGATCGCCCGCGAGTGGTCGGCGGTCCGCGAGCAGTGGGGCAGGCCGGTCGCCCGGCACGAGGCCGTCGGCTCGAAGATCTCCTTCATCGCCGCGACCACCTTCGCCCTCGAAGCGGTCGTCGACCTCGCCTCCCAGATGGCCGACGAGAACCGCAACGACATCCGGATCGAAGCCGCGCTCGCCAAGCTGCTGGGCTCCGAAATGGGCTGCCTGATGGCCGACGAACTCGTCCAGATCCGCGGCGGCCGGGGCTTCGAGACAGCGGACTCCCTCGCCGCCCGCGGTGAACGGGCCGTCCCCGCCGAGCAGATGCTCCGCGACATGCGCATCAACCGGATCTTCGAGGGTTCGACGGAGATCATGCATCTGCTGATCGCCCGTGAGGCGGTCGACGCCCATCTGAAGGTCGCCGGGGACATCATCGACCCCGACAAGCCGCTCTCCGCCAAGGCCCGGGCCGGCGCCAACGCCGCCGGGTTCTACGCCCGGTGGCTGCCCAAGCTCGTCGCCGGACCCGGACAGCTGCCGGGCACCTACGGGGAGTTCCACCCCGCGGGCCACACCGATCTGTCCGGCCATCTGCGCTACGTCGAACGCTCCTCCCGCAAGCTGGCGCGCTCCACCTTCTACGCCATGTCGCGCTGGCAGGGCCGGATGGAGACCAAGCAGGGCTTCCTCGGCCGGATCGTCGACATCGGCGCGGAACTCTTCGCGATGAGCGCGGCCTGTGTCCGGGCCGAACTCATGCGCACCGGCGACGACCACGGCCGCGAGGCCTACCAACTCGCCGACGCCTTCTGCCGGCAGTCCCGGGTCCGGGTCGAGGAACTCTTCACCCGGCTGTGGTCCAACACCGACGACCTGGACCGGCGCGTGGTCGACGGCGTCCTGTCGGGCACCTACACCTGGCTGGAGGAGGGGATCGTCGACCCGAGCGGCGAGGGCCCGTGGATCGCCGACGCCACCCCCGGCCCCTCCACCCGGGAGAACGTGCACCGGCCGATCCGCTGAGCCGCTGACGCCGGACCCGGCGGGGCGCGTCCACTCGCTGGACGCGCCCCGCCCGCGCGCCCGCGGCACGGCAGGATGGGGACCCGTGACCGTCATCCACGTCCCCGGTTCCAAGTCCGTCACCGCGCGCGCCCTCTTCCTGGCCGCCGCCGCGAACGGCACCAGCACCCTCGTACGCCCGCTGAGCTCGGACGACACCGAAGGCTTCGCCGAAGGGCTCACCGGCCTCGGCTACGAGGTGGTGCGGAACGCGGACCACTGGCGGAACGCGGGCCGCCCCGCCGGGCCGGCCGCCACCGACGCCGACATCTACTGCCGCGACGGAGCGACCACCGCCCGCTTCCTGCCGACCCTCGCCGCGGCCGGCGCCCGCGGCACCTACCGCTTCGACGCCTCCGCGCAGATGCGCCGCCGCCCCCTCGCCCCGCTCACCGAGGCGCTGCGGACCCTCGGCGTCGACCTCCACCACGAGGCGGCCGAGGGCCACCACCCGCTGCGGATCAGTGCCGCGGGCATCAAGGGCGGCGAACTGACCCTGGACGCCGGGCAGTCCAGCCAGTACCTCACCGCGCTGCTGATGCTCGGACCGCTGACGGCCGAGGGACTCCGGATCACCGTCACGGAACTGGTGTCGGCGCCCTACATCGAGATCACCCTGGCGATGATGCGCAGCTTCGGCGTCGAGGTCGTCCGCGGCGGCCCCGGGAACAACGTCTTCACGGTGCCGCCCGGCGGCTACCGGGCCACCACGTACGCCGTCGAGCCGGACGCCTCCACCGCGAGCTACTTCTTCGCCGCGGCGGCCCTCGCCGGCCGCGAGGTCACCGTCCCCGGACTCGGCAAGGACGCCCTCCAGGGGGATCTGCGGTTCGTCGACGTACTGCGCCGGATGGGCGCCGAGGTGCACACGACCGCCGAATCCACCACGGTCCGCTCCACCGGGAAGCTCCGCGGCCTCACCGTCAACATGCGCGACATCTCCGACACCATGCCGACACTGGCGGCGATCGCTCCCCACGCCTCGGGGCCGGTACGCATCGAGGACGTCGGCAACACCCGGGTCAAGGAGTGCGACCGGCTGGAGGCGTGCGCCCGGAACCTGCGGCGGATGGGCATCACGGTCGAGACGGGTCCGGACTGGATCGAGATCCTGCCGGGCACCCCGCGGGCCGCGGAGATCGCCACCCACGGCGACCACCGCATCGTCATGTCCTTCGCCGTCGCCGGTCTGCTCACTCCCGGCCTCACCTACGACGACCCCGGCTGCGTCCGCAAGACGTTCCCCCGGTTCCACGAAGCGTTCGCCGAGTTCGCGGAACTCATGACCCGGCAGGAGTCCGGGCCGGAGAATTCCGGGCAGGTGCCGGCCGCGCGGCGATAGTCTCCGCGGCATGATGTCCGCCCCCGACGTGCTGTCCGTACTGTCCGTGCTGCGCGAGGCCGGTAGCGATGTGGTGCTCGCCGGTGGCTGGGGGATCGATGCCCTGGTGGGCGAGGAGACCCGCCCTCACCAGGACCTCGACCTGCTGCACCGCCACGAACAGGAACCCGCCCTCGTCGCCGCCCTGGTGGCGGCCGGCTACGCGCAGACGGTCGACTGGCGGCCCGTACGGTTCGTTCTCAGCCATCCGGCCGGGCCCGAAATCGACCTGCACCCGCTGGAGTTCGCCACCGACGGGTCGGCGACCCAGACGTCGTTCGACCCGCGGGAGCCGTTCCGCTACCCGGCGGAGTGCTTCGTCACCGGCACCATCGACGGGACACCGGTGCGCTGCATCTCGGCGGGGCAGCAGGTCGAGTTCCACCAGGGATACGACCCCCGCCCGGCCGATCTGCACGACATGGCCCAGCTCCGCAGAGTGTTCGGCGTGGCCACACATTTCTGAATCCGACCGGCCCGCGGGTGCCCCGGCCCGACGGCATGCAGCACAATCGAGCGTCGGTCAAGAGCGCGACGAGCAACGGGGAATCAGCGAATGGGAACAGCCATGTACGGGGCGGGGAACCCGCGGGGACGGTGGCACCGGGTGGCCGCCGTCGGGATCGCGGCCGCGATGGCACTGGGCGCATCCGCATGCGGCAGTGACGGCGACGGAAAGGGCGGCTCCGCCGGTGCGGACAAGGACGGCAGGGCCACGGCCAAGCCCTCCGGGCCCCGGGCGCTCGACGAGGCCCGGCTGAAGGCCGCCTCCTTCACCGACGGTGAGAGTGTCGGCACGTACACCGCGTCCGAGTACGCGCTCGGCGGCCCCCTTGGCGACGCCTACTCCGCGGACCCGGCCGGATGCCAGCCGCTGGTCAGCCTCGCCGCGGAGGTCAGCGACCCCGACCCCACCGCCCAAGTGCAGCGCAAGGCCGACGTTCCCGACGAGATGCTCGGTGTCACCGTCGACATCACGCTGCGCAGTTACGGCGACGGCGGGGCGGCGACCGTCATGAAGGCACTCGACAAGGCCGGCAGGGACTGTGCCGGAGGCTTCACCGAGCAGCGGGCCGTCGCCCGCGCGAAGTACCTGAAGGTCGAGCCCGCCAGGACTCCCGCCTTCGCGTCCGAGGCCGACGAGTCGAAGGCGTACCGCTTCACCATCCTCGACGTGAAGGGCAAGGAGAAGCTGTACGAGTACCTGACCGTCGTCCGTTCCGGCTCCACCACCCTCGCCTTCCGCGCGGAGATCAGCTCCCCCCAGGACATCGGCGGAGTCCCACCGGAGATCATGGCCGCCCAGTGGTCGAAGTTCCGCGCGGCCAAGGGCTGAGGGGCCGCGATGAGCGAGCAGTCACGACCCGGCGCGAGGGGCGCGCTGTCAACGCACCCAGCGGATGCGGCAACAATGGGGGGCATGAGCGACAGCCCTGCCCCCCTGGCCGACCCGCACCTCGTCTTCGACGCCGTGGAAGGACGCCGGGATCTCGTCATCCTCGGCTCCACCGGGTCCATCGGCACCCAGGCCATCGACCTGGTGCTGCGCAACCCCGACCGCTTCCGTGTCACCGCGATCTCCGCGGCGGGCGGCCGGGTCGCCCTCCTCGCCGAACAGGCGCGCCGACTGCGGGTGCGCACGGTGGCGGTCGCCGCTCCCGAAGCGGTGCCCGCCCTGCGCGAGGCGCTGCGGCAGCAGTACGGAACGGGGGAAGAGCTCCCCGAGATCCTGGCCGGCCCGGACGCGGCCACGGAACTGGCCGCCGGCGACTGCCACACCGTGCTCAACGGGATCACCGGCTCCATCGGCCTCGCCCCCACGCTGGCCGCGCTCAGGGCGGGCCGCACCCTGGCACTCGCCAACAAGGAGTCGCTGATCGTCGGCGGCCCGCTGGTCAAGGCGCTGGCCGCGCCCGGTCAGATCATCCCGGTCGACTCCGAGCACGCCGCCCTCTTCCAGGCGCTGGCGGCCGGCAAGCGCAGCGACGTGCGCAAACTCGTCGTCACCGCGTCCGGCGGCCCGTTCCGCGGACGCACCAGGAACGAGCTCGCGGACGTCACGAGGGAACAGGCTCTCGCGCACCCGACCTGGGCCATGGGCCCGGTCATCACGATCAACTCCGCGACCCTGGTCAACAAGGGGCTCGAGGTCATCGAGGCGCACCTCCTCTACGACATCCCCTTCGACCGGATCGAGGTCGTGGTCCACCCCCAGTCGTACGTCCACTCCATGGTGGAGTTCACCGACGGTTCCACCCTCGCCCAGGCCACCCCGCCCGACATGGGCGGACCGATCGCCATCGGCCTCGGCTGGCCGCAGCGCGTCCCCGACGCCGCCCCCGCCTTCGACTGGACGAAGGCCTCGTCCTGGGAGTTCTTCCCGCTGGACACCGAGGCCTTCCCGTCCGTCGGACTCGCCAGGCACGTGGGCACGCTGGGCGGCACCGCACCGGCGGTGTTCAACGCGGCCAACGAAGAGTGCGTGGACGCCTTCCTGGCCGGACAGCTGGCGTTCAACGGCATCATGGACACGGTCACGGCGGTGGTGGCCGAACACGGAACGCCTCCGACGGGAACTTCACTGACCGTCGCGGACGTCCTTGAAGCGGAGACCTGGGCACGGACCCGGGCCCGGGAACTCTCGGCCAAGGCCACAGCGGAGGCGCGCGCATGAGTTGGACGTCGGTCCTGTTGACCGTTCTGGGCATCGCCGTCTTCGCCATCGGCCTGCTGTTCTCCATCGCCTGGCACGAGCTGGGACACCTCTCGACAGCGAAGCTCTTCGGCATCCGCGTACCCCAGTACATGGTCGGCTTCGGCCCGACGGTCTGGTCGCGCAAGAAGGGCGACACGGAGTACGGGATCAAGGCCATCCCGGCCGGCGGCTACATCCGCATGATCGGGATGTTCCCGCCCGGAGCGGACGGGCGACTGGAGGCACGATCCACTTCGCCGTGGCGCGGCATGATCGAGGACGCCAGATCGGCCGCCTTCGAGGAGCTGGAGCCGGGCGACGAGAAGCGGCTCTTCTACACGCGCAAGCCGTGGAAGCGCGTGATCGTCATGTTCGCCGGACCGTTCATGAACTTGATCCTGGCCGTCGCGATCTTCCTCGGCGTCGCCATGACCTTCGGGTTCCAGACCCAGACGACCGAGGTCGCCGGCGTCCAGAAATGCGTGATCGCCCAGAGCGAGAAGCGGGAGACCTGCAAGGAGTCCGACCCGGTCTCGCCCGCCCAGGCGGCCGGGCTCCGGGAGGGCGACAAGATCGTCGCGTTCAACGGCCAGAAGGTCGACACCTGGTCCACGCTCTCCGACCGGATCCGCGACACGATCGGCCCCGCCACCATCACGGTCCAGCGCGACGGCCAGGAGAAGACCCTGCACGCCGTGCTCAAGAAGAACGCGGTGGCGAAGAAGGACTCCCAGGGCGAGGTGATCCCCGGGGAGTTCATCTCCGCCGGCTACCTCGGATTCGCGGCGCAGTCGGAGATCATCCCGCTCTCCTTCGGCGACTCGGTCGTCCGCATGGGAGACATGATCGAGAACGGTGTCCATTCGATCATCGCCCTGCCGTCGAAGATCCCCGCACTCTGGAACGCGGCCTTCAGCGACGGCGAGCGCGCGGCCGACTCCCCGGTGGGCGTCGTCGGTGCGGCCAGAATCGGCGGTGAGGTGATGACGCTGGACGTTCCGGGGCAGAACCAGATCGCGATGATGCTGTTCCTGCTGGCCGGTTTCAACCTCTCGTTGTTCCTCTTCAACATGCTGCCGCTGCTGCCCCTCGACGGCGGTCACATCGCGGGAGCGCTGTGGGAGGCGATCCGCCGGAACGCGGCGCGCGTCTTCAAGCGCCCCGACCCCGGCCCCTTCGACGTCGCCAAGCTGATGCCCGTCGCCTACGTGGTCGCCGGAGTGTTCATCTGCTTCACCCTGCTCGTACTGGTGGCCGACGTCGTCAACCCGGTCAAGATCTCCTGATCGGTGCGGCGAACGCACCTGATGTACCCCGAGTGACGGCGGATGCGCATGGTGCGTCCGGTGGCCCATATTTTGTGCGGGCGCCGGACGCCGTGTGCCTCAGGTTGCCCTCGGTGCCGTAACCTCGAAGGTCGGAGCCCGCCGATCTCGGGACCTTGATCCACACCTTGGGGATGCTCAGCGCATGACTGCGATTTCTCTCGGAATGCCTGCCGTTCCGACCAAGCTCGCCGACCGGAGGGTCAGCCGCAAGATCCAGGTCGGGTCGGTGGCGGTCGGCGGGGATGCGCCGGTTTCGGTGCAGTCGATGACGACGACGCGTACGTCGGACATCGGCGCGACTCTGCAGCAGATCGCGGAGCTGACGGCATCGGGCTGTCAGATCGTGCGGGTGGCGTGTCCGACGCAGGACGATGCGGACGCGCTCGCGACGATTGCGCGCAAGTCGCAGATCCCGGTGATCGCGGACATTCACTTCCAGCCGAAGTACGTGTTCGCGGCGATCGATGCGGGTTGCGCGGCGGTGCGGGTGAACCCGGGGAACATCAAGCAGTTCGACGACAAGGTGAAGGAGATCGCGCGGGCCGCCAATGACGCGGGTACCCCGATCCGGATCGGTGTCAACGCCGGTTCGCTGGACGCGCGGCTGCTGAAGAAGTACGGCAAGGCGACCCCCGAGGCACTGGTGGAGTCGGCACTGTGGGAGGCGTCGCTCTTCGAGGAGCACGGCTTCCGGGACATCAAGATCTCGGTGAAGCACAACGACCCGGTCGTGATGGTCAACGCCTACCGCCAGCTCGCCGCGCAGTGCGACTACCCGCTGCACCTCGGCGTCACCGAGGCCGGACCGGCCTTCCAGGGCACCATCAAGTCGGCCGTCGCCTTCGGCGCCCTGCTCAGTGAGGGCATCGGTGACACGATCCGCGTCTCGCTGTCCGCGCCTCCCGCCGAGGAGGTCAAGGTCGGACTCCAGATCCTGGAGTCGCTGAACCTGAAGCAGCGGCGGCTGGAGATCGTGTCCTGCCCCTCGTGCGGTCGCGCCCAGGTGGACGTCTACAAGCTCGCGGACCAGGTCAGCGCCGGCCTGGAGGGCATGGAGGTGCCGCTGCGGGTCGCCGTGATGGGCTGTGTCGTCAACGGCCCCGGCGAGGCCCGCGAGGCCGACCTCGGCGTCGCCTCCGGCAACGGCAAGGGCCAGATCTTCGTCAAGGGCGAGATCATCAAGACGGTGCCCGAGTCGAAGATCGTCGAGACTCTCATCGAGGAAGCCCTGAAGATCGCCGAACAGATGGAGAAGGACGGCATCGCCTCCGGCGAGCCCGAGGTCTCCATCAGCTAGGGCGTGTTCTGAGCGTCCCCGCCTGCCCCGCGGGCGGACGGCGCCACTGTCGGCAACGCCCCACCCATGACACCCACGACAGCGCCCCGCCGGAGGAACGAGCTCCGCGGGGCGCTGCCCGTGAGCGAGCTCACCGCGTTCCGCAGAAGCTGTTCACCACCACGGGCGGCGCCTCACAGCCACTTTGGGTACAGTGCGGAAATCAGCAGACCGTATGGTGAGGCCCCCTCGTGTTGACGCAGACCACCACCCGGGTCCTCGAACCCAGCGACCTCGGCGCCGCGCTCGCGTTGCTGGAGAGCGAACCCGTAGCGAACGCCTTCGTGACCTCCCGGGTCCAGATCGCGGGCCTCGACCCATGGCGCCTCGGCGGCGAGATGTGGGGCTGGTACGCCGACGGACGGCTGCGCTCCCTCTGCTACTCCGGGGCCAACCTCGTCCCCATCTGCGCCACCCCCGAATCCGTCAGGGCCTTCGCCGACCGGGCCCGCAGGGCCGGCCGCCGCTGTTCCTCGATCGTCGGCCCCGCCGAGCCGACCGCCCAGCTGTGGCGGCTGCTCGAACCGGGCTGGGGCCCCGCCCGCGAGGTCCGGGCCAACCAGCCGCTCATGGTCACCGAGAGCCCCGCCGCCGACGTGGTGCCCGATCCGCTGGTCCGCCGCGTCCGCAAGGACGAGATGGACGTCCTGATGCCGGCCTGCGTGGCCATGTTCACCGAGGAGGTCGGCGTCTCCCCGCTCACGGGCGACGGCGGACTCCTCTACCAGGCCCGCGTCGCCGAACTCATCGGCGCCGGCCGCTCCTTCGCCCGGATCCAGGACGGCAAGGTCGTCTTCAAGGCCGAGATCGGCGCCACCACCTCACAGGCCTGCCAGATCCAGGGGGTCTGGGTCGCCCCGGAATTCCGCGGCCGCGGATACTCCGAGACCGGTATGGCGGCCGTCCTGCGCCACGCACTGTCCGATGTCGCGCCGATCGTCAGCCTGTACGTCAACGACTACAACATGCCCGCGCGCAAGTCGTACAGGCGGATCGGTTTCCGCGAGGTCGGCGCGTTCATGAGCGTGCTGTTCTGACCCGGCCGCCCGCCCCGCCTCCGCCCCGCACCGACCCGTACCCCGCACCCCGCCACGGACAGTAAGGTCGGTCCATGGCAGCAGCTTCCGGGGGCGGCCCCCACACTCCCAGCGTCCGGATCGGACCGATCGATCTCGCCGCACGCGTGGACGAGGCGCTCGCCGTGCAGGCCGTCGCCTTCGGCCTCGGCGCCGACGAGATCGAAGTACGCCGCCACATCGTCCTCAGACACCTCGACCACCCCCGCGCCCGCGCGCTGGGCGCCATGACCGGGGCCGACCGGCTCGTCGGCTTCGTCTACGGCATGCCGAACGAACGCGGTCACTGGTGGTCCACCGTCGTCGAGCCCTATCTGCGCGCCACCGGCTCCGCGCACTGGCTCGACAACTCCTTCGTGATCACGGAACTGCACGTCCACCCGGAGTTCCAGAACCGCGGGATCGGCCGCACCCTGATCACTGCCATCACCGACGCCGTCGACCAGCCCCGCTCCATCCTCTCCGCGATCGACACGGAGAGCCCGGCACGCGGTCTGTACCGTTCCCTCGGCTACCAGGACCTGGCCCGGCAGGTGCTCTTCCCCAGCGCTCCCAAACCGTACGCGGTCATGGGAGCACCGCTTCCGCTGCTGCGCCGGACGCATCACTGACTCAATCGATTTCCGCCCGCCCGTGCCGCCCGGCTAACCTCCTGCACATCACCCTTCCGAGCAGGAGTTCATCATGGCCCAGGTCCAGCGCATGTCCCGATTGATGATCAAGACACTGCGTGACGACCCGGCGGACGCCGAGACGCTCAACCACAAGCTGCTCGTCCGGGCCGGATACGTACGTCGCACCGCCGCCGGAATCTGGTCCTGGCTGCCGCTCGGCAAGAAGGTCCTGGACAACGTCACCCGCGTCGTCCGCGAGGAGATGGACGCCATCGGCGGCCAGGAGGTCCTGCTCCCCGCCCTGCTGCCCAAGGAGGCGTACGAGGCGAGCGGCCGGTACGAGGAGTACGGCGACCTGCTGTTCCGCCTCAAGGACCGCAAGGGATCCGACTACCTCCTCGGCCCCACCCACGAGGAGATCTTCACCCAGGTCGTCAAGGACATGTGCTCGTCCTACAAGGACCTGCCGGTGATCCTCTACCAGATCCAGACCAAGTACCGCGACGAGGCCCGCCCCCGCGCCGGCGTGCTGCGCGGCCGTGAGTTCCAGATGAAGGACTCGTACTCCTTCGACACCACCGACGAGGGTCTCGTCGAGGCGTACCGGCTCCACCGCGCCGCCTACATCCGGATCTTCGAGCGGCTCGGCCTCGACCACCGCATCGTCTCCGCCGTGTCCGGAGCCATGGGCGGCTCGGCGTCCGAGGAGTTCCTGGCGCCCGCCCCGGCCGGCGAGGACACCTTCGTCGACTGCCCCGGCTGCGACTACGCCGCCAACACCGAGGCCGTCACCTTCCGGGCCACCCCGGCCGACGCCTCGGGCACCGGCCCCGTCGAGGAACTGGACACCCCCGACACCCCGACCATCGAGACCCTCGCCGCCCACCTCGGCGTCCCGGCCTCCGCCACCCTGAAGAACCTCCTGGTCAAGGTCGACGGCGAGATCGTGGCCGTGGGCGTGCCCGGTGACCGCGAGGTCGACCTCGGCAAGCTCGGGGAGCACCTCGCCCCCGCCGTCGTCGAACTGGTCACCGCCGAGGACTTCGTGGGCCGCCCCGACCTGGTACGCGGCTATGTCGGCCCGCAGGGTCTGGAGAAGGTCCGCTACGTCGCCGACCCGCGCATCGCCTCCGGAACCGCCTGGATCACGGGCGCCAACAAGGAGGGTAAGCACGCGAAGAACGTCGTCGCGGGCCGCGACTTCGAGGTCGACGACTACCTCGACGTCGTCGTCGTCGAGGCGGGCGACCCCTGCCCCAACTGCGGCACCGGCCTCCAGGTGGACCGCGCCATCGAGATCGGCCACATCTTCCAGCTCGGCCGCAAGTACGCCGACATCTTCTCCCTCGACGTCCTCGGCCAGCAGGGCAAGCCCGTCCGCGTCACGATGGGCTCGTACGGCATCGGCGTCTCCCGCGCGGTGGCCGCCCTCGCCGAGCAGACCGCCGACGACAAGGGCCTGTGCTGGCCCCGCGAGATCGCCCCGGCCGATGTGCACGTCGTCGCCGCGGGCAAGGCGCTCCAGACCGAGCTGGCGCTCGACGTCTCCGAGAAGCTGAACGCGGCCGGCCTGCGCGTCCTGGTCGACGACCGCGCGGGCGTCTCGCCCGGCGTCAAGTTCACCGACTCCGAACTCATCGGCGTCCCGAAGATCCTGGTCGCCGGCCGCCGCTCGGCCGAGGGCGTCCTGGAGCTGAAGGACCGCCGCACGGGCGAGCGCGAGGAGCTCACCGTCGACGAGGCGATCGCCCGCCTCACCGAACAGGGCTGACCGCCCCGGAGTACGGCGAAGGGCCCGCACCGGTGCGGGCCCTTCGCCGTTTCGCGGGAGACGCCGCGGGAGACGCCGCGGGAGATGGCGCAGCAGACGACGCGGGAGGCGGCGCTACAGCCAGCCCGCGAACTCCAGCGTCACTTCGCCCTCCTGGCCGCGTCCGGCCGCCAGCGCCCGGGTGCCCGACTCCACCGCGCGGAACAGCGTCCAGCCGTGCAGCCGCTCCCGGTCCACATCCAGCGCGTCCGCGAGCTTCTTGATCCTGCGCCGGGCCGTCACCGCACCCCCCGGCGAGGCGATCAGATCCTCGACCCGGTCCCGCACCAGCCGCGCCAGATCGTAGGCCCGCTCGCCGACCAGCGGCTCGGGCCCGACCGTCAGCCAGGGCGCGCGCTCGCCCGAGAGCACCTTGCTCTGCCGGAAGTTGCCGTGCAGCAGCAGGGTCTCGGGGGAGTGGGCGACCAGTTCCTCACGCGCTGCCAGGGCAGCCGAGACCAGCGGCTCAAGGTCCGGATCGGCCTCGGCGGCGGCCCGCATGGGTCCGGTCCGCCGCGCGGTCCGTTCGGCGACCGTCTCGAAGGCGTGGCCTGCGGGCGGCTCGACCCACAGCCGCCGCACCGTCCCCGCCGCCTCCAGCAGCGCCTTGGCCTCCGGCAGCGAACGCAGCGACACCTCGGGGTGCAGCCGTTCCAGTAGCAGGGCCCCGGCGGCGGGGTGCCCGGGGAGCAGGTCCTCGCCCGGCGTGATCAGCCGCACCGCGCCCCAGCCGTTCCAGTGCGCCAGCGCCGCCCTTTCGAGCCCTGGTGCCGCCCCGGAGGGGGAGATCTTCAACGCTGCCGGGGTGCCGTCGCCACCTCGCACCAGAAGGACCAGGCTGCTGCGCCCGCCCGGGGCGGCGACCCGGTCGACGGACAGTTCCCGCCCGGCCCCGGCCAGCGCTCGTTCGGTCAGTGCGGGAAGCCCTGCGAGCCATTCCCCGGCGGCCGTATCCCCGTACGACTCGCCGAGCGCTCGCACCAGCCGCCGCGGCGGTTCAAAACCCATACGTGCCGTGTTCCCTTTCAGAGCCTTCTTCAGTGCGTCGTGCCGGTCGTGGCCTTCGCATCGGACCCGGTCTTCGCGTCGGCGCCGGTCACCTCGTCCGTCTCGGCGGCACGCCCCTCGCGGGATCCGTCGGCGGCCCGCTCGGCGAGCCCGGGAAAGGGTACGCCGCTGCCCCGCCAGCGCACCGAGCGCACCGCGGCCTCCCGCAACGCGTCGGCGGCCTCCCGCCGCAACGGCCCCTCGGCGGCCCGTACGAGGTCGGAGTAGACGTCCGCGACCCGGTCCTCCAGCACGGCGGCGAGCCGCACCGCCGCGGCCGGGCCGGGCACCGCGAACGGCAGAGCGTACGCGGGGTCCGCCGCCACCGGTTCACCGCCCAGGTCGCGCACCGTCCGCACCAGCGCGTCGCGGCGGGCCCGGTGGGCGTGGTGCGCGGCGGTGGCCTCGGCCCGGCGGCCCGCGGCGACCCGGCCGCCCGCCACCCCGTACCCGTACACCGCGGCGTGCTCGGCGGCCAGTGCCGCCTGTGCCGCGGTCAGTGTCCCGTCGTTCATGCCTTCGTCTCCTTGGCCTGTCCGGTCAGCAGATAGGCGTGGGCCGAGGCCGCCGCCGCGACCGAGGCGAGCAGCCGGGCCAGCTCCGGCGGCGCCTCCAGCAGGGCCGCCGTGTGCGAGGCCGCGGCGCTGCGCTCGGCGGTGGCCAGTGCCTTGACGGCCTCTTCGGGACCGCCGACGGGCCGCGTCCGGACGAAGTCGAGCGAGGCCCCCTTGGCCGGGGCGAGGGCCTTGACGTGGGCGCGGACGGCGTCGCGCAGCGGGATGAGCCCGGCCGCCGTCGCCGGGTGGGCGGCGAGCACACCCTCGTACTGGCCGAGCAGGGAGGCGCTCACACCGGCGGCCTTCTTCCGCAGCGAGGTCTCCACCCGCTCCGCGGACGAGCGGTCGGCCGCGGTCCGCGCTTCGGTGTGCCCGGAGCCCTTCAGACCGCCGTCCCCGTCATCGGCGTCGCTTCCGCAGCCGGCCAGTGCCGCCCCCATGGCGATCGCTCCCGTCGCGGTGAGCGCGCCCCTGCGCGTCGTCCCCGTGCGCCGCACTTGTTCTCCTTCGGACCTGGACCTGTCTTGACCGGATGTGTCCGGAAGTGATCACCGCAGGCGAGCGTACCCGCGCTCGGGGGGGCCGGCGGACGGCAACACCCCTCGGGACCGGATACCCTTTGACCCAGACACGCGACGAACCCCACAACAGCACACGCGGCCGAGGAGTCACCCGGATGAGCACCACCCAGAGCGAGAAGCTGCGCGGGCTGGTCGAACCGCTCGTCAGCGCCGAGCAGCTGGATCTGGAAGAGATCGAAGTGTCCCGGGCCGGCCGTCGCCGGGTGCTGCGGATCATCGTGGACTCCGAAGAGGGCGTGGAGCTCGACACCTGTGCGGAGTTGAGCCGTGCGATCTCCGCGATGCTCGACGAGACCGATGTGATGGGCGAGGACGAGTACGTCCTGGAGGTCAGCTCTCCCGGTGCCGACCGCCCGCTGACCGAGCACCGCCACTACGTACGTGCCACCGGCCGCCTGGCCAGGCTCCAGCTGCGCGAGGGCGGCGAGCTGGTGGCCCGCATCCTCGCGGTCGACGACGAGGGTCTCGATCTCGAGGTGCCGGGTGTCAAGGGCCGCAAGCCCACGTCCCGCCGGATCGCCTTCGATGAGATCGCGAAGGCCCGCGTGGAGCTGGAATTCAACCGCAAGGACAAGAAGGAAGAGGAGGCGTAGCCGTGGACATCGATGTGAAGCTTCTGAAGGGCTTGGCGCAGGACAAGGAGATCCCGTTCGACGTGCTCGTCGAGGCGATCGAGTCGGCCCTCCTCATCGCGTACCACCGCACGGACGGCAGCCGGCGCCGGGCGCGCGTGGAGCTGGACGAGCGCGGTCATGTGACGGTGTGGGCGAAGGAGGACCCGGCCGATCTGGAAGAGGGCCAGGAGCCCAAGGAGTTCGACGACACCCCGTCGGGCTTCGGCCGGATCGCCGCGACCACCGCCAAGCAGGTCATCCTGCAGCGGCTGCGCGACGCCGAGGACGACCGGACGTTCGGCGAGTACGCGGGCCACGAGGGCGATGTCGTCACCGGCGTCGTCCAGCAGGGCAAGGACCCGAAGAACGTCCTGGTCGACATCGGCAAGCTGGAGGCCATCCTGCCGGTGCAGGAGCAGGTGCCGGGCGAGGAGTACACCCACGGCCTGCGGCTGCGCACCTATGTCGTACGGGTGGCCAAGGGAGTGCGCGGTCCGTCGGTGACGCTGTCGCGGACCCACCCCAACCTGGTGAAGAAGCTCTTCGCGCTCGAGGTCCCCGAGATCGCCGACGGTTCCGTCGAGATCTGCGCGATCGCCCGCGAGGCCGGCCACCGCACCAAGATCGCGGTCCGCTCCACTCGCTCCGGTCTCAACGCCAAGGGCGCCTGCATCGGCCCGATGGGCGGCCGTGTGCGCAATGTCATGGCCGAGCTGCTCGGCGAGAAGATCGACATCGTGGACTGGTCGGACGACCCGGCGGAGATGGTCGCCAACGCGCTGTCGCCCGCGCGGGTCAGCGAGGTCGAGGTCGTGGACCTCGGAGCGCGCTCCGCCCGGGTCACCGTGCCCGACTACCAGCTGTCGCTGGCGATCGGCAAGGAGGGGCAGAACGCCCGTCTCGCCGCCCGTCTCACCGGCTGGCGCATCGACATCCGCCCGGACACCGAGACGGACGCCGAGCGCGATGTCGCCGACCGCGAGCGGGCCGAGCGGGCCCGGGAGCGCGCCGAGCGGCGCTGATCCGGCGACGGTCCGGGGCGCGGAATCAAGCGCGGCACGGACCGGCCCGACCGCACGACAGGGAATAGATCTCGTCGGTATTCCGCTGAGATCACGACAACATCCGTTCGATCTTTACCCCAAACAGGTGAGGTCGGTACGGGGAGGTAGACTTAGACGTGTCTGGCCGGACGCACGCCCGAGCTTGCCCTGAGCGAACCTGTGTGGGATGCCGGGAGCGAGCGGCCAAGAGCGAGCTGCTGCGCATCGTGGCGGACGGGGACGCATGCGTCCCTGACCCTCGCGGTACGCTGCCCGGCCGGGGTGCATACGTACACCCCGAATCTGTCTGTCTCGACCTGGCGGTTCGCCGCCGGGCATTCCCCCGGGCCTTCAAGGCCAAGGGGCCGTTCGATCCCGCCGCGGTACAGCGGCTCGTCGAGCGGGTGACACCGTAGAAAATTGAACGGCACGGGTCCCCGTGCGGTCAGGTACCTCGCGAGTTGGAAGTAGGTCGAGATTGCGATGAGCACTCGATGAGTACGCGATGAGTACGCCCATGAAGTAGCGACGGTCCGGCGGTAACCCGGACCTAAAAGGAGCGAAGTGGCTAAGGTCCGGGTATACGAACTCGCCAAGGAGTTCGGGGTTGAGAGCAAGGTCGTCATGGCCAAGCTCCAGGAACTCGGTGAGTTCGTACGTTCGGCGTCCTCGACGATCGAGGCGCCGGTTGTACGCAAGTTGACTGACGCACTGCAGGGTCCCGGTGGTAACGCCGCCGGCAAGTCCGCTGCAAAGCCTGGCGCGCCCCGCAAGGCCGCCCCCGTGAAGCCCGCAGCGCCCTCCCCGGCCGCTGCGGCACGTCCCGCTGCCCCGAAGCCCGGCGTACCGGCTGCAAAGCCGGCCGCTGCCGAGGCTCCCGCGAGCAGCGCCCCCGCTGCGGCCTCCACGCCGTCCGCGGGCCCGCGTCCGGGCCCCAAGCCCGCACCCGTGAAGCCCGCCCCGGTGACCCCGGTGCCCGCAGCCGAGTTCTCGGCTCCGGCCCCGGCACAGCCGGCCGCACCGCAGCAGCAGCAGGCCCCGCGTCCCGCGGGTGCCACCCCGGGTCCCCGCCCCGCCCGTCCGGCTCCGGCCGGCGGTCAGCGTGACGGTGGCCGCGACGGTGGTCAGCGTGACGGCGGCCGTGGCGGCGAGCGCGACGGCGCCCGTGGCGGCGACCGTCCGGCACGTCCCGCGGGCCAGGGCGCCCCGCGCCCCGGCGGCGCACGTCCGGCGGGTCCCCGTCCGGGCAACAACCCGTTCACCTCCGGCGGCTCGACGGGCATGGCCCGTCCGCAGTCGCCCCGTCCCGGCGGCGCCCCGCGTCCCGGTGGCGGCTCGGAGCGCCCCGGCGCCCCGCGTCCGCAGGGCGGCCCCGGCGGCGCCCCGCGCCCGCAGGGTCAGGGCGGTGCACGTCCCTCCCCGGGCGGCATGCCGCGCCCGCAGGCTCCTCGTCCCGGCGGCGCCCCCGGCGCCGGCGGTAACCGTCCGAACCCGGGCATGATGCCGCAGCGTCCCGCTGCCGGCCCGCGTCCCGGTGGTGGCCCCGGCGGTGGCCGTGGTCCCGGTGCCGGTGGCGGTCGCCCCGGCGGCGGTGGCGGCGCAGGTCGTCCCGGTGGCGGCGGCTTCGCAGGCCGTCCGGCCGGTCCCGGTGGCGGTGGCGGCGGTTTCGCCGGTCGTCCCGGTGGTGGCGGTGGCGGCGCAGGCCGTCCCGGTGGTGGCGGCGGCTTCGGCGGTCGTCCCGGATTCGGTGGGCGACCCGGTGGCCCCGGTGCCCGTGGTGGCACGCAGGGTGCCTTCGGCCGTCCCGGTGGTCCCGCGCGTCGTGGTCGCAAGTCGAAGCGGCAGAGGCGTCAGGAGTACGAGGCCATGCAGGCCCCGTCGGTGGGCGGCGTCATGCTGCCTCGCGGCAACGGGCAGGCTGTCCGGCTGTCGCGCGGTGCCTCCCTCACCGACTTCGCCGAGAAGATCAACGCCAACCCGGCGTCGCTCGTCGGCGTGATGATGAACCTCGGCGAGATGGTCACTGCCACGCAGTCCGTCTCCGACGAGACGCTGAAGATGCTCGCGGACGAGATGAACTTCGTCCTGGAGATCGTCAGCCCCGAGGAGGAGGACCGCGAACTGCTCGAGTCCTTCGACATCGAGTTCGGCGAGGACGAGGGCGGCGAAGAGGCCCTGGTCTCCCGTCCGCCGGTCGTGACCGTCATGGGTCACGTCGACCACGGTAAGACCCGACTGCTGGACGCGATCCGCAAGACGAACGTCGTTGCGGGCGAGGCCGGCGGCATCACGCAGCACATCGGTGCGTACCAGGTCGGCGCCGAGGTCAATGGCGAGGACCGCAGGATCACCTTCATCGACACCCCGGGTCACGAGGCGTTCACCGCCATGCGTGCACGTGGTGCGAAGTCCACCGACATCGCGATCCTCGTGGTGGCGGCGAACGACGGTGTGATGCCCCAGACGATCGAGGCGCTGAACCACGCCAAGGCGGCCGACGTGCCGATCGTGGTCGCGGTCAACAAGATCGACGTCGAGGGTGCGGACCCGACCAAGGTGCGCGGTCAGCTCACCGAGTTCGGTCTGGTGGCCGAGGAGTACGGCGGCGACACGATGTTCGTCGACATCTCCGCCAAGCAGGGCCTCAACATCGAGGCTCTTCTGGAGGCCGTCGTCCTCACCGCCGACGCCTCGCTCGACCTGCGGGCCAACCCGGAGCAGGACGCGCAGGGTATTGCGATCGAGTCCCACCTCGACCGCGGCCGCGGTGCCGTCGCGACCGTCCTGGTCCAGCGAGGCACGCTGCGGGTCGGCGACACGATGGTGGTCGGCGACGCGTACGGCCGAGTCCGCGCGATGCTCGACGACAAGGGCGAGAACGTCGAGGAAGCGGGTCCCTCGACCCCCGTCCTCGTGCTGGGTCTCACCAATGTCCCGGGTGCCGGCGACAACTTCCTGGTCGTCGACGAGGACCGTACGGCCCGTCAGATCGCCGAGAAGCGTGCCGCTCGTGAGCGCAACGCCAACTTCGCCCGCAAGGGTGTCCGGTTCTCCCTGGAGAACCTGGACGAGGCGCTCAAGGCCGGTCTGGTCCAGGAGCTCAACCTCATCATCAAGGGCGACGCGTCCGGTTCGGTGGAGGCTCTCGAGTCCTCGCTGCTCCAGCTCGACGTCGGTGAAGAGGTCGACATCCGGGTCCTGCACCGCGGTGTGGGTGCGGTCACCGAGTCGGACATCGACCTGGCGACCGGCTCCGACGCCATCGTGATCGGCTTCAACGTGCGCGCCGCAGGGCGTGCCGCGCAGATGGCCGACCGCGAAGGTGTGGACGTCCGGTACTACTCGGTCATCTACCAGGCGATCGAAGAGATCGAAGCGGCCCTCAAGGGCATGCTCAAGCCGGAGTACGAAGAGGTCGAGCTCGGTACGGCGGAGATCCGCGAGATCTTCCGCTCGTCCAAGCTGGGCAACATCGCCGGTGTGCTGGTCCGGTCCGGCGAGGTCAAGCGCAACACGAAGGCGCGCCTGCTTCGCGACGGCAAGGTCATCGCGGAGAGCCTCAACATCTCCGGTCTGCGCCGCTTCAAGGACGACGTCACCGAGATCCGCGAAGGCTTCGAGGGCGGTATCAACCTCGGAAACTTCAACGACATCAAGATCGACGACGTCATCGCGACGTACGAGATGCGCGAGAAGCCGCGAGGCTGACCCGTACCTCAACAGTCGGGGCCGGTCGACGGGTCGTATTTCCGTCGATCGGCCCCGGCCGTTCCGTGTACGGTTCTTGTGTCCCTGCCAATCAACGGCGGGGCACGAACCCGAACCGGCGGGACATCCGGACACACATGTATGTGGGGACACTGTCCTTCGATCTGCTTCTCGGCGACGTACGGTCGCTGAAGGAGAAGCGTTCCGTGGTCCGTCCGATCGTCGCCGAGCTCCAGCGCAAGTACGCGGTGAGCGTGGCGGAGACGGGCGGCCAGGACCTCCATCGCAGGGCCGAGATCGGCCTGGCCGTGGTCTCCGGGGACACCGGGCACCTCAACGACGTGCTGGACCGGTGCGAGCGGTTGATCGCCGGCCGGCCGGAAGTGGAGCTGCTGTCCGTACGGCGGCGGCTGCACAGCGACGAAGACGATTGAGCAAGGCGAGAAGGAGACGGACCAGTGGCCGACAACGCGCGGGCTAAGAAGCTGGCGGACCTCATCCAGGAGGTGGTCGCCGAGAAACTGCAGCGCGGAATCAAGGACCCGCGCCTGGGTACGCACGTGACCATCACGGACACCCGCGTCACCGGCGACCTGCGGGAGGCCACGGTCTTCTACACGGTTTACGGCGACGACGAGGACCGGGCGAGCGCGGCAGCCGGCCTGGAGAGCGCCAAGGGCATCCTGCGCTCGGCGGTCGGGGCGGCGGCGGGGACGAAGTTCACCCCCACGCTCGCCTTCATGGCGGACGCGCTCCCCGAGAACGCCAAGGCGATCGAGGACCTCCTCGACCGGGCACGGGCCTCGGACGCCAAGGTGCGCGAGGCGTCCTCGGGCGCCACGTACGCCGGCGACGCCGACCCGTACCGCAAGCCGGAGGACGAGACCGACGAGGACACCGCCTCCGAATGACAGCGCAGAACAAGACGCCCCAGGAAGGGAGCGGGAGCGCAGCGACCTCGGGCACGGGTGGCGGCGGGCGACGGGAGGGCGGACTTGTCATTGTCGACAAGCCGTCCGGCTTCACTTCGCACGACGTCGTCGCCAAGATGCGCGGCATCGCCCGGACCCGCCGCGTCGGCCATGCCGGAACGCTGGACCCGATGGCGACGGGCGTGCTCGTGCTCGGTGTCGAGAAGGCCACCAAGCTCCTGGGCCATCTCGCGCTGACCGAGAAGGAGTACCTCGGTACGATCCGGCTCGGCCAGGACACCGTCACGGACGACGCGGAGGGCGAGATCATCTCGTCCACCGACGCCTCCGGTGTGTCACGCGCGGGCATCGACGCGGGCGTCGCCGAGCTGACCGGCGCCATCATGCAGGTGCCGTCCAAGGTCAGCGCCATCAAGATCGACGGCAAGCGGTCCTACGCACGGGTGCGCGGCGGCGAGGAGTTCGAGATCCCGGCCCGGCCGGTGACCATCTCGTCCTTCAAGGTCTACGACGTCCGCGAGGCCGTCGCCGAGGACGGCACCCCGGTGGTCGACCTCGTCGTCTCGGTGGTCTGCTCCTCCGGTACGTACATCCGGGCCATCGCCCGTGACCTTGGCGCCGGACTCGGAGTGGGCGGGCATCTGACCGCGCTGCGGCGCACCCGCGTCGGTCCGTACGGCATCGACGGGGCGAGGACGCTGGACCAGCATCAGGAAGAGCTGGTCGTGATGCCGGTGGCCGAGGCCGCCGCTTCGGCGTTCCCGCGCTGGGACGTCGACGAGAAGCGGGCCAAGCTGCTGCTGAACGGGATGCGGCTGGACATGCCCGCGTACCCGCCGGGGCCGGTCGCGGTCTTCGGGCCCGACGGGCGGTTCCTGGTCCTCGTGGAGGAGCAGAAGGGCAAGGCCAAGAGCCTCGCCGTCTTCGGCTGAGCGTCTGCGGCTGAACGCCTTCGGCGTCCGCATCGTGGAGCGGGCAGGGCCCCTGTGCCCGCTCCACGGTCCCCCACCGATTCCTGTCCACGGAACGCTCCTGATTCACCCCAATGGGCAGGCGCTCGGAGTGAATCAGGGGTGCATACGGGGGCGCTTTTACTCCGATTGTCTCTTGGCGATCACCGCGGACCTAACGTCGGATCATGGGATGCGGGGACCGGGCGACGCTGGTACGACTGTGCGATCCGGCCGGCCGGCCGAGAGGGACCGGGTTCGTCGCGGACGACCGGGGAACGGTTGTGACCAGTCACGAGGCGGTCGAGGGGGTCACACACCTCGTCCTGCACGGCACGGACGGACGCAGCTGCCGCGTCGAGGCCGATGACATCACCGCCCTGCCCGAGCTGGATCTCGCGCTCCTGCCCACCGGTGGACCGGAGGCGCTGGGTGGCAGGCCGCTGCCGATCGTGCTGCGGGAGCGGATCGAAGCCGGCACGTATGTGACGATCGCCGCGCACGGCTGGCGCGAGGCACGCGTCCTGGGCCCGGTCCCGGTGACGTACACCGCCGGCGGCGGCACCCACCGGATCGACCGGGCGCTGGAACTGGCCCTCGGCACGGACGGGCGCGACGCGCTGCGGCTCGGCGGTGCGGCCGTGGGCGGGCCGGTCCTCGACCCGGACACCGGAGCGGTCGTCGCGGTTCTCGGCACCGCTCTGCGGGCCGGGCACGCGGCCGCCGGATGCGCGGTACCGCTGGCCGGGGCGGGCGACGGGGGACCGCTGGACGCCCTGCTGCGGCGCAACGCCATGAGCGTCCCCGGCTACGGCCGCGATCTCAACCTTGCCGGAGCCCTCCAGCTGACCGCCATGTCCGTCGGTTCGGCGGGCGGACCGAGCGCCTGGCCCGATCCGGTGGAACGGCCCGAGGCCACCGCGGAGTTCAGCGCGTTCGCCGCGGCCGGTCCGACGGCTCCCGGCGAGGAGCCCGCAGTGGTTCTCGGTCTCGTCGGAGAGCCGGGTACGGGCCGCACCACCGAACTCGCCGCGCTCGCCGCCCGGCGGGCCCGCGGCCCGGTGCCCGCGCTCACCGTGTGGCTGCGCGGCGCCGATCTGCTGGCCGACGACACCTCCCTCGCCGACGCGATCGCCCGCACGCTGCGGCAGGCCGGACGCATCGTCACCGCCGCCGGAGCCGTCGGCGACATGACGGCCGCCACCCCGGAGCGGGTGGCCCGGCTGGCGGCGGACTCCGGCAGCCCGCTGCTCGTCCTGCTGGACGGCCCGGAGGAGATGCCGCCCGTCCTGGCGCACCGGCTGGCCCGGTGGAGCGCGGGCACGGTCGGCTGGCTGCGGGCGAACGGGGCGCGGCTCGTCGTCGCCTGTCGCCCCGAGCACTGGGAGACCGCCGGAGCACTCTGCCCGCCCGGCGCGCTGCACCGCCCCGCCAAGCCCGCCCGGCGGCTGCCGTCCGCCGTGCGCATCGAGGACTTCACCGTGGGTCAGGCCGAGGCGGCCCGGCAGCGGTACGCGCTCCCGCCCGACGCGCTCGCCCCCGGCCACGACCGGCACCCGCTCACCTTGCGGCTGCTGGCCCAGGTGCGCGAGGCCCTGCCCCCGGACACGCGGGGGCGGCCCGGTACGGAGGAGGTCTTCGGCGCGCACCTGGACCTGATGTGCCTGCGCATCGCGGTCCGGATCGCCGCCGAGTGCCGTCCGGCACCGCGGGGCACGGCGGTACGGCGGCTGGCGGCGCGGGTGGCGGGGCAGGTCCACGAGGCGGCCCGGCGCTGTCTGGGACCGGGGCAGGGAGAACTGGACCGGGCCGCGTTCGAGGAGGTCTTCCCGTGGCGCACGGGCTGGGCGCCGGCCGTGCTCACGGAAGGGCTGCTGGTCCCGGCGGGAGCGGGCTACCGCTTCGCGCACGAGGAGCTGGGGGACTGGGTCCAGGGTGCGCATCTGGACCTGGACGCCGCGCTGCGGGCACTGGTGCACCGCTGGCATTCCGCGGGCGCTTCCGCGGGCGTTTCCGCAGGTGCTCCTGCAGGTGCTTCTGCTGGGGAGGGCGGCGGGCGGGTCCCGCACCCCCGAAGGCCGGGCGCGGTCGGCGGGCCCGGGACCGCGGCTGTACCCGCCTCCCTACCCGCGCCTGTACCCGCCTCCGCCTCCGCCTCCGCCTCCGCCTCCGCCTCCGCCTCCGCCTCCGTCGCGGGAGCGGGAGCGGGCGAGGGTGGGAGTGCGGGAGCGGAAGTGGGAGCGGGAGTGGCTGCGGGCGCCGATGATGTGGAGCCGCACACCCTTCCCGTGCCGCGCCATCGGATCGGCCCCGTGATCCAGGCGCTGCTGCTCCTGGGCCGCCGTCAGGGCCCCGCCGCGCTGGCCCACCGGCTGGCCGACCTGATCGAGGCGCTGGACCGGCTGCCGGTGGAACGGGACGACGCGGTGGTGAGGACCGGCGGACAGGGCCCGTCGGCAATCGGCCCGGCGCCCACGGCGGCACGGGAGGCCGCGACCGGCTCCGTCCCCGCTGTCCCCGGCACCGGTCCGCGCGCGGCCTTCGGCACCGCCACGGCCGTGCGCCCGACCGGCGCCCCCACGGCCGTGCGCCCGACCGGCGCCCCCGCCGCCGTGTGCCCGAGCGGTACCGCGGCCGCGCCGCCCCCGACCGGCACCGCCACGGCCGTGCGCCCGACCGGCGCCCCCGCCGCACCGCCCGCCGCCCGTGACGGTGGCTGCCCGCCTCCGGACGCCCGTTGGTGGGCCGCTCATCTGCTCGCCGAGACACTGCTGCGGGTGCCCGACGCCCGCCCGCATCTCGGGGTGCTCCGGCTGCTCACCGGACGCATCGTCCGGAGCTCGGCCGAGGCGGGCGGGTCCGGCGCGCAGGGTGTGTACGCGGAGTTCGGGCCATGGTTCTGGCGGCGGCTGCGGCTGCCCGAGGCGGACCGGATGGATCTGTTCCGGCGGCTCGTCCCCGCTGACGGACCGCCGTGCGCCGAGGGCGACGCCGATGGCGGGCGCTTCCTGGACGCCGTGGCACGGCGCCTCGCCGCCCATCCGCGTACCCTCCAGCCGCTCCTGTGCACCTGGTTCACCGACGAGCAGCCGCTCGCCGGTGAGGAGGAGGAAGTGGTGGCGATGCGCCCGACCGTCGCGGCAGCCGCGCAGGCCCTTCTCTACGCCCGCCGCGACCTCGCCGTGGACGACCTGGCCGACGCGCTCGTCTCGACCGACCACCCCCGCGCCGGGGAACTGCTCGCCGCGCTGGCCGAGGACGAACCCTCGGCGCTGTGCCGGGCCGTCGAGCGGTGGTCGCGCGACGACCGCCGCACCCGGCGGATCGCGGCAGCCTCCTACGGAGCGGTCCTCGCACCGCACCTCACCGGCGACGCCGACCGGGCCCTGCTGCGCCGCTCCGTCCTCGCCCTGCTGGCCCGCCCCGGCGACACCGATCTGCACGGGCCCGCGCTGGCCCGGCTCGTGGCCGATCCGGAGACCAGGGACCGCTATCTGCCGCAGGCACTGCGGGTCTTCGCCGCGGACGGCCCCCGGCTGTCCCCGGCCGCGCTCGCCGTCGCCCTGCCCACGCACCCCGAGCCGGTGCTGACCGCGTACCGCGACCGTCTCGTGCGGCCCGGGGACAGCGCGGGCGACGTGCTGCGCGCCCTCGCCGGGATCGATGCCCCAGCGCTGGCCCTGCACGCCGCCGGGCTCGTGCGGGCGTACGTCGACAGCCACCCCGAGGACACCGTGCACGCCGCGGCGTACCTCGACCGCAGGCTGGAGCACGGGCCCGCCGCCCGCGCCCTGCTGCTTCCCCTGCTGACCGGGCTGCTCCGGGACCGTCCCGCGACCGCGCCGGTCCGCGGCGCGCTCGCCGGGGTACTGGCCTCGCCCGGCAGCCCGGCCTCGCAGCCGCTGCGCGACGAATTACTGGAAGTGCTGCTGGACTTCGAGCAGGGCGGCGCCTACCGGGACCCGATCGTGCTGGACGCCCTGCTGCGGGCTGCCGCGGCCGGCTGTGCCGGGCGCAGCCGGGCCCGTACCAGGGCCCTGGTCCACCGCACCGGGACGCTGCTCGTCCGGACGCCCGAAGGCGCCGGACGGTTCGACCGCCGGCTGGTCGAACTGGCCCGTGACGTACCCGGATTCGCCGCCCTGGTCAGCGGGTGGCTGGCGGACGCCCCGCAGGAGTGGGCGGCGGTCGTCGGTGCCGGTGCGCGGCGGACGATGGAGGCCCTCGGGACCCCCACGCCCATGCCGATGCAGGCCGCAGGGCGTGAGCATGGCAGTCTTAGACCTGCGTAAGAGACAAACCCACGTACACAGGTTCGGGCGAGGAGCGGTCAGAGTGCAGCGCTGGCGTGGCTTGGAGGACATCCCCCAGGACTGGGGACGCAGCGTCGTCACCATCGGCTCCTACGACGGGGTGCACCGCGGACACCAGCTGATCATCGGCCGGGCCGTCGAGCGGGCCCGTGAGCTGGGCGTCCCGTCGGTCGTCGTGACCTTCGACCCGCACCCCAGCGAGGTCGTCCGGCCCGGCAGCCATCCGCCGCTGCTCGCCCCGTACCACCGCCGTGCCGAACTGATGGCGGAACTCGGCGTGGACGCGTTGCTGATCCTGCCGTTCACCACCGAGTTCTCGAAGCTCGCCCCGGCCGACTTCATCGTCAAGGTGCTCGTCGACAAGCTCCATGCGCGGCTGGTCATAGAGGGCCCCAACTTCCGCTTCGGCCACAGGGCCGCGGGGAACGTGCAGCTGCTCGCCGAGTGCGGCGGTACGTACGACTACCGGGTCGAGGTCATCGATCTGCGGGTGCGCGGCGAGGCGGGCGGCGGCGAGCCGTTCTCCTCCACGCTCACCCGGCGCCTGGTCGCCGAGGGCGATGTGGCCGGCGCCGCCGAGATCCTGGGCCGCCCGCACCGCGTCGAGGGCATCGTCGTCCGTGGTGCGCAGCGCGGACGCGAGCTCGGCTTCCCCACCGCGAACGTGGAGACCCTGCCGCACACCGCGATCCCCGCCGACGGTGTGTACGCGGGCTGGCTGAACGTGAACGGTGAGTCGATGCCCGCCGCGATCTCGGTCGGCACGAACCCGCAGTTCGACGCCACCGAGCGGACGGTGGAGGCGTACGCGATCGACCGGGTCGGCCTCGATCTGTACGGGCTGCACGTCGCCGTGGACTTCCTCGCCTACGTACGCGGGATGCTGAAGTTCGATTCGATCGACGAGCTGCTCGTGGCGATGGCCGCCGATGTGAAGCGGTGCAGCGAGCTGATCGCCGCGTACGACCGGGGCTGAGCTCCGCGTATGACCGGGCTGTGCTCGGTGTACGGCGAGGGCCGAGCCACCCGTCCGGTGCGCCGGGAGCGCCCTGCGTCCATGTGGCGGGACCCCGCGCACAAGCCGCAGCGCTCAGCGTTTCGGCACGGAGGCTCACTTAGGGTGGGGCGCGTCCTGGCCGGGTGAGCCGGGCCGGAGGCGGAGGTCCGTACCGTGCGTGAACTGCTCTCTGAACTGCGTGCCTGGGACGACGCCGGTACGCCCTTCGCCCTGGCGACCGTCGTCTCCGTCCGGGGCAGCGCCCCGCGGGCCCCCGGCGCGGCGATGGCGGTGACCGCCGACGGCGCGGTGGCGGGTAGCGTGTCCGGCGGCTGCGTCGAGGGCGCGGTGTACGAGGTGGCGGGCGAGGTGCTCGCCACCGGAAGCCCGCAGCTCCAGTCGTACGGGATCAGCGACGACGAGGCGTTCGGTGTCGGCCTGACCTGCGGCGGCACCATCGAGGTCCTGGTCGCGCCCTTCGCGGCGGAGGCCGACCGCGCATGGCTCCGGGGGGTCACCGACTCGATCGTGCGTGGTGAGCCCGTCGCCGTGGCCACCGTCCTGCCGGGCGCCGCGGCGGCCGGTGCCCGGCTGGTGGTCCGGGCCGGCAGCGCACGGGGCTCGCTCGGCAACGAGGGGCTCGACGCGGCCGTCACCGACGACGCCCGAGGCCTGCTCGCCCAGGGGGCGACCGGCCGGCAGTGGTACGGGGTGCGCGGGGAGCGCCGGATGCAGGACGTCCCCGTCTTCGTCCAGACGTACGCGCCACCGCCCCGCATGCTCGTCTTCGGCGCCATCGACCACGCGGCCGCGACCGCGCGCATCGGGTCGTTCCTCGGGTACCGGGTCACCGTGTGCGACGCCCGTCCGGCCTTCGCGACCCGTGAGCGGTTTCCCACCGCCGATGAGGTCGTCTGCGCCTGGCCGCACACCTATCTGTCGGACACGGACATCGACGGGCGCACGGTCGTCTGCGTCCTGACACACGATCCGAAGTTCGATGTCCCGCTGCTGGTGTCCGCGTTGCGCACACCGGCCGCGTACATCGGTGTGATGGGGAGCCGGCGCACCCATCGCGACCGGCTCGCACGGCTGCGGGAGGAAGGGGTGGACGAAGCCGATCTGGCCCGGCTCGCCTCACCCGTCGGGCTCGACCTGGGGGCCCGTACGCCGGAGGAGACGGCCGTCTCGATCGCGGCGGAGATCATTCAGCACCGCTGGGGCGGCACGGGGCGGCCGCTCGGCGAACTCAGGGGCGCGATCCACCACGAGCACCCGTAGCAGGGGGAACGGGCAGGCCCGGAGACCCGGACCTGCCCGCACACACCGTTTCGGCCCCTAAGCCCGCGCCGCCACCGTCGCGTTCGCCCAGTGGCACGCCACCTGTGTCTCGCCGCCCCCGGCCAGCACGGGCAGATCCTTCGTACGGCACGCGTCCGCGACACCCGCGCGCTCCGCCTCGCCGGAGGCCAGGACCTGGCAGCGCACATGGAAGCGGCAGCCGGACGGCACCTTGGACGGGTCCGGCGGCTCACCGGTCAGCACCACCGGATCGCCCTCCGCCTCCGGCAGCACCGACAGCAGCGCCTGGGTGTAGGGATGCCGGGGAGCCGTGAGGATCTGCTCGACGTCACCGGTCTCCACGATCCGGCCGAGATACATCACCGCCACCCGGTCCGCGATGTTCCACGCCAGACCGAGATCGTGCGTGACCACCAGTGCGGACAGGCCCAGTTCGTCCCTCAGCCGCAGCAGCAGCGCCAGGATCTCGCCGCGCACCGAGGCGTCCAGCGAGGCCACCGGCTCGTCGGCCACGATGAGTTCCGGTTCCAGGACCAGGGCGCCCGCGATCACGACCCGCTGACGCTGACCGCCCGACAGCTCGTGCGGGTAGCGCAGGAAGAACCGCTCCGGGGGCCGCAGCCCCGCCCGGGACAGGGCGTCCGTCACCGCCGCCCGCTCGTCGCCGCCGTACCGGTGGATCCGCAGGCCCTCGGCCACGGCGTCGTACACCGTGTGCCGCGGGTTCAGCGAACCGCTGGGGTCCTGGAGCACCAGCTGGACCCGCTTGCGGTACGCCTTCAGCGCACGGCTCCCGTAGTCCAGCGGCCTGCCGCCGAAGGTGATCTGCCCGGAGGTCGGCGGGACCAGGCCCAGCAGCGACCGGGCCAGCGTCGTCTTGCCGCACCCGGACTCGCCGACCAGTGCGACGATCTCGCCCGGCCTGATGTCCAGGTCGACCCCGTCCACGGCACGCGCGGGTTCGGCTCCGTGCCTGCCGGGGAAGGTGACCTGCAGCCCCTGCGCGCTGAGCAGGTCCGTGGTGGTGGTCATGATGTGCTCCTTGCTTCCTCGGCGCCCGGCAGGGCCGGGGCGGCGGCCCCTTCCGGGCCCACCAGCACGCAGGCGGCCTGGCGTCCGGGCCCGGAGTCCCGCAGCTCCTGGTCCTGTGTGGTGCAGGAGTCCAGGGCCACCGGACAGCGCGGGTGGAACGTGCAGCCGGCCGGCAGCGCCGACGGGTCGGGCGGATCGCCCGGCAGCCCCCGGGGAGCGAACCGGGAGGCCGGGTCCCCGATGCGCGGGAAGGCGCCCGACAGGGCCTTGCTGTACGGGTGGGTCGCGCTCTCGTAGACCTCGGACGCGGGGCCCTCCTCGACGACCCGCCCCGCGTACATCACCGCGAGCCGGTCGCAGGTGTCCGAGAGCACCGCCAGGTCGTGGCTGATCATGATCAGCCCGAGGTCCTGCTCGGAGACCAGCTCCTCGATCAGGCGCAGGATCTGCGCCTGGATCATCACGTCGAGGGCTGTCGTCGGCTCGTCGGCGATGATCAGCCCCGGATCGCAGGCGAGCGCCATCGCGATCATCACGCGCTGCCGCTGTCCGCCGGAGAGCTCGTGCGGATAGGCGTCCGCCCGCGCGGCGGGCAGCCCCACCTGTTCCAGCAGCTCGCCGGCCCGTTTCCTGGCGGCGGCCTGACTCGTCCGGCGGTGCAGCACGATCGGCTCGGCGATCTGGTCCCCGACGCGGTGCACCGCGTTGAGCGAGTGCATCGCGCCCTGGAAGACGATCGAGGCACCGGCCCAGCGCACGGCCCGGACCTGCCCCCACTTCATGCCGAGGACGTCCTCGCCGTTCAGCAGGATCTCACCGGAGACCTTCGTGCCGGCCGGCAGCAGACGCAGCAGCGCGAGCGCCAGCGTCGACTTCCCGCAGCCCGACTCCCCGGCGATGCCGAGTTTCCGGCCCGCTTCGACCTCCAGATTCACCCCGCGGACCGCCTGGGCCCCGCCGGCGTACGTCACCGTCAGGTCGCGTACCTGGAGAAGAGGCGTCTTGCGGATGCTCGTCGTGCTCAACGGGCCACCCCCAGCTTGGGATTGAGGACGGACTCGATGGCGCGCCCGCACAGGGTGAACGCCAGCGCGACCAGGGCGATGGCGATACCGGGCGGCGCCAGGTACCACCAGTCGCCCGCGCTCACGGCGCCGGCCTCGCGCGCGTCCTGGAGCATGCCGCCCCATGAGGTGATGGTCGGGTCGCCGAGGCCGAGGAAGGCCAGGGTGGCCTCGGTCAGGATCGCGCTGGAGATCACCAGCGTGGTCTGGGCGAGGACCAGCGGCATCACGTTCGGCAGCACGTGACGGCTCATGATGTGGCCGTGGCCGCCGCCCAGCGCCCGGGCCCGTTCGATGTAGGGGCGGGACTCCACGGCCAGCGTCTGCGCCCGCACCAGACGGGCCGTCGTCGGCCAGGTGGTGACGCCGATCGCGATGATGACCGTCCACAGGGAGCGGTCCATCACGGTGGCGAGCGCGATCGCCAGGACCAGGGTCGGCATCACCAGGAACCAGTCGGTGACCCGCATCAGGACCGTCGAGTACCAGCCGCGGAAGTGTCCGGCGAGGATGCCGACGACCGTACCGATGGCGACGCACAGGAACGCCGCGAGCAGCCCCACCGTCAGCGAGACCCGTGCTCCCCACACCAGCAGGGCGAGCACGCTCCGTCCGAACTGGTCCGTGCCGAGCGGGAACTCACCGCTCGGCGCCTCCAGCGCACCGCCCGGGGCGGCGGTGACGCTCTGCGAGTCGGTACCGACCAGCGCCGGCGCGAACAGGGCGATCAGCCCGATCAGGATGAGCCCGGCCAGGCCCCACAGGCCGCCAGGGTGCCTGCGGTACTCGCGCCAGAAGCGGGCCACGGAGCGGCGCTTGCGGGCCCGTGCCAGCGCGCGAGGGCTTTTGGCCGCCGCGGCCCCGGGCCCTTCGGGCGTCGGCTTCTCGGCCTCGGGCGTGGAGGCGGGCATGGATTCGGCTCTCATCGGCCCACCCGGGGATCGAGCAGCGGATACAGCACATCGGCCAGGGTGTTCGCCAGGATCACCGCGGTGGCGAAGACGAAGAACAGCCCTTGGACGAGTGGCAGGTCAGGGACGCTGAGCCCCTGGTAGAAGAGGCCGCCCAGGCCCGGCCAGGAGAACACGGTCTCGACCAGGATCTGTCCGGCGACCACCTGCCCCAGGTTGACGAACATCAGCGTGAAGGCCGGCAGCATCGCGTTGGGGACGGCGTGCTTGCGGCGGACCGTGTCGTCGCGCAGCCCCTTCGCGCGGGCCGTCGTCAGATAGTCGCTGCCCATCTCGTCGAGCAGCGAGGAGCGCATCACCAGAAGCGTCTGCGCATAGCCGACCGCGACCAGGGTGATCACCGGGAGCACCATGTGGTGCGCGACATCGAGGACGTAGGCGAAGCCCGTCTCGGTGCCCGACTCCAGGCCGCCGGTCGGGAACATGCCCGGAATCGGCCCGATGCCCACCGAGAAGACGATGATCAGCAGCAGACCCAGCCAGAACGACGGCACCGAGTAGAGCGTGAGCGCGAGCGCGGTGTTGAACCGGTCGCTCATGGAACCGTTGCGCCAGGCGGTACGGGTACCCAGCCAGATGCCGAGCGCGCTGTAGAGGAGGTACGCCGTGCCGGTGAGCAGCAGCGTCGCCGGAAGCGCCTCGGTGATCTTGTCCATGACCGGGGCGTGGAACTGGAACGAGGTGCCGAAGTCGCCGGTGAGCGCGTCCCCCACGTAGCTGGTGAACTGCTGCCACATCGGCTGGTCGAGGCCGAACTGGTGACGCAGCGAGTCGAGCTGCTGCGCCGAGACGGGACGGCCGCCCGTCATCTGCTTCACCGGGTCGCTGGGGATGAGCCGGAAGAGGAAGAAGCTGGTGACCAGAACGGCGAACAGCGAGACTGCCGCGCCGACGATCTTGGCGGCCACGTACTTGAGGTAGGCCTTCGTGTTGCGCGCCCGTGGCCCGCGGCCGGCCGGTGGACCGGCCGGAGCCGGCCCGTCCGTGTCCGCATCCGCCTGTCTCACGAGCGCCGGAGTGCTGTCAGCTGTCATGGGGGAACTCTCGTTGCTCGTGCTGCCCTTAGAGGGACCGGCCGGCGGGGCCGACTGATCGGGGCCCCGCCGCCGCTCTCTCTCATCCCGTCCGCGGAACATACCCGCGGCCCGCGGAACTCCCGTGGAACTACTCGCGGTCGTCCGAGGTGGTGCGACGGCGCCTCATGACGAGGAACCCGCCACCCGCCAGGACCACGACGACGACCACGATGCCGATGACGACCCCGGTGGAGCCGGAGCCGCTGTCGCTGTCCGCGTCGCCGCCGCTGCCCGCCGGTACGGCCGACCACCAGCTCCAGTAGCCGTCCTGGCCGTAGATGTTGCCGGCCGCCTCGGGCATGGTCGTGATCGACTTGATCTGGTCGGTGCGGTAGGCCTCGACCGCGTTCGGGTACGCGATGACGTTCATGTACCCGGAGTCGTACATCCAGGACTGCATCTGCTTGACGATGTCCGCCCGCTTGGCCGGGTCGTACTCGGCGAGCTGCTTCTTGTACAGGTCGTCGTACGTCTTGTCACAGATGAAGTTGTCCGTGCTCGCGCTCGCCTTCGCCTTGGTCGGCAGGGCGGCGCAGGTGTGGATGCCGAGGACGAAGTCCGGGTCCGGGTTGACGGACCAGCCGTCGAAGGCGAGGTCGTACTCACCGGCGTACCAGGGCACGGAGACGTCGTCGAGGCAGTCGACCTTGAGGCCGATGCCGAGCTTGCCCCACCACTCCTTGAGGTACTTGCCGATCGCCTTGTCGTTGGGGTCCGTGGCGTGGCAGAGGATGCGCAGGTCGAGCGGCTTGCCGTCCTTGCCGACGCGCTGGTCACCCTTGAGCCTGTAGCCCGCCTGGTCCAGGAGCTGGGCCGCCTTGGCGGGGTCGTAGGCGAGGCTCTGGCTCCCGGACGGCTGCCAGTAGTACGCGGAGAAGCGCGGCGGGATGTAGCCCTGACCCTCGACGGCGTGGCCCTGGAAGACCTTGTCGATGATCGTCTTGCGGTCGATGGACAGGAAGAGCGCCTGACGGACCTTCTGGTCGAGCAGGGCCTTGTTGCCGTTGCCGAACTTCTTGCCGTCCTTGGTCTGCGCACCCGGGTTGGTGGCGAGGGCGAAGAACCGGCGGCCGGGGCCCTCGTTGACCTTGACGTTCTTCTCGCCCTTGAGCGACGCGGCCTGGGCGGGGGTCAGTGCGGGCGAGCCGGCGACGAAGGAGACCTCACCCTTGCGGAGTGCGGCGACCGCGGCGTCCTGGTCCTTGTAGGTCTTGAAGACCACCTCGTCGAACTTGGGCGAGCCGCGCCAGAAGTCCTTGTTGGCGGTGAGCTTCACATACTGGTCGACCTTGTAGTCGGACAGGATGAAGGGCCCGTTGCCCACTATCGGGAACTTCGTGTCGTTGTTGAACTTCGAGAAGTCCCCGACCTTCTCCCAGACGTGCTTGGGGACGATCGGAACGTCGAGCGCGGCCATGGTGGCCTGCGGCTCCTTGAGCTCGATGACCAGCTTCGTCGGGCTGGGAGCCGTCACCTTCTTGAAGTTGGTGACGAAGTTGCCGTTGGCCTGGGCGGCGCCCTCGTCGGTCATGAGCTTGTTGAACGTCCAGGCGGCGTCCTCGGCGGTGGCCTGCTGACCGTCGGACCACTTGGAGTTGGACCGAATGGTGTACGTCCACGTCAGCTTGTCCGCGGAAGGCTCCCACTTGGTGGCGAGGCCCGGGATCGCGTGGTTGTCCTTGGCGTCGTAGTTCGTCAGGAAGTCGTACATCAGCCGGGAGACGCTGGTGCTCAGCAGCTTCTGGGCGAGGAACGGACTCAGTGAGTCGACGCTCTGCGCGACCGCGACGGTCAGTGTCGTCCTGCCGCTGTCGGCGGCCTGCGCCTGCTGGGGCGCGGCGGCCCCGAGGGGTACCCCTGGCACGACGGACGCGGCTGCGAGCCCGAGGGCGGCGGCACCGGAGGCCAGGAGGATACGCAGACGTGAGCGTGGCTGGGCGGCGTGTGGTGGAACTCTTTCGACCATCGTCAGGGACCTCGCGTCATGACTCGCACGGAGAAGGCGGGTTGATCTGTGGATCGCCAGCTGGTGAAGCGAAGGTTTATCAGCGGTGGTCGAGCCGCGTCAACGGTCATCGAAACGGCGTGTGGGCTGCGGGAATGCGCGGAGGGTCCGCACCGTGGACACGATGCGGACCCTCATTGGTTCAGACCTCTGACGCCTTACTGTTGAGGCGCTGGCGGCGGCTGCGGAGGCTGCTGCTGCCACCCCGCGGGCGGGATGGGTCCCTGCAGTTGGGGAGGTGTGGGCTGCCCCGGCTGACCAGGCTGTCCGCCGTACTGTTGCTGCGGGCCGGCCGGGTTGGCGGCCGACTGGGCCTGCGAGGGCGGCGACTGCTGCCAGCCCTGCCCGGCGCCGGGGCCCGGCTGCGGGGGATAGGGCTGCTGCTGGCCACCGTACGGCTGTTGGGGCGGGTACGGCTGTCCCGGCTGCTGGGGCTGCTGGGGCGCGTAGGGCTGCTGGCCCGGCACCTGCTGGCCGGGCATCGGCGGGGCGTACTGCGGCGGCTGGTTGCTGCCGTCCGACGTCCACAGCCCCTGTTGCTGCTGGGCGCGTGCGAAGTCCTCGGCGACGAGAGCGGAGAGATGGAAGTACGCGTCCCGGGTCTTCGGGCGCATCATGTCGAGGTCGACCTCGGCGCCGGCCGACAGGTGCTCGTCGAACGGTACGACGACCACGCCGCGGCAGCGCGTCTCGAAGTGCTGAACGATGTCGTCGACCTTGATCATCTTGCCGGTCTCGCGGACCCCGGAGATGACCGTGAGGGACCGCCGCACCAGTTCGGCGTAGCCGTGCGCCGACAGCCAGTCCAGCGTGGTGGAGGCGCTTGACGCGCCGTCGACCGACGGCGTGGAGATGATGATCAGCTGGTCGGCGAGGTCCAGCACCCCGCGCATCGCGCTGTAGAGGAGACCGGTGCCGGAGTCGGTGAGGATGATCGGGTACTGCTTGCCCAGCACCTCGATCGCACGCCGGTAGTCCTCGTCGTTGAACGCGGTCGAGACGGCCGGGTCCACGTCGTTGGCGATGATCTCCAGACCGGAGGGCGCCTGCGACGTGAACCGCCGGATGTCCATGTACGAGTTGAGGTGCGGGATCGCGTGGACCAGGTCGCGGATGGTCGCGCCGGTCTCCCGCCGGACCCGGCGGCCCAGCGTGCCGGCATCCGGGTTGGCGTCGATGGCGAGGATCTTGTCCTGCCGTTCGGTGGCCAGCGTCGAGCCGAGCGCGGTGGTCGTCGTGGTCTTGCCCACGCCGCCCTTCAGGCTGATCACCGCGATCCGGTAGCAGGAGAGGACCGGGGTGCGGATGAGGTCGAGCTTGCGCTGACGCTCGATCTCCTCCTTCTTGCCGCCCAGCTTGAAGCGGGAGGCGGCGGACGGGCCGCGACTGCTCTTCGCCTTCTGCTTGCCCCGGACCAGCCGGTCGGAGGAGAGCTCGACGGCAGCCGTGTAACCCAGCGGGGCACCCGGCACCGAACGCTCGCGCTGGTCGTGGGTGACCGGAGTGGGCCAGGCGGCTCCGGCGCGCGGATCGACGGGCTGTCCCTGCGGCGGGAGTTGCTGCTGGGGGTGCTGGGGGTGTTGGAGCTGCTGCGGGTGCTGCGGGTGTTGGTGTTGCTGCGGGGGGATCTGGGCGGGCAGGTTGGGGGCGCCCTGGGCCGGCGGCTGGGCGCCCTGCGGGAATCCGTATCCGCCCTGCTGCTGCGGCTGAGGCGCGGGCGGCGGCAGTGCGGCACCCTGCTGCGCGGGCCACTGCGGTGCCTGGGGTTGCTGGGGTGCCTGCGGTGCATGAGGCGGCTGGTGTGCCTGCGGTGCCTGCGGTGTGTGGGGTGTCTGGGGCGTCTGCGGGGTGTGGGGCGTCTGTGGGGCGGGTTGCTGCGGGAACTGGGCCGGGTACGCGGCTCCCGGCAGGGCCTGCTGCGGTGCCGGGGGCTGCTGGGGGAAGCCGTAGCCCGCCTGCAGCGCAGGGGCCGCGGGGTACGGCTGCGGCTGCTGCGGGAACGCGGGAGGCTGCGGGCTGTGCGGCGCAGGGGCTGCCGGGGGCGCTGAGGCTGCCGGGGCCTGCGGGAACCCGTAGCCGCCCGGCGTCTCGTTCGCCGGGGGCGGTCCCGGCCACTGCGACGCGGGCTGGGGTGCGGCGGGAAGCGGCGCCGCGGGCTGGAAGGCGGGCGGCAGGGGCGGCAGTCCGCCCTGCGGCGGCGCCGGTGTCCAGGGTGCCGGTGCCGCGTCCTGCGGTGCGCTGGCGGACGGTGCGTCGTGGGGTGCCGCGTCGGGGGCGGCGTCCGAGGGCACGGAGTCGGCGGGCTCGTCGGCCTGCGGGGTGCTGTCGGAGTCGGCGCCGCTCGCCGCGTCGGCCGTGACCTCGTCGGACTCCGCCGATGCGGCGTCAGGCGACGGTGCATCGGCGGCAGGGACCGAATCGGCAGGGACCGAATCGGCAGGGACCGCGTCAGCAGGGACGGAATCGGACGGAGTCAAATCGGACCCGTCGCTCTCCCCGGTGGCCCCGTCCAGCCCCGCATCCGCGCCCGTACCGGCCTCAGCCGCGTCCTCGTCCGCCCCGGCCGTACCGCCATCGCCTCCGGCAGTGGCGGAACCGGCGGCCGATGCCGCGCCTCCGGCATCACCGTTCCCGTTCCCGGTCTCGTTTCCGTCCCCGTCCCCGTTTCCGGTCTCGGTGGCCGCCTCGCGCTCGGCGATCTCCCGCTTCAGCGTGGCGGACGAGAACCGCATGGTCGCGCCGCTCTCCACGTCGCCGCTCCCGATCGGGTCAGGTGCACCGCCTGCGTTCGCCGCGTCCGGCGCCGGGTAGGAGGAACCGGCGGCAGCCGTGTGAACCGGGGGAGCCGGCGTCGGAGCGGGCGGGGCCTGGGTCCAGTCGGGTTCGAAACCGCCGCCGTCCGGCAGTCCGGGTGCGGGCACCGGGGCGCCGTTGGGCGGCGTGGGCGGTGCCAGGTGTGTTCCGGCGCCGCCCGAGGAGTCGCCCGGCGTATTCTGCGTGTACCAGGCGGGCGGGGTGTAGTCGATGGTGAACTCGCCCGTCATCTCGGCGGGCTCCGCGTCGGACGACTCGTCGACGGGCTTGTCCCAACTCCCGCGCATCTCGTCCCGATCGCCGTTCACTTTGCCTCCTGGTGTGGTCGAGCACCCTTGTGCCGTGGTGGGTGGGGGCGACCGTTCCCATCGTGCGAACCGCCCGGCTCTCCCCCTGTGACGCGCATTGCCTGCCCGCAGGTTCTTCTGCCGCGTCCGGACCCACCCTAATCGTCATCGGGCCGGGTACGGCAGGCCGGAGAGCGCCGCGGGCGCTGCCCCGTACGTCATGTACTGCCCCCAAGTGGACTGAGTACGGCGGGGAGTGAAGGGGAAAGCGGTCAAACGTGCACATCCGCGCAGGGAAACCTGAACATTTCGCACACGTCCCGCCGCGTCCTCAGTCCATCCGGCGCGGGCTGCCCAGCAGTCCCGATTCGGCATCGGTCGCCCGGGTCATCACGAACTGCCGGTCCCGGCGCGTGCACCAGAGGGTGACCCCGTCCGTGAGGGTGGGCAGCGTACGGGTGTCGCCGGCCGGCAGATCCATCAGGCGCCCGATCTGTGCGGCTTCATCGGGAGATACCCGCTGAATGCCGACCAGTGATGACTTCTCCATCAACCCGGCTGCCACCGGGCTCAGATAGGGCAGCAGCGTCACCACCGACTGCCACGGAGCCGACACCACCCGCCCACGCGGTGGTCTCATGCCGCAGTCCCGCACCACGACGACCGGCGAGCCGGCCGTGGGGCCCTGCGCGGGCACCCGTCCCACATCGTGCAGCGAGATGCACGGCCGGTCGCCGCCCGCGGCCTGCGCCAGTTTTTTCCAGTCCTGGGCCCGTCCCGTCTCGACCACGATCCGGGCACCGGTCGCCGCCGCCCGCAGCGCGAGCACCTGCGCCGTCCACACTCCGCCGATCAGCGTGATGTCGTACGGAGTGGGCCGGTTGATGCCGATCACGGCGGGCCGCCCCTCGCCGTCCACGCCGATCACCACGCCGTCGTCGCCGACCGGCAGGGCCAGTGACGCCAGTTGGTCGAGGCGGACGGTGTGCCGGGCCCGGCGCGAGGCGGCCGGACCGAAGCCGAGGCGTCCACGGCCCCGCGCGATCATGGACATCAGCGGGTACCCCCGAGCGGAAGGGTGGCGAGCACGCCGGGCAACTGTTCGCGGTCGAGCCGCACCAGCGAGGTCTTCACCCCGCGCGCGGTGCGCTCCAACTCGGTCCGGGCGGCGATCAGTTCCTCCTCGCCGCAACCGGTGATCCGAATGTGCCCGGTGATCGGGATCTCCTGCCGGTCGGCGTGTCCCAGCGTGAGGCTGAAGGTCGTGGCCGACGCCGGCACCGAGGTGAGCAGCGCGACCAGCTGAAGCATCGGCGCACCGCCCGCGCCGAACTGCGGCCAGCGGCGCACCCGGTAGGTGGTGTGCAGCCGGTCGTCGCAACGCCAGGTGCGCGAGGTCTCCGCGGTGCGCCGCACGGGCGTTCCGGACCGGCCGGCCCGCGCCACCGCCTCCGGGCCGGCGCCGACGGACGTCGCGATCGCCGAGTGGAGCTCCTGCTCCGTCAGCACCGTCGCACCGAACCCCGCCCCCGTCAGTCTGCTGGACAGCTGGTCGACCGTGCGGACCAGGCACTTCTGTGCACCGGTGAGTCCGCCGCCCCGCGCCCGTACGGCCTCCGGGCAGAGCTCCGGGTCCAGCTTCAGCGCGACCCAGGTGATGCGGACCGCCGGGGAGCCCGTCCGGGCCTGCAGGGGTGCGTAGTTGCGTGCCGCGACCGACCGCTCCGACAGATGCGGGGCGGGAGCCGGCTGGGTGTGCTGCACGATCTGCGCCGACTCCAGCCGGATGCCGTCGACATCGAGCGCGTCCTTGACGAGCACCAGCGGCAGCGGCCGCACGGACCGGTCCGGCCGCAGCGCGGTGGTGTCCGAGTCGATCCGGAGTACGGCCGTCAGATACGTACCGTCACCGATCATGCCGACCGGCCGCCGGTCGCGGTCCCTGAAGGAGTACGTACGCAGCGCCGGTTCGCACTCGACCGCCGGCGCGAACCCCGGCTCGGTGCCCGCGGGCAGCACCGCCGACGCGGCCCTGCGGGTACGGGCCCGCAGCGCGAGGACCGTGAGCAGCCACACGGGAAGGGAACGGCGACGCCTGCGCACGACGGCGAGCAGCACCAGCGCCCCGGCCACCACGACGGCGGGGGCCAGCAGCAGGGGATCGACGACCCAGGCGCACAACAACAGCGCGGCGGCGATCTCGAACAGGACGAGCTGTTGCAATCGGAACGCTCCGAAGTGCCCGGCTCGTCCGCCACGCCGGGCGCCGCCCGGCCCGCGAGGGCCCGAAGCGCCGGGCGAACCGCCGGGCCCGGCGACGGGTGCGGTGGGCCGGGGGGCTTCGGGAGGCGGCACGTTCCCGGCCGGAGGTGTCCGCGTCACGGAAGCCATCATCGCGGCATATCCCCCGTTCGTCCGGGCCCAACTCGACCCGTGCCACGCCTCTTCCGCCGACGGCTCCGGCGGCTGGATCAGCCTACCCGCCCTGCGGACCCCCACGGATGACAGGCATAGTAAGGGGCCGGTCCGGCGGGGCGGGTGCCCGGAGCGGGGCCATCGGACGCGGTCGCCCATGGCGCCGCACGGGGAGAGCAGCGGGAGACGGACGGTTCCATGGCATCGCGGCGGGACGAGCTCAACGCGTACACATTTGCGAAGAGGCGCATGGTTGCGGCATTCCTCGCACCCTCGCCGACCGGTTCCGACGAGGGCGCCCCGCGCCCGCTGCGCGCCGTCCTGCCGAGCATGATCGCCGGGGCCCTGATCCTCGCGGGCTTCGGCGCCGTCGGTATGTTCAGGCCGACCGCCCCCATGGGCTGGGACCGGCCCGGAGCCAACGTGATCGTCGGCAAGAAGTCGACCACCCGTTACGTGGTGCTCACCACCGGCCGGGGTGAGAACAGCAAGACCCTGCTGCACCCCGTGCTGAACCTCGCCTCGGCCAGGCTGCTGCTCACCCCGCAGAGCGACGGCGTCGTGCAGGTCGCCGACGACATCCTGGACGCGGGAAAGCCCCCGCGCGGACCGCTCCTCGGCATTCCGTACGCCCCCGACCGGCTGCCCGAGGACAAGGACGCCGGTACCGCGAAACGTTGGGCCGTGTGCGTACAGCCGGGTGGCAGCGGCAACACCGTGCAGAAGGCGGCCTTCGTCCTCGCCGAGCGGGACAACGGGCTGATGGAGGGCGCGAACAGGCTCACCGAAGGCCAAGTGCTCTACGTCAGGGGCCAGGACCGGACCCGCTACGTCGTCGACGCCCGCGGCACCAAGTACCGCATCGACGAGACCCCCGCCGACCTCGGCCACCTGACCGGCGCCCTCGTCGGCAGCGCACAGCCGCAGCCGGTCACCGACGACTGGCTGGCCACCCTGCACGACGGCAGCCCGATCGCCTTCCCCCCGATCCCCGGCAACGCCGGCGCCCCGGCGCACGTCGAGGGACGGCTCTCCGCGCGGGAGAACCGGATCGGGACCGTGCTGCGCACCAGGAACGGGGAGGGCACCGCGTACTACGTCGTCCTCGGCGGAAAGGTCCAGCCGGTCTCCGAGTTCACCGCCTGGCTGCTGATCAACTCCCCGCAGACCGCCGCCCTCGACCTGAACGGCGAGGCGCGCGCCGTCGGCCTCCAGGACTTCGTGCCCGACCCCGCACCCTTCACCGGCCAGGCCGCGCACTGGCCGGCGCACCGGGCCGACCGGGTCAACTCCACCGATGCCAGCGGCTCCGGCCGCGACACCGTCTGCAATGTGCTGCGCAAGGCGGACGGCAACGGCGTGACGACACTGAGCACCTGGGCGGGCACCTCCTACCCCGCCGCCGTCGGAGCGGGCGGCACGGGCACGTACGTCACTCCGGGCAGCGGCCTGCTCTACACCCAGGTCCGGGGCCGGCAGACCAGCCCGGACGGATCACTCTTCCTGGTGACCGACACCGGACTGCGGTACGCGGTTCAGGCGAACGGCGACAGCGACGCCGAGCGCTCCGGCATCGGCACCGGCTCCACGGCGAACGGGCCGGACGGACGCCCCGAACCCAGCGAGGCGCAGATCCGGCTCGGATACGAGAAGGTGACACCCGCCCTCGTCCCGATCGAGTGGTCGGACTTCCTGTCCAAGGGCCCCCGGCTCGACACCAACAGCGCCCGCCGGCCCCAGGGTTCCTGACGGGCCCAGGGCGAGCGGCAGCGGAAGAGCACGGGGAGAAGATGACGCCGTACCGGAAGAGGGCCCTGCCGGCGACCGCCGCAGCGGCAGCGGCTCTGGCCGTGCTCGCGGGGCCGCAGGCCGCGTACGTCGATCGGGGTCCCGGTGACCTGCGCATGGATGGCAGCGGCGTATGCACCTTCCCGATGAAGAAGCAGTTCGAGGGCCGCCCCTGGCCGCTCCAGCGCGTGCTCCTGGACGAGTTGTGGCAGGACACCAAGGGCAAGGGTGTCCGTGTCGCCGTCATCGACACCGGGGTGGACACCACCAACCCGCAGCTCACCGCGGCCGTGGACGCCTCCGCGGGCGCCGACCTCCTCCCGGGCGGCGGCACCGACGGCACCGTCGACGAGGTCGGCCACGGAACCAAGGTGGCCGGCATCATCGCCGCCCGCCCCCGCAGCGGCACCGGATTCGTCGGCCTGGCCCCCGAGGCCACCATCATCCCGATCCGCCAGAACGACGAGAAGAACAGCGGCAAGGACACCACGATGGCCGCCGCGATCGACCACGCGATCGCGAAGCGTGCCGAGGTCATCAACATCTCGCAGGACACCACCCGGCCGCTGACGGAGGACTCCGCGCTGGGCCGGGCGGTGGCCAGGGCGATCGGCAGGGGCATCGTGGTGGTCGCCTCCGCGGGCAACGACGGCATGGACGGCCGGCCGAGGCGCACCTACCCCGCCGCCTTCGACGGAGTCCTCGCCGTCGCCGCCTCCGACCGCAACAACGAACGCGCCCCGTTCTCCCAGGCCGGGGCGTTCGTCGGGGTCGCCGCACCCGGCGTCGACATCGTCTCCACCGTCCCCGGCAACGGCCAGTGCACCGACAACGGCACCAGCTTCTCCGCTCCCTACGTCGCCGGGGTCGCCGCACTGATGCGCGCCAAGTACCCGTCCTGGACGGCGGCGCAGATCGTCGCCCGGATCGAGCAGACCGCCGAACGCTCCGTCAACGGCCACGACGACTTCGTCGGCTGGGGCGTCGCCGACCCGGTACGGGCACTGTCCGGCGACGACACCCCGCAGAACACCCCCCACCCGGACCCGTCGCCCGCCGGGGCCCAGGCCCCCGAACCCGCGCACCTGTCGATGTCACAGACCCCGCAGGAACGAAACAAGCGGTACGCGTCCTACGCGCTGGCGGCCGCGGCCGTACTCGTCGGAGTGGTGGCCGGCACCGCGTCGGTCGTGCGCGACGTCCGGCGACGCCGGGGCCCGCGCACGCGGTAGAACGCGTCAAGGCGGCTCCCGGAGCAAAAGCCGCAGGGTGGGAAAGATGGTGAAATGGCCAGACCGATACGGGACTTCACGTACCGGGTACCTGGCCGCGCTCGGCGGACAGGTCTGCGAACCGAGAGACAGGACCTCCGGATGACCAACCCCGCGGGCGGCTTCGGACTTGCCGACGATCCGATCGTCCAGGCGAAAACCAAGATCATCAACACTGCCGAGGCGGTGTCCCGGCAGTCCAGGGAGCTCGCCGACATCCTCGCGACGGCCGGTGCGGGATGGACCGGCGCGGGTGCCTCGGGATTCACGTCCGCGCAGCTCGTGATCAACGAGGACCACGACGGGATCCGCCGCCTCCTCACTGTGCTGCACCACGCCGTGGGCACCACCAAGAACCTCAGCAACGCCAACGACGAGGAGATCCGGGCGGCCTTTCACTCGGTGAAGGAACCGGCCGCTCCGGCCAACACGTCCGGGCTGAACGGCGTCTGAGCCGCGCTGCCGCACACCTTCCGCCACAGCCGAACCAGCTGCCGAGCGAGCCACCGAGCCAGCAGCTGAACCAGCACTTGAACCAGCAGTCGAACCAGAGGAGAAGCCGGATGGGCCAGGATCCGCACACCAAGGTCAGGTACGAGAGCGTCCAGGAGATGGCGAACCGCATCCGTGCGGTGTCGCAGAACATCTGCCGTGACCTCGAAGAGATGGACGCCGCGCTCAAGGTCGTCACCGACACCTGGGACGGTGAGGCCCACAGCGAGTACGTGATGCTCCAGAACAAGTACCGGGGCAGGGCCGACGACATGAAGAGCCGCCTGGAGCAGGTGGCGTGCATCGTCGAGTCCGGCAAGGACCACTACCGCTTCACGGACATCAAGTCCTCCCGCCTGTTCACCGAGGCGTTCTGACCGCCGGCGCCCCTCCCGGGACCGGTCACGCAGACACGACAGGCACAGCGGCCGGACACGACAATGGGCACGTTCACCCGAACGTGCCCATTGTGCGTACGGCCACAGCCACAGCCACAGCCACAGCCACAGCCACAGCCACAGCCACAGCCACAGCGCGCAGCGACCGCGCCATCGGCGGTCGCCCCGCCGCGGCCGTCGCCCGCCGCTTCGCTACGTGAGGTCGAACTCGCCGTCCCGTGCGCCCAGTACGAAGGCACGCCACTCGGCCTCGGTGTACCGCAGCACGGTCTCCGGATCGAGCGAAGACCTCATCGCCACTGCCCCGCCCGGCAGATGCGCGATCTCCACGCGCTCCTCGGCCTCCTCGGTGCCCGGCGCACTCAGCCATTCCACCCCCGAGATGTCGAGTGCGTACAGCTCGTCCTTCTCCGCCTGCGTGCCCATCGTCAAGGGTTCCTCTCCGTACGGTGGCTCTGTACGGCACCGTACAGGGCCCGTGCCGACGAGGGATCCGGTCGGCCATTCCGCAGCGCGCGGGCCGGTTTTGTGCTCTCGCGCACCGCGTCGCATCAGTGCCGCTCCGGCAGCCGCCCCGTCTGCACCAGCGGGTTCCCGCGGCGCCGGTTGGCGAAGTACCCGCGTCCCGGCGGCATCGGATGTCCGCGCACCGCCCCGATCAGATCGCCCTCGGACGGATCGCCGGACAGCACCACACCCTGTGCGCCCAGCTCCCTGATCCGCTGCATGAACGTCTCGTACATGGAGCGCGAGGCCCCCGCCGAACCACGCGCGATGACGAAACGCACCCCGGCGTCCCGGGCGAAGGGCAGATACTCCGCCAGCGGGGCCAGCGGACTGCCCGCGCCCGTCGCCACCAGGTCGTAGTCGTCGACGACGACGAAGATCTGCGGACCGGTCCACCAGCTGCGGTCGCGCAACTGCTGCGGACTGACATCCGCCGGGGGCTGCCTGCGCGCGAACACACCGGCCAGCGCCTCCATGTGCATCCGCAGCGCGCTCGCCGTCGGCGCGTACTCCAGCAGATGGCTCTCCGGCAGTGCGCCCAGCAGCGACCGCCGGTAGTCGCCGACGACGAACCTGGCCTCGTCGGGGGAGTGGCGCTCCGCGATCTGCTTCGCGATCAGACGCAGCAGATTGGTCTTCCCCGACTCGCTCTCGCCGAAGACCAGGAAGAAGGGATCGGTGTCGAAGTCGACGAACACCGGCTCCAGATCCGTCTCGGCGACACCGATCGCGATGCCCCGGTGCGGGAACTCGAACCCCTTCGGCAACTGTTCCGCGGGAAGTTTGCGCGGCAGCAGCCGTACGGCCGGAGCCGGGTCGCCCGACCAGCCCGCCCGCACCGCCCCGGTCAGCGCGGCCGCGCCGTCGGCCAGATCCGCCGCACCGGCCACGGCGTCGATACGCGGCAGCGCACCCATGAAGTGCAGCTTCTCCGCCACCTGACCACGGCCGGGCACCCCGGCCGGCACCCGGGCGGCGACCCTGCGGTCGAACTCGGAGTCCATGACATCGCCGAGCCGCAGTTCGAGCCGCCCGAGGATCTGGTCCTTCAGCGCGGCGCGCACCTCCAGGTAGCGGGCGGCCGTGAGGACGACATGGACGCCGTAGCCGAGACCGCGCGCGGCGATGTCGGTGACGACCTGCTCCAGCCCCTCGTACTCGGTCCGGAAACCGCTCCAGCCGTCGATGACCAGGAACACGTCGCCGAACGCCTCGCCTGGCAGTTCACCGAGCGCGCGCCGGCGCCGGTAGGTGGCGACGGAGTCGATCGAGTGGGCGCGGAAGAACTCCTCGCGCCCGGCCAGCACCCCCGCCACCTCGGCGACCGTACGCCGTACCCGCTCCGGATCCAGCCGTGCGGCCACACCTCCGACATGCGGCAGGTCCGCCAGCGAGGCGAGTTGACCGCCACCGAAGTCGAGCCCGTAGAACTGCACTTCGCGCGGGGTGTGGGTGAGCGCGAACGACGAGATCAGCGTACGCAGCAGCGTCGACTTGCCGGACCGCGGACCGCCGACCACCAACAGGTGCCCCGCCGCGCCGGAGAAGTCCCCGTACAGCACCTCGCGCCGCTGCTCGAACGGCTTGTCGATCACGCCGAGGGGGACGGTCAGCCCGCCGGGCCGGCCGTACTCCGTGGCGGTGAACCCGCGGTCGGCGCTCTCGGCGAGCCCCGGCAGCAGCTGATCCAGCGTCGGCGCCCGGTCCAGGGGCGGCAGCCACACCTGATGAGCGGGCACCCCCTGCCCCTCCAGGCGGCGCACGATCACATCGAGGACGGTGTCGGCGAGCGCGTCGTCCCGAGCGACCGCCGACGAGACCACCGGCTCCGGCGCCGTGTGCTCCACCGGTACCGGCAGCGCGCTGAACACCGCGGCCCGCCGCGCGGCCGGAAGCCGCCCCGCGGGCAGAGCGGTACCGCCGGTGCGGTGCGCGCCCGACACGTACGCCGCCTTGAACCGGGTCATCTCCTCCGTACCCGCCTTGAGATACCCGGAGCCCGGCACCGACGGCAGGTGATAGGCGTCCGGCACACCCAGCGCCGTGCGCGACTCCGCGGCCGAGAAGGTCCGCAGCCCGATCCGGTACGAGAGATACGTGTCCAGGCCCCGCAGCTTCCCCTCCTCCAGCCGCTGCGAGGCCAGCAGCAGATGCACACCCAGCGAACGGCCGATCCGGCCGATCTGGATGAACATGTCGATGAAGTCGGGCTGGGCGGTGAGCAGTTCGGAGAACTCGTCGATGACCAGGACCAGCGAGGCCAGCGGTTCCAGCGCCGCACCCGCCGCGCGCGCCTTCTCGTAGTCGTGGATACCGGCGTAGTTGCCCGCCGAGCGCAGCAGTTCCTGGCGGCGCCGGAGCTCACCGCGGATCGCGTCGCCCATCCGGTCGACCAGCGTCAGGTCGTCGGCCAGATTGGTGATGACCGCGGCCACATGCGGCAGGTGCGACATACCGGCGAACGTCGCCCCGCCCTTGAAGTCCGCGAGCACGAAGTTCAGCGTCTCGGAGGAGTGCGTGACCGCGAGCCCCAGCACCAGCGTCCGCAACAGCTCCGACTTGCCGGAACCCGTCGCGCCGACACAGAGCCCGTGCGGCCCCATGCCCTCCTGCGCCGCCTCCTTGAGGTCCAGCATCACCGGCAGGCCGTCCTCGCCGACCCCGATCGGCACCCGCAGCCGCTCGGAGGCCGACCGCGGCCGCCAGGTGCGCGCCACATCGACCGAAGCCGCGTCGCCCAGGTTCAGCAGATCGGTGAAGTCCAGATCGGCCAGCAGCGGCTCGTCGTCGCCCCCGCCCATCCTGAGCGGCGCCAGCTGCCGGGCCAGCGCCTCGGCGGCCGGCAGCGAGATGGCGTCCGCCACCCCCTCGCGCACGAGTTCCGCACCGGACTCCAGCCGCAGCAGTCCGGGCCGCACCACCACCGACAGGCCGCCGCGCGGCGTGTCCTTCCCGCCCGGCACCACCTCGACGACCGTCACGCCCTGAAGCCCCTCGGCCCCCGCCAACAGCGAGTCCGGCGGCACCGTACCGCCGTCCAGGACCACCACGACATGCGGCCGGTCCAGCAACGGCCGTGCCTCCCGGCCGAACCGCGGCCGCCCCTCGAGCCGGCCGGCCAGCAACCGCTCCAGCTCCCCCAGGTCGTCCACGAACAGCCGCTTCGAGCCGGCCCCGTCCACCTGACCCGGCACCTGCACGTGCGGCAGCCACTTCGTCCACTCCCAGCGCGCCACCGCACCGGGTCCCGCCACGACCGCGACCACCAGATCCTCGGGAGAGTGCAGCGTCACCAACTGGGCCACCACAGCCCGGGCCACGGACCGGGCCGACTCCGGCAGGCCGGAAACCGTCACGTGGGGGAACGCCCGCATCGAGACGGCCATCGGAAGCCCGTCCAGCGAGCCGTGCACCGCCAGGAAACGCTCCATCGCGCCCGCGCACAGCGGCTCCAGCTCATCAACCGGAGCGGTCACCGGCGCCGACAGGGGTGTCGCCAGCCGCTGCGTCCCCAGCCCGATCCGCACCAGACCGAAGTCCTCGTCGCCGGCCCGCCGTTCCCACACCCGGCCGCCCTCGGCGACCACCGACCACAGCTGCTCGGGAGCGGGCTGCAGATACAACTGCGCGTCCCGCTGCGCCCGCGCGGTGCGGCGCACCGCGATCCGCGTCCGCGCCAGGTACTTGAGGTAGTCGCGCCGGACATCCGCCAACTGCCCCTGCGAACCACGCCGGTGACGCACCAACTGGGCGACGACCATGCCCACGGTCGACACCAGCATCAGCACACCCATGATCCGCATGAACGGGGGAGCCTGCGGCGAGAAGAAGAAGACCACCGACGAGCCCATGCCGAGCACCGGCAGGACCTGCATCAGCAGCCCCTCCCGCTGCCCGCGCGGCAGTTCGGGAGGGGCCGTCAACGTCAACTCGTCCGTGGGGACTTCCGGCGGCAGGGACCGCGGCGGTCGTTTCACGACGATCTGGCTCACCGGAACATCAATTCCTCAGTGCGGACGGGCGAAGGGCCGGGTGGATCCGCACCGGCGCCCCCGTGGCTGCCTCTGCTCGCGGACTGGCCTCCGCGCGACGGTGATCCTACGTGCCGAGGGCCTTTCACCCCTCCCGGTAGGCTGGCGCGCGCACGGTGCGCAACCGCGAATCAGGGGGACCAGACACGTGAGTACGACTGCGGCGACCGGCTTCTGCCGTGTCACTGTCGTGGCGCCCGACAGCCGGATCGACGTCGCACTGCCCGAGGACATCGCCGTCGCCGACGTCTACCCGGAGATCCTCCGCCTCACCGGCCGGACCCAGACCGTCGGCACCCCCACCGGACACCACCTCGTACGCCGCGACGGCACGGTCCTCGACAGTGCCAGGACCCTCGCCGCCCAGCAGGTCCTCGACGGCGAACTCCTCCTGCTGCGCCCCTTCGCGCTCTCCCTGCCGCCCGCCGTGTTCGACGACGTCTCCGACGCCGTCGCCTCGGCCGTCAGCCGCGACCGGCACCTCTGGAGCGACGACCTGCTGCGCGGCGCCGGTCTGGCGGGGGCCGTCACCCTGCTCGTCCTGATGAGCTCCGTCCTCTGGTCCGCCGACCCGGTCCGCCACGACATGCACGGCCTGCCCGGCGTCGTCGCGGGCTTCGCGGGAGTGCTGCTCACCGCCTTCGCGGGGGTGCGCGCCCGGGTCTACGCCGACCGCGCCGGCGCCGTCGCGACCGGCCTCGGCGCACTGCCCCTCGTCCTCGTCGCGGGCTCCGGCATCATCGGGCCGGACGCCGGCCAGGGCTCCGGCAGGCTGCAGTTCCTGCTCGGCTGCGTCGCCGTACTGATCGCCTCCGTCGTCCTGGTCGCCCTGACCCCGAGCGGCGACGCCCCGTTCGTCGCGACGACCTTCCTCGCCACCATCGGCACCCTGGCGGCCTTCGTCGCGATACTCACCGAGACCTCCGCGACCGGAACCGCCGCCGTCTGCGCCCCGGCCGGCCTCGGACTCGTCGCCTTCCTCCCCGGCCTCTCCGCCCGCTTCGCCCGGCTGCCCATCGGATACGCCGCGCCGCGCTCCGCCCCGGGCGGCCACGGGGACCACTTCGGCAACCCGGACGCCCGGCCCGGCACCCCCGTCCCGCCCGTCGACGCCGACGGCATCGCGGACCGGGCCCGCCGCGGCCACGAGCTGCTGCTCGGCCTGGCCGGCGGATGCGCGGCCGTCGTCGTCGTGGCCGCCGCCGTACTCGGCTTCTCCGACAGCGACTGGGGCCGGCTCCTCGCCCTGGCCTCAGGACTCGCGCTGCTGCTGCGCGCCCGGCTCTTCCGCTACACCGCGCAGATCGCCTGCCTGCTGGCGGCGGGCATCGGCGCGGTCGCCCTGCTGATCCTCGGCCTCGCGCTGAACCCGCCCGCAGACCTGCTGGACGAGCTGACCCGGTACGGCGACCGCGGCTCCCTCGACCTCCGTACGATCTGGCTCTCCGCAGCCGTCGCCGCGGGCGCCGCCCTGCTCATCGCGGTCGCACTGATCGTGCCGCGCAAGGGCCTCTCCCCGTTCTGGGGCCGGCTCCTGGACCTCACCGAGAGCGCGCTCCTGCTCTCCCTGGTCCCGCTCTGCCTGGCGGTCCTCGACGTCTTCGCCAGGGCCAGGGCCCTCACCGGCTGAGGCCCGTAGGGGGCGCTCCGAACGGCTGGTAGTCTGGCTGTGGCCGTTTGTGTACGCGTTCCCGGTTGACTCTGGGGGCTGCGCTCATCGGACCTTCGCTCCCGAGTCACACAAGCCCCCCTGAGATCAAGACCAGGGGCACTCGTGGGCGCATCGAACACCTAGAGGAGTACCGCGTGCCGCTCGACGCCGCTACGAAGAAGCAGATCATGACCGAGTTCGCGCAGAAGGAGGGCGACACCGGTTCCCCCGAGGTTCAGGTCGCCATGCTTTCGCGCCGGATCTCGGACCTGACGGAGCACCTCAAGACGCACAAGCACGACCACCACTCCCGTCGTGGTCTGCTGATCCTGGTCGGCCAGCGTCGCCGCCTCCTGCAGTACCTGGCCAAGAAGGACATCCAGCGCTTCCGTGCGCTCGTCGACCGCCTCGGCATCCGCCGTGGCGCGGCCGGCGGCGCCAAGTAAAGACGCTGTGAAGGGGAGCGGTGCCCACATCCACGGGGCCGCTCCCTTTGCCGTATGTGCGGGACTGGGGTCAAGCTCAGTAACCTGGACGTACAACACCAGACGAGGAGAGGCGCCCCACGCCGCCGCCGGTCCTCGGTAGTGGCCCCCGGGACAACGCCCGGGAGCTTCGATCGAAGACCGGCCCCGCACACACGGTGCGCCTCTCCGCACCGTCCTGCGCCACACGGGCGACAGGACGAAAGACGACGAGTATGGAGAAAACACTAGTGGAGAACGAGACCCACTACGCCGAGGCCGTTATCGACAACGGAACCTTCGGCACCCGCACCATCCGCTTCGAGACGGGCCGCCTTGCCAAGCAGGCCGCCGGCTCCGCCGTCGCGTACCTGGACGACGACACCATGGTGCTGTCGGCCACCACCGCTTCCAAGCGGCCCAAGGACCAGCTCGACTTCTTCCCCCTCACGGTGGACGTCGAGGAGCGGCAGTACGCGGCCGGCAAGATCCCCGGCTCCTTCTTCCGCCGGGAGGGCCGCCCCTCCGAGGACGCGATCCTCACCTGCCGCCTGATCGACCGCCCGCTGCGCCCCTCCTTCAAGAAGGGCCTGCGCAACGAGATCCAGATCGTCGAGACGATCATGGCGCTCAACCCCGACCACCTGTACGACGTGGTCGCGATCAACGCCGCCTCCGCTTCCACGATCCTGGCGGGCCTGCCCTTCTCCGGCCCCATCGGCGCCACCCGCGTCGCCCTGATCAAGGGCCAGTGGGTCGCCTTCCCGACGCACACCGAGCTCGAGGACGCCGTCTTCGACATGGTTGTCGCCGGTCGCGTCCTGGAGGACGGCGACGTCGCGATCATGATGGTCGAGGCCGAGGCCACCGAGAAGACCATCCAGCTCGTCCAGGACGGCGCCGAGGCCCCGACCGAAGAGGTCGTCGCCGCCGGTCTGGAAGCCGCGAAGCCCTTCATCAAGGCGCTCTGCAAGGCCCAGTCGGACCTCGCCGCCAAGGCTGCCAAGCCCACCGGCGAGTTCCCGGTCTTCCTCGACTACCAGGACGACGTCCTGGTGGCGCTCACCGGCGCCGTCAGCACCGAGCTCGCCAAGGCGCTCACCATCGCCGGCAAGCAGGAGCGCGAGGCGGAGCTGGACCGCATCAAGGAGATCGCCGGCGAGAAGCTGCTCCCGGCCTTCGAGGGCCGCGAGAAGGAGATCTCCGGTGCCTACCGCGCGCTGACCAAGAAGCTGGTCCGCGAGCGCGTCATCAAGGACAAGGTCCGCATCGACGGCCGCGGCGTCACGGACATCCGTACGCTCGCCGCCGAGGTCGAGGCCATCCCGCGCGTGCACGGCTCGGCGCTCTTCGAGCGTGGCGAGACCCAGATCCTGGGCGTCACCACCCTCAACATGCTCCGTATGGAGCAGCAGCTGGACACCCTCTCCCCGGTGACCCGCAAGCGCTACATGCACAACTACAACTTCCCGCCGTACTCCGTCGGTGAGACCGGCCGCGTGGGCTCGCCCAAGCGCCGCGAGATCGGCCACGGCGCGCTCGCCGAGCGCGCCATCGTGCCGGTGCTGCCGTCGCGCGAGGACTTCCCCTACGCGATCCGCCAGGTCTCCGAGGCGCTGGGCTCCAACGGCTCGACGTCCATGGGCTCGGTCTGCGCCTCCACCATGTCGCTGCTGAACGCCGGTGTGCCCCTCAAGGCCGCCGTCGCCGGCATCGCCATGGGCCTGATCTCGGAGGAGATCGACGGCAAGACCCACTACGTCGCCCTCACCGACATCCTCGGTGCCGAGGACGCGTTCGGTGACATGGACTTCAAGGTCGCCGGTACGAAGCAGTTCGTGACCGCGCTCCAGCTCGACACCAAGCTCGACGGCATCCCCGCCTCGGTCCTGGCCGCCGCGCTGAAGCAGGCCCGTGACGCCCGCCTCCACATCCTCGATGTGATGAACGAGGCCATCGACGTCCCGGACGAGATGTCCCCCAACGCCCCGCGGATCATCACCGTCAAGATCCCGGTGGACAAGATCGGTGAGGTCATCGGCCCCAAGGGCAAGATGATCAACCAGATCCAGGAGGACACCGGCGCCGACATCACGATCGAGGACGACGGCACCATCTACATCGGTGCCCAGCAGGGCTCGCAGGCCGAGGCCGCGCGCGCCACGATCAACGCGATCGCCAACCCGACCATGCCGGAGGTCGGCGAGCGCTACCTGGGTACGGTCGTCAAGACCACCACCTTCGGTGCGTTCGTCTCCCTGATGCCCGGCAAGGACGGCCTGCTGCACATCTCGCAGATCCGCAAGCTCGCCGGTGGCAAGCGCGTGGAGAACGTCGAGGACGTGCTCGGCGTCGGCGCCAAGGTCCAGGTCGAGATCGCCGAGATCGACTCCCGTGGCAAGCTCTCGCTGATCCCGGTCGTCGAGGGTGAAGAGGACGAGAAGAAGGACGACGCCGCCAAGTGACGTCCCGTAGTTCCGTGACGACGGCCCGCACCTCCTCGGAGGCGCGGGCCGTCGCCCGTACCCAAACGCTTCTCAAGGGCACCAACGGCATCGGCACCGTCCGCCGCACGGTACTTCCCGGCGGCCTGCGGATCGTCACCGAGACCCTGCCCTCCGTACGCTCCGCCACCTTCGGCATCTGGGCCAACGTCGGATCACGCGACGAGACCCCGAGCCTGAACGGCGCGACGCACTACCTCGAACACCTCCTCTTCAAGGGCACCCACAAGCGCAGCGCCCTGGACATCTCCTCCGCCATCGACGCGGTCGGCGGCGAGATGAACGCCTTCACGGCGAAGGAGTACACCTGCTACTACGCGCGGGTCCTCGACACGGACCTGCCGCTGGCCATCGACATCGTCTGCGACATGCTGACCGGCTCGCTGATCGCCCCCGAGGACGTCGACGCGGAACGCGGCGTCATCCTCGAGGAGATCGCGATGACGGAGGACGACCCGGGCGACTGCGTGCACGACCTGTTCGCGCACACCCTGCTCGGCGACACCCCGCTGGGCCGCCCGGTCCTCGGCACGGTCGACACGATCAACGCACTGAACCGCGACCAGATCGCCCGCTTCCACAAGAAGCACTACGACCCCACGCACCTCGTCGTCGCGGCGGCGGGCAACGTCGACCACGCCACGGTCGTACGCCAGGTCCGCAGGGCCTTCGAGCGCGCGGGCGCCCTGTCCCGCACCGACGCCGTCCCCACGGCGCCGCGCGGGGGCTCGCGCACGCTGCGCACCGCGGGCCGGGTCGAACTGCTGGGCCGCAAGACCGAGCAGGCCCACGTCGTCCTCGGCATGCCGGGCCTGTCCCGCACCGACGAGCGCCGCTGGGCACTCAGCGTGCTCAACACCGCCCTCGGCGGCGGAATGAGCTCCCGCCTCTTCCAGGAGGTACGGGAGAAGCGCGGCCTCGCCTACAGCGTCTACTCGTACACCTCGGGCTTCGCGGACTGCGGGCTGTTCGGGGTGTACGCGGGCTGCCGTCCCAGCCAGGTCCACGACGTCCTCAAGATATGCCGCGACGAGCTCGACCGCGTCGCGTCGGACGGACTGAACGACGAGGAGATCGGCCGCGCCATCGGGCAGCTCTCCGGGTCCACGGTCCTCGGCCTGGAGGACACCGGCGCGCTGATGAACCGCATCGGCAAGAGCGAACTGTGCTGGGGCCAGCAGATGTCGGTCGACGACATGCTGGTCCGAATAGCGCAGGTCACGCCGGACGACGTCCGGTCGGTGGCGGCCGAGATCCTCGGACACCGCCCCTCGCTCTCCGTCATCGGCCCGCTCAAGGACAAGCAGGCCGACCGCCTCCACGAGTCAGTCGCCTAGCCACCTAGTCACCCCGAAAGAAGTAAGCATGAGCAAGCTGCGCGTAGCCGTTCTCGGCGCCAGGGGCCGCATCGGCTCCGAAGCGGTACGAGCCGTCGAGGCCGCCGATGATCTGGAGCTGGTGGCCGCACTCGGCCGCGGCGACAAGCTGGAGACCCTCGCGGACACCGGCGCCCAGGTCGTCGTCGAGCTCACCACCCCCGCCTCGGTGATGGAGAACCTCGACTTCTGCGTCCGGCACGGCATCCACGCGGTGGTCGGCACCACCGGCTGGACCGACGAACGGCTCGCGCAGCTGAACACCTGGCTCTCCGGCTCGCCGGGAACCGGTGTGCTCATCGCCCCGAACTTCTCCATCGGCGCGGTCCTCACGATGAAGTTCGCGCAGCAGGCCGCCCGCTACTTCGAGTCGGTCGAGGTCATCGAGCTCCACCACCCGAACAAGGTGGACGCCCCCTCCGGCAGCGCGACCCGCACCGCCCAGCTCATCGCCGAGGCCCGCCACGAGGCCGGCTGCGCTCCCCAGCCCGACGCCACCACGACGGCACTGGACGGCGCGCGGGGCGCGGAGGTCGACGGGATCCCGGTCCACTCGGTCCGGCTCCGAGGCCTGCTGGCCCACCAGGAGGTGCTGCTCGGGGGCGAGGGCGAGACCCTCACCATCCGGCACGACTCGCTGCACCACAGCAGCTTCATGCCGGGCATCCTGCTCGGCGCACGGCGCGTGCCGACCGCCCCGGGCCTCACGTTCGGCCTGGAAAACTTCCTCGACCTGAACTGACTGAGCCCACCGCCATGCGCGCAAAGATCACTTACGTCGTCACCGCTGCCGTCCTGGTCTTCTACTTCGTCCTGGCCGGCAGCCGTGGCGTCCTGCTCATCCGGCACGGCACGCTGCTCACGGTGACCTTCGGGGTCGCCGTGCTGATCCTGCCGCTGATCGGCATCTGGTTCCTCTGGAAGAACACCCAGTTCGTCCGGCGGGCCAACGCCCTGGCCGCCGAACTCGACGCCGAGGGCGGGCTGCCGGTCGACGACCTGGCCCGTACCCCGAGCGGCCGCATCGACCGCGACTCCGCCGACGCGGCGTTCGCAAGCCGGCAGGCGGAGACGGAGGACACGCCGGACGACTGGCGCTGCTGGTTCCGCCTCGCTGTCGCCTACCAGGACGCCCGGGACACGCCACGGGCCCGCAAGGCCATGCAGCGAGCCATCGCCCTGCACGGCAGCCCGGCGGGCACATCAAGCCCGTCCGGCGTCTGAGGACAGAAAAAGAGCCGTCCGGTGGCTGGGGAAACCCTCAGCCACCGGACGGCTCCGCCTACTGCTGCCGGTACTCGTCCCCCCAGGCCTCAATCGTGTCCGCAGCCCGGTCGAACGCCTCGCCCCGCGTCAGGAAGTCCGCGTTGGAGTCCGTGAGCAGCGGCGGCACCGCGTCGCCACCTCTGCGGACGACGATCAGGGCCTGACCCTGAACCGTCCGGGGGAACCCGAGCCACTTCACCGGCTGCTGCACCGTACGGACCGCGGTGGCACGGTTCCACGGCACGGTCGTCGTCCGGAAGAAGCCGACACGGCGCACACCGTGCCGGCTCACCCAGGCGCCGATCCGCAGTATCCGCAGGGCACAGATGATCACCGCGAGTGCGAGCGCGAAACATGCGCCCGCCCCGGGCATCGCCCCGGCGAACGCGGTGATCATCCCCGCGAACAGGATGAACGAGGCAAGCAGCAGCAGGGTGGCCGCGGCAGCGACCCGCCACGGTCCGGGGCGGTAGGGGCGCCGCCAGCTGTCGTGGTCGTCGAACGGCAGCGCGACGTCCTCAGCGCTCGCGTCAAACGCGCGGTCGGCCGTCAGAAAGGGCAGGGGCACGACTGATCCTCACTCACAAGCACGCTCGATTGCTGTGCCCGGTGAGGCTACCGAGGAGGTGACCGGCCCTACCACCCCAGGGGGCCCGTACGGGTCAGTGCCCCGTCGCGGCCTCGGTCTGCTGGCTGTGCGCCGGCGAGTGTTCGGATGACAGGGCGGGAAGGCCGAACAGCAGCGATCCGGCGAGTCCGGCGATCACCGCGAGCCCGACGAGGCCGCGGCCCGCCAGTTCGGAGCCGGTGGTGCGCTCCCGGGGCGGGGGAGTGACGTTACTGCGGAATCGGTCGGCCTCGGCCACGAACGAGAACGGGACGGCTTCACGCCGGCGGAACATGAGGAAACTCTCCTTGAACTCTGTTTCGGGTGGTGCTATTGAGTCAGACGCACGGCGAGCCCGATCGGTGCCCCGAATTGCCGAATTGGTCGAAAGAATCCTCGAAAGGGCGGTGCCGACCGCGTTGTCAGTGGCGGCCCGTAGAGTGGGCGCCGCCCGAGCGACGCCATTGGAAGGACCCCCGCCGGTGACCGAGACCCCCGAGCCCGCAAAGCCCAGCTTCCGCAGCGATGTCACCGTTGACCTGGTGAAACATGCCGCAGGCGACTCCGATGTGCTGTTCGCCGCCCGTGTCTCCACGGCCGGTGAGCAGTCCCTGGAGGAGGTCACCAAGGATCCCGAGCGCTCCAAGGGGCTCATCAACTACCTGATGCGGGACCGGCACGGAAGCCCGTTCGAGCACAACTCGATGACCTTCTTCATCAGCGCCCCGATCTTCGTCTTCCGCGAGTTCATGCGGCATCGCGTCGGCTGGTCGTACAACGAGGAATCGGGCCGTTACAGGGAGTTGCAGCCGGTCTTCTACGTCCCGGGGGAGTCTCGCAAGCTCGTCCAGCAGGGCCGTCCCGGCAAGTACGAGTTCGTCGAGGGCAGCGGGGCCCAGCAGGAGCTCACCGGCCGCGTCATGGAGGACTCCTACCGTCAGGCGTACGAGGCCTACCAGGAGATGCTTGCCGCAGGCGTGGCCCGCGAGGTGGCCCGCGCGGTTCTCCCGGTCGGCCTGTTCTCCTCGATGTACGCCACGTGCAACGCCCGCTCGCTGATGCACTTCCTCGGCCTGCGCACCCAGCACGAGCTGGCGAAGGTTCCGTCCTTCCCGCAGCGCGAGATCGAAATGGTCGGCGAGCAGATGGAGGCGCAGTGGGCGGAGCTCATGCCGCTCACCCATGCAGCGTTCAACAAGAATGGCCGGGTCGCCCCATAGGCGGTGTCCGTATTGCGGCGTTTCGAGAAGTTCATCTAGGCTGATCAAACGGACCCGGCACTGCTTGAACCCCCGAGCAGGCAGTGCCGGGCTCCTATCGCTTGTCCCCCCGAGGGGGCACCCGGCGTCGAGCAACGAGTAGCGTGTTACCCATGGCTCCGATCTCCACTCCACAGACCCCCTTCGGGCGGGTCCTCACCGCTATGGTCACGCCCTTCACGGCGGACGGCGCACTCGACCTCGACGGCGCCCAGCGGCTCGCCACCCATCTGGTGGACGCAGGCAACGACGGCCTGATCATCAACGGCACCACCGGCGAGTCCCCGACCACTAGCGACGTGGAGAAAGACCAGCTCGTACGGGCTGTGCTGGAAGCAGTGGGAGACCGGGCGCACGTGGTCGCCGGCATCGGGACCAACGACACCCGCCACAGCATCGAACTCGCCCGTACGGCCGAGCGCACCGGCGCGCACGGCCTCCTCGCGGTGACGCCGTACTACAACAAGCCGCCCCAGGAGGGCCTCCTGCGGCACTTCACGGCGATCGCGGACAGCACCGGCCTGCCGGTGATGCTGTACGACATTCCGGGCCGCAGTGGTGTGCCGATCGACACGGAGACGCTGGTCCGGCTCGCCGAGCACCCGCGCATCGTGGCGAACAAGGACGCCAAGGGCGACCTCGGACGCGCCAGCTGGGCCATCGCCCAGTCGGGCCTCGCCTGGTACTCCGGTGACGACATGCTGAACCTGCCGCTCCTCTCGGTCGGCGCGGTCGGCATCGTTTCCGTCGTCGGCCATGTCGTCACCCCCGATCTGCGGGCCCTCGTCGAGGCCTTCCTCGGCGGCGACGTCCACAAGGCCACGGAGATCCACCAGAAGCTGCTGCCCGTCTTCACCGGCATGTTCCGCACCCAGGGCGTGATCACCACCAAGGCCGCGCTGACCCTTCAGGGCCTTCCCGCGGGCCCGCTGCGGCTCCCCCTGGTGGAACTCTCCGCACACGAAACGGCGCAGCTCAAGATCGATCTCGCCGCCGGTGGGGTACAGCTGTAACCACAGACTTCACAACTGAATACGCGAAGAACACTCGCAAGAGGGCAACACCCCAAGACAACAGCAAGTGCACGAATGACATGCGCGCCACGTGCCCAAGCGGTACGTGGCGCGTGTGGTAAGGAGAGTCTTTTGAGTCATCCGCATCCTGAACTCGGCACCCCGCCGAAGCTCCCGAAGGGCGCCCTGCGGGTCACCCCGCTGGGCGGCCTCGGCGAAATCGGCCGCAACATGACGGTCTTCGAGTACGGCGGCCGCCTGCTCATCGTCGACTGCGGCGTGCTCTTCCCGGAGGAGGAGCAGCCCGGAATCGACCTGATCCTTCCGGACTTCACGACCATCCGGGACCGTCTCGACGACATCGAGGGCATCGTCCTCACGCACGGCCACGAGGACCACATCGGTGGTGTCCCGTATCTGCTGCGTCTGAAGGCGGACATCCCGCTGATCGGCTCCAAGCTGACCCTCGCGCTCATCGAGGCGAAGCTCCAGGAGCACCGCATCCGTCCGTACACCCTTGAGGTCACGGAGGGCCAGCGCGAGCGCATCGGCGTCTTCGACTGCGAGTTCATCGCGGTCAACCACTCCATCCCGGACGCTCTCGCGGTCGCCATCCGTACCCCTGCGGGCATGGCCGTCGCGACCGGCGACTTCAAGATGGACCAGCTTCCGCTGGACGGCCGCCTCACCGACCTGCATGCCTTCGCGCGGCTGAGTGAGGAGGGCATCGACCTGCTGCTCTCCGACTCGACCAACGCGGAGGTCCCCGGCTTCGTACCGCCCGAGCGGGACATCTCGAACGTCCTGCGCACGGTGTTCGCCAATGCCCAGAAGCGGATCATCGTGGCGAGCTTCGCCAGCCACGTGCACCGCATCCAGCAGATCCTCGACGCGGCCCACGAGTACGGCCGCAGGGTCGCCTTCGTCGGACGGTCGATGGTCCGGAACATGGGCATCGCCCGTGACCTGGGATATCTGAAGGTTCCCGCGGGCCTGGTCGTCGACGTCAAGACCCTCGACGACCTGCCGGACGACGAGGTCGTGCTGGTCTGCACGGGGTCCCAGGGCGAGCCGATGGCGGCCCTGTCCCGGATGGCCAACCGCGACCACCAGATCCGTATCGTCCAGGGCGACACGGTCATCCTGGCGTCGTCGCTGATCCCCGGCAACGAGAACGCGGTCTACCGCGTGATCAACGGTCTGACCCGCTGGGGCGCCAACGTCATCCACAAGGGCAACGCCAAGGTCCATGTCTCGGGCCACGCCTCGGCCGGCGAGCTGCTGTACTTCTACAACATCTGCAAGCCGAAGAACCTGATGCCGGTCCACGGCGAATGGCGCCACCTCCGCGCCAACGCCGAACTGGGCGCCCTCACCGGCGTTCCCAAGGACCACATCGTCATCGCCGAGGACGGCGTGGTCGTCGACCTGATCGACGGCAAGGCCAAGATCGTCGGCAAGGTCCAGGCGGGCTATGTGTACGTGGACGGCCTTTCGGTCGGCGACGTCACCGAGACCTCCCTCAAGGACCGTCGCATCCTCGGTGACGAGGGCATCATCTCCGTGTTCATCGTGGTCGACAGCTCTTCCGGCAAGATCGTGGGCGGCCCCCACATCCAGGCCCGGGGCTCCGGCATCGACGACTCGGCGTTCAGCGCGGTCGTACCGAAGGTCCAGGACGCGCTGAACAAGTCGGCCCAGGACGGCGTGATGGAGCCGCACCAGCTCCAGCAGCTGGTCCGCCGTACGGTGGGCAAGTGGGTCTCCGACACCTACCGCCGGCGCCCGATGATCCTTCCCGTCGTCGTCGAGGTCTGACCCCGACAGGCGCGAACTCCGGAGCGGGGCCCCCGATTTGCATCGGGGAGCCCCGCTCCAGTACGTTTACGTCTCCGCCTCACCGGGAAGCACCACGCACACTTGTGCGCTGCGAGCCTCCCGCAGGGGATGGAAATTCCGACTCAGAACTTCTGATAAAGTCGGGATCGCCGAAAGGCAAGGCCACTTCAACGGCCACCGGAATTCAAATTCGAACCGGAAACGGAACGAAATCGAGTCTGGTAAGGTTGGAACCGCCGGAAAGGGAAACGCGAAAGCGAAGAACTGGAAAGCGAAAATGCGAAACCCGCTTCGACCGGGAATCGGACACGAAAGAGTCTGATAGAGTCGGAAACGCAAGACCGAAGGGAAGCGCCCGGAGGAAAGCCACAGAAAATGTTCTGCGGTGATTACAAAGGAAGCGTCCGTTCCTTGAGAACTCAACAGCGTGCCAAAAGTCAACGCCAGATATGTTGATACCCCGACCTGCTTCGGCAGGTTCGAGGTTCCTTTGAAAGTCCTGGCAGATTCCTTACGGGTCTGGCAGGCAATGCACATAGCGAGGACACAGTGGGCGATCGGTCTTATTCCGACTTGATTGTTCCGCTCTCGTGGTGTCATCCCGATTACGGGAAAACATTCACGGAGAGTTTGATCCTGGCTCAGGACGAACGCTGGCGGCGTGCTTAACACATGCAAGTCGAACGATGAAGCCCTTCGGGGTGGATTAGTGGCGAACGGGTGAGTAACACGTGGGCAATCTGCCCTTCACTCTGGGACAAGCCCTGGAAACGGGGTCTAATACCGGATAATACTTTCCCTCTCATGGGGGAAGGTTAAAAGCTCCGGCGGTGAAGGATGAGCCCGCGGCCTATCAGCTAGTTGGTGGGGTAATGGCCTACCAAGGCGACGACGGGTAGCCGGCCTGAGAGGGCGACCGGCCACACTGGGACTGAGACACGGCCCAGACTCCTACGGGAGGCAGCAGTGGGGAATATTGCACAATGGGCGAAAGCCTGATGCAGCGACGCCGCGTGAGGGATGACGGCCTTCGGGTTGTAAACCTCTTTCAGCAGGGAAGAAGCGAAAGTGACGGTACCTGCAGAAGAAGCGCCGGCTAACTACGTGCCAGCAGCCGCGGTAATACGTAGGGCGCAAGCGTTGTCCGGAATTATTGGGCGTAAAGAGCTCGTAGGCGGCTTGTTGCGTCGGTTGTGAAAGCCCGGGGCTTAACCCCGGGTCTGCAGTCGATACGGGCAGGCTAGAGTGTGGTAGGGGAGATCGGAATTCCTGGTGTAGCGGTGAAATGCGCAGATATCAGGAGGAACACCGGTGGCGAAGGCGGATCTCTGGGCCATTACTGACGCTGAGGAGCGAAAGCGTGGGGAGCGAACAGGATTAGATACCCTGGTAGTCCACGCCGTAAACGTTGGGAACTAGGTGTTGGCGACATTCCACGTCGTCGGTGCCGCAGCTAACGCATTAAGTTCCCCGCCTGGGGAGTACGGCCGCAAGGCTAAAACTCAAAGGAATTGACGGGGGCCCGCACAAGCAGCGGAGCATGTGGCTTAATTCGACGCAACGCGAAGAACCTTACCAAGGCTTGACATATACCGGAAAGCATCAGAGATGGTGCCCCCCTTGTGGTCGGTATACAGGTGGTGCATGGCTGTCGTCAGCTCGTGTCGTGAGATGTTGGGTTAAGTCCCGCAACGAGCGCAACCCTTGTTCTGTGTTGCCAGCATGCCCTTCGGGGTGATGGGGACTCACAGGAGACTGCCGGGGTCAACTCGGAGGAAGGTGGGGACGACGTCAAGTCATCATGCCCCTTATGTCTTGGGCTGCACACGTGCTACAATGGCCGGTACAATGAGCTGCGATGCCGCGAGGCGGAGCGAATCTCAAAAAGCCGGTCTCAGTTCGGATTGGGGTCTGCAACTCGACCCCATGAAGTCGGAGTTGCTAGTAATCGCAGATCAGCATTGCTGCGGTGAATACGTTCCCGGGCCTTGTACACACCGCCCGTCACGTCACGAAAGTCGGTAACACCCGAAGCCGGTGGCCCAACCCCTTGTGGGAGGGAGCTGTCGAAGGTGGGACTGGCGATTGGGACGAAGTCGTAACAAGGTAGCCGTACCGGAAGGTGCGGCTGGATCACCTCCTTTCTAAGGAGCATCTAGATTCCGCAAGGAATCCAGAGCCACTACGTCGGCAAATGATCGACGGTGGTCAGCTCATGGGTGGAACGTTGACTATTCGGCACGACAGGTTGTTTTTCACTAGTACTGCTTCGGCGTGGAATGTGGGAAGTGATCGGTCGGGTCGGGCACGCTGTTGGGTATCTGAAGGTACGGCCGTCATTGGTCGTCCTTCGGTTGCCGGCCCCGGTAAAGCATCGTGTATGCGGTGTGTGACGGGTGGCTGGTCGTTGTTTGAGAACTGCACAGTGGACGCGAGCATCTGTGGCCAAGTTTTTAAGGGCGCACGGTGGATGCCTTGGCACCAGGAACCGATGAAGGACGTGGGAGGCCACGATAGGCCCCGGGGAGCTGTCAACCAAGCTTTGATCCGGGGGTGTCCGAATGGGGAAACCCGGCAGTCGTCATGGGCTGTCACCCACTGCTGAACACATAGGCAGTGTGGAGGGAACGAGGGGAAGTGAAACATCTCAGTACCCTCAGGAAGAGAAAACAACCGTGATTCCGGGAGTAGTGGCGAGCGAAACTGGATCAGGCCAAACCGTATGCGTGTGATACCCGGCAGGGGTTGCGCATGCGGGGTTGTGGGATCTCTTTTTCACGGTCTGCCGGCTGTGAGACGAGTCAGAAACCGTTGATGTAGGCGAAGGACATGCGAAAGGTCCGGCGTAGAGGGTAAGACCCCCGTAGCTGAAACATCAACGGCTCGTTTAAGAGACACCCAAGTAGCACGGGGCCCGAGAAATCCCGTGTGAATCTGGCGGGACCACCCGTTAAGCCTAAATATTCCCTGGTGACCGATAGCGGATAGTACCGTGAGGGAATGGTGAAAAGTACCGCGGGAGCGGAGTGAAATAGTACCTGAAACCGTGTGCCTACAAGCCGTGGGAGCGTCGCGCATCGAGCTTGCTCGGTGCGTCGTGACTGCGTGCCTTTTGAAGAATGAGCCTGCGAGTTTGCGGTGTGTTGCGAGGTTAACCCGTGTGGGGAAGCCGTAGCGAAAGCGAGTCCGAATAGGGCGATTTAGTAGCGCGCTCAAGACCCGAAGCGGAGTGATCTAGCCATGGGCAGGTTGAAGCGGAGGTAAGACTTCGTGGAGGACCGAACCCACCAGGGTTGAAAACCTGGGGGATGACCTGTGGTTAGGGGTGAAAGGCCAATCAAACTCCGTGATAGCTGGTTCTCCCCGAAATGCATTTAGGTGCAGCGTCGTGTGTTTCTTGCCGGAGGTAGAGCACTGGATAGGCGATGGGCCCTACCGGGTTACTGACCTTAGCCAAACTCCGAATGCCGGTAAGTGAGAGCACGGCAGTGAGACTGTGGGGGATAAGCTCCATGGTCGAGAGGGAAACAGCCCAGAGCATCGACTAAGGCCCCTAAGCGTACGCTAAGTGGGAAAGGATGTGGAGTCGCAGAGACAACCAGGAGGTTGGCTTAGAAGCAGCCACCCTTGAAAGAGTGCGTAATAGCTCACTGGTCAAGTGATTCCGCGCCGACAATGTAGCGGGGCTCAAGCGTACCGCCGAAGTCGTGTCATTCACATATATAGGGCCAACGCCTGTGTGGATGGGTAGGGGAGCGTCGTGTGCCGGGTGAAGCAGCCGCGGAAGCGAGTTGTGGACGGTTCACGAGTGAGAATGCAGGCATGAGTAGCGATACACACGTGAGAAACGTGTGCGCCGATTGACTAAGGGTTCCTGGGTCAAGCTGATCTGCCCAGGGTAAGTCGGGACCTAAGGCGAGGCCGACAGGCGTAGTCGATGGACAACCGGTTGATATTCCGGTACCCGCTTTGAAACGCCCAATACTGAATCAGGCGATGCTAAGTCCGTGAAGCCGGCCCGATCTCTTCGGAGTTGAGGGTAGTGGTGGAGCCGACGAACCAGACTTGTATTAGGTAAGCGATGGGGTGACGCAGGAAGGTAGTCCAGCCCGGGCGGTGGTAGTCCCGGGGTAAGGGTGTAGGCCGTGTGGTAGGTAAATCCGTCACACATTAAGGCTGAGACCTGATGCCGAGCCGATTGTGGTGAAGTGGATGATCCTATGCTGTCGAGAAAAGCCTCTAGCGAGTTTCATGGCGGCCCGTACCCTAAACCGACTCAGGTGGTCAGGTAGAGAATACCGAGGCGTTCGGGTGAACTATGGTTAAGGAACTCGGCAAAATGCCCCCGTAACTTCGGGAGAAGGGGGGCCATCACTGGTGATCCGATTTACTCGGTGAGCTGGGGGTGGCCGCAGAGACCAGCGAGAAGCGACTGTTTACTAAAAACACAGGTCCGTGCGAAGCCGTAAGGCGATGTATACGGACTGACGCCTGCCCGGTGCTGGAACGTTAAGGGGACCGGTTAGCTGACTTTCGGGTCGGCGAAGCTGAGAACTTAAGCGCCAGTAAACGGCGGTGGTAACTATAACCATCCTAAGGTAGCGAAATTCCTTGTCGGGTAAGTTCCGACCTGCACGAATGGCGTAACGACTTCTCGACTGTCTCAACCATAGGCCCGGTGAAATTGCACTACGAGTAAAGATGCTCGTTTCGCGCAGCAGGACGGAAAGACCCCGGGACCTTTACTATAGTTTGATATTGGTGTTCGGTTCGGCTTGTGTAGGATAGGTGGGAGACTTTGAAGCGGCCACGCCAGTGGTTGTGGAGTCGTCGTTGAAATACCACTCTGGTCGTGCTGGATGTCTAACCTGGGTCCGTGATCCGGATCAGGGACAGTGTCTGATGGGTAGTTTAACTGGGGCGGTTGCCTCCTAAAGAGTAACGGAGGCGCCCAAAGGTTCCCTCAGCCTGGTTGGCAATCAGGTGTTGAGTGTAAGTGCACAAGGGAGCTTGACTGTGAGACCGACGGGTCGAGCAGGGACGAAAGTCGGGACTAGTGATCCGGCAGTGGCTTGTGGAAGCGCTGTCGCTCAACGGATAAAAGGTACCCCGGGGATAACAGGCTGATCTTCCCCAAGAGTCCATATCGACGGGATGGTTTGGCACCTCGATGTCGGCTCGTCGCATCCTGGGGCTGGAGTCGGTCCCAAGGGTTGGGCTGTTCGCCCATTAAAGCGGTACGCGAGCTGGGTTTAGAACGTCGTGAGACAGTTCGGTCCCTATCCGCTGTGCGCGTAGGAATATTGAGAAGGGCTGTCCCTAGTACGAGAGGACCGGGACGGACGAACCTCTGGTGTGCCAGTTGTCCTGCCAAGGGCATGGCTGGTTGGCTACGTTCGGAAAGGATAACCGCTGAAAGCATCTAAGCGGGAAGCCTGCTTCGAGATGAGTATTCCCACCCTCTTGAAGGGTTAAGGCTCCCAGTAGACGACTGGGTTGATAGGCCAGATGTGGAAGCCCGGTAACGGGTGGAGCTGACTGGTACTAATAGGCCGAGGGCTTGTCCTCAGTTGCTCGCGTCCACTGTGTTAGTTCTGAAATAACGAACGGCCGTGTTTTGTTCCGGTGTTGGTTAATTTCATAGTGTTTCGGTGGTCATTGCGTTAGGGAAACGCCCGGTTACATTCCGAACCCGGAAGCTAAGCCTTTCAGCGCCGATGGTACTGCAGGGGGGACCCTGTGGGAGAGTAGGACGCCGCCGAACTCCTTTTGATAGTTAAGCCCCGTGCCCTTGTGGCACGGGGCTTTTCTGCGTTCGGGGGCTGTTCGCTTGCCGGCTGCTGCGGTGCCGGAGCGCGGGTCCGGGCAGAAGTCCGCCGGCAGACCGGCTCCAGGGCCGAAACACCGCTGGGACGCGTCTCGGTGACGACGCGACAGATGGTTTGGCGCACCCCCTGGATCAGGGTATGCTTTAGCTCGTTGCCGCAGGGCAGCAAGGCCCCAATAGCTCAGTCGGTAGAGCGTCTCCATGGTAAGGAGAAGGTCTGCGGTTCGATTCCGCATTGGGGCTCAGACAGACGAAAGGCCCCCGCCAAGTGGCGGGGGCCTTTCGCGTATCCGGATCTATACGGCCGGCGGTTCGGGGACACGCATCGCGAGAATGGCCATGTCGTCCGAGGCCGGATCGGCTGCGAACCGCTCGACCGCCCGCAGAATGCGTGCCGCCACCGCGCCCGCCGTAAAGCCCGTGCAGGTGGCCAGTACGTCCGCCAAGCCGTCGTCGCCCAGCATGCGGGTGCCCTCACGGCGTTCGGTGACACCGTCGGTGACGCACAGCAGAACGTCGCCCGGTTCGAGCGTCACCGTCTGCTCGTACAGCTCCAGGTCCTCGATGACGCCCAGCAGTGGCTGCGGTTCCGCCGCGGCCTCGACCGATCCGTCCTGGCGCAGCCGCAGCGGCAACGGGTGGCCCGCACAGACCACCTTCAGCAGCGCACTGCCGTCCTCCTGGGGCCACAGCTCCCCGTACAGCAGAGTCAGGAAGCGGCTGCGGGCACCCTCGTCCAGGATGGCGGCGTTCAGCCGCTCCAGGACGGCGGGGCCGCCGAAGCCCTCGCGGGCGAGCAGACGCAGGGCGTGACGGGCCAAGCCCGTCACGGCCGCAGCCTCCGGGCCCGTGCCGCAGACGTCGCCGATGGCGAAACCGTACGCGCCGTCGCGGATCGGGAAGACGTCGTAGAAGTCGCCTCCCACCTCGTTGCCCTCACCGGCTGCCCGGTAGATGACCTCGATCTCGACGTTGGGTACGTCCGGCAGTCCGGGCGGCAGCAGGCTGCGCTGCAGGGACTGGCTGATCGCCATGCGCTCCGAGTAGAGGCGGGCGTTGTCGAGAGCCAGGGCGGCCCGGCGGGAGAGGTCCTCGGCCAGTTCCAGAATCTCCTGGCGGAAATGGTCGTCGGACGGTTTGCCGAGCGTGAGCATGCCGATGACACGGTTGCGGGCGACGAGCGGAAGGACCACCGTCTCCCCACCCACAGCGGCCGCTGTGGCGAGCGTCGTACGGATGCCCGCGCCCAGGTCGCCGGGGTCGCCGAGGCCGATGCTGTGCGTCGAGGTGCGCAGGGCCGCCTGGCGGGCGGCCTCGGACGGAGCGGACCAGATCCGGGCACCGGGGGCCGGCACCGGGTCAGGCGGGGAGATCTTGGAGAGCAGGGCCTTCAGGCCGTCGATGCGCTCCTCGTCCTCGTGCAGCACGTACGAGAGGTATGGGTCCGAAGACTGGTCGGCGATCGTGTAGACGGCGCACCAGGTGGCCAGGGTGGGGACCGTCATCTGAGCCATCAGGGCCAGCGTCTGGTCCCGGTCGAGCGTGCCCGCGAGGAGATCCGACGCCTCGACGAGGAAGGAGAGGGAACCGCGGCGCAGCCGTTCCAGCTCGCCCAGGCGGGCGGACTCGACGGCCAGGGCGATGCGGTCCGCTGCGAACTGGAGACGCAGGGCCTCCTCGTTCGAGTACCGGCCGGCGGCCTCGGCCGCGACGCCCAGGGAGCCCGTCAGACGGCCCTCGACCTTCAGCGGGACCGTGACCACCGAACGCATACCGGTGTTGCCCAGCAACGGGACGGCGCCCGGGACGGCGTCGAGGTCCTCGTGGACCGCGGGCATGCGCGCGGAGCCGTACCGTCCGGTACCGGCCTCCACGGGGACGCGGGCGAAGCGCTGGCGCGCGGAGGGCAGACCGGTCGTGGCCCGTACCTCCAGCTCGGTCTCGTCGTCCGTGGCCAGCAGCAGGAACGCCGCGTCGGCGTCGAGCAGGTCGCGTGCCCGCTCGACGGTGCGCTGGAGCAGGCCGTCGAGGTCGTCGGGGGCGGGGGAGCCGATGAAGACCTCGAAGGGGTCCGTCTTGCGGCCCTCGGCGCTCGTGTCGGAGACCGGAGTGCGTACCGGTGACTGGAGCACGGCCCGCTCGTATTCGCGGACCAGCAGACAGACCGTCGAGGGTTCGCCCCGGGTGTCCCGTACGCGCAGGTGGGAGCCGTAGACCGGGATGGTGCGGCCGTCGGCGGCGCGGATGCCGTAGCTGCCCTCCCAGCGGGAGAGACGGAGCGCGTCGGCGATCCCGGTGTTGGTGCCCGGAGTCTGCGGCCAGGCGGTGAAGTCGGTCAACTGCTTGCCGGTGACCTGATCCGCCGTGTATCCGAACAGGTACGCGGCGTCGTCGTTCCATGCCGCGACGGCGCCCAGGCTGTCGATCTGGACGACGGCGACCCTGACTCGTTCGTCGGTGACCGGGAGGAGGTCCACGGCGAGCAGCGGGCCCGCGGAACGGATGCCCACCGGGCGGTCGGGGAGATCGAGCTGGAACCAGACGTGTTTGTGCGCGGGGGAGTACTCGACGCCCCAGCGGGAGGCGAGTGCCGCGCACAGCAGCAGGCCGCGGCCGCCCTCCCGGTCCGGGCTGCCGAAGTCGGGGCCGTTGGACTGGAGGGGGATCTCCCGTTCCGGATAGTGGTCGGAGATCTCGACCCGGACGCCGTCCTCCGTACGGAGGCACAGCACGTCCGCGGCGGTGCCCGCGTGGACGACCGCGTTGGTGACGAGCTCGCTGGTGAGGACGACGGCATCGTCGACGACGTCGGTGTACCCCCACCCCTGGAGGGTGTCGCGGACAAAGGCGCGGGCGGTCGCGACGGAGCGCCCCACCGGGTCGAAGGTGGCAGCCGCACGCGCCGTGATTACAGCACTCCCCATATGGTGTCTCGTCGCTTCCCCGAGTCCTGTGCCCGATTCTCGCCGCTTCGATTCGCTTGCCAGGCTAGACGCTCCGTCCGTGTACCGGATACACGAGGGCCGACTTCGGGCAACAACGAACGGATACGGGCCTGTGACCGGACAAGTGTGGGCTTCCCCACGGAGCGATGTGGGACAACCTCTGGACGCTCCACCCCGACCGGTTCCGGCCTGGTAGGTTTCAACGATTTGACGTCCACATGGTCACCCGTCAACGGTGGGCTGTGGCGGTGAGCCATTCGGGATCTGGGCAAGCTCCCAGAGAAGACCCGAGCGATACGGTCAACCCTGCGGGAGGGACACGGTGGAGTCTGACGTGGCGGCGCGGGGAACAGGCACGCGCACTAAAGGCGGACAGTCCGTGAAGAAGCAGCGCAATGGAACCTTCGAAGTCGACGCCGCAGCGCTCAACAGACTGCTGGCCGGTCTGGTGGCCATGCGTGACGGGAATTTCCGCAGGCGTCTGACCGTCTCCGGCGACGGTGCGATGGCCGAGATCGCGGCAGTCTTCAACGAAGTCGCCGACCGCAATGTCCATCTCACGGGTGAGCTCGCCCGGGTGCGGCGTGTGGTCGGACGGGAGGGCAAGCTTACCGAGCGGCTGGAGACGGGCGCCTGCGAGGGGTCCTGGGCCGCCGCCATCGACGCCTCCAACGAGCTGGTCGACGATCTCGCGCGGCCGGTCTCGGAGGTCGGGCGTGTCCTGTCGGCGGTGGCCGACGGTGATCTGGAGCAGCGGATGGAGCTCCGTTCGCACACCACCGACGAAACGGTACGGCCACTGCGCGGCGAGTTCCTGAAGGTCGCCCGTACGGTCAACAACCTCGTCGACCAGCTGTCGGCGTTCACCGAGCAGGTGACGCGAGTCGCGGTCGAGGTGGGGACCGAGGGGAAGCTGGGTGGACAGGCCCAGGTGCGCGGCATGTCCGGGTCCTGGAAGGACCTCACGGACTCCGTGAACACCATGGCGTACCGGCTGACGGCACAGGTGCGGGACATCGCGCTGGTGACGACGGCGGTCGCCAAGGGCGACCTGTCCCGGAAGGTCACCGTCCACGTGGCCGGCGAGATGCTCCAGTTGAAGAACACCGTCAACACGATGGTCGACCAGCTGTCGTCGTTCTCCTCCGAGGTGACCAGAGTCGCCCGCGAGGTGGGCACGGAGGGCGAGCTGGGCGGGCAGGCCACGGTGCCGGGTGTGGCCGGGGTGTGGAAGGACCTCACCGACTCCGTCAACACCATGGCCGGGAACCTCACCTCCCAGGTGCGGGGCATCGCGGAGGTGACGACGGCGGTCGCCAACGGTGACCTGTCGCAGAAGGTCCGGGTGAGCGCGCGCGGCGAGGTCGCCCAGCTCGCCGAGACCATCAACCAGATGACCGAGACGCTGCGCACCTTCGCCGACGAGGTCACCCGGGTCGCCAGCGAGGTCGGTGGCGGGGGCGTGCTCGGTGGGCAGGCGCAGGTGCCGGGCGCCGCGGGTACGTGGAAGGACCTCACCGACTCGGTGAACACCGTCTTCCGCAACCTGACGACCCAGGTGCGGGACATCGCGCAGGTGACGACCGCGGTGGCCAGCGGTGACATGTCGCAGAAGGTCACCGTTGATGTGGCCGGCGAGATGCTGGAGCTGAAGAACACCGTCAACACGATGGTCGACCAGCTTCAGTCCTTCGGGTCGGAAGTGACCCGGGTGGCCCGGGAGGTCGGCGTCGAGGGCCGGCTGGGCGGCCAGGCCGAGGTGCCCGGTGCCGCCGGTACCTGGAAGGACCTCACGGACTCCGTGAACACGGCGTTCCGGAACCTGACCGGTCAGGTGCGGGACATCGCGCAGGTGACGACGGCGGTCGCCAACGGTGACCTGTCGCAGAAGGTCACCGTCGATGTGGCCGGCGAGATGCTGGAGCTGAAGAACACCGTCAACACGATGGTGGCGCAGCTGTCGTCCTTCGCCGACCAGGTGACGCGGATGGCGCGGGACGTGGGCACGGAGGGCCGCCTCGGCGGTCAGGCGCGGGTCGACGGCGTCTCCGGTACGTGGAAGGAGCTCACCGACTCCGTCAACTTCATGGCGGGGAACCTGACCTCCCAGGTGCGCCAGATCGCGCAGGTGACCACGGCGGTGGCCCGGGGTGACCTGTCGCAGAAGATCGACGTGGACGCGCGCGGGGAGATCCTGGAGCTGAAGAACACCATCAACACGATGGTCGACCAGCTCTCCGCCTTCGCCGAGCAGGTGACCCGGGTGGCCCGCGAGGTGGGCACGGACGGGCGGCTCGGCGGGCAGGCCCAGGTGCCCGGTGTGGCCGGTGTGTGGCGTGATCTGACCGACTCGGTGAACGGCATGGCGGGGAACCTCACCGCTCAGGTCCGTAACATCGCGCAGGTCGCTACCGCGGTGGCGCGCGGTGACCTGTCACAGAAGATCGACGTGGACGCGCGCGGCGAGATCCTGGAGCTGAAGAACACCCTCAACACGATGGTCGACCAGCTCTCGAACTTCGCCGAACAGGTGACCAGGGTCGCGCGTGAGGTGGGTACGGAGGGCATCCTCGGCGGCCAGGCCGAGGTGCAGGGGGTGTCCGGTACGTGGAAGGACCTCACCCAGTCCGTCAACGGCATGGCGAACAACCTGACCCTTCAGGTCCGCAACATCGCCGAGGTCACCACCGCGGTCGCCAAGGGCGACCTCTCCAAGAAGATCACCGTCGACGCCAAGGGCGAGATCCTGGAGCTGGTGACGACCGTCAACACGATGGTCGACCAGCTGCTCAACTTCGCCGACGAGGTGACGAGGGTCGCGCGCGAGGTGGGTACCGAGGGCATCCTGGGCGGTCAGGCGCGGGTGCGCGGCGCCACGGGCATCTGGAAGGACCTCAGCGACAACGTCAACCTGATGGCCAACAACCTGACCAGTCAGGTGCGGAACATCTCCCGGGTCTCGTCCGCGGTCGCCAACGGTGATCTGACGAAGAAGGTCACCGTCGAGGCGCGCGGCGAGGTTGCCGAGCTCGCCGACACCGTCAACACGATGGTGACGACTCTGTCCTCGTTCGCCGACGAGGTGACCCGAGTCGCCCGCGAGGTGGGCACGGAGGGCGAACTGGGCGGCCAGGCAAGGGTCCCCGGGGTCGCCGGTACCTGGAAGGACCTCACCGAGTCCGTGAACTCGATGGCGTCCAACCTGACCGGTCAGGTGCGCCAGATCGCCACCGTCACCACGGCGATCGCGAAGGGCGATCTCACGAAGAAGATCGACATCGATGCCCGCGGTGAGATCCAGGAGCTGAAGAACACCATCAACACGATGGTCGATCAGCTGTCCTCGTTCGCGGATCAGGTGACCCGGGTGGCCCGCGAGGTGGGTACCGAGGGGCAGTTGGGCGGCCAGGCGCGGGTGCGGGACGTCGACGGTACCTGGCGCGACCTCACCGAGTCGGTGAACGAGATGGCCGGAAACCTCACCCGTCAGGTGCGTGCCATCGCGGCTGTCGCCACCGCGGTGACCCGCGGCGATCTCAATCTGAAGATCGACGTGGACGCGGCCGGCGAGATCCAGGCCCTGCAGGACAACATCAACACGATGATCGCCAACCTCCGTGACACCACGGCGACCAACAAGGAACAGGACTGGCTCAAGGGCAACCTCGCCCGGATCTCCGGTCTGATGCAGGGGCGGCGCGATCTCGACGACGTCGCCTCGCTGATCATGAGCGAGCTGACTCCGGTCGTCTCGGCGCAGCACGGCGCGTTCTTCCTGGCCATGGCGACCGGTGAGACCGACGCGCTGGGTGCGGAAGGCGACCGGGAGGGCGCGTACGAGCTCCGGATGCGGGGCAGTTACGGCTACTCGGCCGGATCCATGCCGACGTCCTTCCGGCCCGGTGAGACGCTCATCGGAACGGCTGCGGAGGAGAAGCGGACGATCCAGGTGGACAACGTCCCGCCGGGGTACCTGAAGATCTCGTCCGGCCTCGGTGAGGCGCCGCCCGCGCATGTGATCGTGCTGCCGGTGCTCTTCGAGGGGAAGGTCCTCGGAGTGATCGAACTGGCCTCTTTCCAGCCGTTCACCCACATCCAGCGGGACTTCCTCAACCAGCTCGCCGAGATGATCGCCACCAGCGTCAACACCATCAGCGTCAATACGACGACCGAGAAGCTGCTGGAGCAGTCGCAGGAGCTGACGGAGCAATTGCGCGACCGTTCACAGGAGTTGGAGAACCGGCAGAAAGCCCTCCAGGAGTCCAACGCGGAACTGGAGGAGAAGGCCGAGCTGCTGGCCCAGCAGAACCGGGACATCGAGGTCAAGAACACCGAGATCGAAGAGGCGCGGCAGGTCCTGGAGGAGCGCGCCGAACAGCTCGCCGTCTCGATGCGCTACAAGTCGGAGTTCCTGGCCAACATGTCGCACGAGCTGCGTACGCCACTCAACTCGCTGCTCATTCTGGCCAAATTGCTGGCGGACAACGCCGAGGGAAATCTGTCGCCGAAGCAGGTGGAATTCGCCGAGACGATCCACGGGGCGGGGTCCGATCTGCTGCAGCTGATCAACGACATCCTCGATCTGTCGAAGGTCGAGGCGGGCAAGATGGACGTCAGCCCGACCCGGATCGCGCTGGTTCAGCTCGTCGACTACGTGGAGGCGACGTTCCGGCCGCTCACTGCGGAAAAGGGGCTCGACTTCTCCGTACGGGTGTCACCGGAACTGCCGGCCACACTGCACACCGACGAGCAGCGGCTGCTCCAGGTGCTGCGCAATCTGCTCTCCAACGCGGTGAAGTTCACCGACAGCGGCGCTGTCGAGCTGGTGATCCGGCATGCGGGGGCCGAGGTGCCGAACGCCATCCGCGAGCAGTTGCTGGAGGCCGGTTCGCTGCGTGACGCCGACGCCGATCTGATCGCGTTCTCGGTGACCGACACCGGTATCGGGATCGCGTCCAGCAAGATGCTGGTGATCTTCGAGGCGTTCAAGCAGGCGGACGGCACGACCAGCCGCAAGTACGGCGGTACGGGTCTGGGCCTCTCCATCAGCCGGGAGATCGCCCGGCTGCTGGGCGGCGAGATCCATGCGGCGAGCGAGCCCGGCCGGGGCTCGACGTTCACGCTGTACCTGCCGCTGCACCCCAGCGAACTCCCGCCGCAGGGGTACCCGCAGATCGGTCCCGGGCCCATCGAGGCGCACGGTGCCGCGGGCGAGGGCGGGCGGCTGCCCGAGACCGGGCAGGGGATCGGGCAGGGCCTCGGCGGGCCGGGCTTCCAGGACTTCGGGCGGGGAGAGGGCCAGCCGGGGATCGGGCAGGACCAGAGCGGCGCGGCAGGGCTGTTCCGGCGCCGGCGCAAGGCGCTGGGCGGCGCGGGACAGCAGCAGCCCGCCCTTCCGGCCCCCACCGGCTCCCCGGCGGCGCAGGCCGCTCCGCAGGAGCCGTGGACGCCGGCCGTCCAGGAGGAGCCCGAGGTCCGCAGGACGTTCCGGTTCAGCGGCGAGAAGGTGCTGATCGTCGACGACGACATCCGTAACGTCTTCGCGCTCACCAGCGTGCTGGAGCAGCACGGGCTGGCGGTTCTGTACGCGGAGAACGGGCGCGAGGGGATCGAAGTCCTGGAACAGCACGACGATGTGACGGTCGTACTGATGGACATCATGATGCCGGAGATGGACGGCTATGCGACGACCTCGGCGATCCGCAGGATGCCGCAGTTCGCCGGGCTGCCGATCGTCGCGTTGACGGCCAAGGCGATGAAGGGCGACCGGGAGAAGGCGATCGAGTCCGGCGCGTCCGACTACATCACCAAGCCGGTCGACCCTGATCATCTGCTTTCCGTTATGGAGGGATGGATGCGCGGAGAGTGATCGCCGATTGAGCGAATCAATGATGATTTGTTGATGGAGTCTGTCCGAAGTGGTGTGGGAACGCGGCTCCCGGGGAACCTTTTGGTCTCCCACCGCGTTTCTGGTATGTGCACAGTGACATCGCGGTGACAGGGTGTGGTGACCGGCGGGGTGCGGTTACCATGACCGGCACAAGGACGGACGGCGTAAGGGAGTCGTCCCCTGGGGCGGCGCCCGGTGCAATTCCGGGGCGAGGAGGACGGGCCATGGTGCCGAAGGCCAAGATCCTCCTGGTCGATGACCGGCCGGAGAATCTGCTGGCGCTGGAGGCCATCCTCTCTGCGCTCGATCAGACACTGGTGCGGGCATCGTCAGGGGAGGAAGCGCTCAAAGCGCTGCTCACGGACGACTTTGCGGTCATTCTGCTGGACGTCCAGATGCCGGGCATGGACGGTTTCGAAACCGCCGCGCACATCAAGCGGCGGGAGCGGACCCGGGACATCCCGATCATCTTCCTCACCGCGATCAACCACGGTCCGCATCACACCTTCCGGGGTTACGCGGCAGGCGCGGTGGACTACATTTCGAAGCCGTTCGACCCGTGGGTGCTGCGGGCGAAGGTCTCGGTCTTCGTCGAGCTGTACATGAAGAACTGCCAGCTCCGGGAGCAGGCGGCGCTGCTGCGGCTCCAGCTCGAAGGCGGCGTGCACGTCGGCGCGAACCACGAGAAGGAGCCCGCCGGTCTGCTGGCCGAACTCTCCGCGCGGCTCGCGGCCGTCGAGGAGCAGGCCGAGGCGCTGTCCAAGCAGCTTGACGACGAGTCGGCGGATGCCGGGGCGGTGGCCACCGCCGCCCATCTCGAACGGAAGCTCACCGGGCTGCGCCGGGCGCTGGACGCCCTGGAGCCCGGCGCCAACGGCGGACCGAACCTCCTTCCCTCGTAACGCCTCCGGCGCCCGCCCGTACCGCCCTTTCCCGTCAGGTGCCTTCACGCCCGCGCGGCGGCAACTGACGGGCGGTTCCGGCCGGTCGGTGGGCAGGACGCGATGCCGAGCGGATGAAGGCACGTCAGTTCGCTGCTGCCACAGGGCGACACGGTCGGGTGAACGGGCCCGCGCACGTGTTCACCGTCGTCGACACCGGTAACCTCGGCCCCATGGCCTCACGTACGTCCGGCAAGGGTTCCCAGGGCACGGCGGGCACCGCGAAGCGCGTCGGCGGTGGCCCCGGTCCGGCGAAGAAAGCCGCGCCGGCGAAGAAGGCCGCCGCCAGGAAGAGCGCGCCCGCGAAGAAGGCACCCGCCAAGAAGGCGGTGGCCAAGAAGGCGGCCGCGCCCAAACCGGCGCCCTCGCCCACCAGCGGTGTGTACCGTCTGGCGCGCGCAGTCTGGCTCGGTGCGGCCCACGCCATCGGCGCGATGTTCCGCGGCATAGGGCGAGGCGCCAAGGGGCTCGACCCCGCACATCGCAAGGACGGTGTCGCGCTGCTGCTGCTCGGCCTCGCGCTTGTCGTCGCCGCGGGCACCTGGTCGAATCTGCGCGGTCCCGTCGGCGATCTCGTGGAGATGCTCGTCACCGGCGCCTTCGGCCGGCTCGACCTCCTCGTGCCGATACTGCTGGGCGCCATCGCCGTACGGCTGGTCCTCTATCCCGAGAAGCCCGAGGCCAACGGCCGGATCGTCATCGGACTGTCCGCGCTCGTCATCGGGGTGCTCGGCCAGGTCCACATCGCCTGCGGATCGCCGGGACGCGAGGACGGCAGCGAGGCGATGCAGAACGCGGGCGGGCTCATCGGCTGGGCCGCCTCCAAACCGCTGATCTTCACCATGGGCGAGGTGCTCGCCGTCCCGCTGCTCCTGCTGCTCACGGTCTTCGGGCTGCTGGTCGTCACGGCGACCCCGGTGAACGCCATTCCGCAGCGGCTGCGGCTGCTCGGTTCCAGGCTGGGGATCATCGACCCCGGGTACGACCCCGAGGCGCAGGACGAGAGCGACGACGAGCGGTACGACGAGCAGTGGCGTGAGGCCCTGCCCGCCCGCTCGCGGCGCTCCTCCGTGCGCCGCTCCGAGGCGTACGACGAGTACGACGAGTACGACCCCGAGCGGGTGGAGGCCGACGCCCTCGCCAAGCGACGCAGGCCGCGCAGGCCCTCCGTGCAGCCCGCCATGAACCGCACCATGGACGCGGTGGACGTCGCGGCCGCCGCGGCCGCCGCGCTCGACGGGGCCGTACTCAACGGCATGCCGCCCTCGCCCGTCGTCGCCGACCTCACCCAGGGCGTCTCCGTGGACCGCGAGCGCACGGGCACTCCGGTGCCGGGCGCCAGAGAGGCGGAGCGCCCCCGGAGGCCGGGGGAGAAGGCCGCCTCGCCCTCCGGCGGCGTACCCGACCTGACCAAGCCCGCCCCCGACCGGTCGCAGTCGCAGCCGCTGCCGGCCCGCGCCGAGCAGCTCCAGCTCTCCGGCGACATCACCTACTCACTGCCCTCGCTCGATCTGCTGGAGCGCGGCGGCCCCGGCAAGACCCGCAGCGCGGCCAACGACGCGATCGTCGCGTCGCTGACCAACGTCTTCACCGAGTTCAAGGTCGACGCGGCCGTCACCGGTTTCACCCGCGGACCCACGGTGACGCGGTACGAGGTGGAGCTCGGCCCGGCCGTGAAGGTCGAGCGGATCACGGCGCTCGCCAAGAACATCGCGTACGCCGTCGCCAGCCCCGACGTCCGGATCATCTCCCCGATCCCGGGGAAGTCGGCGGTCGGTATCGAGATCCCCAACTCCGACCGCGAGATGGTCAACCTCGGAGACGTCCTGCGGCTCGCGGACGCCGCCGAGGACGATCACCCCATGCTGGTCGCACTCGGCAAGAACGTCGAGGGCGGTTACGAGATGGCCAACCTCGCGAAGATGCCGCACGTCCTGGTGGCCGGTGCGACCGGCTCCGGCAAGTCCTCCTGCATCAACTGCCTGATCACCTCGGTGATGGTGCGGGCGACCCCGGACGACGTCCGTATGGTGCTGGTCGACCCCAAGCGCGTCGAGCTGACCGCGTACGAGGGCATTCCGCACCTGATCACGCCGATCATCACCAACCCCAAGAAGGCCGCCGAGGCCCTTCAGTGGGTCGTGCGCGAGATGGATCTCCGCTACGACGACCTCGCCGCGTTCGGCTACCGGCACATCGACGACTTCAACCATGCCGTGCGCACCGGCAAGCTCAAGACGCCGGAGGGCAGCGAACGGGAGCTGTCGGCGTACCCGTATCTGCTGGTGATCGTCGACGAGCTGGCCGACCTGATGATGGTCGCTCCGCGCGATGTCGAGGACTCCATCGTCCGTATCACCCAACTGGCCCGCGCCGCCGGCATCCATCTGGTTCTCGCCACCCAGCGCCCCTCGGTGGACGTCGTCACCGGTCTGATCAAGGCGAACGTCCCCTCCCGGCTGGCCTTCGCGACCTCGTCGCTCGCCGACAGCCGGGTCATCCTCGACCAGCCCGGAGCCGAGAAGCTCATCGGAAAGGGTGACGGACTGTTCCTGCCGATGGGGGCGAACAAGCCGACCCGTATGCAGGGCGCCTTCGTCACCGAGGCCGAGGTCGCCGCCGTGGTCCAGCACTGCAAGGACCAGATGGCACCGGTGTTCCGCGAGGACGTCGTGGTCGGCACGAAGCAGAAGAAGGAGATCGACGAGGACATCGGCGACGACCTGGACCTGCTCTGCCAGGCCGCCGAACTGGTCGTCTCCACCCAGTTCGGGTCCACCTCGATGCTCCAGCGCAAGCTGCGGGTGGGCTTCGCCAAGGCCGGCCGGCTGATGGACCTCATGGAGTCCCGCAACATCGTCGGACCCAGTGAGGGTTCCAAGGCACGCGATGTCATGGTGAAGCCGGAGGAGCTCGACGGAGTGTTGGCACTGATTCGCGGGGAATCCGGTTCGTGAGGGTTTTCCGGGCAACCCTTTCGTCGGGCCGTACGTCAAGTTGAGGGGAGGGACGGCAAGATGTCCTTCCACGGGGCGGTCCGGAGAATCCGGCTCTGTTCGAATCTGATGGCGTACAAAGTCCTCCCTCCCGGTTGCCCCACCCTTTCTCACCCCCCCTAGACTGAACATCCAGCAGGTGGCTCACGCTCGAAAGGCACCCCCGTGTCCATCGGCAACTCCCCCGAAGACGACCGGCCTTCGATCGGTCGAGTGCTCCAGCAGGCTCGAATCGCCGCAGGTCTCACGGTCGAAGAGATCAGCACGTCCACCCGGGTGCGCATTCCCATCGTGCACGCGATCGAGGCGGACGACTTCTCCCGCTGCGGCGGCGACGTGTATGCGCGCGGCCATATCCGTACGCTGGCACGGTCCGGCGGCATCGATCCGGAACCGCTGGTTGCGCAGTACGACGCCGAGCACGGCGGCCGTCCCGCGCCCACGCCTGCGGCTCCGCTGTTCGAGGCCGAGCGGATCCGTTCCGACCCCAGGCGGCCCAACTGGACCGCGGCCATGGTCGCGGCCATCGTCGCCGTGGTCGGGTTCGTCGGCTTCACGTTCTTCAAGGGCAGCGACGACTCCCCGACCGCCGGCCAGGTCGCAGAAGGCCCGACCTCCGCCAAGACCACCCCCAAACCGGCGGCCAGCAAGCCCACCGATCCCAAGCCGGCTCCCTCCGACAGCGCCATTGCCGCGGCGCCGCAGGACAAGGTGACGGTCAAGCTCAGCGCCAGTCAGGGCAAGAGCTGGATCTCCGCAAAGGACCACAACGGCCGGCTGCTCTTCGACGGGCTGCTCCAGCAGGGCCAGTCGAAGACGTTCCAGGACAAGGAGCGGGTCGACCTCGTCCTCGGCAACGCCGGGTCGATCGAGCTCTTCGTCAACGGCAAGAAGGTCGAGGACCAGTTCCAGCCCGGTCAGGTCGAGCGGCTCTCGTACACCAAGGGTGACCCCGAGGTCGGCTGACCACAGCACTTCACGGTTCGCACACTGCGGCGAGCGCCCGGCCATCGCGCCGGGCGCTCGCCGCTTTGTCACTCCCCGTGACTGCGGAACCTGCGCGGTGGGGCCAGTGCCGGGACAAAGTAGTCTTGAGCCCATGCCCGAACGCCGTACCGTCGCCCTTGTCACTCTTGGCTGCGCCCGTAACGAGGTGGACTCGGAGGAGCTCGCAGGCCGCTTGGCAGCGGACGGCTGGGAGCTCGTCGAGGATGCCTCCGATGCCGATGTCGCCGTGGTCAACACCTGTGGATTCGTCGAGGCCGCCAAGAAGGACTCCGTCGATGCCCTGCTCGAAGCCAATGATCTGAAGGACCACGGCCGGACCCAGGCCGTCGTCGCCGTCGGCTGCATGGCCGAGCGCTACGGCAAGGACCTCGCCGAGGCCCTGCCGGAAGCGGACGGAGTCCTCGGATTCGACGACTACGCAGACATCTCGGACCGCCTCCAGACCATCCTCAACGGCGGCATCCACGCCTCGCACACCCCGCGGGACCGCCGCAAACTGCTGCCGATCAGCCCGGCCGAGCGCCAGGACGCCGTCGTGGCCCTGCCCGGCCACGCCCAGGAGGCAGCACCGGCCCCCGCCGACCTCCCGGAGGGAGTCGCACCGGTTTCCGGCCCGCGGGCACCCCTGCGCCGCCGGCTCGGCACCAGCCCCGTCGCCTCGGTGAAGCTGGCCTCCGGCTGCGACCGCCGCTGCTCCTTCTGCGCGATCCCGTCCTTCCGCGGTTCCTTCATCTCGCGACGGCCCTCGGACGTCCTGGGCGAGACCAGGTGGCTGGCCGAGCAGGGCGTGAAGGAGGTCATGCTGGTCTCCGAGAACAACACCTCGTACGGCAAGGACCTCGGTGACATCCGGCTGCTGGAGACGCTGCTGCCGGAGCTCGCGGACGTCGACGGGATCGAACGCATCCGGGTCAGCTATCTGCAGCCCGCCGAGATGCGGCCCGGTCTGATCGACGTACTTACCTCGACGCCGAAGGTCGCGCCCTACTTCGACCTCTCCTTCCAGCACTCGGCCCCCGGCGTGCTGCGGGCGATGCGCCGGTTCGGCGACACCGACAGCTTCCTGGAGCTTCTGGACACCATCCGGAGCAAGGCGCCGCAGGCCGGTGCCCGGTCCAACTTCATCGTGGGCTTCCCTGGCGAGACCGAGGCCGACCTGGCGGAGCTGGAACGGTTCCTCACCGGTGCGCGTCTCGACGCCATCGGCGTCTTCGGCTACTCCGACGAGGACGGCACCGAGGCGGTCGGCTACGAGAACAAGCTGGACGCCGACACCATCGCGGAGCGGCTCGCGCACATCTCACAGCTGGCCGAGGAGCTGACGTCCCAGCGCGCCGAGGAACGCGTTGGGGAGACGCTCCAGGTGCTGGTCGAGTCGGTCGAGGCGACCGAGGACGAGTCGCGCGCCGTGGGCCGCGCGGCGCACCAGGCACCCGAAACGGATGGCCAGGTGCTCTTCACCGCACGCGAGGGGCTTGTCCCGGGCCGTATGGTCGAGGCAACGGCAGTGGGCACCGAGGGCGTGGACCTGGTGGCCGAATGCCGCGAGTTTGCGGAGGTGGCCAGATGACCGGAGCGCCGGCATCCGCGACAGGTGGCACCGGCGCGACGCCGGTCCGCGGCGGGAAGCTGGGCACTGCGGCCGTCAACCAGGCCAGTCTGTGGAACATCGCCAATCTCCTCACCATGGCGCGGCTGGTGCTGGTCCCCGGCTTCGTCGTGCTGCTGCTCCACAACGGCGGATACGACCCGGCATGGCGTTCCTTCGCCTGGGCGGCCTTCGCCGTCGCGATGATCACCGACCTGTTCGACGGGCATCTGGCGCGTACGTACAACCTGGTCACCGACTTCGGGAAGATCGCCGACCCGATCGCCGACAAGGCGATCATGGGTGCGGCGCTGATCTGCCTGTCGTACCTCGGTGATCTGCCCTGGTGGGTCACCGGCGTGATCCTCTTCCGTGAGCTCGGCATCACCGTGCTGCGGTTCTGGGTGATCAGACACGGCGTGATCCCGGCCAGCCGCGGCGGGAAGATGAAGACGCTGTCTCAGGGGATCGCCGTCGGGATGTACGTCCTGGCGCTGACCGGACCCCTGGCGACACTGCGGTTCTGGGTGATGGCGGTGGCCGTCGTGCTGACGGTTGTCTCCGGTCTGGACTATGTGCGTCAGGCAGTCGTGCTGCGACGGCAGGGGCTGGCGGCGGAGCGGTCGGCGGCGGCCCAGGAAGCCGTCGAGGCGGCCGCGGAGGCTCCGGGTGGCGCCGAGGGCCCGGATCGGATCTCCGGGAGTTCAGAGGCCCGTGGCGCGGCGAGGACCTCAGAGGCCCGCGGTGCGGCGGAGGCCGAGCGGTGACAGCCGCGGCCCGGGTGCTTCGACGGCTCGTCGAGCGGGGTGAGACCCTCGCCGTCGCCGAGTCGTTGACCGGCGGCCTGGTCGCGGCCGAGTTGACGTCCGTACCTGGTGCCTCGCACTCCTTCCGCGGCTCCGTGACGGCCTACGCGACCCCCCTGAAGAGTGAAGTCCTGGGTGTGGATCCGGCCCTTCTGGCATCGCGTGGTGCAGTGGACCCCGAGGTCGCCTCCCAGATGGCCGCGGGCGTGCGCCGGGTACTCGGAGCGGACTGGGGACTTGCGACCACCGGCGTCGCGGGCCCCGAGCCGCAGGACGGCCGGCCCGTGGGAACGGTCTTCGTCGCAGTCTGCGGGCCTCGGGGAGCGGCGAAAGTAGCCACGCTGCGGTTGTACGGCGGACGAGCGGACATCCGTAATGAGAGCGTACGGAGCGTGCTCGATCTGCTCTCCGGCGAACTCGGCGGGTACGCGAGCGCACAGGATACGGAACAGATCGGGGGGAATTGATGTTTGCAGCCCTGAGTGAACACGACATCGCTCCCCGCACGGCCGCAGCGCTAGGCGGTACGGTGGGGCGTGAAGGATGCGGCTACGCGGTCCGAGGAGGGAGCCACCGATGATTCTGCTCCGTCGCCTGCTTGGTGACGTGCTGCGTCGGCAGCGCCAGCGCCAAGGCCGTACTCTGCGCGAAGTCTCCTCGTCCGCCCGAGTTTCGCTCGGCTATCTCTCCGAGGTGGAGCGGGGGCAGAAGGAGGCATCCTCCGAACTGCTCTCCGCCATTTGCGACGCGCTTGACGTACGGATGTCCGAGCTCATGCGTGAAGTGAGCGATGATTTGTCGCTGGCTGAACTGGCCGAATCGGCAGCAGCCAGTGATCCGGTACCCGTACCGGTGCGCCCCAGGCTCAATTCCGTCTCTGTTTCGTCGGTGGCTGGTGTACCGACGGGACGGGTGACCATCAAGGCGCCTGCGGAAGCGGTGGATGTCGTCGCCGCCTGACCCGCTCGGTTCGGTCTGAAACCGGAGCCCCGGTCCTCCCCTCAGGGGGCGGACCGGGGCTTCTGCGCGTCAGGGGGCGGGCCAGGATTTCTGCGTGTCAAGGGACGGGCCGGGATTTCTGTGTGTCGGCAGGGCTGTGGCGGGCAGGCGCTCTGTGTGAGACCGGGGAACGATCCCGGTGAGACCGGGGAACGATCGTGCGCAGCCCTTTCCCCGGATGACCGTTTTGCTTCGTTTGTGCCATCGTGGGTGGTGCTGAACGGAACGGATATCAGATCGGAGAAGTGCATGTCTGTAGTGAAGAGCCCGCTTTCCGAGGCCGACCTCAAGTCCGTCGGTGGTGCGCTCCAGGGTGCCCTGGTGGACCTCGTGGACCTCTCTCTGGTGGCGAAGCAGGTCCACTGGAACGTGGTGGGTCCGCGCTTCAGGTCCGTGCACCTTCAGCTCGACGAGGTCGTCGACACCGCCCGCCAGCACTCCGACACGGTTGCCGAACGGGCCTCCGCGCTGGGCGTCAACCCGGACGGGCGGTCGGGGACGATCGCCAGGACCACGGCCATCGCCTCCGTGCCCGAGGGCTGGGTCAAGGACGTCGACGCGGTCCGGACTCTGGTCGACGCCCTCGGAGTGGTGATCGGCCGGATGCGGGAGCGGATCGAGGTGACCGGCGAACCCGATCCGGTCAGCCAGGACATCCTGATCACGCTGACCGCCGATCTTGAGAAGCACGCCTGGATGTTCCAGGCGGAGAGCGCCTGAGCTGCATCCGTTTCACCCGGCCGGGTGCCTCTGCACCGGACCGGTCTTCCCCCCCGGCCTGCCCACGTTCGGGCAGCTGTCGGTTCACCCCATTCGAGGAGTCGCAATGACCGACGAAGGCGCGAAGGACAAGATCACCGGCAAGGCCAAGGAGACCATGGGCAAGATGACCGGTGACCGCCGCAAGGAGACCGAGGGCAAGACAGACCAGGCGAAGGGCAAGGCCAAGGGCGCCATGGGCGATGCCAAGGAGCACACCAAGGGGATCAAGGACTCCCTGACCGGCGACGACAAGAGCTGATGGCCGACGCGGAGCCCCCACCCGAAGCGGTGGGGGCTCCGCTCTGGACGCGGCCCCGATGGCGCCGGGTGAGACTGCCAGGGTGTGCGACCGCGCCGTGCGCGCCGGTACTGCACCGGTGCGCTCTCCCGCCGGGTGATCGGGCCGGACTAGGTTCGCCCGGAGGAGGCAGCCATGGTGCGGCGATGGGTACCGGCGCTCGTTCTCGGCGGTGTGTGGTGGTGGGCCGTGCTGCGGCTGGTGCTGGAGCCGGCGCACGCCGGGGTGGTCGAGGGAGCGGTGGCGGCGGGCGGCTGGGGGCTGAGCCTCCTGCCGGTGCATGTGGCCGCGACCGCCAGGCCGACCGGGATCTTCGACGCGGGCACCGGCCTGCTGCGGCGGTGTGCCGCGGCTGTGCGGGACGAGGGCCGGTCCTGGTGTGCTACCAGGGCATGGCGACGCCGCCGTTCGGACGGAGGATCTGACCCGTCATGAAGGCCGATGCGTCGGACGCCAGATGCAGAACCGTGTGCGCCACGTCAACGGGCTCCCCGACCCTTCCCAGCGGCGAAATCCGGGCCATCGCGACTTCCGCCCGGTGCTGCTGCTCCGCGTCGTGGCGGGCGGTCATAGGGGTGCGGATCCAGCCGGGGGCGACGGCGTTGACCCGAATGGCGTGCGGCCCCAGTTCGGTCGCCAGGGTCTTGGTCAGCTGGACCACCGCCGCCTTGGCGGCGCTGTAGCAGAGCAGCCCGCGGCTCGCGGAGTCGACAGCGCCCGAGGCCATGGTGATCAGCGATCCGGGGACATCGCGGGCGATCATGGAGCGGGCCACTTCCTGGCAGGCGTACAGAACGCCCTTGAAGTTGACCGAGAGCACGCGGTCGAGGTCCTCGTCCGCAGTCTCCAGGACGCTGCTCGTGTGCATGATCCCGGCTACGGCGGCCAGGATGTCCAGGTCTCCGGAGGTCGCGACGGCGGCCCGGACCTGGTTGCGGTCGGTGACATCCAGCGGGTGCGTGTGGGCTTCGCCACCCCTCGCGGTGATCAGGTCCAGGGTCTCCAGGAGGCCCTTCTCGTCGAGATCGGCGCAGTGGACGGTGGCGCCGGCGTCCGCCAGGAGGACGGCGCAGGCGCGGCCTATGCCACCGGCCGCGCCGGTGACGAACGCGGAGCGGCCGGTGAGGTCGTACGCGGTGAGGGGCATGTCCGGACCGTACGACCGAATCTGACGGATCGTCAACTATGGGGTGGGGCCGGATTGGCAGCGCGGACACCAGTAGGCGGGGCGGGTGTCCTGCTCCGCCGTACGGATTGGCGTTCCGCAGCGGAGGCAGGGGCGGCGGGTTCTGCCGTAGACCCAGAGATTCTCGCGCGGGCGGCCGGCGCGGGACATCTGACCGGGGGCGGTGCGCCGGTGTGCGCCGGTGATGATGCGGGGCTTTGCGCCGGTGGTGGTGATGCGGACCGGGCGGTCGCGGTTGGCTTCGAGGAGTTGGTGGGCTGTGCTCACCAGCAGGGCGGCCGTGGCGGCGGGCAGGTCGCCGATGGGGAGCCAGGGGGTGGCGCGGGCCAGGAAACAGAGCTCGGCCTTGTAGACGTTGCCGATGCCGGCCAGGTTGCGCTGGTCCAGCAGGGCCTGGCCGAGGGGGCGGGCGGGGTCGGCGAGCAGATTGCGCAATGCGGTGCCGGCGTCCCAGTCGGGGCCCAGAAGGTCGGGGCCGAGGTGGCCGACAGCCTTGTCCTCGTCCGCGGTACGCAGGAGTTCGAGGACCGGGAGGCGGTAGCCGACGGCTGTGTGCGCGGTGTTGGCGAGTACGGCGCGGATCTGGTGCGTGGGGCCGCCACGCCAGCGCTCGTCAGGGCCGTAGATCAGCCAGGCGCCGTCCATCCGTAGATGGCTGTGGAGGGTCAGGCCGCCCTCGACACGGGCCAGCAGATGTTTGCCGCGCGGGATGACGTCGAGCACGGCCCGGCCGGTGAGGTCGGCGGTGGCGAACCGGGGGACGCGCAGGTCGGACCTGGTGAGGACCTGACCGGCGAGCGCGTGGTGCAGACGCCTGGCGGTCCGCAGGACGGTGTCTCCTTCGGGCATACCTCCATGATGCGCGGGATGAACGGTCCGGGCGGGGTCCTGGGCGCGGCGCCGGTGAGGCCGAGGCGGGCCGGGTGCGGGGCCGGTGCCTGTGAGTAAGCGACTGCGGGTGCTGGACTGGGCGTGGGGCCGGTGCCTGTGGGGCAGCCCGGGTGCGGGACTGGGCGTGGGCGTTGCGTGGTCACGCGCGGAGGCGGGTGCGGGACTGGGCGTGGGCATTGCGTGGTCACGCGCGGAGGCGGAGGCCCCTCGGGGTGGCGAGGAAGCCGGCCGACTCCAGCGTGCGGCCCAGCGGCGAGGTCAGTGCCGAGGCACCGTTGGTGCGTTCCACCGTCACCGTGCCGAGGGCTCCGGCGCGGGCGGCGGCGGCCAGGGCTGCCGCGGCCGCCCGGAGGGCGGGGTCGTCCGGATCGGTCGGCCAGGCCAGTAGCGTCTTCCCGCCGCGCTCCATGTACAGCGTCAGTTCGCCGTCGACCAGGACCACGAGGGAGCCCGCCTTGCGGCCGGGCTTGTGCCCGGCCCCGTCCGGTGGCTCGGGCCAGGGCAGCGCCGCACCGTAGGCGTTGGCCGGGTCGGCCGCGGCGAGGACCAGAGCACGGGGGGCCGCGCCCGGTTCCGTGCGGTCGCGGGCGGTGGAGGCCGCGCGGAGCCGGTCGACCGCGCCGTCCATGGCGAACTGCGCAGCGCCCAGTCCCTCCACGACGTAGCCGCGGCGCGCCTGGCCGTTGTCCTCGAAGGCGGACAGCACGCGGTACGCGGCGGAGAAGCCGCCCTCGACACCCTCGGCCTGGACCGCGCCGCGGGTCACCACACCGTGCCGGTCCAGGAGGGTGCGGGCCAGGGCGTGGGCCCGGTGCGTGGGGTCCGGCTCGACGGCAGGCAGCAGGGACCAGCGGCCCGACACCGTGGGCGGGCCGGTGCGCGAGGCCGGACGGGCCGCGGCGGTCAGCGACCCGTAACGGCCGCGCGGGACGTTGCGTCTGGCGCGGTGCGCGGTCGATCCGGCGGTGCGCCCCGAGCCGAGGAGCGAACGCAGCGGTGCGAGCGTGTCGTTGGTGAGCCGGCCCGACCAAGTGAGGTCCCAGAGGGCGTCCGCCAGTTGCGTATCGGTGCAGTCCGGGTGAGTGGTGGCCCGGACCTGATCGGCGATCTGGCGGAAGAAGAGCCCGTATCCGCCGGTCAGCGCGGTGAGTACGGATTCGTGCAGTGCGCTGAGTTCGAGCGGGCGCGGAGGAGCCAGCAGCAGGGGCGCGCTGTCGGCCAGGTAGAGGGAGAGCCAGCCATCCTTGCCGGGGAGGGCGCCCGCACCGGCCCACACGACCTCGCCGGTGGTGGTGAGTTCGTCGAGGAGCGCGGTGGAGTAGTCGGTGACACGGCCGGGCAGGACCAGCTTCTCCAGGGCCGAGGCGGGGACAGGAGCGCCCTGCAACTGCTCGATGGCACGGGCCAGTCCGTCGATTCCGCGGAGGCTGTTGCTGCCGAGATGCTGCCATGGGGGCAGGAAGCCCGCGAGGGCGGCGGGCGGGACGGGTTCCAGCTCATGTCGGAGCGCGGCGAGCGAGCGGCGCCGCAGCCGTCGCAGCACCGTGGCGTCGCACCACTCCTGGCCGATGCCCGCGGGGTGGAACTCTCCCTGGACGATCCGGCCGGAGGCCGCCAGCCGTTGCAGCGCACCGTCGGTGACGGCGGTCCCGAGGCCGAAGCGGGCGGCGGCCGCCGTGGAGGTGAACGGGCCGTGCGTACGGGCGTAGCGGGCGAGGAGGTCGCCGAGCGGGTCCTTCACCGGTTCGGTGAACGCCTCCGGGACGCCGACCGGAAGCGCCGTGCCCAGCGCGTCGCGCAGCCGTCCCGCGTCCTCGATCGCCGCCCAGTGCTCGCCGCCGCCGATCCGGACCGGGATGGCCCGGCGGGCCGATGCCAGCTCCTGCGCCCACGGTGATTCGGCCCCGCGCTCGGCCAACTCCGCTGCGGTGAGCGGTCCGAGGACCCGCAGCAGATCGGCGACGCCTTCGATGTCCTTGATCCGGCGGTCCTCGGACAGCCACTGGAGCTCCTGCTCCAGCTCGGTCAGGACGTCGGCGTCGAGCAGCTCGCGCAGCTCCGCCTGGCCCAGCAGCTCAGCCAGGAGATGGGAGTCGAGGGAGAGCGCGGCGGCCCGCCGCTCGGCAAGGGGGGAGTCGCCCTCGTACAGGAACTGTGCGACGTAGCCGAACAGGAGGGAGCGAGCGAACGGCGAGGGCTCCTGGGTCGTCACCTCGACCAGGCGGATCCGGCGTGCTTCCAGATCGCTCATCACTTCCGTGAGCCCGGGGACGTCGAAGACGTCCTGGAGGCATTCGCGGACCGCTTCGAGAACGATGGGGAACGAGCCGAACTCGGAGGCGACCTGGAGGAGCTGGGCGGCCCGCTGCCGTTGCTGCCACAGCGGTGTGCGCTTGCCGGGGCTGCGCCGAGGGAGCAGCAGCGCCCGGGCCGCGCACTCGCGGAACCGGGAGGCGAACAGGGCGGAACCGCCGACCTGGTCGGTGACGATCTGCCCGATCTCGCCCTGATCGAAGGTCACGTCGGCGGCGCCGACGGGGGGCTGATCGCTGTCGTGGGCGGCGTTCGACAGCGGGGCCGGTGCCCGGCCGCCGGATTCGGGGGCCCGGTCCGATTCCACCGGGCCGAAGTCCAGGAGGTCAAGGCCCATCATGTCGGCGTCCGGCAGCCTGAGGACGATGCCGTCGTCGGCATGCATGACCTGCGCGTCCATGCCGTACCGCTCGGCGAGGCGGGCGCTGAGCGCGAGCGCCCACGGGGCGTGCACCTGGGCACCGAACGGGGAGTGCACCACGACGCGCCAGTCGCCCAGCTCATCGCGGAAACGCTCGACGAGGATCGTCCGGTCGTCCGGTACGTGACCACAGGCCCGGCGCTGCTCGTCGATGTACGACAGCACGTTGTCCACGGCCCAGGTGTCCAGGCCCGCGGCCCGCAGCCGTTGCCGGGAGTCCTCGGGGGACAGCCCTCCGAGTTCGCGGAGGAAGGCGCCCAGGGCGCGGCCCAGCTCCAGCGGGCGGCCCAGCTGGTCGCCCTTCCAGAACGGCAGCCGTCCGGGGACGCCGGGCGCGGGCGTCACCAGGACCCGGTCGCGGGTGATGTCCTCGATCCGCCAGGACGTGGTGCCCAGCGTGAAGACATCGCCGACCCGGGACTCGTACACCATCTCCTCGTCCAGCTCACCGACCCGGCCGCCACCCTTCTTGGGGTCGGTGCCCGCGAGGAAGACCCCGAAGAGTCCGCGGTCGGGGATGGTGCCACCGGAGGTGACGGCGAGCCGTTGGGCGCCGGGACGGCCCGTGACCGTACCCGCGACGCGGTCCCAGACCACGCGCGGGCGCAGTTCGGCGAAGGCGTCGGACGGATAGCGGCCGGCCAGCATGTCCAGTACGGCGGTGAACGCCGACTCGGGAAGCGAGGCGAAAGGGGCGGCCCGGCGGGTCACGGCCAGCAGGTCGTCCACCTGCCAGCTGTCCAGAGCGACCATCGCGACCAGCTGCTGGGCCAGTACGTCCAACGGATTGGAAGGGATCCGGAGCGCCTCGATGGAGCCCTCGCGCATCCGTTCGGTGACCACCGCGGCCTGCACCAGGTCACCGCGGTACTTCGGGAAGACGACCCCGGTGGACACCGCGCCCACCTGGTGTCCGGCACGGCCGACCCGCTGCAGCCCGGAGGCGACCGACGGCGGTGACTCCACCTGGATCACCAGGTCGACCGCGCCCATGTCGATACCCAGCTCCAGGCTGGAGGTGGCGACCACCGCGGGCAGCCTGCCCGCTTTGAGGTCCTCCTCGACCTGGGCGCGCTGCTCCTTGGAGACCGATCCGTGGTGTGCCCGCGCGAGCAGAGCGGGCGCGCCCTTCGTCGCCCCCGACTCGGCCATGATCTCGGCGGGTGAGTGGGCCTCCGGCATCGTCTCGCCGGTGGCCCGCTCGTACGCGATCTCATTGAGCCGGTTGCAGAGCCGCTCGGCGAGACGGCGGGAGTTGGCGAAGACGATGGTGGAACGGTGCGCCTGGACGAGATCGGCGATCCGCTCCTCCACATGCGGCCAGATCGACGGCTTGTCCGCCTGGCCCGCGGTGTCCGTGTCGGCGGCGGGGGAGCCGCCGAGCTCGCCCAGATCCTCGACGGGCACGACCACCGACAGATCGAACTGCTTGGTGGACGGCGGCTGGACGATCTCCACCTTCCGCTGCGGGGAGAGGAACCGTGCCACTTCGTCGACCGGACGGACCGTGGCGGACAGGCCGATCCGGCGGGCCGGCCGCGGCAGCAGCTCGTCAAGACGCTCCAGCGACAGGGCGAGATGGGCGCCTCGCTTGGTGCCCGCGACGGCGTGCACCTCGTCCAGGATCACCGTCTCGATGCCCGCAAGCGCCTCCCGGGCCGCGGAGGTCAGCATCAGGAACAGGGACTCGGGGGTGGTGATCAGGATGTCCGGCGGCCTGGTCGCCATCGACCGGCGCTCGGCGGGCGGGGTGTCGCCCGAGCGGATCCCCACCCGTACCTCGGGCTCGGGCAGTCCGAGGCGCACCGACTCCTGGCGGATGCCGGTGAGCGGGGAGCGGAGGTTGCGCTCCACATCGACCGCGAGGGCCTTCAGCGGCGATACGTACAGCACCCGGCAGCGCTTCTTCGCCTCGGCGGGCGGTGGCACCACCGTCAGCTGGTCCAGGGCGGCGAGGAAGGCGGCCAGCGTCTTGCCCGATCCGGTCGGCGCGACGACCAGCACGTCCGATCCGGCGCCGATCGCCCGCCAGGCGCCTTCCTGCGCGGCTGTCGGCGCGCTGAAGGCCCCCGTGAACCAGCTGCGGGTCGCGGCGGAGAACGAATCGAGTGCGGAGCCGGTCATGCTCCCCATCGTGCACCCCGCCACTGACAACGGCCGTGACGCCGCCCTGCGGCGGGGCCGGGCCACCCGCTCCGGCCGGCTTCGAAGGCCGGGGCCAGGACCGGTGGCCTCCGCCGCGAGCTGCGAGAATTCCGGGTATGGCGGAAACTGCGGGACCGGGGGAGTGGGCGAGGTACTGGCAGTACGCCGAACTGCCCGACCTCGACCTGCTGCGGGCCCGCTACGTCCGCCACGCCTTCCCCCGTCACAGCCACGAGGGCTATGTGCTCGGCACCATCAGCCACGGGGTCGAGGACGTGGGGCTGCCCGGCGGCACCGTCCACGCGGGTCCCGGCACCGTCGTCATGATCAACCCGGAGGTGCCGCACACCGCCCGCGCCGGGGTCCCGGAGGGGTGGGTGTACGCCACGCTCTACCCGTCCGCCCAGGTGATCAACGACATCGCGGCCGACACGACGAGCCTGCGCGGCACGGTCGGCTTCACGGAGACCGGCGTGGTCGATCTGTACGCGGCCCGGCTGATCGGCGAGGTCCACCGCGCGGCGGAAGAGGGCAACGCACTCGCCGCGGACAGTCTGCTGCGGGTCATGGTCACGCGCCTGCTCACCCGGCACGGCGGCGCGCTTCCCACCCCCGGGCCGCGGGCGGCGGGCGCACGGGACGCGGCGCGTGCCCGTGCCGTACTGGAGAGCAGGATGGCCGGTCCGCCCACGCTGGAGGCACTGGCCACCGAGCTGGGCACGAGCCCGTTCGCCCTGCTGAGAGCCTTCAAGAAGCAGTACGGAATGCCGCCGCACACCTGGCTCACCGACGCCCGGGTCCGGCGTGCGCGCCGGATGCTCGACGCGGGCACGGCTCCCGCGGTCGCGGCAGCCGAGGTCGGCTTCACCGACCAGCCGCATCTCAACCGTCATTTCACCCGGATTGTGGGCGTGCCACCGGGCGCCTACCAGCGTGAACGTGCAAGAACGTACAAGACCGGCCCTGAACCGCCCGAGTAGCGTTCCGGACGTGGCAGAACAGACAGCACCCCTTCAGAGAGCCGGCGAACCGGCCGACGGCAGTGTGATCACCGCCGATGCCAAGCCGGACGCGGCCGTCGTGCGTGACGCGCTCGGTGTCGGCATAGCCGTCGGACTCTCCGGCTTCGCCTTCGGCGTCACCTCGGCCGGCTCCGGACTGAGCCTGCTGCAGACCTGCGCGCTCAGCCTCCTCGTCTTCACCGGCGCCTCCCAGTTCGCCCTGGTGGGCGCCCTCGCCGCGGGCGGCAATCCGTACACCGCGGCCGCCGGTGCCTTCTTCCTCGGCGTACGCAACTCGTTCTACGGCCTGCGGCTGTCGCAGCTGCTCGCCCTCCCGCGTGCGGTACGTCCCTTCGCCGCCCACTGGGTCATCGACGAGACGACAGCCGTGACGCTGCCCCAGCCCACCCGGAGGGCCGCCCGGATCGGTTTCACCGTCACCGGGCTCACGCTCTATGTGCTGTGGAACCTCACCACGCTGGTCGGGGCCCTGGGTGCCGAGGCGCTCGGTGACACCGACGCCTGGGGGCTGGACGCGGCCAGTCCCGCCGTCTTCCTCGCTCTGCTCGCGCCGATGCTGAAGACCACGACGCAGCGCGTCACCGCAGGGCTCGCGGTCGTCCTCGCCCTCGGCCTGCTGCCGGTACTGCCCGCAGGGGTGCCCGTACTGGTGTCCGCGCTCGCGGCGCCCGTCGTCCTCTTTGTGATGGGACGCGGTATGGGCCCGGTGCCCAAGGACGAGAAGCACGCGAAGGACGAGAAGCACGCGAAGGACACGAAGGTCGCGAAGGTCGCGAAGGACACGCGCACGATCACGTCGGAGGACGACCGATGAACGTCTGGATCGCCATCTCACTGACCACCGTCGGCTGCTACCTCGCCAAGCTCCTCGGCCTTCTGGTGCCCGCCGGAGCCCTGGAGCGCCCCCTCGTACAGCGCCTCGCCGCGCTGCTGCCGGTGGCCCTTCTGGCCGCCCTGACCGCGCAGCAGACCTTCGGCGACGGGCAGCAACTGGTCCTGGACGCCAGGGCCGCGGGCCTCGCCGCGGCGGCGCTCGCGCTCGTCCTGCGCGCACCCTTCCTCGTGGTGGTGGGCGCTGCCGTGGTCGTCACCGCCGGAGTCCGCGCCCTCGGCTGAAGCACACGAACACGCGCGTACGGAGACCTGTGGACGGACCTGTGTGCCGAGACATGGGTAAGGGGCTCGGTCCATATGGACCGAGCCCCTTACCCATGCGGCCGTGCTGTCGCACGGCACCGGCCGGGGAGACCGAGGCCCACCGCACCGGCCGAGGGCCCGTGTCAGCCGAGGCCGCGCCCGTGCGCGCGTAACGTCTGCAACGCCCTGAGCGTCACCAGGGGCCGTCCCTCCAGCGCGGTCCCCGGCGCCCATTGCCGCCAGGTCACCGGCCAGCCGCCGTCCGCCTCCTGCCCGGCCGCCAGGTGGTCCAGCGACAGATCCATCTCCGCATCGGTGAACCATCGGCGGGCGAGCGACTCGGGGACACGGGCGTAGTCGTACGGGAAGTGCTGCTCGCCGGGCGCGTAACCGGCCGCCACCGGGTACTCCGCACGCTGCTCCGGATCCAGCACGGCGAGCCGCTGCTCGCGTACCAGGCGCCCCAGACGATCGGCGGCTGCCTCGGCCCGCGACCGGTCGGGGGCACCGTCGAGAAAGGCGACGGCTGCCTCGATCTCGTACGGATGCGACACCCGCAGGGCGTCGACGGCCGCCCAGCAGAAGTCGGTGGCCCGAAACAGCCAGGCATGCCACACCGCGTTGCGGTGCAGCAGTCCGACGACGGGACCGGTGGCCAGCAGCTCGGCCGGCGGGTCGTCGACGATCGGGATGAACGGCGCGGCCGGATAGCCGCGTTGCGAGGGAAGGAGAGCGGGCAGCGCCCCCTCCTTTGTGGACACGTCGGTCAGGAAACGGCAGATCCGCTCCACCCGGAGACCGTTGCAACGGTCGATGGAGTCGAGGACGCTCAGCGCGTGGGCCGTGTGCAGTGGCTGGCTGACGGGGCCGCGCAGATCGGGTTCGAGCGCGTGTCCGTACCCGCCGTCCTCATTGAGGTAGGCGGCGAGCGCCGTCTCCACGGCATCCGCACTTCCTTTCAGGAAGTGATGGGCGAACCGCCGCTGTTCGAGGACACGGGCCGTGAGCCAGATGAACTGCTCGGCACGGTTGAGGGGACTTTCTCCGGTTCCAGCCATGGACCGACCGTAGGACGGATGGCGCTCTCGGTAAGGGCAGGCAGCCCGGCTGCACTCTCAAGGGCGGGATACTGAGGGCATGCGGTTGACGATTTTCTGGGAACGGATGGCGGACCACTTCGGCGCGGGCTACGCCGACTCCTTCGCGCGCGATCATGTGATGGCCGAGCTCGGCGGACGCACGGTGCATGAGGCGCTGGCCGCCGGCTGGGAGGCCAAGGACGTCTGGCGCGGAGTCTGCACGGCGGTCGGCATCCCCGCGGACAAGCGCTGACGCACGGCTCAGCACCTTGCGGCGGAGGTCGGTTGCCCGGGGTGCGCGACAGCGTGTCGCAGCCGTAGGCGAGACTGGCTCCGTGGCACCGACAGACGAGACCGCTCAGATTCAGCCGCCCGGCATTCCGCCCGTCACGCAGGCCGAGCCACCGGCCCCGCCGTCCGGCTCCGGGCCGGTCCGCATGCCCGCCTGGCTCCCGCGTGCGATGGTGCTGGCCCTGGCGCTCTACGCCTGCTTCCGACTCGGGAGCTGGGCGTTCGACCAGCTCATCGGTCTGCTGATCAATGTGCTGATCGCCTTCTTCCTTGCGCTCGCCATCGAGCCCGCGGTGAGCCGTATGTCGGCCGCCGGCATGCGCCGTGGCCTCGCCACCTTCCTGGTCTTCCTCGCCGTGCTGATCGCGAGCGTCGGTTTCGTCGTGATGCTCGGCTCGATGCTCGCGGGCCAGATCGTCGACATGGTCGACGAGTTCCCCAAGTACCTCGACTCGGTGATCAACTGGGTCAACCAGACCTTCCACACCGAGCTCTCCCGGGTCGAGGTGCAGGACAGCCTGCTGCACTCCGACTGGTTGCAGAAGTACGTCCAGAACAGTGCGTCCGGCGTGCTCGACGTGTCGACCACAGTCCTCGGCGGCCTGTTCCGACTGCTGACGATCTTCCTGTTCTCCTTCTACTTCGCAGCCGACGGACCCCGGCTGCGCCGCGGGCTGTGCTCCGTTCTCCCGCCGTCCCGCCAGGCCGAGGTGCTGCGGGCCTGGGAGATCGCGGTCGCCAAGACCGGTGGGTATCTCTACTCGCGCGGCCTGATGGCGCTCGTCTCCGGAATCGCGCACTACGTCCTGCTGGCGGCACTGGGTGTGCCGTACGCGCCGGCGCTCGCGGTCTGGGTCGGGCTCGTGTCGCAGTTCATCCCCACGATCGGCACCTATCTGGCGGGCGCCCTGCCGATGCTGATCGCCTTCACCGTCAACCCCTGGTACGCACTCTGGGTCCTCGGGTTCGTCGTGGTGTACCAGCAGTTCGAGAACTACGTGCTGCAGCCCAAGCTGACCGCCAGGACCGTGGACATCCACCCGGCGGTCGCCTTCGGCTCGGTGATCGCGGGTACGGCACTGATGGGCGCCGTCGGCGCGCTGATCGCCATCCCGGCCGTGGCCACGCTGCAGGCCTTCCTCGGCGCCTATGTGAAGCGGTACGACGTCACGGACGACCCACGGGTGCAGGGCCGGCACCAGTGGCAGCGCGGCGAAGCGCTGTCGGCGCGGGTGCGCCGGCTCTGGTATGCCCCGGAGGGCGACGGCGGGACGCAGGGGGCGGACGAGGAGCCGCAGAACCGGCCGCCGCGCTCCTGACCGGCAGCTGTGCTCCTGAGACACGGGTCCCCGGTGAGGAGCGGGAGACGCTTCCGGTCGGCGATGCCCCTGTCCGGACGGGATCGGGCATGGTGGCTGGCATGTGACCTTTGCTCCGTTGTGCCCGATCCTGGGGAGCTACCCTGGGGGCGAGTCGGTGCGGCGTGGTGCGCTTGACACCAAAATCGAACATCCGTTCTCATGGGATTCCGGCCGGGTTTTGCCGGGCTCGACCGTGGAGTTGTCCACAGGCCGGGAGGACGTCGAGGCCCATTGTCAGTGGCAGGGGTTAGCGTCTGAGACGTGAAGCGATCGACTCAAGCAAATCGGGTGGAACCCATGGCAGGAAACGACCGCGAGAAGGCGTTGGACGCCGCACTCGCACAGATCGAACGGCAATTCGGCAAGGGCGCGGTGATGCGCCTCGGTGAGCGGCCGAACGAGCCCATCGAAGTGATCCCCACCGGTTCGACGGCGCTCGACGTCGCGCTCGGCGTCGGCGGCCTGCCGCGCGGCCGTGTGGTGGAGGTGTACGGACCGGAGTCCTCCGGTAAGACGACGCTGACGCTGCACGCCGTGGCGAACGCGCAGAAGCTCGGCGGCACGGTGGCCTTCATCGATGCCGAACACGCCCTCGACCCCGAGTACGCGAAGAAGCTCGGTGTCGACATCGACAACCTCATCCTGTCCCAGCCGGACAACGGTGAGCAGGCGCTCGAGATCGTGGACATGCTGATCCGCTCGGGCGCCCTCGACCTGATCGTCATCGACTCCGTCGCGGCCCTGGTGCCCCGTGCGGAGATCGAGGGCGAGATGGGTGACTCGCACGTGGGTCTGCAGGCCCGCCTGATGAGCCAGGCGCTCCGGAAGATCACCAGCGCGCTCAACCAGTCCAAGACCACCGCGATCTTCATCAACCAGCTCCGCGAGAAGATCGGTGTGATGTTCGGCTCGCCGGAGACCACCACCGGTGGCCGCGCGCTCAAGTTCTACGCCTCGGTGCGCCTCGACATCCGACGGATCGAGACGCTCAAGGACGGCACCGACGCCGTCGGCAACCGCACCCGCGTCAAGGTCGTCAAGAACAAGGTCGCACCGCCGTTCAAGCAGGCCGAGTTCGACATCCTCTACGGCCAGGGCATCAGCCGCGAGGGCGGTCTGATCGACATGGGCGTGGACCACGGCTTCGTACGCAAGGCCGGCGCCTGGTACACGTACGAGGGTGACCAGCTCGGCCAGGGCAAGGAGAACGCCCGCAACTTCCTCAAGGACAACCCCGATCTCGCCAACGAGATCGAGAAGAAGATCCTGGAGAAGCTGGGCATCGGTGTGCGGCCCGAGGCGGCATCCGCCGAGCCCGGAGCGGACACGGCCGGAACCGCCGCGGCCTCGGCCGACGGTGCGGCGAAGTCGGTGCCCGCTGCGGCCGGTAAGGCCAAGCCGGCCAAGACGGCGGCGGCCAAGAGCTAGACCGTGACGCGTCGTACGGAGTGGCCGGGCAGCGCCGCCGCATCCGGCGCGGGCCCCGGCCCCGAATCCGCCGCCGGACACGACACCGGATCCGATCCCGAGTCCGGTCTCCCCTACGAGCCTGAGGCCGGGTCCGGCTACGGCAGAGGCGGAGGCAGGGGCAGGGGGTCGGGCTCCGGATTCGGTGAGGGGGGCGGGCGCGGTTCCCGCTCCCGTTCCAGAAGCAGCGGCTCCCCCTCCTCGTCGAGGGCCGAGAAGGGGGAGCCGCGCGACCCGGTCGAGGAGGCGCGCAATATCTGCCTGCGGCTGCTCACCGGGACTTCCCGCACCCGCAAGCAGCTCGCGGACGCCCTGCGTAAACGGGAGATCCCCGACGAGGCCGCCGAAGAAGTGCTGTCGCGCTTCGAGGACGTCGGGCTGATCAACGATGCCGCGTTCGCCGATGCCTGGGTGGAATCGCGGCATCACGGCCGAGGACTCGCGCGCCGCGCACTCGTCCGTGAGCTGCGGACCAAGGGAGTGGACGCGGCGGTGATCGACGAAGCCGTCGGTCAGCTCGACCCGGATCAGGAGGAGGCGACGGCGCGCGAACTCGTCGCGCGCAAAATCCGGTCCACCCGGGGGCTGGACCGCGACAAGCGGCTGCGTCGACTCGCCGGCATGCTCGCCCGCAAGGGATACGGGGAGGGACTGGCCCTGCGCGTGGTGCGCCAGGCACTCGAAGAAGAGGGCGAGGACACGGAAGGGCTGGACGATCCCTACTGAGACCCCTACTGACCGGCCGGCATCCCGGCCTGACCGGCCTGCATCCGGCCTGCATCTGCTCTGACCGGCAGTTATCCGGCCTTCCACGGCTCCGGCCACCTCGCCACCCGCACCCCTCGAGGGAGGGACAGGCAGCGAAGTGCCGGGTTGCGGCAGATGCCAGGGGCTCCGCCGGGCTCAACTGCCGGCGCGGGCGGTCGTCAGGGGCTCGTCGGGTTTATCGCGGCCTGTCGAGGCGTGCTGCGGTCTATTGCCCGGCGCGGGCGGCGCGGCTGATGGTGGCGTCGATCAGGGCGACAGCATCCGAGGCGGTGCGCCCGGGCTGCCGGTTCCACGGCCCGATCAGCCCCGTCCAGCCCTGGGAACGGAGTTCGGTGATCAGCCAGGCACCGGCCCGGTCGACAGTGTCCAGCGAACCGTAGCCCAGGCGGTGCGCGGTCACCATGGCACCGCAGACACAGCGGGCGCCCCTCGCGTTGCGAAGCCGGTACGGGGTGCTCTGCCAGCCCCACTCGGTCAGGATCTGTCGTGCATGGGCGAGATGGGTGGAGGGCCGTACCTCGGGCTGTCCGATGCGCCGCCAGGAGTGGAGCCGGTCGGGCAGTACCGCACCGAGGCGCCCAGGGAGCGGGCGCTCGCGCGGCGCGGCGGCGGGCAGGGCTCGGACCGTATCCGCGATCAGTTGATCGACCGGCACGGAGAGCAGGTCGCGCCAGTCGGCTTGCTTTCCCTGGCCTCTCTGCTGTGGGTCCGACGGGCGCAGCGAGTGTGGCGGACGCAGCGGGTGTGATGGATATGACGGTTGTGACTCGTGTTCGTCCGGGACGAGGCGTACGGGTTCCGGGGCTGTGAGGTCCCAGCCCGTGACGATCTGCCGCCACGCATCCGTGTCGTGGAGACGAGCGGCCTGGATGTCGAGCTCGTCAGGGGTGAGGGCGGTGGTCGGCATCGGTGTGGGCTCCCCGGCATAGAGGTCCTTGTCGTTGAGGCGAATGTCCGTCCGGCACGGGGTTCGTTCCACCGGAGCGAGGCCATACGGGTGTGTCACGACGAATTCCGGGCCGGGAAGTGCCCTGGGCGCGGGGGGAAACGCCCGTACGAAGACGGCGAAATACTCCAGTGCCCAGTGCCCAGTGCCCAGTGCCCAGCGCGCCTGTGGACGTGGGCAGGGTGTGACGCATGCCAGAGAAGCCCGGTGGTACCGAGATCACGGAGCCGACGGGACTTCGCGGACTCGTCCTGGCCGCGGTCTGGTCGAGACCCTGAAGGGAACGACCGCTCAGGTCGTCACGGTGACGCCCGCGGGCCCGTCGGGTTCATGGACGCGGGGGTGCCCGGGCGCCAAACCCCGACAGGTGCGGCGGATACTCCGTATCGAGGCTGTGTCGACCTGCTGATCGCCGCCGTTCTCGGTACCGGCATCGGCCCACCGGCATCGCACTTGCCGTGCTGACCGCGTTCAGCATCGGTGTGACCGGCAGCCCGGCAGCCCGGCAGCCCGGCAGCCCTGCAGCCCGGCGCCCGCCCCCGCCGGGGCTCCCGGTCACGTGTCAGCCCCAGCCCCAGCCCCCGTCGGCCCGCCGCCCGTGTCCGCCACCGCCCCGGGCACTTGCGGGCACTTCCGGTCACGCGTCGACAGGGAGCCCCGCCGCGCGCCAGGCCTGGAAGCCGCCGACCAGATCGGTTGCCCGGTACAGCCCGAGCCGGTGCAGGGACTCGACGGCGAGGCTCGACGCGTAGCCCTCGTTGCAGATCACCACGACCTGGAGGCCGTGGCTCACCGCCTCCGCCGCGCGGTGGCTTCCCTGCGGGTCCAGCCGCCACTCCAGCTCATTGCGCTCGACGACCAGCGCCCCCGGGATCAGCCCGTCCCGCGTGCGCAGCTCCGCGTAGCGGATGTCGACGAGCAGGGCTCCCTCGGCGGCTGCCGCTCTGGCCTCATCGGGACCGATCCTCTCGTATCCGGACCGGACCCGCTCCAGCAGTTCGTCGATCCCCACCTGTGCCGTCCCGACCTGTGCCGTCCCGACCCGTTCCGTACCATCTCGTTCCGTCCCGTCGTACAGTTCGTCACTCACTGCCAGTCCTCCGGGTTTTCGGTCTGCTCCAGGCGGAGCACCGCGCCGGTGCGGCTGTAGCGGCGGATCTGCGGCAGTGGCGGATGGTAGGCGTGGACGGAGACGGCGTGCTCCGTGGCGGACTCGTTCAGCACCTCGTGCACGTGGTGCCGGCCGAAGGCCTTGCCCTGACCAGCAGTCAACTCCCGTGACCGGTCGATGTTCTCGGTCAGCTCCAGGGTCTTCCACCCGTCGGTGGGCAGCCGCGCCGCGAGTGAGTGTTCCTTGAGTGTGCCGCTCGCGGTCAGGAAGGCACCGATCGAGTCGGCGTGGTCGTGCCAGCCGGTGCCGGTGCCAGGCGGCCAGCCGATCAGCCAGGCCTCACTGCCACCGGGCCCGTCGAGCCGGATCCATGTCCGGCCCTCGGGATCGAGGGGCAGCGAGGCGATGAGGTCGGTGTCCGCGGCGGTACGGCGGAGGAAGTCGAGCAGTTCCGCAGCCGTCGGGCCGGAAGCGGACGTGCGTACGGAAACAGGGGAGGGAGAGCCAGACACGGGGACCGTCCTGAGGGTTCGCGCGGTGCTCAGGCCGTACGTCATGGCGCACGGCGGAGCAGAGGAAGGCGATTCAGCAGGACGGGCGACACACGCAGCCCGCATAGCGGAGCAGGTCCATATGGACCCTCCGCCACAGGCGCACATCGGTGTCGGTCATGTTCCGGAGTAGACCATGTGCGCCTGCGGGGGTCAATTGATGTCTGCGGTGCGGTCGGAGCGTTCGGAGGCGCGGGCCGCGCCGCCGCGCACCGCCTCCGCGGCCGCGAGGAGTTCCGCGGGCCGTACCCCGCCGAACGACTCCACGAGGTGACCGTCCGGTCTGACCAGCAGCACGGTGTGCGCGGACGCCCCCGGATAGCTTTCGGCCACCAGCAGTTCACCCTTCACCGGCAGGGCGTCCACCGCCTCGACCAGCCGGGGCATCACCCCTGCCCGCACCCAGTGCCGCCGGTCCCACACCCCGGTACCGGGGGCCACCAGGACCAGCAGCAGCCTCCCCTGCCCCAGCCGTTCCCGGAGCCGTACGCGCGTGCCGTCCGGCGCGGTCACCCGTACATCGGCGACCGGCGCACCGGGGGGCGTACCAACGGGGACGTGCGCCTCGGCGCGTGGGGGCGCAAGGGGGGACAGGGAGTAGGAAGGGGGCGCACCGAGGGGGCCACATCCCAGATGTCCGTCGGTGAGCAGCGAATCGTGCCCCCGTGCGCTCCCCGGGACCAGGGTCCGCAGCCCTCCGCCGCCCCGCAGTATCGGCAGCGACTGGTCGGCGGCGCGCAGCCGCGAGGCGACCGCGGCCCGGCGCTCGGCCTGGTAGCTGTCGAGGAGTACGTCGGACGCGCCGTGATGCCAGGCCAGCGCCAGTTTCCAGGCCAGGTTCTCGGCGTCCCGCAGCCCCTCGTCCAGCCCCTGGGTGCCGAGCGCGCCCAGCAGATGGGCGGCGTCCCCGGCCAGGAAGGCCCGCTTCACCCGCCACCGCCGGGCGAGCCGGTGGTGCAGTGTGTAGACGCCGGTGTCCAGCAGCTCGTACGGGGGCGTCTCGCCGCACCAGCCCGCCAGGGTGTCCCGGACCCGGGAGACCAGGACATCGGGAGTCACGAGCTCGCCACGCGGCGGCAGCAGCCAGTCCAGCCGCCAGACGTCGTCCGGCAGCGGCCGTGCGGTCACCTCGGCGCCACCCGTGCGCCACGGCGGAAGCCGGTGCAGCACGGCCTCGCCCGGCCAGGGCAGCTCCGTGCGCAGTGCGGCGACGGCATGCCGCTCCACCGCCGTACGCCCGGGGAACCTGATGTCCAGGAGCTTGCGCACGGTGGACCGCGCCCCGTCGCAGCCGACCAGGTAACTCCCGCGCCACCAGGTCGAACCGGGCTCCCTGGTGTGCACGGTGACCCCGGCCGGGTCCTGCTCCAGCGTGTCGATCCGGCTGAGCCGTGCCGTCTGGACGAGGTCCTGCGCTGCCACCGCGTCCCGCAGCCCGCGCATCAGCGCGTGCTGCGGCACATGGACGGGAGCGGCCGGCGGATCCCCCAGCGGGGAGCCTTCGCCGAGGGGCAGTTCGCGTACCAGCTGCTTGCGCCGCATGGACCGCCAGCCGGACCAGCGAAGGCCCTCGTCCTGGAGCGTCTTGCAGCCGAGCCGCTCCACCAGCGCTGCGGTGTCCTCGCGGAGCACGACCGTGCGGGCCGGGCGCGTCTCGTCCTTGCCGGGGTCCTCGTCGAGGAGTACGGAGGGCACACCCTGCGCAGCGAGGGCGAGCGACAGCACCAGACCGACCGGCCCGGCACCGACGATGATCACCGGGTCCACGGCGCGGCCCCCGGAACGTGTGCGGTCGGACGCGAGGAGGCGCACGGGCAGAGCGGACGGGCCGGGACGGCCCCGGGGGTCGGGGACGGTGGCGACGGAGATGCGGCGGCATAGGGGGCTCGGTGCGCGATCACAGAACGTATGCAACCTACTGCCGGTGCGTGCGTCAAGTGACACCGGAACGTGGCGAGGGGCGGTGGCGAATGCGCCACCGCCCCTCGCGGACGTCTGTCGACGAGCCGTCAGGTGGCGCGTCCGTCATCAATGTTGAGCGACGGCGCACCGATCGTCTCCAGGTCGCCCCCGGGGCCGGTGCCCACGACAGCGCCCGTGCTCTTCTTCGCGCGCCGGAGCCGCCGCTCCAGCCAGCTCGCGAACGAGGTGAGGGCGAAGTTCAGCGCCATGTAGAGCACGGCGATGATCGTGAAGCACGCGATGGTGTTCGCGCCGTAGTTCGCGGCCATCGGCCGGACCGAGGCCAGCAGCTCCGGGAAGCTGAGCACCGCGCCACCGAGGGCGGTGTCCTTCACGATCACCACGATCTGGCTGACGATCGCGGGCAGCATGGCGGTCACCGCCTGCGGCAGCAGCACGAAGACCATGGTCTGGCCCTTGCGCATGCCGATCGCCTTGGCCGCGTCCGTCTGCCCCGACGGGAGCGTCAGGATGCCGGCCCGCACGATCTCGGCGAGCACCGAGGCGTTGTAGAGCACCAGCCCCGTGATCACGGCGTACAGCAGGCGGGTGTCCGGGGCGAGGTCGGTGTACTCGAAGTACGCCTGGTTCGCGATGAGCATCAGGATCAGCACCGGAATGGCGCGGAAGAACTCCACGACCACGCCCGACGGCGCCCGCATCCACCGGTGGTCCGAGAGCCGGCCTATCCCGAACAGTGCGCCCAGCGGCAGAGCGATGATCAGCGCGAAGAACGCCGCCTTGAGCGTGTTCTGGAGTCCGGGCCAGATGTACGTATCCCACGGCTGGGAGCTGGTGAGAAAGGGCTTCCACTTGATCCAGTCGAGCTGGTGCTTGGAGGCGAGACCGTCGTACACCCACCACACCACGGCTGCCGCGCCCAGCACGAACAGGACGGTGTAGAGGACGTTCCGACGCTTGGCGCGCGGCCCCTGTGCGTCGTAGAGGACCGAGGTCATCGCTTCACCGCTACCTTCTTGCTCACCCAGCCGAGGATGAGGCCGGTCGGGAGGGTCAGAACGATGAAGCCGAATGCGAAGACAGCCGAGATCAGAAGGAGCTGCGCTTCGTTCTCGATCATCTTCTTCATCAGGTAGGAGGCCTCCGCCACCCCGATCGCGGAAGCGACGGTGGTGTTCTTCGTCAGCGCGATCAGCACGTTGGAGAGCGGATTGACGACCGAGCGGAAGGCCTGCGGGAGGATGATCAGCCGCAGAACCTGGGTGAAGCTCAGGCCGAGGGCGCGTGCGGCCTCGGCCTGACCGACCGGCACCGTGTTGATGCCGGACCGCAGGGCCTCGCACACGAAGGCGGCGGTGTAGGAGCTCAGAGCGAGTACCGCGAGCCGGAAGTTGATCCCCGTGAATCCGTCGGCGCCGAGCTTGACGCCGAGCGTGGAGAACAGGCCGAGCGACGCGAAGAGAATGATCACGGTCAACGGAATGTTCCGGACCACGTTCACATAGCCGGTCGCGAAACCGCGCATCAGGGGGACCGGGCTGACCTTCATGCCGGCCAGCAGCGTTCCCCATATGAGGGAGCCGAGGGCGGAGTAGACGGTGAGCTGCACCGTCACCCAGAAGGCCCCCAGCAGGTCGTAACCATCAAGAAAGTCGAACACGATCTCCCGCGCTTCCGCGTGTAGGAGGGCACGGCGCGCCGCCCTCAGTGGCGGCGCGCCCGGTCAGCCCTGCTTCACTTGACGACGTTGCCGATCTTCGGGGCGGGCTCGTTCTTGTAGTTCGCCGGGCCGAAGTTGGCCTTCACGGCCTTCTCCCACGAACCGTCCGAGACCATCTTGGTGAGCGCGTCGTTGATCTTCTTCTTGAGGTCGGCGTCGCCCTTCTTCAGGCCGATGCCGTAGTTCTCGTTGGTCATCTTGAAACCGGCCAGCTTGAACTTGCCCTTGTTGGCGTCCTGCGAGGCGTAGCCGGCCAGGATGCTGTCATCGGTGGTCAGGGCGTCAACGGCCTCGTTCTCCAGGCCGGTCAGGCACTCCGAATAGCCGCCGTACTCCTGGAGGTCCGCCTTCGGGGCCAGCTTGTCGTGGACGTTCTGTGCCGAGGTCGAGCCGGTGACCGAGCAGAGCTTCTTGTTGTTCAGGTCCTCGGGCGCCTTGATGGAGTTGTCGTCCGCGCGGACCAGGATGTCCTGGTGGGCGAGGAGGTACGGACCCGCGAAGTCGACCTTCTGCAGCCGCTCGTCGTTGATCGAGTAGGAGGCGGCGATGAACTTTACGTCACCACGCTCGATCGACGTCTCGCGGTCGGCGCTCTTGGTCTCCTTGAAGTTGATGTCCTTGGCGTCGTAGCCCAGTTCCTTGGCGACGTACGTGGCGACATCGACGTCGAAGCCGGTGAACTTGCCGTCCGGAGTCTTCAGCCCGATACCCGGCTGGTCGATCTTGATGCCGATCGAGATCTTCTTGCCGCCGCTCGAACCGGACGCGTCGTCCTTCTTGTCGTCGGAGCCACAGGCGGTGGCGGTCAGGGCGAGGGCGAGCACGGCGGCCGAGGCGGCGGTGACCTTACGAAGCTGCATGGTGAAATTCCCTAGAGTTGACGCGATGTGAGTGATCAGCCGGTCCGGAAACCGGCGCCGAAGGCTCCATCAGTGGTGAAGGATCTTCGACAGGAAGTCCTTGGCCCGGTCACTGCGCGGGTTGCTGAAGAACTGGTCGGGCACGGCCTCTTCGACGATCTTCCCGTCCGCCATGAAAACAACCCGGTTCGCCGCAGAACGGGCAAAACCCATCTCATGGGTGACGACGACCATGGTCATGCCGTCACGGGCGAGCTGCTGCATGACCTCCAGCACCTCGTTGATCATCTCCGGGTCGAGCGCGGAGGTCGGCTCGTCGAAAAGCATGACCTTGGGGTCCATCGCCAACGCCCGTGCGATCGCCACACGTTGCTGCTGGCCGCCGGAGAGCTGGGACGGGTACTTGTCGGCCTGGGTCGCCACGCCCACCCGGTCGAGCAGCGAACGCGCCTTGTCCTCGGCCGCCTTCTTCTCCGTCTTGCGGACCTTGAGCTGGCCCAGCATCACGTTTTCCAGCACCGTCTTGTGGGCGAAGAGATTGAACGACTGGAAGACCATGCCGACATCGGCACGCAGCCGCGCCAGCTCCTTGCCCTCCTGGGGCAGGGGCTTCCCGTCGATCGAGATCGCGCCCGAGTCGATCGTCTCCAAGCGGTTGATCGTGCGGCACAGCGTGGACTTCCCGGACCCCGAGGGCCCGATGACGACCACGACCTCGCCACGGGCGATCGTCAGGTCGATGTCCTGGAGCACATGCAGCGCGCCGAAGTGCTTGTTGACGTTGCTCAGCACGACCAGGTCGCCGCCGGCCGCGGGTGCAGCGTCCTCGGCGCCCTTCGTCACTGAAACTCCGCTCATCGGCTTTTTGCTCCGTCCTCCTCGGTTGGGAAGGACCTTAGTGACGCAGTGCGACCAGCGTCATTACATCTGAGCGGAAATTGAGCATAACGATCCGGCCGCAACCGGACACTCCGTGTGAACGGGACGCCTCTCGGGCCGTCCGGGCGTACCGGGTGCATAACGGAAACATGGATGCAATGGGTGAGCACTTGACTGGCCCACCGGTCATCGGAGTGGATGCCCTGGTACACCCTGACGTGAAACGCCTCGATACGGGGAAGTGACCAGGGACGTACGCGACCGCACCGACACCGCAACTGACCAATACTGCAACTGACCGGAGAGGGAGGCCATGAGACTGCTGCTCGTCGAGGACGACAACCACGTCGCCGCCGCCCTGTCCGCGATCCTCGGCCGGCACGGCTTCAAAGTGGTGCACGCCCGCAGTGGCGAGGAGGCCCTGCAGGCTCTCCTCCCCACGGATACGGAACCCTTCGGCGTCGTACTCCTCGATCTGGGGCTGCCCGACCAGGACGGCTACGAGGTGTGCGGGAAGATCCGCAAGCGGAGTGCCGTACCGGTGATCATGGTGACCGCACGGGCCGATGTCCGCTCGCGGATCCACGGACTGAACCTCGGCGCGGACGACTACGTGACCAAGCCGTACGACACCGGCGAGCTCCTCGCCCGTATCCACGCAGTCAGCCGGCGCAAGCCGGCCGGCGAGGAGACCGGGCCCACGCCCGTCGCGGCGCTGCGCCTGGGCCATGTGCACATCGAGCTGCCCACCCGGCGGGTCAGCGTCGACGGGAGCGAAGTCCAGCTCACCCGCAAGGAGTTCGATCTCCTCGCACTCCTCGCACAGCGGCCCGGTGTGGTGTTCCGCCGGGAGCAGATCATCAGCGAGGTCTGGCGCACGAGCTGGGAGGGGACCGGGCGCACGCTTGAGGTGCACGTCGCCTCCCTGCGTGCCAAGCTGCGCCTGCCCGCGCTGATCGAGACGGTGCGCGGGGTCGGCTACCGCCTCGTCGCCCCGTCCGCGTAGAGGCGTACGTCTCCGGTGCGCACCAGGCTGCTTCCGCTGCTCATCGTCCTCATGGCGAGTGTCCTGCTGGCGCTCGGCTTCCCGCTGGCCGTCAGTGTGGCCGCGGCGCAGCAGCAGGGTGTCGTGATCGACCGGATCGACGACACGGCACGCTTCGCCGCACTCGCCCAGTTCATCACCGAACGCACCCACGGCTACGACGAACGGCGGCGCACCCTCCAGGCCGAACTGGACACCTACGACTCCGTGTACGGCATCCGGGCGGGTGTCTTCTACCGCGACGACTCCGCGATGGCGAAGGCCCCCGCGACCTGGCGGCTGCCGGTCGAGGGCGAGGGCCGGGAGGCGTTCAACGAGGCACTGCTCGGCCGTCGCAGCCACGATCCGCCGCAGGTCTGGCCCTGGCAGCAGGGCAGGGTGGTCGTCGCCTCGCCCGTCGTACGGGACGGGGACGTGATCGCCGTCGTCGTCCTCGACTCACCCACCGCGCAGATGCGTTCCGGCACACTCCGCGGCTGGCTGTTGATCGCGGCTGGCGAGGTGGTCGCGATGCTGGTGGCCGTAGGCGCGGCGATCCGGCTCACCGGCTGGGTTTTGCTGCCGGTGCGGACCCTGGACGTGGCTGCCCATGACATCGCCAGCGGCCGGATGCGGTCCCGGGTGGTGGCATCCGGGGGTCCTCCGGAGCTCCGGCGGCTGGCCCGTTCGTTCAACGAGATGGCCGACAACGTCGAGGACGTGCTGGAGCAGCAGCGCGCGTTCGTCGCCGACGCCTCGCACCAGTTGCGCAATCCGCTGGCCGCGCTGATGCTGCGGATCGAACTGCTCGCCCTCGAACTCCCGGAGGGCAACGAGGAGATCGCCTCCGTGCGCACGGAGGGAAAGCGCCTCGGCCAGGTCCTCGACGACCTGCTCGACCTGGCGCTGGCCGAGCATGCCGCAGCCGATCTCCAGCTCACGGACATCGGCGCCCTCACCGCCGAACGTGTCTCGTCCTGGCGGCCGATGGCCGAGGAGAAGGGGGTACGTCTCAGAGCGGACGGCGCCCCCGCCGTCACCGCCTGGACGGACCCCATCGCCCTGTCCAGCGCACTCGACGCCATCATCGACAACGCGCTCAAGTTCACCCCCGCCGACGAGGAGGTCCGGGTCACGGTCGCCTCCGGCAGCGAGTGCGTCACGGTCGTCGTCGCGGACCGCGGACCGGGTCTCACCGAGCAGGAGCTGGAGCGCGTCGGAGACCGCTTCTGGCGCAGCTCCCAGCACCAGAACGTGCGGGGGTCCGGTCTGGGCCTCTCCATCTCGCAGGCGCTCCTGGCCGCGAGCCGCGGCTCCCTCGCCTACGAGCGGCACGAACCGCACGGGCTGCGGGTGACGGTGTCGGTGCCGCGCACCGGGCCGCACGAAAGCCCCTGGGAGAGCGGCCGGGCCGTCAGGGCTTGACCGAGCGGTAGTAGCGCTTGGCCCCTTCGTGCAGCGGCAGGGGATCCGTGTAGATCGCGGTCCGCAGATCCACCAGCTGCGCGGCGTGCACCTCGCGCCCGATGCGGTCCCGGCTGTCGATCACGGTCCGGGTGAACGCCTCGGTCATCGCCGCGTCCGTACGGTCGGTGGTCACCAGCACATTGGCGACGGCCACGGTGGGCACGGCCTGGCCCTGCTGCGCGTTGCGGTAGGCGTCGGCGGGCATCACGGCCGAGCGGTAGTAGCGGGTGGAGCCGCCCGCCGCCTGGAGCTCCTTGATCAGCGGGTCCTCCAACGGAACCAGCCGGATCGGGAACCGGTCCGAGAGATCCGTCACCGCGGTGGTCGGCAGCCCGCCGGACCAGAAGAACGCGTCGAGCCTGCCGCCCTCCAGCAGCTCCGGCATCGTGTCGATTCCCGCCGGTACCGCCGTCACGTCGTTGACCGGGTCCAGTCCGGCTGCCGTCATCAGCCGGTCGGCGACCAGTCGCACCCCCGACCCCGGCTGTCCGACCGCGACCTTCTTGCCGCGCAGGTCAGCGACCTTGCGGATCTCCGAGCTCCGCTCCACGACCAGCTGGATGTAGTCGTCGTACAGCCGCACACAGCCACGCAGCCGATCGGCGCCCGGCTTCCCGTCCCGCAGATAGGTGGCTACGGCATCGGTGGTGGCGATGGTGAAATCGGCCTTGCCCGTCGCCACCCGGGCGATGTTCTGCTGAGATCCCTCGCTGGTCTGCAGCTGTATCGACACATCGGGCAGGTCCTTGGCGAGTGCGCCCTTCAGCCGTTCGCCGTAGCGCTCGTAGACGCCGCTGCGGACACCGGTACTGAACGACAGGGTTCCGCTCGGTGCCGATTCCCCGAGCGGAAGCAGCCACCACAGCAGCAGCCCGAGCACGACGACGAGGGCGGCGCCCGCCCGAAGGGAGCGACGCCGGCCGATTCGGGTCATTGCCGCCGGGAACATGGCGGCGATCCTGCCAGGTGGTTCCCGGCGATGGCCAGGGGCATCGACGGATCTCCCGGTTCTCCCGGTGGCCGGGAGAACCCTCCGGGAGCCGCCCGCGACGGGAGGTGTCCGGGCAGCGCCTACCCTTGTCGCATGAGCAGCGGCAACCGGAGCGAAGCAGTGGACGTCAGAAAAAGCTACGAGGTGCGTACCTACGGGTGCCAGATGAACGTCCACGACTCCGAGCGGCTGTCGGGGCTGCTTGAGGACGCCGGCTACGTACGGGCGCCCGAGGGCTCCGACGGGGATGCCGACGTCGTCGTCTTCAACACCTGTGCGGTGCGGGAGAACGCCGACAACAAGCTCTACGGCAACCTGGGCCGGCTCGCCCCGATGAAGACGAAGCGCCCCGGGATGCAGATCGCGGTCGGCGGCTGTCTCGCGCAGAAGGACCGCGACACCATCGTCCAGCGGGCTCCCTGGGTCGATGTCGTCTTCGGTACGCACAACATCGGCAAGCTGCCCGTGCTGCTGGAGCGCGCACGTGTCCAGGAGGAGGCGCAGATCGAGATCGCCGAATCCCTGGAGGCGTTCCCCTCGACGCTCCCCACCCGCCGCGAGTCCGCGTACGCGGCCTGGGTCTCCATCTCCGTCGGCTGCAACAACACCTGCACCTTCTGCATCGTCCCGGCGCTGCGCGGCAAGGAGAAGGACCGCCGGACCGGCGACATCCTGGCCGAGATCGAGGCACTGGTCGCCGAAGGCGTCTCCGAGATCACCCTGCTCGGCCAGAACGTGAACGCGTACGGCTCCGACATCGGCGACCGCGAGGCCTTCTCCAAGCTGCTGCGCGCCTGCGGGCGGATCGAGGGCCTGGAGCGGGTCCGCTTCACCTCGCCGCACCCGCGCGACTTCACGGACGACGTGATCGCCGCGATGGCCGAGACCCCCAACGTGATGCCGCAGCTGCACATGCCGATGCAGTCCGGGTCGGACACGATCCTCAAGGCGATGCGGCGCTCCTACCGGCAGGAACGCTTCCTCGGCATCATCGAGAAGGTGCGCGCCGCGATGCCCGACGCGGCGATTTCCACCGACATCATCGTCGGCTTCCCCGGTGAGACCGAGGAGGACTTCGAGCAGACCATGCACGCGGTCCGGGAGGCGCGCTTCGCCAACGCCTTCACCTTCCAGTACTCCAAGCGCCCCGGAACCCCGGCCGCCGACATGGAGGGACAGATCCCCAAGGAGGTCGTCCAGGAGCGGTACATGCGCCTGTCCGTCCTCCAGGAGGAGATCTCCTGGTCGGAGAACAAGAAGCAGGTCGGCCGCACCCTGGACGTCATGGTCGCTGAGGGCGAGGGCCGCAAGGACGGCGCGACCCACCGGCTGTCCGGCCGCGCCCCCGACAACCGCCTGGTCCACTTCACCAAGCCGGACCAGGACGTACGGCCCGGCGACGTGGTGACCGTCGAGATCAGCTACGCCGCCCCGCACCACCTGCTCGCCGAGGGCGTACCCGTCGGCGTGCGCCGGACCCGCTCGGGGGACGCCTGGGAGAAGCGCAACGCCACCGCGGCCGCCAAGCCCGCCGGCGTGATGCTGGGCCTGCCCGGGATCGGCGCTCCGGCACCGCTGCCCGCCGCCTCGGCCCCGGGCTGCGGCTGCGACTGACGACCCCGTCGGGAGCGATGCGGACGCCGGTGCGCCGAGGGGAGCGCGGCTGGGACTGACGACCGCGCCGGGAGCGATGCGGACGCCGGCGCGCCGAGGGGAGCGCGGCTGGGACTGACGACCGCGCCGGGAGCGACGCGGACGCCGACGCCCCGAGGGGAGCGCGACGTGCGGCCAGTACGCTGCCCACCATGCTTGTCGCCGCCGCTGTCTGTCCCTGTCCGCCTCTGCTGGTTCCCGACGTCGCCGCTGGTGCCGCGCCCGAGCTCGACGCCGCGAGGACCGCGTGCACCGACGCCCTGGGCGTACTGGCCGCCTCCCGGCCCGATCTGCTGATCGTGATCGGTCCGGCGGACCTCGCGGGCCGCGGCCCGCATCCCGAGGGCGCCACCGGCACCTTCGAGGAGTTCGGCGTCGATCTCGGAGTGCGGCTCGGACGGGACCTGGGCACGGTCGCCGACCAGCCGCTCCCGGCGTCGCTCGCGGTCGGCGCCTGGCTGCTGGCCCGTACCGGGTGGGCGGACGCCCCGGTCGAGGCGCTGGGCGTGGGGGAGGCGTTGGAGTCCGGCCGCTGCACGGACACCGGGCGTGCGCTGGCCGCCAGGGCGGACCGGGTGGCGCTGCTGGTGATGGGCGACGGCAGCGCCTGCCGCACCCTCAAGGCCCCGGGCTACCTGGACGAGCGCGCCACGGAGTTCGACGCGGCTGCCTCGCGCGCGCTGGGCGCGGCGGACACCGGCGCGCTGATCGCGCTCGACGCGGCGCTGGGTCACGAACTGAAGGCCGCGGGCCGCGCACCCTGGCAGGTGCTCGCCGGGGCGGCGCAGGGCGCCGGTCTGGACGGCCAGCTGCTGTACGACGACGCGCCGTACGGGGTGGGCTACCTGGTCGCCGCCTGGTCTTGAGCGCCCTGGCCGACGCAGGAACCCCGGCCGGACGCCGTATGGACACCCTGACGGCCGCGGAGCGATGCCGCTCCGCGGCCGTCAGTGTGTCCTGCCGGTCCTGCCGGTCCTGCCGTCAGGAGGCGGGCACGAGGGCGCTCCGTCCTCAGGAGGCGGGCGGCGTCGTGCCCCCGTCCTTGTGGGACAGGCGCTCCACCGCGTCCTTGGCCTTCTGGGTGCCGGAAACGATCTTGTCGCTGTACTTGCCTTTGGTCTTCTCGTCCACGGTCCGCGCGGCCTTGTCGAGCCCTTGGTCGATCTTGCCCCCGTGCTGCTGCGCGAGGTCGCTGACCTTGTCCTTCGCCGGGCTCAGCTTCGCCTTCACATTGTCCATGAAGCCCATCGGACACCTTCTCTGCTGGGGGACTGCGGGCGGGTGCTCTCTCCGGCCGGATACCCGTCGTGCTGTCACGTACTCACCCGGCCGCGGCATCGGCGGTCGTGGAGGACGAACGACGGCACCATGAGAAAACGCCCATATTTACTAGTCAGTTTACTTGACAGGGTGTGCGAACGCGCCATAGTCCCGGCCGTCACGTCGTCCGTTCGGGAACGGGCCCCCGGGTTTGCGAGACTGTGGCAGTGAGAAGTTCAGCTCCCGCACCGCGGGTCATCGCCGTCGTCGGTCCCACCGCAGCCGGAAAGTCCGACCTGGGGGTGTTCCTCGCCCAGCAGCTCGGGGGCGAAGTGGTCAATGCCGACTCCATGCAGCTCTACCGGGGGATGGACATCGGCACCGCGAAACTGACGCTCGCCGAGCGCGCGTCCGTCCCGCACCTGCTGCTGGACATCTGGGACGTGACCGAGGCCGCAAGCGTCGCGGAGTACCAGCGGCTCGCCCGCACCGAGATCGACCGGCTGCTCGCCGAGGGCCGCACCCCCGTCCTGGTGGGCGGCTCCGGCCTCTATGTGAAGGGCGCGATCGACGCCCTGGAGTTCCCCGGTACGGACCCCGGCGTCCGGGCCGTGCTGGAGGCGGAGCTCGCCGAGCACGGCTCCGGAGCGCTGCACGAACGGCTCGCCGCGGCCGACCCGGAGGCCGGCCGCGCCATCCTGCCGAGCAACGGGCGGCGCATCGTCCGGGCCCTCGAAGTCATCGAGATCACCGGCAAACCCTTCACCGCCAACCTCCCCGGTAGCGATGCGGTCTACGACACCGTCCAGATCGGCGTCGACGTGGCCCGCCCCGAACTCGACGAGCGCATCGCCCTGCGGGTCGACCGGATGTGGGACGCGGGACTCGTCGACGAGGTGCGCGCCCTGGAGGCACAGGGGCTGCGGGACGGACGCACCGCCTCCCGGGCGCTCGGCTATCAGCAGGTGCTCGCCGCGCTGGCCGGGGAGTGCAGCGAGGAGGAGGCGCGCGGCGAGACCGTGCGCGCCACCAAAAGGTTCGCGCGCCGCCAGGATTCCTGGTTCCGCCGCGATCCGCGCGTCCAGTGGCTGAATGGCGCCGCCGAGCAGCGCCGGGAACTCCCCGGGCAGGCACTGGCGTTGGTCGAACGGGCGGTCACAGCCTGATCACGTGATGGCATCGGGAAGCCCTGCCCGTCAGTTCGGCGACCTCTGGCGTGCCATCATCGAGCATCGATCGACCAGTGGAGTCCGAGTTGGGAGGGCGCGTGGCGATGGAGGCCGGCCCTCGCGACACGGAACAAGACGCACCGGACACGCAGCACGAGGCAGGACGCTTGAGCCCCGACGGGCCCGACGAGCTCGATGTGACCCCCGAGGTCCAGGTCGAGCTGCGCCCCGCCCGTCGGATGCGCATCTGGCAGCTCGCGCCGATCGTCACCCTCGCCGCGATGGGATCGCTGATGTTCGCCTTCCCGCTCGCCTTCGAGTTCGGTGACGGCGGAGCGGTCGTCGCCATGCTGGGACTGCTGATCAGCTGCTGCGCCGCGGGCTGGGGCATGATGGCCGCCCGCCGCGTCGGGTACACCTGGCCCGGACTGCCGTCCAAGGGCTCGGGGGAGCGCACCGACTGGCGCGTGATCGTGCTGTACGTCGCGGTGTGCGCGGCGCTGGTCGCGCTGGCCGTGTGGCGCGTGGCACGGCTGCGTTCCTGACACCGGGCCGGACCCCGCCCCCGCGGCGGGCGGCAGGCGCCGGAGCCCCTTCGTACGGGAGGGCCGGTTCGCGGCGCTGTCGGCGCCGCCTCGTACAGTTGTCCTGTGACCACGACGCAGATCGCCTTCCTCAAGGGCCACGGCACCGAGAACGACTTCGTGATCGTTCCGGACCCGGACAACGCCGTCGACCTGCCCGCCTCCGTCGTCGCCGGACTCTGCGACCGCCGGGCCGGCATCGGCGGTGACGGGCTGCTGCACGTCGTGCGGTCCGCCGCCCACCCCGAGGCGCTGGCCATGGCGGACGAGGCCGAGTGGTTCATGGACTACCGCAACGCGGACGGCTCGATCGCCGAGATGTGCGGCAACGGTGTACGGGTCTTCGCCCGCTACCTCCAGCGCTCCGGCGCGGTCCAGGCGGGCGATCTCGCGGTCGCCACCCGCGGCGGCATCAAGAAGGTGCACCTCGCCAAGGACGGCGACATCACCGTCTCCATGGGCCGCGCAGAGCTCCCCGGGACAGACGTCACCGTCACCGTCGACGGCCGCAGCTGGGGCACCCGCAACGTCAGCATGGGCAACCCGCACGCGGTCGCGTTCGTCGAGGACCTGGCGCACGCCGGCGATCTGCACACCGGGCCGTCCTTCGTCCCCGCGGCCGTCTACCCCGACGGGGTCAACATCGAGTTCGTGGTGGACCGCGGACCCCGCCACGTCGCGATGCGCGTCCACGAGCGCGGCTCCGGCGAGACCAGGTCCTGCGGCACCGGAGCCTGCGCCGTGGCCGTCGCCGCCGCCCGCCGGGACGGGGCCGACCCGGCGGTCACGGGCGTCCCGGTCACGTACACCGTCGACCTCCCCGGTGGCACGCTGGTGATCACCGAGCACCCGGACGGCGGCATCGAGATGACCGGACCGGCCGTGATCGTCGCCCAGGGCAAGATCGATTCGGCCTGGCTCGAAACGCTGAACGGATAGCGCTTCGCTCGAATGGGTGATCCGTTTCACGCTGGGCGAGAGCCGGACTCCGCCACGTGGTGGGGTCGGTAGCATCAAGCACCGGCCCGGAGGCGCGACCGCACCTCCCCACAGCCGGCCGACGTTGCCGGAGGTGCCCCATGAGCGCAGAGGCCACCAACCCAGGTGCTCCCATCCGCAGGCGGGGCCGTCCCCGGATCGACCTCCGCAGGCTGGGGCGGGTCGCTCTGCTCGGCCCGGTCTCCCGGGACCGGCTGCCCGACGCCATCGGCCATGTCGCCGAGGCGCACCGGGCCCACCACCCCGACGCCGACCTCTCCGTTCTGCGCCGGGCCTACGTCCTCGCGGAGACCTCGCACCGCGGGCAGATGCGCAAGAGCGGTGAGCCGTACATCACGCACCCGCTCGCGGTCACCCTGATCCTCGCCGAACTCGGCGCCGAGACCACGACGCTGACGGCGTCCCTGCTCCATGACACGGTCGAGGACACCGAGGTGACCCTCGATCAGGTGGGTGAGCAGTTCGGCGACGAGGTCCGCTATCTGGTCGACGGCGTCACCAAACTGGAGAAGGTCGACTACGGGGCGGCGGCCGAGCCCGAGACCTTCCGCAAGATGCTGGTGGCCACCGGCGACGACGTCCGGGTGATGTCGATCAAGCTCGCCGACCGGCTGCACAACATGCGCACGCTCGGCGTGATGCGCCCCGAGAAACAGGCCCGGATCGCCAGGGTCACCCGCGATGTACTCATCCCGCTCGCGGAACGGCTCGGCGTACAGGCGCTCAAGACCGAGCTGGAGGATCTCGTCTTCGCGATCCTCCACCCCGAGGAGTACGCACAGACCCGCGCCGTGCTCTCCGCCGCCACCACCGGGGCGGACCCGCTCACCGTCATCGCCGGGAACGTCTCCTCGGTGCTGCGCGAGGCCGGTATCACCGCCGAAGTCCTCGTCAGGCCACGGCACTTCGTCTCCGTGCACCGGGTCAGTATCAAACGCGGCGAACTGCGCGGCACCGACTTCGGACGGCTCCTCGTGCTCGTCGCCGAGGACGCCGACTGCTATGCCGTCCTCGGCGAACTCCACACCTGCTTCACCCCGGTGATCTCCGAGTTCAAGGACTTCATCGCCGCCCCCAAGTTCAACCTGTACCAGTCGCTGCACACCGCGGTGGTGGGACCGGAGGGCGAGGTCGCCGAAGTCCTCATCCGTACCCACCGGATGCACAAGGTCGCCGAGGCCGGCGTCATCGCGCTCGGCAATCCCTACGCCGCGGACAGCGGCGCGCCGCCCGCCGAACCGGCGGACGGCGAACGTGCGGACCCGACCCGCCCCGGCTGGCTGTCCCGGCTCCTCCAGTGGCAGCAGTCCGCGACCGACCCCGACACCTTCTGGACCACACTGCGCGCGGACCTCGCCCAGGACCGCGAGATCACGGTCTTCCGCACCGACGGCGGCACGCTCGGCCTGCCCGCGGGCGCCAGCTGCGTCGACGCCGCCTACGCGCAGTACGGCGACGCGGCGCACAGCTGCATCGGGGCCCGGGTGAACGGGCGGCTGGCCACGCTCAGCACCGCGCTCGGCGACGGTGACACCGTTCAGCTGCTCCTTGCCGAGGACGCCGCGTCGGGGCCCTCGCCCGACTGGCTCGACCACGCCCGGACGCCCACCGCCCGCATCGCGATCACCGGCTGGCTCGACGCCCATCCGCAGGATCAGGAGGCCGTCCAGGGCAGCCGGCCCGCGGACCGCAGGCCCGGACCGCAGCCGGCGCCGTCCGGATCCGCGGGACCGGGCGGCCGTACCGCGAGCGCCCTGGTCGAGCGGTCGGACGCCACCGTGCGGCTCGCCGGCTGCTGCACTCCCGTACCGCCCGACGACGTCACCGGCTTCACCGTGCGCGGCGGCGCCGTCACCGTGCACCGGCTGCGATGTCCGGCGGCGGCCCGCATGGAGGCAGTCGGCCGGGTACCGGTCGCGGTGAGCTGGGGCGACGCGTCCGAATGCCGGGTGACGCTGGTCGCGGAGTCCTTCGGACGGCCGAGGCTGCTGGCCGACCTCACCGAGGCGATCGCCGGGGCGGACGCGGCGATCATCTCCGCCACCGTCGAACCGCCCAGCGAACAGCGCGTGCGGCACACGTACACCCTGCAACTCCCCGACGCCGCCGGACTGCCCTCGCTGATGCGCGCCATGCGTGACGTACCAGGGGTGTACGACGTGAGCCGCGCCCAGCACCCGGCCGCCGCTCTCTGACCCGGCCGGGCTCCGGTCCCGGCCGGCACCGTCCGCCACCGCGGATCTCGTTCGAGTGGCGCGGCGCGCGCCGTCCCGCTATGGAGGGGCTGCGCTGGTAGCCGTAGTCCATGCCGTTCCTCTCCCGCCGTCTGCGGGCCGCTCTGCTGGCCACCGCATCGGCCACCCTCGTCGCCGCCACCCTGCCCGCACCGGTGCCGCTCGGCATCGGCGACCCGCTCTTCCCACACCTGGGCAACCCCGGATACGACGTACTCGCCTACGACATCGGCCTCGACTACCAGGGCCGCAACAGCGAACCGCTCGAAGCCGTCACCACGATCGACGCGCGGACGACCGAGCCCCTGGACCGGATCAACCTCGACTTCACCCGGGGCACCGTGCGCTCCGTTGAGGTCAACGGCCTGCGCACCGACTTCGCGGTCGAGGACGAGGACCTGATCATCGAGCCCCCGGGCCCGCTCCCGGCCGGCGTGCCGTTGCGGATCACGGTCCGGCACACCAGCGATCCCCGCGGGGAGCGGGACAGCGGCGGCTGGGTGCAGACCGCCGACGGTCTCGCCATGGCCAACCAGGCCGACGCCGGGCACCGGGTCTTCCCCAGTAACGACCACCCGGCCGACAAGGCGTACTTCACCTTCCGGATCACCGCCCCCCAGGACCTGACGGTGGTGGCCAACGGTCTGCGCACCGGACGCACCCGGCACGGCGACCGCACCACCTGGACGTACCGCACCGAGCACCCGATGGCCACCGAACTGGCCCAGGTCAGCATCGGCAGGTCCACCGTCGTGCAGCGGACCGGACCGCACGGACTGCCGGTGCGCGACGTCGTGCCGGTCGCCGACCGGCAGCGGCTGGAACCGTGGCTGAAGAAGACGCCGGGGCAGCTGGAATGGATGGAGAAGCAGGTCGGCCGCTACCCCTTCGAGAACTACGGCGTGCTGATCGCCGACACCGACACCGGCTTCGAGCTGGAGACCCAGACCCTGTCGCTCTTCGAGCGCCGACTGTTCGCCGAAGGCGACTTCCCCGAGTGGTACGTCGACTCGGTGATGGTCCATGAGCTGGCACACCAGTGGTTCGGTGACAGCGTCTCACCGCGGACCTGGTCCGATCTCTGGCTCAACGAGGGACACGCCAGCTGGTACGAGGCGCGCTACGCGCAGGAGCACGGCGGCAAGCCGCTCGAACGCCGGATGCGTGACGCCTACACCAGGTCGGACGGCTGGCGCGCCGGGGGAGGGCCGCCCGCGCGCCCCGACGCACCGGCCCCGGGCGAGAAGATCAGCCTGTTCCGGCCGGTGGTCTACGACGGCAGCGCGCTGGTCCTGTACGCGCTCCGTCAGGAGATCGGTCCCAGCGCCTTCGACCGGCTGGAGCGGCTCTGGGTGCGCAAGCACCGCGACTCCAACGCCGCCACGGCGGACTTCACCCGGCTGGCCGCCCAGGTGGCGGGACGCGACCTGGGCACGTTCTTCGACGGCTGGCTGTACGGGACGAACACACCGCCCATGCCGGGCCACCCGGACTGGCACAGCACGGCACCGGCGGGCAGCGCTAAACCCGCGTGACGGGCCGGGCGTGCCATGCCACTATCGACAGGTCGCCACGGCGGCCGGACCGGAGCGCTCCCCGTGCGGGAATCATCCGGGGAGGTCACGCGTTGTGACAGCTGTAGACCACTTCTATCGACGTAAGGATCCAATGACCTCCTCTTCTTCCCTTCCCCAGGACGCGCAGGACGCGCAGAGCGCCACGGAGAACGTCACCGAGAGCCTCACCGAGCCCCTTCGGGCCGACGCCCTGATGGAAGAGGACGTCGCCTGGAGCCACGAGATCGACGGAGAGCGGGACGGCGACCAGCTCGACCGCTCCGAGCGTGCCGCGCTGCGGCGGGTGGCAGGACTCTCCACCGAGCTCGAGGACGTCACCGAGGTCGAATACCGCCAGCTGCGCCTGGAGCGTGTGGTGCTGGTCGGTGTCTGGACCTCGGGAACCGTGCACGACGCGGAGATCTCGCTCGCCGAGCTGGCGGCTCTCGCCGAAACGGCAGGGGCCCAGGTGCTGGACGCGGTCTTCCAGCGCCGCGACAAGCCCGACCCGGCCACCTACATCGGTTCCGGCAAGGCCTTGGAGCTGCGCGACATCGTTCTCGAAACCGGGGCCGACACCGTCGTCTGCGACGGTGAGCTCAGCCCCGGCCAGCTGATCCACCTGGAGGATGTCGTCAAGGTCAAGGTGGTGGACAGGACCGCCCTGATTCTCGACATCTTCGCCCAGCACGCCAAGTCCCGTGAGGGCAAGGCGCAGGTCTCGCTGGCACAGATGCAGTACATGCTGCCGCGGCTGCGCGGCTGGGGTCAGTCGCTGTCCCGTCAGATGGGCGGTGGCGGTTCCAGCGGCGGTGGCGGCATGGCGACCCGTGGTCCCGGTGAGACCAAGATCGAGACGGACCGGCGCCGGATCCGCGAGAAGATGGCGAAGATGCGCCGGGAGATCGCGGAGATGAAGACCGGCCGCGAGATCAAGCGCCAGGAACGCAGGCGCAACAAGGTGCCTTCGGTCGCGATCGCGGGCTACACCAACGCCGGCAAGTCCTCGCTCCTCAACCGGCTGACCGGGGCGGGTGTGCTGGTGGAGAACTCGCTGTTCGCCACCCTCGACCCGACCGTGCGCCGGGCCGAGACGCCGAGCGGCCGGATCTACACGCTGGCCGACACCGTCGGGTTCGTACGGCATCTGCCGCACCACCTCGTCGAGGCGTTCCGCTCCACCATGGAGGAGGTCGGTGAGTCCGATCTGATCCTGCACGTGGTGGACGGCTCGCACCCGGTGCCGGAGGAGCAGCTCGCAGCCGTACGCGAGGTGATCCGCGAGGTGGGCGCGGTGGATGTGCCCGAGATCGTGGTGATCAACAAGGCGGATGCCGCGGATCCGCTGGTGCTTCAGCGGCTGCTGCGCATCGAGAAGCACGCGATCGCGGTGTCGGCCCGGACCGGCGCCGGTATCGACGAGCTGCTCGCGCTCATCGACAGCGAACTGCCGCGGCCCTCGGTCGAGATCGAGGCGCTCGTGCCGTACACCCAGGGCGGACTCGTCTCCCGGGTGCACGCCGAGGGAGAGGTGATCTCCGAGGAGCACACCTCGGAGGGCACCCTGGTCAAGGCGCGGGTGCACGAGCAACTGGCCTCGGACCTCGCCCCGTTCGTGCCCGCGGTGCACTGACCGCAGCACAGCGCGGAACCGTACAGGCCGATGGCCCGCCCCCATACCGGGAGCGGGCCGTCGGCCGTTCGCCGTGCGCGGCCGGCACGGCCGGACGTACATGTGCATGATCAGGCCGTCGAACGGCGGGGCGGCCGGGTAACCCCAGGCCCATCGCGCTGATCCGAGTGGCCTCGGGGACGTCGAAGCCGACCGTCAGGGCGTTGCCCGCGGGCTCCTCCAGGGACTTCCCGCCCTTCCCCGGCTTCACCCGACAGCATCTCAGGGGCCTTCAGCGGTCGGCTCTGCGCCGAAGGCCCCTGAGAGGCCGGGTGCGGCCGTTACTGGCCCGCGTACTTCTTGCTGACCGAGTCGTAGACGCCCTTGGCTTCCTTGCCGAGGCGCGGTCCGGCCAGCCAGCCGGCCGCCACCGGGCCGATGGAGGTGTTCGAGACCAGCGCGGGCTTGCCGTCCTGACCCGCCGCGACCCAGCCGCCACCGGAGGAACCGCCGGTCATGGAGCAGCCGATGCGGTACATCGTCGGGTCGTCCTTGGTGAGCGAGAGCCGGCCCGGCTTGTCCGCGCACTGGAACAGCTTCTGGCCGTCGTACGGTGGGGCGGCCGGGAAGCCGGTCGCCGTCATATCGGCGATCTCGGGCACGGCCGGGGCGTTGAACTCGACCGGCAGAGCCGAACCGACCGTCTCCTCGAGGGACTTTCCGTTCGAGCCCTTCTCCGGCGTCACGTGCAGCACCGCGAAGTCGTACGGAGCGCCCAGGCCGCCGACCGAGGAGCCCTGGTCGATCCACTGCTCGGACGTCTGCGCCCACGAGCCCCACCACACGCCGTACGGGGCGACCTTGTCCTTGGGCGGGTTGTTGCGGAGCTGATCGGCCGACAGACCGCTGTTGTTGTAGGACGGGACGAAGGCGATGTTGCGGTACCAGCCGCCCTTGGAACCGGCGTGGACACAGTGGCCGGCGGTCCACACCATGTTGGACTTGCCGGGGTGCGCCGGGTCCTTCACCACGGTTGCCGAGCAGACCATCGAGCCCTCGGGACCGTCGAAGAACAGCTTCCCGGACTCGGCGGCGTTGTCGTGGAACGGCGTGTTCACGCCCACGGCCCGGACCGGTGCGGGGGTCGGGTCGGTCACGCCCTCGTCACCGGATATGTCGTTGGCGACGGGCTTCTCGGGCGACTTGTCGGCGTCACGCATCCGGTCCGAGTCCCAGAGGCCCGCGATGATCGGATTGATGAAGTCCTTGGCCTCACGCAGCCACGTGTCCTTGTCCCAGTTCTTCCAGTCGCCGTTCTTCCACTGGTCGAGGTCGATCCCGTGTTCCTTGAGCCGGTCCTTGAGATCGTCCGGGACGATGATCTTGTTGTCCGACGTCTGGCTCGCTGAGCTGCCGCTCGGCTCGGCGCTCGCACCGTCGTCGCTCGGGCCGCAGGCGGTCGCGGTCAGCGCGAGGACGGCGGCGACCGCCGCGGTGGCGAGCACGGGAGAGGACGGGCGACGGGCGCTCCCCCCACGGCGTGCGGTGGCTGCTGGTCGAATGCGTCGCATCTGGTGATCCCCCTGGGACTTCGTAACTCAACGCTTCTGTACTGAACTTCCGCACCGAACTCCCGTACGGCACACCGGACTTCCGTGGCCACACCGGCCGGTTCCCGGATGGCGTTCGGGACTGCTCCGCAGGTGCCACGGCCGCCAGGAGGCTGTCCCGGAGGCTCGGCGCGGTCCCCCACTATGCCGGTGCCGGTGCGGACGGTGCACGGCAGGGGCCTGGTTCCGCTCCGCAAGGATCTTCGGATTTACCCGTGATCCCCGGCGTCCGGCGTCGTTGGTACGTACGGGTGACACAGAGCCAGAGTTCACCCCCGCGGTCCGTCCCTGCGGAATCGTGCTGACGTGCAACTCAACCGTTACAGCGGGAGGATCAAGAGTCGTGGCCGTGACCGAACCAGCTCCGGCGGCGCCGCCCGCGGCGTACGAGGGCATCCTGCGCCGCCAGGCGATGCGCGAGTCGGCCGCCCGCACCTATGCCCGGTCGCTGCCCATCGTGCCGGTACGGGCCCGGGGGCTGACCATCGAAGGAGCGGACGGGCGGCGCTATCTCGACTGCCTGTCCGGAGCCGGGACACTGGCCCTCGGGCACAACCACCCGGTCGTCCTGGAAGCGATCAAAAAGGTCCTGGACACGGGCGCGCCCCTGCATGTGCTCGACCTCGCCACCCCGGTCAAGGACGCCTTCACCACGGAGCTGTTCGCCACGCTGCCACGCGAGTTCGCGGACAACGCCCGGATCCAGTTCTGCGGACCGGCCGGAACGGACGCGGTCGAGGCGGCATTCAAACTGGTCCGCGCCGCCACCGGACGCAGCGGTCTGCTCGCGTTCACCGGTGCCTATCACGGCATGACGTCGGGCGCCCTCGCCGCGTCCGGAGGCGCCGAGGACGTACGGGTGACGCGACTCCCGTTCCCGCAGGACTACCGCTGCCCCTTCGGTATCGGCGGGGATCGCGGCGCACAGATCTCCGCACGGTGGACCGAGAGCGTGCTCGACGACCCCAAGAGCGGAACACCCGCGCCGGCCGGAATGATCATCGAGCCGGTACAGGGTGAGGGCGGCGTCAACCCCGCCCCCGACGGCTGGATGCGCCGGATGCGGGAGATCACCGCGTCCCGGTCGATCCCCCTGATCGCCGACGAGGTCCAGACGGGCGTCGGCCGGACCGGTGCCTTCTGGGCCGTCGAGCACAGCGGGGTCGTGCCCGATGTGATGGTGCTGTCCAAGGCCATCGGCGGCTCCCTTCCGCTCGCTGTGATCGTCTACCGCTCCGAACTGGACACCTGGCAGCCCGGCGCCCACGCAGGCACCTTCCGCGGCAACCAGCTCGCGATGGCGGCAGGCACGGCCACCCTCGCCCACGTCCGGGAGAACGGGCTCGCCGAGCGGGCCGGGATCCTCGGCGCCCGGATGCTCGCCAGCCTGCGGACACTCACCGCGGACCACCCGTGCATCGGTGACGTCCGCGGACGGGGCCTGATGATCGGCGTGGAACTCGTCGACCCCGAGTCGCCCCCGGTGGGCGGAGGGAACGAGGCACCGCCCGACCCGGTCCTCGCCGTCGCCGTCCAGCAGGAGTGCCTGCGCCGAGGTCTCATCGTTGAACTCGGCGGCCGTCACTCCACGGTCGTACGCCTGCTCCCTCCCCTCACGCTCACCGACGAACAGGCAACAGCGGTCGTCGACCGCCTCGCCGATGCCCTGGCAGCCGCCGAGCGCTCGCCGCACCGACGGACCGCGACCGGGTCGATCCGCTGACCCGGACACCATCACAGGAAAGACCGCCGTGAACCCCACCCCCGCGCCCGAGGCCGACGGCCCTCCCTCCAGCCACCACCGAGGAGAGGCCGGATCAACAGGCCACCTCGCTGTCGAGCTGACGACCGTGCCGCGCCAGAAGGAGGTGCCGCACGGTCAGTGGTACGCCTCCAGGGCAACACCCGCCTGCCCCGCACCGGCCGCCGACCCCCTGGACCACCCCGATCCGCTGCAGGCCGCGGATGCCGCCGGCATCGAGAACCTGCTGCGCTGCTGGGTCCGCGAATGCGACCTGCCCCGCCCGGAGGGGGAGACCCTCCGAATCCCGCTCGCCGCGAGCGGCACCGCCCTGCTCGTCCCCGTCCGCCACTGGTCCGCCACGGGCTGGCACCGCTTCGGCGCGCCCGTCCTGGAGCAGGCACCCGACGGGGCGCCCACCGCCGACGCCGTCACCGTCGCCGCTCTCCTGGGCCGCGAAGCCGGCCACAACGAGGGCGCGGACATGGTGGCCAGGGTGGCCGACTCGGTACGGCGAACCGCCGTATTCATCGACGGGCAGCGCCGCCGCCCCGGCGCATCCGCCGAGGCCGATCTCTTCCTGACCGCGGAGCAGTCACTCCTTCTCGGACATCCCCTCCACCCCTCTCCCAAGAGCCGCGAAGGTCTCTCCGACTCCGAATCCCGCCTCTACTCACCTGAGTCGCACGGCTCCTTCCCCCTCCACTGGATGGCCGTCGACCGGTCCGTACTGGCAACCGACTCCGCATGGACCGACCAGGGCCGCCCGGTGCCGGCCACCGAACTCGTGGCCAGGCACGCCGAGGGGCTGCGACTCCCGGAGCACACCGCGCCCATTCCGCTCCACCCCTGGCAGGCCCGAGAGCTGAGGAACCGGCCCGAGGTCGCCGCCCTTCTCGACGCCGGGCTCGTGCACGACCTGGGGCCGTACGGCGCGCACTGGCACCCCACCTCTTCGGTGCGCACCGTGCAGCGGCCCGGCGTCGACACCATGCTGAAGCTCTCCCTCGGACTGCGCATCACCAACTCCCGTCGTGAGAACCTCCGCAAGGAACTCCACCGGGGAGTCGAGGTCCACCGTCTGCTCCGCAGCGGGCTCGCCACGCAGTTGCACCTGGCCCATCCCGGTTTCGACATCGTCCGGGACCCCGCATGGCTCGCGGTCGACACCCAGGACGGCGAGCCCGTCCACGGCTTCGACGTCATGCTGCGCCACAACCCGTTCGACCGGCACGACGACGCGGTCTGCATCGCCGGGCTCACCGCCCCCCGCCCCTGGCCGGACCGCGCGGGCATGCACTCGCGCCTCGCCGACACCGTCTGCCGGCTCGCCGCCCGCACCGGCCGGACCACGACCGCCGTCGCCGCCGAGTGGTTCCTGCGCTACCTCACCCGTGTCGTCCAACCGGTGCTCTGGCTGGACGCGCACGCCGGTGTCGCCCTCGAAGCCCATCAGCAGAACACCCTGGTACTGCTCGACGCCGAAGGCTGGCCGGTCGGCGGCCACTATCGCGACAATCAGGGCTACTACTTCCGCGAATCACACCGCGCGGCACTTGAGCGCAGGCTCCCCGGCATCGGATCGGTCAGCGACACCTTCGTCTCCGATGCCGTCACCGACGAGCGCTTCGCGTACTACCTCGGCATCAACAACGTGTTCGGACTGATCGGAGCGTTCGGTGCCCAACAGCTCGCCGACGAACGGATGCTCCTCGCCGCCTTCCGCCGATTCCTGGGAGCGGCCACCGCGCTGGGCTCCCCGCTCCCCGCACATCTGCTGGAGACTCCGCACCTGCGCTGCAAGGCCAACATGCTGACCCGGCTGCACGGCCTCGACGAACTCGTCGGCCCCGTCGACACCCAGTCCGTCTACGTCACCATCACCAACCCCCTTCGCGGCTGAAGGACTGCCGCTGGGTGCCCGATGGAACCCGTCGTCCGAATTGCTGAGAGAGGAGAGCATCACCGTGCCTCCCACCGATGCACACGCCGACCCCGGAAACGACCCCACTCCCCAGGCCGGTACGGACGCCGAGGACACACTGGATCTACAGCTCACCGATGAGATCCTCGCGTTCCTGGCGGAGGACACCCCCCTCACCGGGCACGGCACCGCCGCCTCCGAACTGCTGGACCGGCTGTCCGAATGGAAGGCCGTCACCACGCCGGCCGGAGTGTTCCAGTTCGTTCCCGTACGGCTGGAGCGCGACCTCGCGCTGATCAGCCGCTGGATGAACGACCCCGCCGTCGCGGCCTTCTGGGAACTCGCCGGAGCCGAATCCGTCACAGCGGAGCACCTGACGCCCCAACTCGAAGGCGACGGACGAAGCCTCCCCTGTCTGGGGGTGCTCTCAGGTGTCCCCATGAGCTACTGGGAGATCTACCGCGCCGACCTGGACCCGTTGGCCCGTCACTACCCCGCACGCCCGCACGACACCGGAGTCCACCTCCTCATCGGTGAAGTGAACAACCGCGGCCATGGGGTCGGCAGCACTCTGCTCCGGGCCGCCTCCGACCTCGTACTCGACAACCGGCCCCTGTGCACCCGCGTCGTCGCCGAACCGGCCCTGCCTAACACCCCTTCCGTCTCCGCCTTTCTCCGCGCCGGATTCCGCTTCTCCGCGGAGGTCGAACTCCCGGACAAGCGGGCCGCGCTGATGATCCGCGACCGAGCCCACCGTGCCCAGCTGTGAACCAACCGCTGCCTTGTCCGCACCGCTCGAAACCCATCGGTTCCGTCCCGAGGAGTGCCCGTGCCCAAATATCCCGTGAGCCATGACTCGGCGGAGTCGCCCGCGTTGCTCAACACTCCAGAACTGAACCGGGCGGTGTGGGACCGAGCCGCCGCCCGGATGCTTGCGAAGATGCTCGGCGAATTCGCCTACGAGGAAGTCATCCAGCCGGTTTCGCGGTCCGCCGGGGGCGATACGTACACCCTCGTGCTGGACGACGGCGGAAGCCTGAGCTTCACCGCAGGGCGCGGGGTGTACGGCAGCTGGCGTGTCGCCCCCGACTCGATCCGCGAGGCGACCACCGTCGAGACCGAGGCGGAGGCACTCTGCGCGCCCCCGGCCGAAGCACCCGCCGCGCCCGGGCCGGACGCGCACTCCGCACCTGGGCCGGACGCGCACTCCGCACCCGGCCGCTCTGCCGAGCGCACCGATCCGCGGGACCGCGTCCCCGCCGGTGTCCCCTTCCGCGACCCGCTGCTCTTCCTCGCCCGCGCCCGTCGTCTGCTCGGGCTCGACGGCGCCACCCTCGGTCACCTCGTGCGCGAGCTCACCACCACGCTCACCGCCGACGCCCGCCTCGACCACAGCGCGCTCGCCGTCGCCGAGCTGGCCGACCTCGACTACGCGGAACTCGAAGGACACCAGACCGGCCACCCCTGGATCGTCGCCAACAAAGGGCGGCTCGGATTCTCCGCCACCGACGCGTCCCGCTTCACCCCCGAGGCCCGCAAGCCGGTCAGGCTGCCGTGGATCGCGGTCTCCTCCCGGATCGCCGCCTACCGGGGCGTGCCCTCGCTCGCCACCGCCGAGCAGCTCTACGCCCAGGAGCTCGACCCCGAGGTCCGCGAGTCGTTCGCCGCCGTCCTGCGCGGCCGCGGCCTCGACCCCGACGGCTACTACTGTCTGCCCGTCCACCCCTGGCAGTGGGACGAATGGATCGTTCCCCTGTTCGCCCCGGCCATCGCCGCGGGCGACATCGTTCCCCTGCACGCCGACCCGGACCTGCGGCTGCCGCAGCAGTCCATCCGCACCTTCGCCAACGTGGAACGGCCCGACCGGCACACCGTCAAACTGCCGTTGTCGATCCTCAACACGCTGGTCTGGCGCGGACTCCCGACCGAGCGCACCCTCGCCGCCCCCGCCGTCACCAGCTGGGTCCAGGGGCTGCGCGACAGTGATCCCTTCCTGCGTGACACCTGCGGCGTCATCCTGCTCGGCGAGGTGGCATCGGTCACGGTCGAGCACCCGCTGTACGACCACCTCCCCGAGACGCCGTACCAGTTCAAGGAGATCCTCGGCGCGATCTGGCGCGAGCCCCTCCTCCCGCGTCTGGCGCCCGGCGAGCGGGCCCGAACCCTCGCCTCACTGCTGCTCACCGATCCGCACGGCCGCGCCTTCACCGCCGAGCTCGTCGCCCGCTCGGGACTGATCCCCACCGCGTGGCTGACCCGGCTCTTCGCCGCGATGCTCCCGCCGCTGCTGCACTTCCTCTACCGCTACGGCACCGTGTTCTCCCCGCACGGCGAGAACGCCATCGTCGTCTTCGACGGCCAGGACGTCCCCGTCCGCCTGGCGATCAAGGACTTCGTGGACGACGTGAACGTCAGCGCCCGCCCGCTGCCGGAGCACGACACCATGCCGCCGGACGTACGCCGCATCCTGCTCACCGAGGAACCCTCCTTCCTCACCCAGTTCATCCACTCCGGGCTCTTCACCGGAGTCTTCCGCTTTCTTTCCCCGCTCTGCGAGGAGCAGCTGGGCGTCCCGGAGGCCGAATTCTGGTCACTCGTCCGGGCGGAGATCCTGCGCCACCACGCCCGCTTTCCGCAGCTGAAGGACAGGTTCGAGATGTTCGACATGCTGAAGCCGCGCATCGAACGCCTCTGTCTGAACCGCAACCGCCTGCATCTGGACGGCTACCGCGACCGGCCGGAGCGACCGCACGCGGCCATCCACGGCACGGTGGCCAACCCGCTCCATCCCTCCGCGTGAGGCCGGGAGTGACCGTCGTTGTCAGTGGCGCCCCGTAGGCTGGTCGGGCTATGACGAAGCCATCCCTCCCCGAGCTCCTGCACGCCGCCGTCACCGCCGTCGGCGGTACGGAGCGGCCTGGTCAGGCCGCCATGGCCGACGCGGTCGCTACGGCCGTGGACGACCACTCCCACCTGCTCGTCCAGGCCGGTACCGGCACGGGCAAATCGCTGGGTTACCTGGTGCCCGCCCTGGCGCACGGCGAGCGTGTCGTGGTGGCCACGGCGACGCTGGCCCTGCAGCGCCAGCTGGTGGAGCGGGACCTGCCGCGTACGGTCGACGCCCTGCATCCGCTGCTGCGCCGCCGTCCCCAGTTCGCGATGCTCAAGGGCCGGTCGAACTACCTCTGTCTGCATCGCCTCCACGAAGGAGTGCCGCAGGAGGAGGAAGAGGGCCTCTTCGACCAGTTCGAGGCCGCGGCTCCGTCGAGCAAGCTCGGTCAGGACCTGCTGCGGATGCGGGACTGGGCGGACGAGACGGAGACCGGCGACCGTGACGACCTCACCCCGGGTGTGTCCGACCGGGCCTGGGCGCAGATCTCCGTCTCCTCGCGCGAGTGCCTGGGCGCCAGCAAGTGCGCGTACGGGGCGGAGTGCTTCGCAGAGCAGGCCCGTGAGCGGGCGAAGCTCGCCGATGTGGTGGTCACCAACCACGCGCTCCTCGCCATCGACGCCATCGAGGGCGCCCCGGTGCTCCCGCAGCACGAGGTGCTGATCGTCGACGAGGCCCATGAGCTGGTCTCCAGGGTCACCGGCGTGGCCACCGGCGAGCTCACCCCCGGCCAGGTCGGCCGCGCGGTGCGGCGCGCGGCGAAGCTCGTCAACGAGAAGGCCGCGGACGCGCTGCAGAGTGCGTCGGAGGGCTTCGAGCGCGTGATGGAGCTGGCGCTTCCGGGGCGTCTGGAGGAGCTGCCGGAGGATCTCGGCTACGCGCTGACGGCACTGCGCGACGCGGCACGTACGGTGATCTCCGCCCTGGGCTCCACCCGGGACAAGTCCGTCCAGGACGAGGACGCGGTCCGCAAGCAGGCACTGGCCGCGGTGGAGACGATCCACGGTGTCGCCGAACGCATCACCCAGGGGTCCGAGTACGACGTGGTCTGGTACGAACGCCATGACCGTTTCGGCGCCTCCGTACGGGTCGCCCCCCTCTCCGTCTCCGGGCTGCTGCGCGAGAAGCTCTTCACGGACCGCTCCGTCGTACTCACCTCGGCCACGCTGAAGCTCGGCGGCGATTTTAACGGGGTGGGCGCCTCGCTCGGGCTCGCCCCCGAAGGCACCGCCGGCGACGACATCCCGCAGTGGAAGGGGCTCGACGTCGGTTCGCCCTTCGACTACCCGAGGCAGGGAATCCTCTACGTCGCCCGGCATCTGGCGACGCCCGGCCGAGAGGGCTCCCGCACCGACATGCTGGACGAGCTCGCCGAGCTGGTGGAAGCGGCAGGTGGCCGCACCCTCGGGCTGTTCTCCTCCATGCGGGCCGCCCAGGCGGCCGCCGAAGAGCTGCGGGGCCGGCTGGAGAGGCCGATCCTGCTCCAGGGCGAGGAGACCCTGGGGGAGCTGATCAAGAATTTCGCGGCCTCCCCGGAGACCTGCCTCTTCGGCACGCTCTCGCTCTGGCAGGGCGTGGACGTCCCCGGCGCGAGCTGTCAGCTGGTGGTCATGGACCGGATCCCGTTCCCCCGCCCCGACGACCCGCTGATGAGCGCGCGCCAGAAGGCGGTCGAGGAAGCGGGGGGCAACGGCTTCATGGCAGTCGCGGCGACGCACGCCGCGTTGCTGATGGCACAGGGCGCCGGCCGACTCGTCCGGGCCACGGGCGACAAGGGCGTCGTCGCGGTGCTCGATCCGCGTCTCGCCAATGCCCGGTACGGGAGCTATCTGCGCGCCTCGCTCCCCGACTTCTGGTACACGACCGACCGCAATCAGGCACGTCGCTCGCTCGCGGCGATCGACGCCGCCGCGAAGGCCGACGAGAAGTAGTCCCGCTCGGGCCCGGCCGCACGGACGGGGCCCCGGGATCGGTCCAGCCGATACCGGGGCCCGGTCGGAGCAGGCGTGACCTCACACCCGCCGTAGCACCGCCACGACCTTGCCGAGGATCGTCGCCTCGTCGCCGGGGATTGGCTGGTACGCGGAGTTGTGGGGGAGCAGCCACACATGACCGTCCTCCCGCTTGAAGCGCTTGACCGTGGCCTCGCCCTCCAGCATGGCCGCCACGATGTCGCCGTTCTCCGCCACGGGCTGGCGCCGGACGGTGACCCAGTCCCCGTCGCAGATCGCCGCTTCGATCATCGAGTCGCCGACGACCTTCAGTACGAAGAGCTCTCCGTCACCGACCAGCTGGCGGGGGAGCGGAAAGACGTCCTCGACCGATTCCTCGGCGAGGATCGGACCACCGGCCGCGATCCGGCCGACCAGCGGCACATACGAAGCCGCCGGCTTCCCCGTGGTGTCCGTGGGCTGTGTGCTGGGCTGGTCCGAACCACGGACCTCGTACGCCCGGGGGCGGTGAGGGTCGCGGCGCAGGAAGCCCTTGCGCTCCAGGGCCATGAGCTGATGCGCGACGGAGGACGTACTGGAAAGGCCCACCGCCTGGCCGATCTCCCGCATCGACGGCGGGTATCCCCGCCGCTGCACGGAGTCCCGGATGACCTCGATCACTCGCCGCTGCCGGTCCGTGAGCCCCGAGCTGTCCGCCCGGATTCCGGGAGGTCGTCCGGGTAGCGAGCGCGCTGGGCGCGCGGGATCCGGTCCCTCCGTGTTCGTGGCGGGAACTGAGTCATTCATGGCATGCACCGGCTCGAGTCGGCTCTGGGAGCGGTCCTGGGCAGTGATGATGGCACTGTCTGCGGTGGTGGTCACGTCGGCCCCTCTCGAATGGTCTCCCTAGCTGCACAACGGTAGTAGCTTTCGAAAGGTTGCGCCAAACACACGTTCGAGTGAAAAACAAATAAAAGCCTGTTGGGCGTTCATTGCTGGGTGTATGAGCGAAGCCGGGGGGTGCGTTGTCCGCCGTCGGACCGAACGGCAATTCGGACCATTACGGTAGCGTTCGCGGCCGCGGTGCTGCCGCGCGGGGTCGCCGTCGGGCCCTCCTCGTCACCTCGGAGGCCGCCGTTCCGATGTCGCCCCGCAGCCAGTGGAACCGCGCGCTTCCCGTACCCTCGTCATCGGTCGTACGCTGCCTTCCGGCCGCCCGCGATGCGCGACACGCGCTAGGGCCAAATGCGCGATCAAACCCAAGATCTAGTGGTTGGATTGCTCCGGCCGCCCAGAAGTTGTGGTCCCCGGCTTTTGGGGGTGCGGTCATCGCCTATGCTTGAGGCTGCTTCGACGGCCCCTCACGGGGCCTGAAGAGGCCATTCAGTCGTGCTGTGAAGGAGGGTTGGGAGCCATGCACTGCCCCTTCTGCAGGCACCCCGACAGCCGGGTCGTCGACAGTCGCACCACCGACGACGGGACCTCGATCCGCCGACGCCGTCAGTGCCCCGACTGCTCCCGCCGTTTCACGACGGTGGAGACCTGCTCGCTCATGGTGGTGAAGCGCAGCGGCGTGACCGAACCCTTCAGCCGCACCAAGGTCATTTCCGGAGTGCGCAAGGCGTGCCAGGGGCGGCCGGTCACCGAGGACGCCCTCGCCAAACTCGGCCAGCGGGTCGAGGAGGCCGTGCGTGCCACCGGCAGCGCCGAGCTGACCACGCACGACGTGGGCCTGGCCATTCTCGGCCCCCTGCAGGAACTCGACCTGGTCGCGTACCTGCGGTTCGCATCGGTCTACCGGGCGTTCAACAGCCTCGAGGACTTCGAGGCCGCCATCGTGGAACTCCGCGAGCAGCGACCTCGCGCAGAGGGATGCGGGACCGGCGAGACCCTTGAGGTCCCCGTGCCCGCCGTCGCCGCCGACTGAGCGGCACATGCCGATCGTCGCGGGTCCGTGGACCGGCGGCTGAGCGGCACGCAGACCTGCTCCGGATGCCCTGCTCGGCGTCCGAAGTACCAGACACACACTGTGCCGGGGGGAAGTTCTCGGCACTTCAGGGCGTTTTTGCCCACATATGGGAGGCGGCATGACAGAGACGGCGAGCGGCCCGGCACGAGGTTCCCGCAACAAGGGAGCCAAGTCGACTGCGACCAAGCAGGGCCTGCGTATCGAGCGCATTCACACCACCCCCGGCGTGCATCCGTACGACGAGGTGGCGTGGGAGCGCCGTGACGTCGTCATGACCAACTGGCGCGACGGCTCGATCAACTTCGAGCAGCGTGGCGTCGAGTTCCCCGACTTCTGGTCGGTGAACGCGGTCAACATCGTCACCAGCAAGTACTTCCGCGGGGCCGTAGGCACCCCGCAGCGCGAGACCGGTCTGCGACAGCTCATCGACCGGATCGTGAAGACGTACCGGAAGGCCGGTGAGGACTTCGGCTACTTCTCCTCCCCGGCGGACGCGGAGATCTTCGAGCACGAGCTGGCGTACGCCCTCCTGCACCAGATCTTCAGCTTCAACTCGCCTGTCTGGTTCAACGTCGGCACGCCCCAGCCGCAGCAGGTCTCCGCCTGCTTCATCCTGGCCGTCGACGACTCCATGGAGTCGATCCTCGACTGGTACAAGGAAGAGGGGATGATCTTCAAGGGCGGCTCGGGCGCCGGCCTCAACCTCTCCCGTATCCGCTCCTCCAAGGAGCTCCTCTCTTCCGGCGGCAACGCCTCCGGTCCGGTCTCCTTCATGCGGGGCGCCGACGCGTCCGCCGGAACGATCAAGTCCGGTGGCGCCACCCGCCGTGCGGCCAAGATGGTCATTCTCGACGTCGACCACCCCGACATCGAGAACTTCATCGAGACCAAGGTGAAGGAGGAGGAGAAGATCCGCGCCCTGCGTGACGCGGGCTTCGACATGGATCTGGGCGGCGACGACATCACGTCCGTCCAGTACCAGAACGCCAACAACTCGGTCCGGGTGAACGACGAGTTCATGAAGGCCGTCGAGTCCGGCGGCAAGTTCGGGCTGCGCGCCCGGATGACCGGTGACGTCATCGAAGAGGTCGAGGCCAAGTCCCTCTTCCGCAAGATGGCCGAGGCCGCCTGGGCCTGTGCCGACCCGGGCATTCAGTACGACGACACGATCAACCAGTGGCACACCTGCCCCGAGTCCGGCCGGATCAACGGCTCGAACCCGTGCAGCGAGTACATGCACCTGGACAACACCTCGTGCAACCTGGCCTCGCTGAACCTGATGAAGTTCCTCAAGGACGACGGCAAGGGCACCCAGTCCTTCGAGTCCGAGCGCTTCGCCAAGGTCGTCGAGCTGGTCATCACCGCGATGGACATCTCCATCTGCTTCGCCGACTTCCCGACCGAGAAGATCGGTGAGAACACCCGCGCGTTCCGCCAGCTGGGCATCGGCTACGCCAACCTCGGCGCCCTGCTGATGGCGACCGGCCACGCGTACGACAGCGACGGCGGCCGCGCGCTCGCCGGGGCCATCACCTCGCTGATGACCGGCACCTCGTACCGCCGCTCCGCGGAACTGGCGGCGGTCGTCGGTCCGTACGACGGCTACGCCCGCAACGCCGAGCCGCACCAGCGCGTCATGAAGCAGCACGCGGACGCCAACGCCGTTGCCGTCCACGCGGACGACCTCGACAACCCGATCTGGGCCGCCGCCACGGAGGCCTGGCAGGACGTCGTCCGCCTCGGCGCGAAGAACGGTTTCCGCAACGCGCAGGCCTCGGTCATCGCGCCCACCGGCACCATCGGTCTCGCGATGTCCTGCGACACCACCGGCCTTGAGCCCGACCTCGCGCTGGTCAAGTTCAAGAAGCTGGTCGGCGGCGGCTCGATGCAGATCGTCAACGGCACCGTCCCGCAGGCCCTGCGCCGCCTGGGCTACCAGGAGGAGCAGATCGAGGCGGTCGTCGCCCACATCGCCGAGAACGGCAATGTGGTGGACGCCCCCGGCCTGAAGACCGAGCACTACGAGGTCTTCGACTGCGCGATGGGCGAGCGTTCCATCTCCGCGATGGGCCACGTGCGCATGATGGCGGCCATCCAGCCGTGGATCTCCGGCGCGCTCTCCAAGACGGTGAACCTGCCGGAGACGGCCACCGTCGAGGACGTCGAAGAGGTCTACTTCGAGGCGTGGAAGATGGGCGTCAAGGCGCTCGCGATCTACCGCGACAACTGCAAGGTCGGTCAGCCCCTCTCCGCGAAGACCAAGGAGAAGGAGAAGGCCGCGGTCACCGCCAAGGCCGAGGACACCATCCGTACCGCGGTCGAGAAGGTCGTCGAGTACCGCCCGGTCCGCAAGCGTCTGCCCAAGGGCCGTCCCGGCATCACGACCTCCTTCACGGTGGGCGGCGCCGAGGGCTACATGACCGCCAACTCCTACCCGGACGACGGTCTCGGCGAGGTCTTCCTGAAGATGTCCAAGCAGGGTTCTACCCTCGCGGGCATGATGGACGCCTTCTCCATCGCCGTCTCGGTCGGTCTGCAGTACGGCGTCCCGCTGGAGACGTACGTCTCGAAGTTCACCAACATGCGCTTCGAGCCGGCCGGTATGACGGACGACCCGGACGTGCGGATGGCGCAGTCGATCGTCGACTACATCTTCCGCCGGCTGGCGCTCGACTTCCTGCCGTTCGAGACCCGCTCGGCACTCGGCATCCACTCGGCCGACGAGCGTCAGCGTCACCTCGACACCGGTTCGTACGAGGCCTCGCTGGAGGACGACGAGCTGGACATCGAGGGCCTGGCCCAGTCCGCCCCCGTGCGGCCGGCGGAACCGCTGAAGGCGGTCGCCCCCGTGCGGGAGGCCGAGAAGCCGGACCCGAAGACGGCGCACACCTCGGCGGAACTCGTCGAGATGCAGCTGGGCATCAGCGCGGACGCCCCGCTCTGCTTCTCCTGCGGTACGAAGATGCAGCGCGCCGGATCCTGCTACATCTGCGAGGGCTGCGGCTCGACCAGCGGCTGCAGCTGATCGCGGCAGCATGAGGCGCGACGGCTGAGCCGCGCACCGCGGCCGGTCATGGGGCGGGAAGATCTCCTCGGAGACCTTCCCGCCCCGTCCCGTACCCGGAACCTCACGCTCCGGGCGGGCGGCTTCCCATCGTCGCGGCGAACGAGTCGGCGTCCCCTTCGAAGCCCCGCACCGTGTCGTGGAACCGCCAGACCCCGGAGACGTCCCGGACGAACTCGGCGACGACCGCCGCCGTCGCCGCGCCGACCGTCGAGAAGTCGTCCTCCGAGAGGCTGTTGTACCCCTCGCGGATCTGCACCGCGGTGTTCTCCACGGCGTCGAAGGTCTTGCGTCCGTCGCGCTGCTGAATGGCCACACCGACGACGACCCGGGCGTACGAGTCCGACAGCCGGTCCAGTTCCAGCGTCATCACCTCGTCGTAACCCAGCCCCTGACCGGTCCGGCTGTCCCGGTTGAGGGTGATCGTGCCGTCGGGTGCGCGGCTGTCGAAGTGCACGAGGTACTCGGGGGCGCCGTACGGCTCCTCCGCCGAGTAGGTTGCCGCGATGATGTCGAGGTCATTGGGGGGTTCGCCCTGTGAACTGGGGTCCCACTTGAGCCTGATCTCGACCTTCTCGATGTCCTTGTTGGGCGTGCTCATCGGACTTCCCTCCTTCGCGCGCGGGGCCGTCACTCCGGTTCTATCACCCGATCATGTCCGTAACTGTCCGTGGAACCAACCGGCTTGGGTACAGGTGGCGGGATCGGGCCACCGCGCCGCTCCGGTACCTCGGTGCGGAATCCGCCGCGGTGAGGCCGAGCGGTCGAACTGACGGATTCGGGTGAAGAGAGGCCAAGTTGGCCATTTTGCCGCCGGTTCAGGTGCACTCCATCGGAGCGTGACCCACGCCACGTCCGACACCCGTACGATGGGGCCGTGCTGGTCAAGTGGATTCGCTGCAGTGTGGTGGACCGTCGCGGTTTCGAGCGGGGGCAGCGGAAGTGGGCGGGGCTGCTGGGTGAGCCGGGGTTCAGGGGGCAGGGCGGCGGCTGGAGCCGTGGCCGGCCGGAGGTGGCGCATGTCTTCGCGTTCTGGGAGAACCGGGTCTTCTACGACTCGTTCATGGCGCGTGGGCACGACGCCCTGGCCGCCGCGCAGTCCGGTACGTGCAACGACATACAGGTCAAGCTGTTCGAGTACCGCTTCGATGTGAAGACCGGCTTCGAGCCCGCGTTCACCGACGCGGACGTGCTCAGGGTGGCGCACAGCAGGGTGCACGAGGACCGGGTCGAGCATTTCGCGCTGATGCAGCAACGGGTGTGGAATCCGGCGATGGCCGGGTCGCCCGGGATGCTGCGAGGAGTGTTCGGAGAGGCGCCGGGCCACGAGTTCCTGGTGCTCTCCATGTGGCAGTCGAGCGCCGAACGCGGCAAGTACCGGGCGGGAAGTGTCGAACGGCTCTCGCAGCGGGCACAGACCGAGGACGATGTCGCGGAGCTCGCCGGTGACGTCGTACAGCTCGAACCGTCATGGACGGTGTGAGAGGACGAGTTGCCGGCGTCTCGCCAGCGGCAACGTGACATGCGAGGCGCCGACGTCTTGTGTCCGCCATGCGACGGCCGAGATCCGGACAATTGCTCGAACGGCTGCGACTCGATCTAGGGTCGGTACATGGCAAGACCGCAACGCATTGTCCTGGTCCGCCACGGCGAGTCCGAGGGCAATGCCGATGACACGGTGTACGAGCGCGAGCCCGACCATGCCCTGAGGCTTACCGCGAAGGGGCTGCGGCAGGCCCGCGACACGGGAGTGCGGCTGCGCGAGCTCTTCGACGGCGAGCGGGTCAGCGTGTACGTCTCGCCCTACCGCCGTACGCACGAGACGTTCAGGTCCTTCGGCCTCGACCTCGAACGCGTACGGGTACGGGAGGAGCCGCGGCTGCGCGAGCAGGACTGGGGGAACTTGCAGGACCGGGACGATGTCAGGCTGCAGCAGGCCTACCGGGACACCTACGGGCACTTCTTCTACCGGTTCGCACAGGGGGAGTCCGGAGCGGATGTGTACGACCGGGTGGGAGCCTTCCTGGAGAGCCTGTACCGGAGCTTCGAGGCCCCGGACCACCCGCCGAACGTCCTGCTGGTCACGCACGGTCTGACCATGCGGCTGTTCTGTATGCGCTGGTTCCACTGGTCCGTGGCCGAATTCGAATCTCTCTCGAATCCCGGAAACGGGGAGTCCCGGATGCTGGTGCTCGGCAAGGACGGCCGCTACACACTTGACCGGCCGTTCGAGCGCTGGCGCATTCCTGAGCCGTACGGCATCACCGGATAGAGTGGAGGTGATGACCGAATCGGCTTCCGACCAGCGCTTCGAGCGCGCCCTTGCCAGCCTCCGCGGCCTCTCCGTGGGAGACGCCCTGGGCTCCCAGTTCTTTGTGCCCGCCAACTATCCGCTCCTGAAGGACCGCTCCCTGCCCCCCGGGCCCTGGCAGTGGACCGACGACACGGAAATGGCCTGTTCGGTCCTCTCCGTACTCCGGGAGCACGACCGTATCGACCAGGACGCGCTCGCCCGGTCCTTCGCGGTGCACCACGACTTCGACCGGGGATACGGACCTGCCGTGAACCGCCTGCTCAGGCTGGTCCGGGAGGGCGGGGACTGGCGGGAGCTGGCCTCCGCTCTGTTCAACGGCCTGGGTTCGTGGGGCAACGGTTCGTCGATGCGCATCGCACCGCTCGGTGCCTGGTATGCGGACGACCCCGAGCAGGCCACGCACCAGGCCGAGATCTCCTCGTACCCGACACATCAGCACCGGGAAGCCGTCGTGGGGGCGATGGCCGTGGCGGCGGCCGCCTCGCTCGCGGCGTCGCCCACCGGCCCGCCGAAGCCGACGGACCTTCTGGACGGCGTCATCGCGCTCGTACCGCGCAGCGCGGTCGGGGCCGGGCTGCGCCGGGCCCGCGACATGCTCGACTACCGCGACGCCGGCACGGTCGCCGCGGTCCTCGGTAATGGCCGTCGTACCAGTGCACACGACACCGTCCCGTTCGCCCTCTGGTCCGCGGCCCGCAGCCTCGGCGATTTCGAGCAGGCCTTCTGGGTGACCGCTCAGGCGGGCGGAGACGTCGACACGACCTGCGCGATCGTCGGCGGGGTGGTCGCGGCGGGCGCCGCGGGTGCACCACCGGCGGAGTGGACGGCGAATACGGAGCAGCTCCCCGGCTGGCTCGCACAGTAGAAGCGGCGCGCCGCGCCCGACTGTCACGGTACTGCCACAGGGCTTCCCCGTCAGGCCGACGACGGTACCGGGGGGTTACTCTTTCGGCCACGCCGCCCTCGGTGATCATGACGACGGGCGCGCACCGAATGAGACGCCGGGGGGCCGCGCGCTGCCCAGGGCTCGCGTGGGCGGACCTCGGTGGGGAGGGGTCCCGTTGTCCGGTATCACATCAGAGTCACCCCGGCCCGAGCATGAGCATGGGTCGGGGCCGCCCGAGCCGGCGGATACGTCCGGAGCGGCCGCGTCCTCGGCAGCCCCTGGGAAGCCGCTCGGAAAGCCGGACGGATCCGGGGCGGCGCCGGCCAAGGCGCAGACGCCGGAGCCTCCGAAGGTGCCGGCCTACGCGCAGCGGACACAGCAGTCGCCCGCCGTCTGGGGGCACACCGTTCAGCAGACGCCGTCGGTACTCGTACGGTTCCGCCCCACCGAACCGGGGGTCATCCCCGCGGCCACTCTCTGGTCCGTCCTGGCCACCGCGCTGCTCAGCGCCCTGCTGCTCGGGGACGGGATCGGCCCGAACCTGCTCGTCGTGGCGGTTCCCGCGGCACTCGCGGCGTACTTCGCCGCACGAGCGACCGGTCGCCGGCTGCGCCCGTGGACCGCGGTCTGGGCGGTCGGCGGCCTCGCGCTCCTCATCGTCCCGGCACTGCGGGACGCGGGTTGGCCGGCCTTCCTCGCCGTCGTGTCCGCCGTGGCACTGGGCTCGCTCGCGCTGCACGGCAGCCGGAGCTGGCTCGGGATGTTCCTCGGTTCGGTGGGACTCCTCACGTCCGTCGCCGGATCGCTGGGCTGGGGCGCCCATGGTGTACGCGACCGGATGGCCGGCTCCCGGGGCCGCTGGGGCGTCGTGTTCCGGTCCACTGCCGTGGCGATCGTGCTGGTCGTCGTGTTCGGGGCGCTCTTCGCGAGCGCCGATGCCGCGTTCGCCGATGTACTCGGCAGCCTGATTCCCGATGTGTCGCTGGGTGAAGGCCCGTGGCGGCTGTTCCTCGGCGCGATCGGGCTCGTGGGTGCGCTCGCCGCCGCGTACACCGCCGCTGCCCCGGTGCTCTGGGACAAGGTGACCGTACGTCCTGGCGCGGCACGCGGCCGGTTGGAATGGGCGCTTCCGCTGATCGTCCTGAATCTGCTCTTCGCCGTCTTCCTCGCCATCCAGCTCACGGTGCTGCTCGGCGGATACGACAAGGTGATGGCCGGATCAGGTCTCAGCGACCAGTACGCCCAGTACGCCCGCCAGGGATTCTGGCAGCTGCTCTGGGCCACCCTGCTCACGCTGCTGGTCATCGCCCTCGCGCTGCGCTGGGCACCTCGCGGCGGAGCGCGCGACCGTACGCTCGTGCGGTCCGTACTCGGCACGCTGTGTCTGCTGACGCTCGTCGTGGTCGCCTCCGCACTGCGGCGCATGGATCTGTACGTATACGCGTACGGTCTGACCCGGCTGCGTATCTCTGTGGCGGCGGTTGAGCTCTGGCTGGGTGTCGTCCTTGTGCTGATCATGGCGGCCGGGGTGTTCGGCGCCAAGATGCTTCCGCGCGCCGTCGCGGCGAGTGCGGCCGTCGGCGTACTCGCCTTCGGGTTGGTCTCGCCGGACGGTCTGATCGCGGAACAGAACGTCCAGCGCTACCGCGACGGTCACTCGATCGACATCCAGTACCTCCGTGGCCTCTCCGCCGATGCGGTGCCGGCCCTGGACACCTTGCCCGAGCCGCTGCGCTCCTGCGCGCTCGACGAGATCCAGCGGACACTGAGGAACTCGGACACGCCCTGGTACGCGACGAGTTGGGGTGAGGCGCGGGCCCGGGACATTCTCGGCGACTGGGACCCCGGTGCGCGTGTGCGGAACTGTCAGGGCCGGGGGTCTGGCGGCGAGGGGAGTGAACGAGGCGGCGACGGAGGCGACTCGTACGACCCGTACGACCCGTACTGATTCGTACGACTCCACTGATCCGCACGGTCCGGCTCGGTCCGGTCCTGCGGTGCCTCCGGTACCGGTCCGTGTCCGACAGGCCTCGCTGACAACGGCGTCGGGCCGCCCTCCAGGGGGCGGCCCGTTTCGCCCTGTCCGGTGGACCGGGGCAGAACGGGCCACAGTGGCCGTAGGCCCCGTACGCACGGCTGTCGTGCGTCACACGGCTGGTCTTCCAGCCGATGCTTTGCCGCTCAGCGCATCCAGATCGCTCTTGCGCACGCGGATCACCACCACCGCGGTCAGCAAGGCGAGGGCCACCATGGCCACCGCCGCGACGAACGCGGTCGAGATGCCCTGCGTGAGCACCTCGTGTCCCCAGCTCCCCGGCAGCTCACGGGTCCTGGCGAACTCCGCCTTCTGGTCGGGCGACGCATTCGCCAGGAACAGCGGCACCTGCTTCTCCGCCTCGGTGCGGCTCGCCGTGCCGAAGACCGTGACCAGGATCGAGAGCCCCAGCGAACCGCCCACCTGCTGGCTCGCGTTGAGCAGGCTGGACGCTCGATGAGGACGAACGAGGCGAGCAACTCTGTTGCGCGGTCATGTCCGGAGCCGCCAACCACGGCCGGGAACTGCTCAGCCCCGGCCGATCCCACGCGCCGCCCTGTTCCGCCGCGCCGCGCCGGCCCGAGTGCCGGTCGGGGCGGCGCGGGCGTCGCGAAACTGTTCCCCGCGATGATGATGTATCGCAGCAAGGTGTGCGGCAGCGAATGGAGCGACGGCGACATCGCCGAGCTGATCGATCAGGTCGCGATGCCGTTCTTCCGCTCCGACTCCCGCTGACCGTTCTTGCCGGCCGCCGCTCGGGCCACTTCCGGCGGCGGCCTCGAGATACGTCCCGCGGCGTGGCGCCGGGCGGCGGCGGCCTGTACGCGCCCCGGGGTGTTCTCGGCGGCCGCATCGGCGTACCCTTGCTGGCGCCATGCCGTATGAACCACCCACGCACACCGTCGAGCGCTCACTGCGCGCCACCACCGGTGCCAAGACCGTCGCCGGTGTCGACGAGGTCGGGCGCGGGGCGTGGGCAGGGCCGGTCACCGTGTGTGCCGCCGTCACCGGTCTCCGTAAGCCGCCCGCCGGACTCACCGACTCCAAGCTGATCAGCCCCAAGCGTCGTGCGGAACTCGCGCCGCTGCTGGAGCGGTGGGTCACCGCGTACGGTCTCGGCGACGCCTCACCGCAGGAGATCGATGAGCTCGGGATGACCGCCGCTCTCCGGCTCGCCGCCATTCGCGCCCTGGAGGCGCTGCCGGTGCGTCCCGACGCGGTGATCCTCGACGGCAAGCACGACTACCTGGGCCCGCCCTGGCAGGTCCGTACCGTCATCAAGGGCGACCAGTCCTGCATCGCGGTTGCGGCGGCCTCGGTGATCGCGAAGGTCCGCAGGGACAAGGTCATGGCCGAACTCGGCGCGGAATCCGGGGAGTACGAGGACTTCGCGTTCGGTGCCAATGCCGGTTATCCGTCCCCCGTGCACAGGGCCGCACTGGAGGAGCGGGGGCCCACGGCCCACCACCGCCTCTCGTGGTCCTACCTGGATGCGCTGCCCAAGTGGCAGCACCTCAAGAAGGTCCGCTTCTCCGCCGAGGCGGCCGCACTGGAAAGCGGGGGCCAGCTCGGCTTCGACTTCTGATCGCACACACGTACCCACCCGCTGATGTCTTGTGCGTCGGCGTTTGATAGACAACCACTCATGCCTCTCATCCCCGAGGAGCCTCAGATTCACGAGAGCGCCCAGGGTCCCCGCGCCACTTCGGCCACCGGCCGCACCGCGTCGACCCCTCGTCCCGTACCCGGCCCGCGTTCAGCGGCCACGCCGCGCCCCGGTCGTCCGGGTCCCGGTCCCGCGAGGCCAGCGCCCCCGGCGCAGCGCCCGCCTTCCCTCTCCGGCAGGCCCCAGGCCGCTCCGCCGGAGAATCGTTCCGCTCGGCAGCTTCAGCTGATCCCCGCCACGGCCGACGGTGCGCTCGCCGCCGCCGACGGGGCGGTGGACCTGCTGCTCGACTCCGGTCGGGCACCCGGCGAAATCCTGGTGCTCACCACGGGCGAACAGCACCCGTGGGCGACGCACGAGCTGTCCTTCGGTGAGGCCGCCTACTGGGCCCAGCACGAAGCGGGCGACGACGTGTTCTTCGCCGGAGTCGCAGCCGCCGACCGGGCGAAGCCCCGGCCGGTGGTGATCATCGCGGTCAACGGCGCCATCGATGACGCCGCCACGCGCGCGCTGTCCACCGCGCAGCGGAGTGCCGGAGCCCTGCTGATCGTCTGCGGTGACCCGCAGTCGGTCAACGCGGTGCTCGGCGCGGGCGTCTGACCGCAGCGCGAGCCGGCCTGTGGTGCCCCGGCTGCCCGTAAGGGCGGCCGGGCCCACGACGGCGTCAGCGGGCCGCGCTGCGGTGCAGAGCCTGGGCCGCCCCGCCACCGGTACGCGACGGGGCCGGATCATGATCCAGTGCGGTGGCGGCGAGAGTGGCCGGCTGCGAGGTGGAGTTCGGGTGGCGGCCGCCCCGGCCCTCGCCCAGTACCTGCCAGCCGCCGCGGGTCAGCGTGATGTACGCGCCGCACCTCAGACCGTGCAGGGTGCAGGCATCCCGCAGCCCCCACATCCACGCCCCGTCCTCCTCCGTCCAGCGCTCGTCCCCCTCACGGCAGTAGAGAAGTACGGCCGTACGGACGGGTGTCCGGCGGCGCAGATCGTGCGGGACGACCCGGCGCAGATGTGCCAGCAGGGAGTTGCGGAATTCCCAGCCGTCCGCCGTCACCGAGCGACGGGCGAACGAGGCGCTGGCCGTCAGGCGTTCCTCGTGATCGAGTACGGCGACGACGGCGGTTGCCGGAGTCGGCCGGTGCCTGGCGTGCAGGCCGCTGACAACCTCGCGCGGGTTGCGCAGCAGCGGTATTCCCGCCGCTGCCCACTCGGCCGGTTCGAGCATCCGGGCCAGGCGGTTGGCGGAGACGGCGGCGGGCGACATCGAAGTGGCTGCGGACGGAGCGAATCCGAAGGTCACGGTCCTCCCTTCGCATACGCGCCCACGATGCGGGCAGGGGTCGGGTGAGGGCGCGCCGCGGCACAGCCCTTCCGGGCCGCGAAAGGACCGTGCAGGGAGCGAGTCCAATTCTTCCTGGCGTATCGGCAGGCGGCAACGAGCAATTGGCGCAGCTGACGGTAATCAACGGGAATGACACGGATATCCCTGCCCAATCCGGCCCCGGATGACGCCACCTGTCACGCCTGAACAGCGAGGACCAGCGGAAACACCGCGTCCGCTCCGGCCCGTCGCGGCGGCCGGGCCGCCACGGCGAGCGTCCAGCCGGTGTCCGAGAGATCGTCCACGAGCAGCACGGGACCGTGCGCCTGTGCCAGCGCCCCGGCCAACTCCGGTCCCACGACGAGCGTCTCGTGCAGCGCCCGGACCCGATGGGCGCTGTTGGTCTGCGAGACGCGGATCCCGTCGGCCCCCGGAGCGTGGCCGAGGCTGCCCAGGAAGGGCATCCGCCCGACCTCGGCGATGCGGTGGCCGAGGGGCTGGACGAGCTGTGGCCTGCTGTGCGACGCCACGGTGACGACACCCACCGGCCGGGGCACTGCGTCCACGGCGCCGGGTGCCCACCCCCCCCGCGGGCCTTGGCCCAGTCGGCCAGCACGGTCACCATCGTCGGCCACCTCGTCCGGTACGGGTGCGTCCGGGGCCTGCGCCGTCAGCATGGGGCGCAGCCTGTTGCCCCAGCCGATGTCGGACAGCCTGCCCAGTGCGCGCCCGGCGCCGGACAGTTCTCCCGCGGGGATACGGCCCTTGCGGTCGACACCCACCGCGGCGAGACCGGTCGGCCACATCTTGCGGGGCTCCACCTCGACGCCCGGTCTCCCGAGCTCGCCGCGAGCGGTGTCCAACGCCGCCGCGGAGACCGCCTGGTCGAAGCGCGCACCGGCGCAGTTGTCGCAGCGCCCGCAGGCGGTTGCCTCCTCGTCGTCCAGCAAACAGGTGCTGCCCAAGCTTGCGGCCACGACCGGCCTGCTGGTGGATTTTCAGCGGTGACGGATCGAGGCGCCCGCTGCCGGTAGGGCGGCTCTCCGCCGGAGGATCTGTTTGGCGGAACTGTGCAGTGTCGTAACTCCGCCACGTAGGAACCGTTCCTGTGAACCCCCGACCCGTGCCAGGCTCCGCGCAATCCGGAACGAGTGATCGCGGTCCGGACTTCCCACAAGGAGGAGCACGTATGCGCATGGACTCCGCGCGAAGACGGCTGGCGGCACTGGCGGTGGCCACGGCGGCCGTCATAGTGGTGGCACAGACCTCGTCCGCCGGTGCGGCGCCTGGAACCGAGGGACAGAAGCCGTCGGAATCCCGGTCGGGCACGTTCGCCTCGCACCAGCACGGCAAGTCCGACAAGGACCTGCCCGGGGCCCACAAGGCTCCGTCGGCGAAGGCCAGGAGTGCGGCGGACAAGGCCCGCGCGAGGGTGAGCTGGAGCCGGTACGGCACGCCGACGACCGTCGTGCCGGACGGCGACGGCGCCGCCCTGGCGAAGGGGCTGCCGACCAAGCCGGAACAGACGGCCCGGGCGTACCTCAAGGCCAATGCGGACCTCTTCGGTATATCCGCCGACCAGGTCGACGGTCTCAAGCTGATGTCGAGTACCCCGATCGGCAAGGGCGCGGCGGTGTTGCTCGCCCAGGAGGTGGACGGCAAGCCTTTCGGCCAGGACGGCCAGGTCTCCGTCGGTGTCGTCGACGGCACTGTGGTCAGTGTGTCCGGCGCGCTCGCCCCGGTCACCGGTACGCCGAAGCCGGCGACCCTGTCCGCGCAGGACGCGATCAAGGCCGCGCTGGCCGACGTGACAATGACTCCCGGCAAGCTGACCTCGGCCGACGCCGCCGACGGCTGGCAGAAGTACGACGCCGCGGGGCTGACCGGCTCGCAGCTCGTGCGCGCGGTCGTGGTCGCAGATCCGGACGGCACCGTGCGTTCGGCCTACCAGGTGCAGGTCGGTACGGCCGACGAGGACCCCCAGCTGTACGACAGCATCGTGGACGCGCGTACCGGCGAGGTGCTGTCCCGCCGGTCCCTCGTCGACGACGAGGTCGCGGCCGATCACGACGGCAATCCGCAGTGGAAGGCGTTCTCCTTCTCGCCCCCGCTGGACGACTCCTCCAAGGACACCCGCCAGACCGTGTGCTGGGTGGCGGGACCGGGCTGTGACCAGGTATTGAGCGACAGCGCGCCGGCCGCGCCGCACCACGCCTGGGACATCGCGTCCGGTGAGGGCGGCGGCAGCTACGGCAGCTTTTACAAGCTCGGCACGACGCTGGGCGCCAACGCCTTCAGCAGCGACGGCCTGAACTCCACCGGGCGCAATTGGCTCGGCATCACGCCGGACGTTCGGCCCGACCGGGTCTACGACTACACCTTCGCCGACGCCTGGCACGCCAGCCGCTGTGACCCGAAGGTGCTGACCGACCCGTCCCAGCCCGACCGGGACGCCGCGCTCGGTAACCTGTTCGTCCAGCACAACATCATGCATGACTTCTCGTACCAGCTCGGTTTCACCGAGAAGACGTGGAACATGCAGAGCGACAACTATGGCCTGGGCGGCAAGGGTGGTGACCCGGAAATGGGCGTCGCCCGCTCCGGTGGCAACAACCCGGCGACCCGCAACAACGCCAACCAGAGCACCGGTGCCGACGGCGGCGTGGCGCTGACCAACATGTACCTGTGGCAGCCGCAGGCCGGTGCCTTCTACGGACGCTGCGCCGATGGTGACTTCGACAACTCCGTCATCGGCCACGAGTACACCCACGCCATCAGCAACCGCATGGTCGGTGGCGGCACCACCGGCCTCTCCGGCGCGCACGCCGGCTCGATGGGAGAGTCCTGGAGCGACCTGGTCTCCACCGAGCGGCTGATCGAGACGGGCGCGGTCCCGGACGGTGTCGACCCGTGGGTCGTCGGCCCGTATGTGACCGACAACAACGAGCGCGGAATCCGTAACTTCGCGATTGACAACAGCCCGCTCAACTACTCCAACTTCAGCTACGACATGGCTGGGGCGGAGGTGCACTCCGACGGCGAGATCTGGAACGCCGTCAACTACGAGGTGCGTCAAGCGCTCATCGGCAAGTACGGCGAGCCGTCTCAGAAAGTGCTCGCCTCCTGTGCGGCCGGCAAGACCTCGGTCGACAAGTGCGGCGGCGGCCGCCGCTGGATCCAGCTGATGTTCGACTCGTACCTGCTGATGGGCACGGGCAAGGTCACTATGGTCGACGCCCGTGACGCGATGCTCGCTGCGGACAAGATCCGCTACCACGGTGACGACCTCGATGTCATGTGGGGCGCGTTCTCCAAGCGCGGTCTGGGCACCGACGCCACTGCCACCTCGACGAGCGACACCCGGCCGCACGCGGACTTCGCCACCCCGGCCGACGCGAACGGCAACATCACCTTCAAGATCGTCAACGGTGGGGACGACGTCCCCAACGCCCAGATCTTCATTGGTCAGTTCAGCGCGCGGACCACGCCGATCGCCGGTACGACCGCGGGCCTCAGCAACAAGGCGGCCTTCGCCAAGGGCCACTACACTGCCATCGCGGTCGCCCCGGGCTACGGTGAGGTGCCGTTCGACTTCGAGGTGACCGACAGCTCCAAGCAGACCGTCAAGGTCAAGATGCAGCCCAACCTCGCCTCGGCGGCGGCTGGTGCCACCATCACCGGCGGCGACGGGATGAACCTGTCGGCGCTGATCGATGACGACGAGGGTACCAACTGGGCGTTCGTCGGCGAGCAGACCAAGACCTCGGTGAGCGGCAAGGGTGTCTTGATCCACCTGGCCCGCGACAGCGCGAGCAAGATCCGCCGCGTTCAGGTCAGTGCCCTGAACCGGCCGACCAACGCCAAGGACCCGGGCGGCGACACCGGCAGCCAGAGCCGCTTCTCGGCCCTGCGTCAGTTCGAGGTATCGGCTTGCACCCGTACCGCGACCGTCGACTGCTCCCAGGCCAAGCAGTTCCACGTCGTCTACCTCAGCCCGAAGGATGCCTTCCAGGCGGCCAAGCCGCGTCCGCTGGCGCCGAATCTGACGATGCGCAGCTTCGACATCCCGGTGACCACGGCGACCGACCTGCGCTTCGAGGCGATCACCAACCAGTGCGTCGGCAACCCGGCGTACGCCGGCAAGCAGGACAACGACCCGAACAACGTGACCGACTGCGCCACCGGCTCCCCGTCGGCGTTCAATGTGCGCGCCTCGGAATTCCAGGTGTTCGAGAAGTGATCAACCGGCAGTGACGGTGGGCTCCGCTCCGGAGGCCGCCGTACGAGGGGCCCTCGACCCGGCTGAATGGGGCGAGGGCCCTTGGCCGGTACTCGGTGTCCGGCAGGGGATCACAGCCAGCCGTGGCGGGCCACCTCCCAGGCCAGCTGCATCCGGGTGCGGACCCCCACTGTCTCGAGAAGGTCGCGGATACGGCGTTGCACCGTACGAAGGCTCAGCCCCAGCTGACCGGCGATGGCGGTGTCCGTCAGCCCGATGAGCAGCAACGAGATCAGGGCCAGGTCCTCGGGCGGGGGAGCCTGTTCTGGGCTCCTCTCACCGATCTGGCCGTCCTCGGTGAGCAGCAGAGGAGCGGCCCCCGCCCACAGACTCTCGAAGAACGCGACCAAGGCGTCGAGCAGCACACCAGGGTGGACCAGGACGGCGGACGGCTCATCAGGGGTGCCCCCGGACGATCCACCGAGCGTTTCACCGGATGGTCCGGCGGAGGGATCGTCCGGCGCCCGGTCGGTGCCGATGCCGGACGGACTGTCCCCGTCGGCACCGGTGGACCGTACGGACGAGGACACCAGCAGGGCCAGCGACCGGTCCACGATCACCAGCTTTGCCGGAACCTGTGGGGCGACACGGGCCTGCTCACCTTGCCGGATGAACTCGCGGATCCGGAACACCTCGGGCGGCACCTCCAGCGCCGCCCGTTCGTATACCGCGCGGTACCCTACCCCCGAATTCAGCACCCCGATCTCGGTGTCGTTCCCCCCGGACGGCACCGCTATGTTCGGCAGTTTGCACAGCGCCAGGACCTCGTCCCGGGCACATCGCTGCAACTGGTCGAACATCGAGGCTATGGCCGGTGCCCCGATGACGGTTTCGACCATGTCGGTCGAACCACGGCGCCCGGCCTCACTGCGGTACTCCTCGGTGAGCTGCGCCACCACGGCTTGCACAGCGTGCAGTTCTTGCTGCCTGCTCAGCAGCAGGGGGCCGAGCGCCAGGTCCGGCGGTGACGCCTGGAACCGGTGAGCCGAGCCCGCGGCACGGCTGGCCAGGCCCTTGGCCTCCAGTGTGTCGAGCAGCGCGGCTGCCTCGTGACCGGACAACCCGAGACGGCGGGCGAGCTGGGGCGGCGTGGCCGCGGGCATCTTGACCAGGCTGCGGTATGCGCGTACTTCCACAGGATCGAGACCGGCCGCATCGAGCATGGCGTTCGTCTTCCTCTCTCCGCCTGTGTACTGGTCCCCGGGTTGCAGTACGTGATTTCGGCGTCCGTCGCCGGCTCCGGTCAGGCAGAACCGCCGGCCAGGTGATCTTGACGCAGCACTGCCACATCGCGCCAGGGGGTCATGGCACGGAGGGAATCCGATGACGGGCCGGGCACCCGTAAGGGGCAGAGCCACCATCTCGCCGACACCCGTGCGACGGTCACCTATTGAAGAATCAGTCTTCGTTCGTTGTGGCGAAGAGTCGACGAGAGGCTTGGGCGCTTCGGTGTTGACCATCATGTCGAGTCCGTACGCGGACTGGAACGCCGACTCGGCAGTGCGAGCGAAGATGATCTGCTCGTGTTCCGCCGAGACGCAGAACCTACTGGATAACGGGCAGAGCGTTGTGTGTGGAGAATTAGCGCTTCGGGGCTACCGAACTGGGAGGGCATTCGAATTCCGGGCGGAATTGGCGCCCTGACCTGCGTAAACGTGCGGTTCGGGGGTGGCTGCGGCCGGAGGATCTGCCTCGTCCGTCCTTGATCGGTGCGTGTCCGGCGGCTTGTGAGTTGGTTGTCACGCGGGGTGAAGTGGTCGATTGTCCTTGCTATCGGGTTGCATGGGGGCATGGACAACCTGGAGCTCCGCACTGAAGCCGATGCCATCCTCGCTGAGCTCGTCGGTGACCCCGGGGGCTCGGCGCGACTGCGGGAGGACCAGTGGCAGGCGGTGGCGGCTCTCGTGCAGGAGCGTCGTCGTGCGCTGGTGGTGCAGCGCACCGGGTGGGGTAAGTCGGCTGTGTATTTCGTCGCCACCGCTCTCCTGCGACGGCGTGGCTCCGGGCCGACGGTGATCATCTCGCCGCTGCTGGCGCTGATGCGTAACCAGGTTGAGTCGGCGGCGCGGGCGGGTATCCATGCGCGCACCATTAACTCGGCCAACCCGGAGGAGTGGGAAACGATCTACGGGGAGGTGGAGCGCGGTGAGACCGACGTTCTCCTTGTGAGCCCGGAACGTCTCAATTCTGTGGATTTTCGCGATCAGGTGCTGCCGAAGCTTGCGGCCACGACTGGTCTGCTGGTGGTCGACGAGGCGCACTGTATTTCCGACTGGGGGCACGACTTCCGGCCTGACTACCGTCGGTTGCGCACGATGCTCGCGGAGTTGCCGGCGGGGGTGCCTGTGCTGGCCACGACGGCGACCGCGAACGCGCGGGTGACCGCGGATGTGGCCGAGCAATTGGGCACGGGGAGTGGGGACGCTCTGGTTCTGCGGGGGCCGCTGGACCGGGAGAGCCTTCGGTTGGGTGTGCTGGAGTTGCCGGATGCGGCACATCGGCTGGCGTGGCTGGGGGAGCGGCTGGGGGATCTGCCGGGTTCGGGGATCATCTACACGCTGACGGTGGCGGCGGCGGAGGAGGTCGCGGCGTTTCTGCGGCAGCGCGGGTATCCGGTGGCTTCCTACACGGGGAAGACGGAGAACGCTGATCGGTTGCAGGCGGAGGAGGATCTGCTGGCGAACCGGGTGAAGGCGCTGGTGGCGACCTCTGCGCTGGGTATGGGCTTCGACAAGCCAGACCTGGGGTTCGTGGTGCATCTAGGGTCGCCCTCGTCCCCGATCGCTTATTACCAGCAGGTGGGGCGTGCGGGGCGTGGCGTGGACCATGCGGATGTGCTGCTGCTCCCGGGCAAGGAGGACGAGGCGATCTGGGCGTACTTCGCTTCGGTGGGCTTCCCGCCCGAGGAACAGGTCCGGCGCACGCTGGCGGTACTGGAGGAGGCGGGCCGTCCGCTGTCGCTGCCGGCGCTTGAGCCGTTGGTGGATCTTCGGCGCTCGCGTCTGGAGACAATGCTGAAGGTCCTGGACGTGGACGGCGCGGTCCGGCGCGTGAAGGGGGGCTGGACCGCGACGGGGCGGCCGTGGGCGTACGACGCGGAGCGGTACGCCTGGGTCGCGAAGCAGCGGGCGGCGGAGCAGCAGGCCATGCGGGACTACGTGGCGACCACGGGGTGTCGGATGGAGTTTTTGCAGCGGCAGCTGGACGATGAGAAGGCGGTCCCGTGCGGCCGCTGCGACTCCTGCGCCGGCCCCTGGCTGGAGGCGGCCGTGTCTCCTGCAGCCCTCGCGGCGGCGGCAGGCGAGCTGGACCGCCCGGGAGTCGAGGTCGAGCCCCGCAAGATGTGGCCGACCGGGCTCGCCGCGGTCGGAATGGACCTCAAGGGCCGTATCCCCGCAGGCCAGCAGGCAGTCACAGGGCGAGCGCTGGGCAGGCTGTCGGACATCGGTTGGGGCAACCGCCTGCGCCCGATGTTGTCGGCCCAGGCGGCGGACGGGCAGGTCCCGGACGACGTGCTGGCCGCCGTCGTGACGGTGATGGCCGACTGGGCCCGCTCGCCGGGCGGCTGGGCCAGCGGCTCCCCTGACGCGGTGGCGCGGCCCGTGGGGATCGTCGCCATGTCGTCCCGCACCCGCCCCCAGCTCGTCGCCTCACTGGCCGAGGGCGTGGCCCGGGTCGGCAGGCTCCCGCTGTTGGGCCGCCTGGCCTACGCCCCGCACGCCGACGAGCATGCCGCGCACCGCAGTAACTCCGCCCAGCGGCTTCGCGCCCTGGCCGCCTCGTTCGCTGTGCCCGACGAACTCGCCGCCGCCTTGGCCCGCACCCCTGGCCCGGTCCTGCTCGTCGACGACTACTCCGATTCCGGATGGACCCTGGCCGTAGGCGCACGCCTGCTGCGCCAGGCCGGTGCTGACCAAGTGCTCCCGCTTGTCCTCGCCCTGGCCGGATAGGCGAACTCTGCCGGCCTCGGCACAGGCCGACCCGCGGGGTGCGGCACCGGCGACGGCACAACAGCACCCATGCCAAAATCCGGTGCCTCGGCGAGCAGGCCATGGCCGTCCTGAAGGGCTGGCGCCTGCTACGCAAGCTCCGCTGCAGCACCAACCGGATCACCAACATCGTGAAGGCCGTCGTCGTCCTTCACCACGCCTCAACCTGAGGTTGGAAAGGGCTCACTGGATTGGCATCACGGCTGGCCAGCGCATCAACTCTGAGGAGCGCCTCGCCGACCTGGACCAGTTGATCGAGACCCAGGAACAGGCCATCGCTCTCACGCTCAGTGTGGCGTCCAAGAGGGTGGCTGCCCGCAAGCTGCCGAGGAAGGAGGCTGAGAAGGAACTGGAGAAGGCCATTGCGCCTCTTCAGGCCGAACTCGACAGCCTGCGCGAGTCCAGGGAAGAAGTGGCCTCCTGGCAGGCGGAGTCCGCAGCGGCGGGGGAGCGGGCGGCTCAGCTCGTCGAGCTTGCCGAGAGGGCCCACCTTCGGCTGAACAGCCTTCCGCTTGACCGCCAGGCCGAGTTCATGGACATGCTGAACGTGGTGGTCACCATCGTGGGCGACGCCCCCCAAGGGCGGACGGGGCAGCCGTGCGCGCTGGCTGCTTGGTTCCGGGAGAGGGGCCGCATTGTCCCGATCCTCACGGACGAGGCGTGGGGGGAGATCGCTCCTCTGACCACGTACAAGTCGCGAGGCCTGGACCCGCGGTTGGTGATGCGCGGGATCCTTCACAAGGTCCGGACGGACACGCCATGGAAGGACGTTCCGACGTTGTTCGGCCGACGCGCCGCGCTGCAGACCTACTGGACCCGCTGGCGTGAGTCCGGCTTCTGGGAGCAGGCGATGGATGCGCTGGCGAGTGCGGAAGGTACGCAACTGCCCGGGCCGGGCGCTCCGAACCTTCAGATGCAGTGCCTGATGCAGCCGCTGACCATCCTGGAGTCCGAAGGCCACCCCGGTGATGTAGCCCGTCGGGGCTGACCAGCAGCACATCCACCTCCCCAGCGGCGACCTCGGCCTGGACGGTGTCCCACTCCTCGGTGTTGGTCGAATTGATCGTGCGGGCGCTGATCCCGGCCCGGGCGGCGGCCGCGACCTGGGGACGCATCAGTGCCAGCAGGGGCGAGACGATGACGGTCGGCCCGCTGCCCTGCGCACGCAGGAGCGAGGAGGCCACGAAATGCACGGCTGACCTGCCCCAGCCGGTCCGCTGGACGACCAGCGCTCTGAGCTTGTCGGCGACCAGCGCCTCGACGGCCCGCCACTGGTCCTCGCGCAGCCGGGCGGTGCCGGAGGCGCTCCCGACAAGTCGGGCCAGTACGGAGTCGGCCGAAGCCCTGAGCTCTGCGCGGCCTGCGTTGGTCATGCCCCCATGCAACCCGATGGGTACGACAAAGCGCGAACGACCGCGCGACCCCCTGTGGATAACTTATCCACAGGGGGTCGCGGATTCTTGCCCGGCGCGAGACGGTCATGCCATGAACAAGCACCACGAATCCACCGGCCCGTCCGACGAGCAGCAGATCACCCTGCGAGGCCCCGCCGAGCTGGCTGACGCCCTCCCGTATCTCATGGGATTCCATCCGAACGACAGCGTGGTCATGGTCGCCCTGCACGGGGGCCGGGGCCGCTTCGGCGGGCGGCTCCGGCTCGGCATTCCGCAATCCGCGCAGGAATGGCCGTCGGTTGCCGAGCAACTCGCCGAGTGCCTGATCACCGGCAGCGAGCGGCGTGGCAGCCGCCCCGACGCGATCGTCATCTTCCTCTGCCAGGACCCGGCCGAGGGAGAGACCGGCAACCAGACCATGGAGCGTCTGCGGCCCTTCGCTCAGCGCCTGCGCACCGCCTGCGGCGCATTGGACGTGCCCGTACTCGAAGCACTCTGCATCTCCGACAACCGCTACTGGTCCTATTGCTGCCCCGACGTCCGGTGCTGCCCGGCCGATGGCAATCCGCTGGCCATTCCCGGTACCTCGGTCATGGCGGCGGCCGCGACCTACGCGGGCATTCAAGTACGCGGATCGCTGCGTGAGATGGAATCGAGGCTGGCACCCCAGGCGACCACGGCGGGTACGGAGCAGCAGCAGGCGCTCGACTCGGCAGGGGCCACGCTGCTGCCGAAACTCCTCGACGAGGAAGGCCGCAGGGAGGTCGGCGGCTCAACCCTGAAGCTCGCTCGGCGGCTCATGAAACGACTCGTGGAGATGCCGGCGGCGATGCCCTCGCTGTCCGACCACAACGACGACCGGCTGATCAGTCATGAGGAGGCCGCCGCGGTCATTCTCGGCCTCCAGGACCGGGAGACCCGCGACAAGGCCGCGGAATGGATGGAAGGCCCCGAGGCGGAGTCCGCCCTGCGCCTGTGGCGGGCGCTGGCACGCCGTTGCGTCGCGCCGTACGAGGAACACGCGGCGGCCCCGCTCACGCTGGCGGGCTGGGTCGCATGGTCCACGGGTGACGAACCGGCCGCACGGGTGGCGCTGGGCCTCGCCCTGCGGCTGGACCCCGGATACACCTTCGCCCAGCTCCTGCACGAGGCGTGCAACCAGGGCCTTGACCCGGAGACGCTGCGCCGCTGCCTGCGTGGTGAGCGCACCACACGGACGGTGCGGCGCGGCCACCGTACGGGACGGGTCGCGGGGGCCCGTTCCGTACGGGCCCAGTCAGCCGGACGGCGCGGGGCGCGGCCGGCACCCACCAGGCCCGCAACGGCGACCGGCCGGCGCCGCGCCGAACAGCCGCGGGCCCAGGGCCGTCGAGGGACCAGGACCCGCCGATGACAGCCGGTGCGGTACGGGGTCTTGGGCCCCGTACGTTGATGGTGCGGGGTCATGGGACGGGGCACGGCGAGTACCGGGCCGGGGCTCCCGAGCCGCTCCGCACGGTCGAAGGCGGCGGTAGCAGGAGCGGTGCAGTGATGCAGTGATGCAGTGATGCGGTGAATGAATCCGGGGTGTCGGTGGCCGGGGCCCCGGAGCGCGGGGCGGTGTGCGGTCGAGGTGGGCCCCGGCCGGTGTCGGAACGTACGGAGAGCACGACGAAAGGAGTGTTTATCGTCAGGCAGACGACTATGATCACGGCATGCCGCCCTACGACCCGTCGACCTTTCCGCCCTTCGCTGTCACCGTCGACCTGGTCGTGCTCACGGTGCGCCGTCACGCGCTCTGCGCGTTGGTGGTGCGCCGAGGTGAGTCGCCGTTCCAGGGCAGGTGGGCACTGCCCGGCGGCTTCGTCAAAGCAGATGAGGACCTCGGTGCCGCCGCGGCCCGTGAGCTCGTCGAGGAGACGGGTCTGTCCGCGCACGACACGGCGGCCCCGGCCGTCGGGAACGGCGCTCATCTCGAACAGCTCGCCACGTACGGGGATCCCGGACGCGACCCGCGGATGAGGGTCGTCAGCGTCGCCCACCTCGCGCTGGCCCCTGATCTTCCGGCTCCCCGGGCGGGCGGAGACGCGAACAGCGCGCGCTGGGCACCTGTCGAGGATCTGCTAGGACCCGAGGGCGGATACGGCCGCGACGGCGAACACAGGGCGCCGCTGGCCTTCGACCACGCACAGATCCTCGCCGACGGTGTGGAGCGGGCCCGCTCCAAGATCGAGTACTCCTCGCTGGCCACCGCCTTCTGCCCACCGGCATTCACGGTCGGGGAACTGCGCAGGGTGTACGAAGCGGTCTGGGGCGTGGTGCTCGACCCGAGGAACTTTCACCGCAAGGTGACGGGTACCCCCGGCTTCCTGGTGCCTTCCGGTGGGACGACCACCAGGCAGGGTGGCCGTCCCGCCCAGCTCTTCCGGTCCGGCGCGGCCACCGTGCTCAACCCGCCGATGCTCCGGCCCGAGGTCTGATCCTGCTCCAGAGGTAGTGCCGTACACCGGATGCGTGTCCGTCCGCCGGATGCGACAGCCGCCGGGAGCCGGAGCGCCGCAGATGCAGCGTTGCGCGAAAAGTCGGATATGTCGGGTTATCTTGCTGCGTACCCACTGCCGTCGAGCGGTCTCACCTCCTGCGAGAGAAGCGATGCTCCAGGCCATCGGACTCACCAGCGCCCGCCACCGCGGACTTTCGCCCGCCGTGGACGACCTCACGTTCGAAGCCGGCTCCGGTTGCGTCACCGCCCTGCTGGGCGCACCGGGCTCGGGCAAGACCGCAGCCCTGCGGCTGATGCTCGAACTTGAGCCGGGCCGGGGGGTCACCTACTTCCGAGGCAGAGCGCTGCACCGCGTGGAACAGCCTGCCCGCGAAGTGGGAGTGCTGCTCGGAGACGTGCAGGGCCACCCGGTCCGCACCGTCCGAGGGCAGCTCCGCATGCTCTGCGCCGCGGCGGGTGTACCGGCATCCAGGGCCGACGAACTGCTCGACACGGTCGGCCTCGCCGGGCTGGGGGATCAACGCATCGGCTCGCTCTCCCTCGGCATGGAGCGCAGGCTGGCCCTCGCCTCCGCGCTGCTCGGCGACCCGTACACGCTCATTCTCGACGAACCCACGAAAGGCCTCGCCCCGCGGGAGGCCGCCTGGCTGCATGGGATGCTGCGGTCCCACGCAGCCGGGGGCGGCGCCGTTCTGTACACCACCAGCGACCCCAAGGAGGCCGCGCGGTCGGCGGGCCATGTGGTGTCCATCGACGGCGGACGGCTTGTCGCGGACCAGGGCGTAGCCGACTTCTCACGCACCCGGCTCCGGCCCCGTGTCGCGGTCCGTTCCCCGCACGCCGCCCGTCTTGCCGCAGTCGTCAGCCGCGAGGCGCGGGCGGCCCGGCGCTCCGTCGAGGTCGTCACCGAGGCGAGCGGCAGCCGTCTCTCCGTCTACGGCAGCAGTTGTGCGGAGATCGGCGACACGGCATTCCGGCACGGGCTTCCCGTGCACCAGCTCGCCGACGAGATCGGCGAGATCGGTGACACCGGCCCGGTCGCCGAGCGCGCGGATTCCGGAGCTGCCCCTGCCGCGACCAGGGGCGACGGGCGTGAGGCCGACGCGACCGGGGGCGGCGGCTCCGGTGCCGTTCCGCGGCCCGCCGCGAACGCCGCCGGGCCGGATCTTCCACCGCCGATCAGGCGGCGTGCCGCCCGCGGTCCGCTGCGTCCGGTGCGTTATGAACTGCGCCGTCTCTTCGGGGTCAGGACCACGGCCCTGATCATGGCCGTCGCCCTGGTCGCCTCGGCCGGGATCTCCGTCCTGCTCGCCCGTAACGGCAGTACGCCGCTGCCGAACGTGCTCGCCGCCTGGCCTCCCCTGCTCCCGCTGCCGCCCGCCGCGCTCGGTGCCGGGCTGCTCGGCGCACTCTCCTTCGGTGACGAATTCCGCTATCCCGCGCTCGCCGCCGGCCGCGGCACCGTTCCCCGTCGCCTCGGGCTGCTCCTTGCCAAGCTGGCGGTGTCCGCGGGTGTCGCTCTGCTGCTCGCTCTGCTTGTCGTGCTGGCCTCCGCGGCGTCTCTTCGCCTTGTGTACGGAGGTGACTTGATCCGGATGCCGCCGAATGTGATGTCGCTGGCCGTGAGTTGGTCGGGCCTGACCGTCGGCTGTGCCTGGGCCGGACTCCTGGCTGCCGGGCTCTTCCGGGTGACGGCGGCGGGGGTGGCCGCTGTGCTCGCGGTTCCGGTGCTGATGGTTCCGCTCGTCCAGAGGATGCCGAAGGCGTCGACCGCCCGTTCGGTGACCGGACTTCCGGGCCGGCTGCGGGACCTGGCCTGGCTCCAGTGGCCGCATGAGACGGACCGGTGGCTGCTGGCCGCGATGCGGGTCGTGGCACATCCGGTGGGGACCGCATTGACCCTGTCGTTGTCGGTCCTCATCTGCGCGTATCTGTTCACCAGCCTTCGCGGCAGGGTGCGTTGGTGATCGCCGGACGGCGCCGGAGTGCCGTATGCCCCACAACTCCGCTTGCGTTGCCCGTTTTGTGCAAATAAGGCGTCAATTGGGAAGCAGGTGCCGATCACCCTTTCGTGTGCTTTTCACCAAAGACCTCAAGGGGCGGCTGAGCCGCGCCGACAAAGGATGCGTGAGTACCCTTGCGCACACCATGATGACCGCCGCCCGCGCCGCCGACTCCGGCCCGGGCGAACTCGACCGTTACACCTATGCGGAGGCGCCGGCCGGCGAGCGTGCCGCCATTCGTTCCTGGAACGGTCCCGACAACGAGCTGGGCAGGGTGGGCCGACGGGGATCGGCCAGCCGTGGCCGAGGCCTGCACGGACAACTTGTTCAGCAGCTGGGACAGATGATCGTTTCCGGCGACCTGGGCGCGGACCGCCCCTTGGTGCCGGAGGAGATCGGTCAGCGTTTCGAGGTCTCCCGCACCGTCGTGCGGGAGTCGTTGCGCGTGCTGGAGGCGAAGGGGCTGGTCAGTGCCCGGCCCAATGTGGGTACCAGGGTCAGGCCCGTCAGCGACTGGAATCTGCTCGACCCCGACATCATCGAATGGCGTGCCTTCGGCCCGCAGCGCGACGACCAGCGTCGCGAGCTGAGTCAGCTCCGGTGGACGATCGAGCCGCTCGCCGCGAGCCTGGCCGCGGGGCATGGCCGTGAGGATCTTCAGCAGCGTCTCGCCGACATGGTCGAGATCATGGGGCATGCGCTCGGGCAGGGCGACGCGATCACCTGTGCCCGGGCCGACGCGGAGTTCCATGCCCTGCTCATCCAGGCCGCGGGCAACCGCATGCTGGAGCACCTCTCCGGCATCGTCTCCGCCGCCCTGCATGTCTCCGGCGGCCCGGTGACCGGTTGTGACCGCCCCAGCGAGGCGTCGCTCGGCCACCACGTGCGGATCGTCGAGGCCCTCGCGTCCGGCGACTCCGCGGGCGCCGAGGCGGCCATGCGCCAGCTGCTCGTGGTCCACGTCGAGGTGGAGCGAGAGGTCGAGCGCGAGGTGGACCGAGTGGTGCCGGCGCCGCGCGAGCACTGAGCGCGACACAGTCGGGGCGTGCGAGCCATGTGTCGTCGGGCCCTCGGGGTCCGGCGGCACAATTGTGGGGAGATGTCGTCCCTCGTCGCGTTCGTCGGAAATGAGGTGTGACTCGGGCCACGCGGATTGGGCGTAACACTCCTCGAAGCAGCGCGATGACTTAAGAGGTGACCGCCGCGGAAGGAATACAGCAGCCATTGAGTGCGCTGTGCAGTTCTGAGGCATAGCCCGCGCCGTCGGCACATTCCCAGCCGACGGTCGTCGGTTCAGCCCTCTCAGGGGCCGGGCCGGAAGCCGTTTCCATCGTTCCGAGAGGTTGTTCGTGTCGGCCAGCACATCCCGTACGCTCCCGCCGGAGATCGCCGAGTCCGAATCTGTGATGGCGCTCATCGAGCGGGGAAAGGCTGATGGGCAGATCGCCGGCGATGACGTGCGTCGGGCCTTCGAGGCTGACCAGATTCCGCCAACCCAGTGGAAGAACGTTCTGCGCAGCCTCAACCAGATCCTCGAGGAAGAGGGTGTGACGCTGATGGTCAGTGCCGCGGAGCCGTCCAAGCGCGCCCGCAAGAGCGTCGCAGCGAAGAGCCCGGTCAAGCGCACCGCCACCAAGACCGTCGCGGCCAAGACGACCGTGACGCGTACCGTCGCGGCCACCGCCGCCTCGTCGTCCGAGGCCGTGGACGTGGTGGCGGATGACGCCGCCGCGGCCGCCCCTGCGAAGAAGGCGGCAGCCAAGAAGACGGCTGCCAAGAAGACCGCCGTGAAGAAGACGGCGGCCAAGAAGACTGCGGCGAAGAAGGCCGGCAAGCAGGACGACGAAGCCCTCGACGGCGACGACGCGGCCGAGGAAGTCAAGGCCGGCAAGGGTGAGGAAGAGGAGAGCGAGGGCGAGAACAAGGGCTTCGTCCTCTCCGACGAGGACGAGGACGACGCGCCTGCGCAGCAGGTCGCCGTCGCCGGGGCCACGGCTGACCCGGTCAAGGACTACCTGAAGCAGATCGGCAAGGTCCCGCTCCTCAACGCCGAGCAGGAGGTCGAGCTCGCCAAGCGCATCGAGGCGGGCCTGTTCGCCGAGGACAAGCTGGCGAACTCCGACAAGCTCGCGCCGAAGCTCAAGCGCGAGCTGGAGATCATCGCCGAGGACGGCCGCCGCGCCAAGAACCACCTGCTGGAGGCCAACCTCCGTCTCGTGGTCTCGCTGGCCAAGCGGTACACCGGCCGCGGCATGCTCTTCCTGGACCTGATCCAGGAGGGCAACCTCGGTCTGATCCGCGCGGTCGAGAAGTTCGACTACACCAAGGGCTACAAGTTCTCCACGTATGCCACCTGGTGGATCCGTCAGGCGATCACCCGCGCCATGGCCGACCAGGCCCGCACCATCCGTATTCCGGTGCACATGGTCGAGGTCATCAACAAGCTCGCGCGAGTGCAGCGCCAGATGCTCCAGGACCTGGGCCGCGAGCCCACCCCGGAGGAGCTGGCCAAGGAACTCGACATGACCCCCGAGAAGGTCATCGAGGTCCAGAAGTACGGCCGCGAGCCGATCTCCCTGCACACCCCGCTGGGTGAGGACGGAGACAGCGAGTTCGGTGACCTGATCGAGGACTCCGAGGCGGTCGTCCCGGCCGATGCGGTCAGCTTCACCCTCCTTCAGGAGCAGCTGCACTCGGTGCTCGACACCCTTTCCGAGCGTGAGGCCGGCGTGGTCTCCATGCGCTTCGGTCTCACCGACGGACAGCCCAAGACGCTGGACGAGATCGGCAAGGTCTACGGCGTGACGCGTGAGCGGATTCGCCAGATCGAGTCCAAGACCATGTCGAAGCTGCGCCACCCGTCGCGTTCGCAGGTACTGCGCGACTACCTCGACTAGGTCGCGGGAGCACACGCAACGAGGGCCCGGATCCCATGGGGATGCCGGGTCCTCGGCCTATGTGGGGGTGCGGATCGGCGGCGGCGGAATGACTCTGGGTGGGCATGGTCCATCACAGAGTCAGGAGTACGTATGTCCCGTACCGTCGTCCGTGTCATGACCGGGGCGCTCGCCCTCACTGCCGCCGCGGCCGTGATGCCGCTCGCGTCCCCCGCTTCGGCAGTCGCGGACAGCATCGTCATCGGGGGCCAGCCCGCACATGTCAATGACAGTCCGTGGGTGGTGGCGCTCTCCAGTCGTGACCGGTTCGGAAGCACTCGCGCCGGCCAGTTCTGCGGCGCCGTGGCGGTGGGGCCGAAGAGGGTGCTGACGGCCGCGCACTGCCTCAGCGAGGAGGCGCTCGGTGCCGATGTCAGCCAGATCCGCGATCTGCGGGTCATCTCCGGCCGGGACGAGCTGAACGGTTCCGGCGGCAAGGAGATCGCGGTGAGCGGGACGTGGGTCAACCCCGGCTTCGACGTCACGACCAACAGCGGGGACGTCGCGGTGCTGACCCTCGCCGAAGCGTTGCCCACGCAGAGCGTGATCCCGATGGCCGAAGCCGGTGACGCCGGGTACCGGTCCGGTACCGCTGCCGTCGTCTACGGGTGGGGGGACACGACGGGTAACGGCGACTACGTGTCGTCACTGCGGTCCGCGAAAGTGAGTGTTCTGCCGAACAGTGCGTGCGAGCGGGCCTACCCGGGCGGCAGGAACGGCACGTACGAGGCCTCGGCGATGCTCTGCGCGGGCGAACTGCAGGGCGGGTACGACGCATGCCAGGGGGATAGCGGAGGGCCTCTGGTGGCCCATGGGCGGCTTATCGGGCTGGTGTCCTGGGGAAGCGGCTGCGGCAGGGCGGGGAGTCCGGGGGTCTATACGCGGATTTCCGCCGCCATCGGGTGGATGGCGGTCGCCGGCTGACCGTCTCCGGCTCCAGGTACGAGAACGGGCGGCCCCCTCTTTACGGAGGGAGTCGCCCGTCGGTCGGTCCGGGACCGGGCCCTGGCTCGTCGTGGATGTGAGGTGTCAGTGTTGTTCCTCTTCGGCGGCTTGGGCCTGCACGGCCGTCAGTCGGTCCGTCTCATCCTGTATTTCCGCGGCGATCTTCTTGAGTTCCGGCTCGAACTTGCGACCGTGGTGGGCGCAGAAGAGCAGTTCACCGCCACTGATCAGGACGACGCGCAGGTAGGCCTGGGCGCCGCAACGGTCACAGCGGTCTGCTGCGGTCAGCGGGCTCGCGGGGGTCAGAACAGTAGTCACGTCGCCTCTTCTCTAGCTCGACGAGCTGTCGTACCAGGGTCAACATCCAACCAGGCCGAAAACGTTCCCGCTCGTGGCTTTTCTTCGAAATTTCTTCTCAAGATGGCTGTCTGTTGCCGGTTCGCGGCGAATGTGCCGTATTGCGTGGCGCTACGGTTTCGCGTTGCTTGTCTTGGTCGGTCCGTCCGACCGGCTGGCTTGCCGGCTTGTTGATGAGGACGTGCCCGGAGCCTAAATGGTTCATGCCTGGAAGGGAACGTGATGTGCACGTCACTCCGACAGGAGATCGAACGTGTATGCGAGGCTGGACTAGTGTGAGGGTTCTCCGAGGGTGGCGTTACACCCGCTCTACCAGGCCTCGGTACCCTCTCAGCGGCGACCGAAGCCGAGCCCGTTACCCACTGGGCCCCAAATGAAATTCAGCGAGGAGCGAACCGCGTGACCGCCGATACGTCCGTGCCGTCCACTGCGCTGCTGACCGGAGCAGACCGAGACGGTTCCAACTACACCGCGCGGCATCTGCTCGTACTCGAGGGGCTCGAAGCGGTTCGCAAGCGCCCCGGGATGTACATCGGGTCCACCGACAGCCGCGGCCTCATGCACTGCCTCTGGGAGATCATCGACAATTCCGTCGACGAGGCTCTCGGCGACTACTGCGACCACATCGAGGTCATCCTCCACGACGACAACTCCGTCGAGGTCCGCGACAACGGCCGGGGCATCCCTGTCGACGTGGAGCCCAAGACCGGCCTGTCCGGCGTCGAGGTCGTGATGACCAAGCTGCATGCCGGAGGCAAGTTCGGCGGTGGCTCGTACGCCGCCTCCGGCGGTCTCCACGGTGTGGGCGCCTCCGTGGTCAACGCACTCTCCGCCCGGCTCGACGTGGAGGTCGACCGCAACGGCGCGACCCACTCGATCAGCTTCCGGCGCGGGGTTCCGGGCATGTTCACCGAGCAGGGACCGGACAGCCCCTTCGACCCGGCCAACGGCCTTCGCAAGGGCAAGCGGGTTCCGAAGGCGCGCACCGGTACGAGGGTGCGGTTCTGGGCCGACCGGCAGATCTTCCTCAAGGACGCCAAGCTCAATCTGGACACCCTGTACCAGCGGGCGCGCCAGACGGCCTTCCTCGTCCCCGGCCTCACCATCGTCGTGCGCGACGAGCGGGGTCTGAACGGCGAGGGCAAGACCGAGGAGACCTTCCGCTTCGACGGCGGGATCAGCGAATTCTGCGAGTACCTCGCGCAGGACAAGGCCGTCTGCGACGTCCTGCGCCTGACCGGCCAGGGCACCTTCAAGGAAACCGTGCCCGTACTCGACGAGCGCGGACACATGACGGCGACCGAGGTCACCCGGGAACTGGTCGTCGACATCGCCATGCGCTGGGGCACCGGGTACGACACCAACCTGAAGTCCTTCGTCAACATCATCGCCACCCCCAAGGGCGGCACCCACGTGTCCGGGTTCGAACGCTCCGTGACCAAGACGGTCAACGAGGTGCTCCGCTCCGCGAAGATGCTCCGCGTCGCGGAGGACGACATCGTCAAGGACGACGCCCTGGAAGGCCTCACCGCGGTCGTCACCGTGCGGCTGGCGGAGCCGCAGTTCGAGGGCCAGACCAAGGAGGTGCTCGGCACCTCCGCGGCCAACCGCATCGTCGCCAATGTCGTGGCCAAGGAGCTCAAGGCGTACCTGACCTCGACCAAGCGGGATGCGAAGGCCCAGGCCAGGGCGGTCCTGGAGAAGGCGGTGGCAGCGGCCCGGACCAGGATCGCGGCCCGCCAGCACAAGGACGCGCAGCGCCGCAAGACGGCTCTGGAGTCCTCCTCGCTGCCTGCGAAGCTCGCCGACTGCCGCAGCGACGACGTGGAGCGCAGCGAGCTGTTCATCGTGGAGGGCGACTCCGCGCTCGGCACGGCCAAACTGGCCCGGAACAGCGAGTTCCAGGCCCTGCTGCCGATCCGCGGCAAGATCCTCAACGTTCAGAAGGCATCCGTCTCCGACATGCTGAAGAACGCCGAGTGCGGTGCGATCATCCAGGTCATAGGAGCAGGGTCCGGGCGGACCTTCGACATCGACGCCGCCCGCTACGGCAAGATCGTTCTGCTGGTGGACGCCGATGTGGACGGCGCCCACATCCGCATCCTGCTGCTGACACTCTTCCAGCGGTACATGCGGCCCATGGTCGAGGCGGGGCGGGTCTTCGCGGCGGTGCCCCCACTGCACCGGATCGAGCTCGTCCAGCCGAAGAAGGGCCAGGACAAGTACATCTACACGTACTCGGACAACGAGCTGCGCCAGCGGCTGCTGGAGCTCCAGCGCAAGAACGTCCGGTACAAGGACTCGATCCAGCGCTACAAGGGTCTGGGCGAGATGGACGCCGACCAGTTGGCGGAGACCACGATGGACCCGCGCTTCCGCACCCTGCGGCGGATCAACATCGGCGATCTGGAATCGTCCGAGCAGGTCTTCGATCTGCTGATGGGCAACGAAGTGGCGCCCCGCAAGGAATTCATCACCAGCTCGGCCGCCACGCTGGACCGCTCGCGCATCGACGTCTGAGTCCTGGCCTCGCCGGAGCTCCGCACCGGTGAGGCCACCGAATCCGTCCCGTCCGCACGACACAGGAGCCGTTGTCTCCACCCCCGGGTGGAGACAACGGCTCCACCCACGTTCAACCCCTGAGCCGATCCCCTGATCTTGTCGTTTCCGTAGCGTCGGAGTTGCAGAACTTCCCGAACTTCCCGCTATTCGGAGGCATTCATGTCCGGGATCGTCAATGTCCTGGTGATCGTCGCGGTTGTCGCGCTCGTAGTGGTCCGCCAGTGCTCGGCGCGACGGATCTCCGGCGACCGGCGCTGGTGGCTCCTGCCGGGCGTCCTGCTCGTCATGGCGCTGCGGGAGCCCGGTCTCCTGGACCCGCGTCACGAGACACTCTCCGTCGTCGTCCTGGGCGCCGAGCTGATCGTGGGGCTGGTCACGGGCGCCGCCTGGGGATGGACGGCCCGGCTCTGGCGCGCGGAGGACGGCGCCCTCTGGAGCGAGGGGACCAGGGGCACCGTCTACGTCTGGATCGCGGGCCTGGCGCTGCGGGCGGCCCTCTACGGGGTGGCCGCGGTGCTGGGCATACATCAGGGCAGCCCCGCACTGATGATGGCTCTCGCCGTGACGCTGCTGGTGCGCAGCGGGGTCCTGGCCCGGCGGGCCGCGGAGATACCGGCGTCGTTCGGCGGTCCCGCTGACGGCGCGCCGTTCCGGCAGGCGTGGAAGGACCGCGTGTGACACCCGCTGCGTGGACGAGCTGGCCTTCGCGGGAGGCCCTCTCGCGGGAGAAGCGCACCCGCTCGCGGATCGCCATCGCATGGTGCATGCGGGCCGGGCTGCTGGCCCTGATGCTCTGGGGCACCTTCACGGGCGGGCTCTTCGGCCCCTGGGAGATCGGGGTCGGCCTGATCGGGGTGCTCGGCTGCGCCGTGCTCGCGGTGGCCTTCTTCCGGGCCAGCCTGGAGAACCGCCTGGGGCCGTCGCTCGGAGCGCTCGCCCTGCTGATGCTGGCGGCGTTCGGCGCGCAGCAGGCCGGGGCCACGGTTCCCGCGGTGGTGCTCTGGTGCCGTTGCGCGGTCACCGCTCTGGAACGGCTGCCGCTTGCGGCGGGAGTCCCGTCCACGGCAGTGGCGCTGGGCGCGTACGCCGCTGTGAACACCGGCAACTGGCCGGCCACGGCCGTGACCACGGCGGGGCTCTGCCTCGCGGGCTACGTGCTCCGCCTGGACGCCGAGGCCCGCGGGAGTGCGCGGCGTCTTCTCGCACAGGAGCGGGCCGCGCGGGTGGCGGAGGCCGAAACGGCCGCTCTGGACGAGCGGTCCAGGATCGCCCGGGAGATCCACGACGTGCTCGCGCACAGTCTCTCCGCGCAGTTGGTGCACCTGGAGGCGGCCCGGCTGCTGATCGAGAGAGAGCCTGCGGGGGAGTTCCGGGGGCGGGGTTCCGCGACCGGGCCCAGGCGGTTCGCTATGCGTACGTTCGAGGGCTCGCACAGCCGCCCGGGTCATCCTTCACCTGATGAGGTGAAGTCTCGCGAATGAAGTGCCCGGGATCTTCCCGATCTGCCCATTCTTGGGTACGCGGCCGAAGGGGTCCGTGGACAAGGGGAGTTGTTCGGTGGAGAAGGAAGCAGGGCGCGATTTCGCAGTGATGCGAGTCGACGACCCGTGGTACGACGCGCTGGCCTCCGGATGGGGGGAGCCGGACGGTACGGGAAGCTTCGCACCCGCCGGGACGCCCGATTCCATGGCGCCGCAGCGCGGCCACAGCGCAGCGGACATCTATCTGGAGGTGCAGCGCAGCGATGCCTTCCAGGAAGTGCGGCGCCGGTACCGGCGCTTCGTCGTCCCCGCCACCCTCGCCTTCTTCGCCTGGTACCTCGCCTATGTGGTCCTGGCGGTCACCGCGCCCGACCTGATGGCCAGACCGGTGGCCGGGGCGGTCAACGTCGCCATGGTCGCGGGACTCGGTCAGTTCCTCACGACGTTCCTGCTCACCGGTGCGTACGCGCGGCACGCGCGGCTGCGCAGGGACCGGGCGGCGCTCGATCTGCGCTGGGAGACACAGGAGATGACACGGGGGTTCGGGCGTTGAGCGTGAATCACCAGGCCCTGGCGCTCCTGCTGTTCAGTGTCTTCATCGCCGTGACCCTCGGCATCACCACCTGGGCGAGCCGCAACCGGCACGGCTCGGCCGAGGAGTTCTACGCCGGTGGCCGGCTGTTCTCGCCCATGGAGAACGGTTTCGCCATCGCGGGCGACTACATGTCGGCCGCGTCCTTCCTCGGCATCTCCGGACTGATCGCACTCTTCGGTTACGACGGCATGCTCTACTCGGTCGGCTTCCTGGTCGCCTGGCTCGTCGTGCTGCTGCTCGTCGCGGAACTCGTACGTAACTGTGGGCGGTTCACTCTCGCCGATGTGGTGGCGGCGCGGATGGCGGAGCGCCCGGTCCGGATCGCGGCGGGGACGTCCTCCGTCACGGTCTCCGTGCTCTACCTGGTGGCGCAGATGGTGGGCGCGGGCAGTCTGGTGGCCCTGCTCCTCGGCGGGACGAGCGGCGCTGCCCGGTCCTGGACGGTCATCGGTGTCGGGGCGCTCATGGTGATCTACGTGTCGCTCGGTGGCATGCGCGCCACCACCTGGATCCAGATCGTGAAGGCCGTCCTGCTGATGGCGGGCACGATCCTTCTCACCGTGCTCGTCCTCGTCCATTTCCACGGCAATGTCAACGAGTTGCTCAACTCCGCCGCCGACCGCAGCGGGTACGGCAGGAAGTTCCTCTCGCCCGGTCTCCGGTACGGCGGTAGCTGGACGGCGCGCATCGACTTCATCAGCTTGGGACTGGCCCTGGTACTCGGCACGGCCGGACTGCCGCACATCCTCTCGCGCTTCTACACCGTGCCGACCGCCCGCGCGGCCCGCAGGTCGGTCGTGTGGTCCATCGGCCTCATCGGCAGCTTCTACCTGATGACGATCGTGCTCGGATTCGGGGCGGCGGCGCTGGTCGGCTCGGCGGACGTCCGGGCGTCGAATCCCGCTGGGAACACGGCCGTTCCGCTGCTGGCCCTGGTACTCGGCGGCGGCGAGGGTTCCACCGGGGGAACGATCCTGTTCGCCGTGGTCGCCGCCGTGGCCTTCGCGACCATCCTTGCCGTCGTCGCCGGGATCACGCTCGCCTCGTCCGCGTCCGTCGCCCACGACCTCTACGCGTCGCTTCGCCGTCCGGGTTCCAAGCAGCACAGCGAGGTCGCCGTGGCCCGGGTCGCCGCAGCGGGCATCGGGGTGGCCGCCATCGGGCTGGGGCTGCTCGCCCAGGACCTGAACGTGGCGTTCCTGGTGGGCCTGGCCTTCGCGGTCGCAGCCTCGGCGAACCTGCCGGTGCTGCTCTACTCGCTGTTCTGGCGGAACTTCACCACGCGAGGGGCGGTCTGGTCGGTCTACGGAGGGCTGATCCCTGCCGTGCTCCTCGTCCTGATCTCGCCGGTGGTCTCCGGCAGCGCCACCTCGCTCTTCCCCGGCGTGGACTTCCAGTTCTTCCCGCTGGAGAACCCCGGCCTGGTCTCCATCCCGCTGGGATTCCTGGCCGGCTGGATCGGCACGGTCACCTCGCAGGAGCCGCCGGACGTGGCCAAGCACGCGGAGACCGAGGTCCGTGCGCTGACCGGTGCCGGCGCGGTGTGACAGGCCGGGCACCTGGTGCCTGGGGAGCTGTGGTCAGGCCCCGCCGGACGTCGCCGCCTCCGGCGTGCGGACGCGTCTCGGGTGCGGTGGAGTGGGCACGCACCTCGGGCTCGCCCCTCACGTTCGCGGTACAAGGTGCCCAGATTCAGCGGTGTTCCGGGAGCCCGGTCCTGCCATCGCTCTCCGTCGTGTGCAGCGGGGAGGCATACGCCTCCCCGCTTGGTGCGAAGGCCCGCGTACGTGAACGGGCTTCACCAGGTGCCCGCGTACGTGAACGGGCTCTCACCCTTCACCAGGTGCTCGCGTACGTGAACGGTTTCGGCGCGGGCGCTGCAGGGCGCCCTGGCGCATGGCCTCCTTGCTGCCGCGGACTGCACAGGAGCGAGTGGAGCCGGGTCCATGGCGACCAGTGATTGCGGCCATCTCCGGCTGTGAGGCCGCGCTCTGTGCGATGGTCGGCGCCCGGCTCATCGCCCGGTCGTCGAGTTCTGCGCCGAGGGGTGCCAGAAAGAGGCCGTTGGCGAGTACGGTGACGCCGGTGGCGATGGCATGCTGCATCAGCACTACCTGCGAGAAGACCCGCTGAGGCCGGCCGAACCGACGCGGCTTCCCTGCGGGGGCGATGGGGCGCTCATCGCGGAGGCGGCAGCGCGAAGGCAGTAGAGGGCATTCCGGTGCTTTCGGAGATTCGTCTCATTTTCAACTCAACGCAATCCGCTTGCGCTTCTTGCGCTAATCTTGCGTGCATGACGCGACGACTTGCTCAGGTGGCACAGAAGGTTGGGGTCAGTGAGGCCACGGTCAGCCGGGTACTCAACGGCAAGCCGGGAGTCTCCGACGCCACGCGGCAGGCCGTCCTGTCCGCGCTGGACGTCCTCGGATACGAGCGCCCGACCCAGTTGCGCGGCGAGCGGGCCAGGCTGGTCGGCCTGGTCCTGCCCGAGCTGCAGAACCCCATCTTCCCCGCCTTCGCCGAGGTGGTCGGCGGCGCGCTCGCCCAGCAGGGGCTGACCCCCGTGCTGTGCACCCAGACCAAGGGGGGCGTCTCGGAGGCGGACTACGTCGAGCTGCTCCTCCAGCAGCAGGTCTCGGGCGTCGTCTTCGCCGGTGGTCTCTACGCCCAGGCCGATGCCCCGCACGACCACTACAGGGTGCTCGCCGACCGTAAGATCCCCGTCGTCCTGATCAACGCGGCCATCGACCATCTCGGTTTCCCGGGCGTCTCCTGTGATGATTCCGTCGCCGTCGAGCAGGCCTGGCGCCATCTGGTCTCGCTGGGTCACGAGCGCATCGGCCTGGTGCTCGGCCCTTCGGACCACATGCCCTCGCAGCGCAAACTGGCCGCCGCCCGGGTGCTCGCCGAGGAGTCCGGCACGACCATCCCCGACGAGTGGGTGGCGCGGGCGATGTACTCGCTGGAGGGCGGTCAGGCGGCCGCCATGCGGCTGCTGGACGAAGGGGTCACGGGGTTCATCTGCGCCAGTGACGTGCTGGCTCTGGGAGCGGTGCGTGCGGCGCGCCGCCGCGGTCTCTCGGTGCCCGCCGACGTCTCCGTCGTCGGGTACGACGACTCGGCGTTCATGAACTGCACCGAGCCGCCCCTGACCACTGTCCGTCAGCCGATCGAGGCCATGGGCCGTGCAGCCGTCGAGCTGCTGTGTGTGCAGATCGGAGGGCGCACCGTGCCGTCCGACGAGCTGCTCTTCGAGCCCGAATTGGTGGTGCGCGGCTCCACGGCCCAGCCTCCGCGCAATGTTTCCCGCTGACCGTCGTTAATTTGCACCACATGAACCGTCTATTGCAATAGTGTCCCCATGGTGACGGGCAGCGGCTGAGGCGGCCGCGGCCCGTTGTACTGACCGGTGGGGCGCATTCGCAGCGGGCGTTCCCCGTACTCCTCCAGGGCGTGCGCGATCCAGCCCGTCGTACGGGAGATCGCGAACACGGTCTCGCCCGCCTCCGGGGCCATGCCCGAGGAGACCGACAGCACGGCGAGCGCGAGATCGACGTTCGCGTGCAACGGGGCGTGACGCGTGGTCGTGGTGACCACATCGCGGGCCGCGGCCAGCGCCGACGCCGCGTGCGGGACCTTCGCGAGCAGGGCGAACAGCGTGGTGGCCCGTGGGTCCTCGGCGGTGTAGAGCCGGTGGCCGAGCCCCGGAACCCGGCGTCCGGTACGGAGATGGTCCGCGACCACCGGTGCCGCGCCGCCCCGCTCCAGGGCCTCCGCCAGCATCCGGTGCGCCAGGCCGCTGGCCGCGCCGTGCAGCGGCCCCTCCAGGACCCCCAGCCCCGCCGAGACCACCGCGTACGGGTGCGCCCGGGCCGAGGCCGCGACCCGGGCCGCCAGGGTGGAGGCGGCCAGATCGTGGTCGATCAGCAGCCCCAGGGCGGTGTCCAGCACGTCGAGTGACGCCTCGTCGGCAGGGCGGGCGGTGAGCTTCGGCCACAGCTGACGTGCCAGACCGGCGTCGGCGATGCCGCCGTCCGCGCCCTTTGGGGCGAGCGTCCCGGAGGGCGCCGCAGGTGCCCCGCCCACCATCGGGAGCGCGGACACCAGGGTGGGGATCAGGCTCCGGGCGCCTCCCAGCACCGCCTCGCGCGACAGGTCGAAACGCAGCGGATCGGCGGCAGCCGCGGCGACGACCGCGACCCGCAACCGGTCCGTCGAACCGCAGTGCGCCGGCAGTGCGCCGCCTGTCCGGCGGGCCGCGGCCAGCGCTTCGGCAGGCGCCGCGAAGCGCATCCCCGTCCGCAGCTCACCGGTCCAGAGCCATTCGGCGACCTCCTCGTACGTATGGCGCCGGGCCAGTTCCGTGGCGTCCACGCCCCGGAAGTAGTAGCGGTCGCTCTCGATGAGCGTGATGCCGGTCCGGAAGGCGAGATCACCGGCAGGAGGAGCGGGCTCCCTGCGGCCCGTACGCCGTGCCAGGGCCTCGACCTCCGCCGCGTCGAACGTGCTGCCCCGCCCGCCGGGCGCGCGGTTGCTGCTCAGCTGGCCCCGGCTCACGTACGCGTACACCGTTTCGGGCTTCACGCCCAGGCGCTCGGCCGTCTCCCGGGTGGTGAGCCGATGCGCCGTGGGCTCCGAACGGGAACCCGGGTCTGCTTGATCCGTCATGCCGCTCACCGTATCCATATTGATTCAATCAACATTGACAGATCTTAAGTCAAGCATGGACAGTCGAATCAATGTCAAGTGTCATCCGGATGCCGGGCGGCACCACGGGAATGCAAGCGTCACAGGGATGCCCGGCGTCACCGGAATGGCCACGCAGATGTCTACGGAGGAAGCAATGACCACCATGACCGGCGGAACACCGCTCGACGTCCCCCGAGGCCTCGCGGGTGTCGTCGTCACCGACACGGCCCTCGGTGATGTCCGCGGCCGCGAGGGCTTCTACCACTACCGGCAGTACTCGGCGATCGAACTGGCGCAAACCCGCAGCTTCGAGGACGCCTGGTACCTGATGACCGAGGGCGAACTGCCCGGTCAGGCCGCCCGCGCCGACTTCGCGGCCCGCACCGCCACACTGCGCAGGCTGCCCGCGGAGGTGCGTGACGCGCTGCCCGCCATAGCCCGCGCGGGAGCGGTATCAGGCCCGCTCGCAGGGCTGCGCACCGCGCTCTCGCTGCTCGGCGCATCGGCGGGATTCCGTCCCGTGTACGACATCGACGCGGGCCGGCGCCGCGACGACGCGCTGACCGTCTGCGCCGCGGTCCCCACCGTGCTCACCGCCCTGCACCGGCTCGGTCAGGGACTCGAGCCGGTGGAGCCGCGTGACGACCTGCCGTACGCGGCCAACTACCTCTACATGCTCACCGGTTCCGTGCCGGAAGCCGCTCGGGTCAGGGCCGTCGAGCAGTATCTGATCTCCACCATCGACCACGGTTTCAACGCCTCGACCTTCACCGGCAGGGTCGTCGCCTCCACCGGCGCGGACATCGCCGCATGCCTGGTGGCGGCCGTCGGCGCGCTCTCCGGACCGCTGCACGGCGGTGCGCCCAGCCGGGCCCTCGACACCCTGGACGCCATCGGGACCCCCGACCGCATCGACGGGTGGATCCGTGAGCGGGTGCTCGCCGGAGACCGGATCATGGGCTTCGGGCACCCGGTCTACCGCACCGAGGACCCGCGCTCGCGCATGCTGCGTGGCATCGCCCAGGGCTTCGGCGGACCGCTCGTCGACTTCGCCGTCGAGGTGGAACGGCAGGTCGAGGCGATCCTCGCCGAGCTCAAGCCGGGGCGCGAACTGCACACCAACGTGGAGTTCTACGCCGGAGTGGTCATGGAACTGTGCGGGCTGCCGCGCGAGATGTTCACGCCGACGTTCTGCGCGGCGCGAGTGGTCGGATGGAGCGCCAATATCCTGGAACAGGCGGAGGACTCCAAGATCATCCGCCCGGCGGCCCGCTATGTCGGCCCGCCTCCGCCGCAGCCGGTCCCGGCCGCCTGACGTCCCCCGGAAGGCCCCTGTTGAACCCGTCGTCCCCGCCCCGCAGCCGGCAGATCCCGGTCATCGTCCTCGCAGGATTCCTGGGATCCGGCAAGACGACGCTGCTCAACCATCTGCTGCGCCACCGCGCGGGAACCCGGATCGGCGTGATCGTCAACGACTTCGGGGCCATCGAGATCGACGCCATGACCGTGTCCGGACAGGTCGGCTCGACGGTCTCACTCGGCGGCGGCTGTCTGTGCTGCGCGGTCGACGTGAGCGAGCTGGACACCTACCTGGAGACCCTGACCCGGCCCGCCACCCGTCTCGATGTGATCGTCATCGAGGCGAGCGGACTCGCCGAACCCCAGGAGCTCGTACGGATGCTGCTGGCCAGCGACAACCCGCACATCGTGTACGGGGGACTGGTCGAGGTGGTCGACGCGGCGGAGTTCGCCACCACCCGGGAACGTCACCCGGAGATCGACCGCCATCTCGCCGTCGCCGACCTCGTCGTGCTGAACAAGACGGACCGGGCCGGGGACGCCGACCGGCTGCGCATCCGGGAGGCCGTCGCGGCCACCGGCAGCGCGGCGGCCGTCATCCCCGCCGCATACGGACGCATCGACCCCGAGCTGCTCTTCGATCCGGCGCTGCGGCCCGACAGCGAGGAGAAGGCGCGACAGCTCACCTTCGAGGACCTGTACCTGGAGGAACGGGCGGCGGCCGGCGAGGAGCACGGGGACCATCTGCACGCGGCTTACGAGAGCCTCGACTTCACCTCCGACGTGCCCATGAGCCCCCGTCGGCTGATGGAGTTCCTGGACTCCCGGCCGGAGGGCCTCTACCGGATCAAGGGGTACGTCGACTTCGGCGGGGGAGACCGGGACAACACGTACGCGCTGCACGCCGTCGGCAGGTTCCTGCGGTTCGCCCCGCGGCCCTGGACACGTGGCGAACCACGGCTGACCAGGCTGGTGCTGATCGGCTCGGGCATCGACGCCGAGGCCCTGCACAAGGAGCTGGCGGACTGCCGGGAGACCGCCCCGCGGCCGGGGGAAGCAGCACCGGGGGACACGGCGCCGGCGGACACGGCACCGGACACAGCGCAGGACGCCCCACATGAACGAAGCATGTGGGGCGTCCTGCGGTATGTACAGCAGCCCGGCGACGACGCATAGCGCCCCGGACCGGGCCGGTCCCGCTACAACGGTCCAGCTACAACGGGCCGGCGATCACCGCGACCGGCGACTCCAACGGCGTCCCCGAACCGTCGCGCCGCGGGTCGGGCTCGGGCAGCGTGGCCGGTGTGCCGTTCTTCTGCGCGGCGCGGGCGGGTGTCGGGCCCGCCCAGGCGAACACCAGCAGGTCCTCGCCCTTGAGGAACCGCTGACAGCGCACCCCACCCGTGGCCCGGCCCTTGCGCGGGTACTGGTCGAACGGGGTGAGCTTGCACGTCAGCACGGAGTCGTCCAGCGTGCCGTGCGAACCGGCGACCGTGAACACCACGGCGTCCGCGGCCGGATCCACCGCGGCGAACGAGAGCACCTCCGCGCCCTCCGTGAGCTTCACGCCCGCCATACCGCCGGCCGGACGGCCCTGGGGGCGCACCTGCCCCGCCGGGTAGCGCAGCAGCTGCGCGTCCGAGGTGATGAAGACCAGGTCCTCCTCGCCGGTACGCAGTTCCACCGCGCCGACGATCCGGTCACCGTCCTTGAGGGTGATGACCTCCAGCTCGTCCTTGTTGGCCGGATATTCGGGCACCACGCGCTTCACGACGCCCTGCAGGGTGCCGATCGCCAGCCCCGGTGAGGACTCGTCGAGCGTGGTGAGGCAGACGACCTCCTCGTCCGCGTCCAGAGTGAGGAACTCGGCGACCATCGCGCCGCCCGAGAGGTTGGGCGCCGCGTGGGTGTCCGGCAGCTGCGGCAGGTCGATCACGGAGAGCCGCATCAGCCGCCCCATCGAGGTCACCACGCCGACATCGCCACGTGCCGTGGCCGGAACGGCCGACACGATCACATCGTGCTTGGCGCGCTTGGCGTCCTCCTGGAACACGATCGGGTCACCGTTGGCGGTACGGGCCAGCAGACCGGTCGAGGACAGCAGCACCCGGCACGGGTCGTCCGCGACCTCCAGCGGAACCGCCGCGACCTGCGAACCGGCCGACTCCAGCAGCACCGTACGCCGGTCGGTGCCGAACTTCTTGGCGACCGCGGCCAGTTCCGTGGATACGAGCTTGCGCAGCTCGGTGTCCGATTCGAGGATCGCGGTCAGCTCGTCGATCTCGGCGTTGAGCCGGTCCCGCTCGCTCTCCAGCTCGATCCGGTCGAACCGGGTGAGCCGGCGCAGCGGGGTGTCCAGGATGTACTGCGTCTGGATCTCGCTCAGCGAGAAGTGCTCGATGAGCCGGTCCTTCGCCTGCGCCGAGTTGTCGCTGGACCGGATGAGCCGGATGACCTCGTCGATGTCGATCAGCGCGACGAGCAGCCCCTCGACCAGGTGCAGTCGGTTGCGGCGCTTGGTCCGGCGGAACTCGCTGCGCCGGCGCACCACGTCGAAGCGGTGGTCGAGATAGACCTCCAGGAGTTCCTTGAGGCCCAGGGTGAGCGGCTGTCCGTCGACCAGCGCCACATTGTTGATGCCGAAGGACTCCTCCATCGGCGTCAGCTTGTAGAGCTGCTCCAGCACGGCCTCCGGCACGAAGCCGTTCTTGACCTCGATGACCAGGCGCAGTCCGTGCGAACGGTCGGTGAGGTCCTTGACGTCCGCGATGCCCTGGAGCTTCTTCGCCGAGACCAGGTCCTTGATCTTGGCGATCACCTTCTCCGGACCGACGCTGAAGGGCAGTTCGGTGACGACCAGCCCCTTGCGGCGCGGAGTGACGTTCTCCACCGCGACGGTGGCGCGGATCTTGAACGAGCCGCGGCCTTTCGCGTAGGCGTCCTTGATGCCGCCGAGGCCCACGATCCGGCCACCGGTCGGCAGGTCGGGACCGGGGACGAACCGCATCAGGGTCTCCAGGTCCGCGCCCGGATGCTTGATCAGGTGGCGGGCGGCGGCAATGACCTCGCCCAGGTTGTGCGGCGGCATGTTGGTCGCCATGCCGACGGCGATCCCGGTCGTGCCGTTGACCAGGAGGTTCGGATAGGCGGCCGGGAGGACGACCGGCTCCTGCTCCTGGCCGTCGTAATTCGACTGGAAGGCGACGGTTTCCTCGTCGATCGACTCCGTCATCAACGACGTCGCGTCGGCCATCCGGCACTCGGTGTACCGCATGGCGGCCGGCGGGTCGTCGTTGCCGAGCGAGCCGAAGTTTCCGTGTCCGTCGACGAGGGGGAGCCGCATGGAGAACGGCTGTGCCATCCGCACCAGCGCGTCGTAGATCGACGCGTCCCCGTGCGGGTGCAGCTTACCCATGACCTCGCCGACGACGCGGGCGCACTTCACATAGCCGCGGTCCGGGCGCAGGCCCATCTCGTTCATCTGGTACACGATGCGACGGTGCACCGGCTTCAAGCCGTCACGGGCGTCCGGCAGGGCCCGTGAGTAGATCACCGAGTACGCGTACTCAAGGAAGGAGCCCTGCATTTCGTCGACGACGTCGATGTCGAGGATCTTCTCCTCGAAGTCGTCCGGCGGCGGGGTCTTCGTGCTGCGGCGGGCCATCGCGGCTGCGACTCCTTCACGGATTCTGTTCGGGCAACCTCAGGGTCTGATGCGGACCATTGTGGACCGCCGCACTGACAACTCCGACCTCGACCCGTCCCAAAGGGGGTTCTCCACCCGTCCCGAGGGGGTCGGGACGCTCCTTTCCGGTGACGTGCGCGGCACGGGTACTTCGCCAGGTGTCGGTGCGCTTGCTTACAGTGGCAGGTCTCGCATCACATCCAGTATCGCGATCGAAGGGACGTACATGCCCATGGGTCACACGGCCACAGCCCAGGCCGGCTCCGGCGGCTTGACAGCGACCGAGCACCGTCTGGCCAACGGCCTGCGCGTGGTGCTCTCCGAGGACCATCTGACCCCGGTCGCCGCGGTGTGCCTCTGGTACGACGTCGGCTCGCGCCACGAGGTCAAGGGACGCACCGGTCTGGCTCACCTCTTCGAGCACCTGATGTTCCAGGGCTCGGGCCAGGTCAAGGGGAACGGACACTTCGAGCTGGTGCAGGGCGCCGGCGGCTCCCTCAACGGCACCACCAGCTTCGAGCGGACGAACTACTTCGAGACGATGCCCACGCACCAGCTGGAGCTGGCTCTGTGGCTCGAGGCCGACCGGATGGGCTCGCTGCTCGCCGAGCTCGACGAGGAGTCCATGGAGAACCAGCGCGACGTCGTCAAGAACGAGCGCCGCCAGCGCTACGACAACGTCCCGTACGGCACCGCGTTCGAGAGGCTGACCGCCCTCGCCTACCCGGAGGGCCACCCGTACCACCACACCCCGATCGGCTCGATGGCCGACCTGGACGCCGCGACGCTCGAGGACGCACGGGCCTTCTTCCGTACGTACTACGCGCCCAACAACGCGGTGCTCTCGGTCGTCGGCGACATCGACCCCGAGCAGACGCTCGCCTGGATCGAGAAGTACTTCGGCACCATCCCGTCGCACGACGGCAAGCTGCCGCCGCGGGACGGCGCGCTGCCCGAGGTCATCGGCGGTGAGCTGCGCGAGGAGGTCCGGGAGGAGGTCCCGGCGCGTGCGCTGATGGCCGCCTACCGGCTGCCGCACGACGGCACCCGTGAGTGCGACGCCGCGGATCTCGCGCTGACCGTGCTGGGCGGCGGCGAGTCGTCGCGGCTGCACAACCGCCTGGTCCGCCGCGACCGGACGGCCGTCGCCGCCGGATTCGGGCTGCTGCGGCTTGCCGGTGCGCCCTCGCTCGGCTGGCTGGACGTCAAGACGTCCGGCGGTGTCGAGGTGGCGCAGATCGAGGCCGCGGTCGACGAGGAGCTCGCCCGGTTCGCCGAGGAGGGCCCCTCGCCCGAGGAAATGGAGCGCGCCCAGGCACAGTTGGAGCGCGAGTGGCTGGACCGGCTCGGTACCGTCGCGGGCCGCGCCGATGAACTGTGCCGGTTCGCCGTGCTGTTCGGTGACCCGCAGCTCGCGCTGACCGCCGTGCACCGGGTGCTCGACGTCACCGCCGAGGAGGTCAAGGCCGCCGCCAGGGCCCAGCTGCGGCCCGACAACAGGGCGGTGCTGGTCTATGAGCCGGTCGAGTCGGTGGAGCCCGCCGAAGAGGCGGAAGCCGGCGCCGCCAACGACACCGACGCGCACGAAGGGGCGGACAAGTGACCGACGCTGCCGCGACTGGAGTTTCGATGGAGTACCACCCGCAGCCCGCTCCCGGAGTGGCCAGGCCCTGGGCCTTCCCCGCACCCGAGCGCGGCGCCCTGCCCAACGGCCTCACGGTGCTGCGCTGCCACCGCCCCGGCCAGCAGGTCGTCGCCGTCGAGATCTTCCTCGAAGCCCCGCTGGAGGCCGAGCCCGAGGGCCTGGACGGGGTGGCCACGATCATGTCGCGCGCCCTGTCCGAGGGCACCGACAAGCACAGCGCCGAGGAGTTCGCCGCCGAGCTGGAGCGGTGCGGCGCCACCCTTGACGCCCATGCCGACCACCCCGGCGTCCGGGTCTCCCTGGAGGTTCCCGCCTCCCGGCTGGCCAAGGCGCTCGGCCTGGTCGCCGAGGCCCTGCGGGCGCCGGCCTTCGCCGACAGCGAGATCGAGCGGCTGGTGAACAACCGGCTCGACGAGATCCCGCACGAGCAGGCGAACCCCGCCCGCCGCGCCGCCAAGCAGCTCTCCAAGGAGCTCTTCCCGGCCACGGCCCGCATGTCACGCCCCCGCCAGGGCACCGAGGCGACCGTGGAGCGCATCGACTCCGCGGCCGTGCGTGCCTTCTACGACGCCCACGTCCGGCCGTCCACCGCGACGGCCGTGGTCGTCGGTGACCTCACCGGCATCGACCTGGACGCCCTGCTCGCCGACACCGTCGGCGACTGGTCGGGCAACACGGCCGAGTCCCGTCCGGTCCCGCCGATCACCGCCGACGACACCGGCCGCGTGGTGATCGTGGACCGCCCCGGAGCGGTGCAGACGCAGCTGCTGATCGGCCGGATCGGCGCCGACCGGCACGACAGCGTCTGGCCGGCCCAGGTGCTCGGCACGTACTGCCTGGGCGGGACGCTCACCTCCCGGCTCGACCGGGTGCTGCGCGAGGAGAAGGGCTACACCTACGGCGTACGCGCCTTCGCCCAGGTGCTGCGCTCCACGGCTCCCGGCTCCGCCTCGGGGGCGACGGGCGCCGCGATGCTCGCCATCAGCGGCTCGGTGGACACGGAGTCCACCGGCCCGGCGCTGGACGACCTGTGGAAGGTGCTGCGGACCCTGGCCGCGGAGGGCCTGACGGACGCCGAGCGCGAGACGGCCGTGCAGAACCTCGTGGGCGTCGCACCGCTGAAGTTCGAGACGGCTGCTTCTGTCGCGAGCACCCTCGCCGACCAGGTCGAGCAGCACCTCCCGGACGACTACCAGGCGCAGCTCTACGCGCGCCTCGCCGACACCGGCACGGTGGAGGCGACGGCTGCCGTGGTCAGCGCCTTCCCGGGGGACAGGCTGGTCACGGTCCTCGTCGGGGACGCCGCGCGGATCGAGGAGCCCGTCAGGGCTCTCGGTATCGGAGAGGTCTCGGTCGTCACCGGCTGATCGGTCACTCTCCCCGAAAGCGGGGCAAAGGGAAGGTCCTGGCAGATCGCTGACTGCCGGGACCTTCCCTTTTTGTCCCGCTTTGGCGGGGAGGTTGCCTGTCTGCCCTGTGGGATGTGCTACAAAACCGCCTGTCCGTTTGGTGTGGGGAAGTGCCTCCGTCTAGCGTCGGCTCGGCTGTCCGTCACTCGTATGCCGCATCCGTGACGTACCGGACAGTCATCGCCGAGTCCCCGTCAGGCGCGAGCCCGGGGAGCCGGGGACCCACGCAGTCCCTGGGGTGAATCGGATGCCCATGCCTCTGCGAGGCCGGGGGATCCGTAGGAGACCTTCCTGCTCCGAACCCGTCAGCTAACCCGGTAGGCGAGAAGGAAGGAAAGGACCAGCCACTTCATGGCGTTCACCCGTGCCACGGGGAAGCACCGTGCCCCGAGCCGTCTGACGCGCCGCGGCGCGAAGGCCGTCGGCATCGCGACCCTGGCGACCACCGGCGTCATCGGTTCCATGGCCTCCCCGGCCCTTGCCGCGGACACCGAGACCCCCGCCGCCGCCGAGACCGGCCTCTCCCAGGTCATCGCCATCGAGGGCGCCCTCGCCGACCGGATCCACGCGCAGGCCGATGCTCAGCAGCGCCAGGCCGACATCGCCGCGGCGGCGAAGGCGAAGGCGGAAGCCGAGGCAAACGCCAAGGCCGAAGCGAAGAAGAAGGCCGACGCCGAGGCCAGGGCCGCCGCCCGAGCCATGGAAGCCCGCGAGGCCGAGGCGCGTGCCGCCCGCTCCGCCGAGCGCGCCCGGCTGGGCACCTTCCAACTCCCCGTCGCCGGTTCGTACGTGAGCACCGGCTACAAGACCGGCGGCTCCCTCTGGTCCTCCGGCAGCCACTCCGGCATCGACTTCCACGCCGTGTCCGGCAGCTCCGTCGTCGCCGTCGGCGCCGGTACGGTCGTCGAGGCGGGCTGGGGCGGCGCGTACGGCAACAACATCGTGCTCCGGATGACGGACGGCACGTACACGCAGTACGGCCACCTCTCCTCGATCGGTGTCTCCGTCGGCCAGAGCGTCGGCCAGGGGCAGCGGATCGGCCTCTCCGGCTCCACCGGCAACTCCACCGGACCGCACCTCCACTTCGAGGCCCGGACCACGCCGTCGTACGGCTCCGACATGGACCCGCTCGCGTACCTGCGCGCCCACGGCGTCACCGTCTGACCGACGCGAAGAACCTCGACGCAGGCCCCGGCACGCCGGGGCCTGCGTCGTACCCGGCCACCGGGCCGGGATGCGGGCCGTTCCGAACCCGCCGGTGACCAGAAGATATTCATGAATTTCCGCCCGGCATCGGAAATACGAGCGCACTGCAATAGAGTCACGGGACAGGCGTCGATCGGCCGCGTTTCGCGGGGATTAAGGCGGAGGTTCGGACATGCGCATTCCGGCGCATTCGGTATGCACGGCAATCCGTGACGACATCGTCTCCGGTGTCTTCGAACGCGGCAGCCGACTCACCGAGGAGGTGCTCGCACGCCGTTACGGGGTTTCCCGCGTCCCGGTGCGTGAAGCGCTGCGCACCCTGGAGTCCGAGGGTTTCGTGGTCACCCGCAGGCACGCCGGGGCCTGCGTCGCCGAGCCCGACGAGCAGGAGGCCGCCGACCTCCTGGAGGTCCGGATGCTGCTGGAGCCGCTCGGTGCGGCCCGCGCCGCCCGGCGTCGCACCGATGCCCACCTCAAGGTGCTGCGCGGCCTGGTCAGGCTGGGCCAGGAGCGGGCCCGCCGCGGTGAGGGCGAGGACCTGCGCTCACTGGGCGGCTGGTTCCACGAGACCCTGGCTCAGGCCTCCGGCAGCCCCGGCCTGATCGCGTTGCTCACCCAGCTCCGGCACAAGGTCGCCTGGATGTACGCGGTCGACCAGCCGGCCCGGCCGGCCGATTCCTGGGCCGAGCACGGGGCCATCGTGGACGCCGTGGCGCGCGGCGACGCGGAACGGGCGCGGGTGCTGGCCGCCCAGCACGCCGAGCGGGCCACCGCGGCGTACCGGCTGCGCCGCCCGGGCCGACCGGGTGCCGGCACGGTCCCCCGCGCCGGGCGGGTGAGGGCTTCGCAACATGCCGTAAACACCCCGAGCGGCCGTCATTAACAATGAGGGCGTATACAAGGAGCGGGCATTCGGCAGGGCGCTGATTTCACTGCTCCGCATTCTTCCGGTCGGTCCGTCCCGAAGGGGCGAATTCCTGCGCAAGCGAAAGACGGCCCGGGCAGGAGGAAGAGTTTCCTGGGCAGTGGAATAAGCTCCCGGCCCCACGGAAGGGATTTCTGGGCCAACGAAAGAGCCGCGGCTCCCGGTCGGGGGTGCCGCGGCTCAGGCGCTGGAATCCGGCGGTCGTGACCGCGGGACCGAACGGGATCAGACGGTCTCCGGGAGCTCGTCGAGCCCCTCGGCGACCAGCTTGGACAGGCGGTCCAGGGCGGCTTCGGAATCGTCGGCCGGGGACGCGAGGACGATCTCCTCGCCGCCCTGGGCGCCGAGCCCGAGCACCGCGAGCATGGACGCGGCGTTCACCGGGCTGCCGTCGGCCTTGGCGATGGTCACGGGGATACCGGAGGCCGTGGCGGCACGGACGAAGATGGATGCGGGGCGGGCGTGCAGGCCCTCGGCCCAACCGACGTTGACGCGGCGCTCAGCCATGGTTCTGCCCTTCACGAATCAATGGTTGTCTAGACCAGTCTCTCATGCAGTGCGCAATGCTCCGGCCGACCCGAGGCCCGTCCCGTACCGTCGATCGGCCCCCCCAGACTGCCCCGGCCCCGGCCCCCACGCGACCGCTGACAGAGCCGTACGCTTTGCCCATGGAGCCCTCTCCGGAGCAGAGTCCGCATCACGCCTACCCCGACCACTGGGAGGCGGACGTGGTGCTCCGCGACGGCGGCACCGCGCGGATCAGGCCGATCACCACGGACGATGCCGAACGGCTGGTCAGCTTCTACGAGCAGGTCTCGCCCGAGTCGAAGTACTACCGGTTCTTCGCCCCCTACCCGCGGCTCTCCGCCAAGGACGTCCACCGCTTCACCCATCACGACTACGTCGACCGGGTGGGACTCGCCGTCACGGTGGGAGGCGAGTTCATCGCCACCGTCCGCTACGACCGGATCGACGCCCGGGGCAGGCCGGCAACGGCCCCGGCGGACGAGGCCGAGGTCGCCTTCCTCGTCCAGGACGCGCATCAGGGCCGCGGAGTCGCCTCGGCCCTGCTCGAACACATCGCGGCCGTCGCCCGCGAGCGCGGCATCCGGCGGTTCGCCGCCGAGGTACTGCCGGCCAACAACAAGATGATCAAGGTGTTCCGGGATGCCGGCTACACCCAGCAGCGCAGCTTCGAGGACGGCTCCGTCCACCTCACCCTGGACCTCGAACCGACCGCCGAGTCGCTCGCCGTCCAGCGCGGCCGGGAGCAGCGTGCCGAGGCGCGGTCCGTGCAGCGGCTGCTCGCCCCGGGCTCCGTCGCCGTCATCGGCGTCGGCCGCACCCCCGGCGGGGTCGGGCGTACGGTCCTGCGCAACCTCCTGGGCGCGGGCTTCACCGGCCGCACCTACGCCGTGAACCGCGCCTTCGCCGCCGACCGGGCCACCATCGACGGGGTGCCCGCCCACCGTTCCCTCGGCGAGATCGGCGAACCCGTCGACCTCGCCGTCGTCGCCGTACCCGCCGAGCGGGTGCCCGAGGCCGTCGCGGACTGCGGGGAACACGGAGTCCAGGGCCTGGTCGTCCTCTCCGCCGGATACGCCGAGTGGGGTGCCGAGGGCCGCGAGCGGCAGCGCGAACTGGTGCGCCAGGCCCGCTCGTACGGCATGCGGATCGTCGGCCCGAACGCCTTCGGCGTCATCAACAACTCCGAAGCGGTGCGGCTGAACGCCTCCCTGGCACCGGAACGGCCCGCCTCCGGGCGCATCGGCCTGTTCACCCAGTCCGGCGCGATCGGCATCGCGCTGCTCTCCGGGCTCTACCGGCGCGGCGCCGGGCTCTCCACCTTCATCTCGGCCGGAAACCGCGCCGACATCTCCGGCAACGACTTCCTCCAGTACTGGTACGAGGACCCGGACACCGATGTCGCCCTGCTGTACCTCGAATCGCTCGGCAACCCCCGCAAGTTCACCCGCCTCGCCCGGCGTACCGCCGCCGTGAAGCCGGTGGTCGTGGTGAAGGGGGCCCGGCACAGCGGATCCACCCCGCCGGGCCACGCCGTACCCATCAGCCGGATCCCGGACGCCACGGTCTCCGCGTTGATGCGACAGGCGGGCGTGATCCGCGTCGACACGGTGACGGAGATGGTCGACGCGGGCCTGCTCCTCGCCGACCAGCCGCTCCCGGCGGGCGGACGCGTCGCGATCCTCGGCAACTCCGAGTCCCTCGGCCTGCTCACGTACGACGCCTGCCTGGCCGAGGGGCTGCGCCCGCGTCCGCCGCGCGACCTCACCACCGCCGCCACTCCGCAGGACTTCCGAGACGCGCTGGCCGAGGCGCTGGCCGACGAGGGCTGCGACGCGGTGATCGTGACGGCGATCCCGTGGGTGGGCGAGGACGGCCGGGCGGAGGCGGGCGACGGCGAGGTACTGGCCACCGCCCTGCACACGGCTGCCGCCGCCGGGCCGGCCAAACCGGTGGCCGTCGTCCATGTGGAGATCGGCGGCCTCGCGGAGGCCCTGGCCGCCGCCACCAGCACGGTCACCCAGCAGCGCCCGGCCCAGGCGTCACCCGGCGTCCAGGCACCGGGACACGCCTCGGGCACCCCCACCACCCAGCCGCCGGTGACGCACGCGTCCCCCGGCGGAACAGACACCGCCCCCGCAGCCGCCTCCGACGGCGCCCGCGCAGCCGACCCCGACACCGCACCCGCAACCGCCCGCGCCATCGGCCGGATCCCCGCCTACCCCGCCGCCGAGCGCGCCGTCCGGGCGCTCGCCGAAGCCGTGAAGTACGCCCAGTGGCGACGCCAGGCCGCGGTACCCGGCAAGGTGCCCGAGTTCCTCGACGACACCATCGACGAGGCGGGCGCGGCAGCCCGTATCGACGCGCTGCTCGGCAAGGACCCCGACCCGCGTGGCAGGCCCCTGTCGCACGACGAGGCCGGCGAGCTCCTGGCCTGCTACGGCATCACCGTCCGGTCGACGCTGCCCGCCCCCGACGCGGAGGCGGCTGTCGCCGCTGCCGCGCGGCTCGGCTACCCGGTGGCGCTGAAGACCACCGCACCCCACCTGCGCCACCGCGCCGACCTGGGCGGTGTCCGGCTGGACCTCGCGACCGAGTCCGCGCTGCGCCGCGCGTACGGGGAACTGGTCGACCTCCTCGGCAAGCCCGCCGAGCTCCGGCCCGTCGTGCAGGCCATGGCCCCCCGCGGTGTCGACACCGTCGTACGGGCCACGATCGACCCGGCCGCGGGCGCCGTCCTCTCCTTCGGCCTGGCGGGTGCGCCCTCCGAGCTCCTCGGCGACATCGCCCATCGTCTGGTTCCGGCCACCGACCGGGATGCCGCCGAGCTGATCCGCTCGATCCGGGCCGCTCCGGTCCTCTTCGGCTGGCGCGGCTCCGCGCCCGTGGACACCGCGGCGCTGGAAGAACTGCTGCTTCGGGTCTCCCTGCTGGTCGACGACCACCCCGAGGTGGTCTCCATCGCCCTGGAACCGGTCGTGGTCGCCACCCAGGGGCTGACCGTCCTCGGTGCGAGCGTCCGGCTCGCGCCGCCCCCGCCCCGTACGGACCTCGGCCCGCGCCGCCTCTCCAACTACTGACCCGCGCCGCTCCGGGTGCTGCCGGCCACGGGGCGGGCATGACGTCCCCGGCAGCCATCCGCCCCCCGTAGGATGGTCCTTATGGCTAAGACCGGTACGACGACCCAGGGGCTGCGCGCGGCGATCGAGCGCAGCGGCTACTACCCGGCCCTCGTGGCCGAGGCGGTGGAGGCCGCCGTGGGCGGTGAGCCGGTCGCTTCTTACCTGGTGCACCAGGAGACCACCTTCGACTCCAACGAGGTGCGCCGGCACGTCACGGTCCTGGTGCTCACGGACACCCGTTTCGTCGTCAGCCACACCGACGAGCAGAACGCCGACACCAGCTCCCCGACGCCCTACGCCACCACCTCCACCGAGTCGGTCAAGCTCGACCGGATCTCCTCGGTCGTGGTCAGCCGCGTCGTGGCCAACCCGGAGAAGTACGTTCCCGGCACGCTGCCCCGCGAGGTCGTCCTGACCATCGGCTGGGGCGCGGTCTCCCGGATCGACCTGGAGCCGGCCGCCTGCGGCGACCCCAACTGCGAGGCCGACCACGGCTACACCGGCAGCTCCACCGCCGACGACCTGAGCCTGCGGGTCAGTGAGGCCGGCGACGGCCCCGACACCGTGCGCCAGACGCTGGCCTTCGCCCAGGCGCTCTCCGAGGCCACGGCCGCGACCGCGGAGGCCGGCCGCTGATGGTCCAGCCGGCCTGGCAGGACCCTGTACTGCTGCCTGTCGACACCGCCCCCGTGCCCGAGTACGGCAGCGGCTCGCTCGCCGATCTGCTGCCCACGCTCGTCGCCGGACAGGGCGTCCCCGGTTTCACGGCAGCGATCGCCGAGCTCACCCCGGCCGACCGGAACTGCGTCTTCCTGATAGACGGCCTCGGCTGGGAGCAGATCCGGTCCCATCCGGACGAGGCCCCCTTCCTGCACTCCCTGCTGCCCACCTCGCGCGGCGGCACGGGCCGCCCGATCACGGCGGGCTTCCCCGCCACCACCGCGACGTCGCTGGCCTCGGTCGGTACCGGGCTGCCCCCGGGCGAGCACGGTCTTCCCGGGTACACGGTGCGCAATCCCGAGACCGGCGCGCTGATGAACCAGCTCCGCTGGAGGCCCTGGACGCAGCCCAAGGTCTGGCAGCCGCACCCCACCGTCTTCACGCTCGCCGACGCGGCCGGAGTACGTACCGCGCAGGTCTCCGCACCCACCTTCGAGCAGACCCCGCTCACCAAGGTCGCGCTCAGCGGCGGCTCGTTCCTCGGCCGGCTGACCGGCGAGGACCGGATGGACGTCGCCGCCGAGCGGCTGGCCGCCGGTGACCGCTCGCTCGTCTACACCTACTACAGCGAGGTCGACGGCATGGGGCACCGCCACGGCGTCGACTCCGACGCCTGGCGCGGCCAGCTGATGCACGTCGACGGACTGGCCAGGCGCCTCGCCGAGCAGCTCCCGCCGCGCTCGGCGCTGTACATCACCGCCGACCACGGCATGATCGACATCCCGTTCGACGAGCAGTCCAGGATCGACTTCGACGAGGACTGGGAGCTGCGCGCGGGCGTCGCGCTGCTCGGCGGCGAGGGCCGCGCCCGCCATGTGTACGCCGTCCCGGGCGCCGAGGCCGATGTGCTGACCGTCTGGCGCGAGGTACTCGGCGAGCAGTTCTGGGTGGCGAGCCGGGACGAGGCCGTCGCGGCGGGCTGGTTCGGCCCCCGGATCGACGAACGGGTCCTGGGCCGGATCGGCGACGTGGTCGCGGCGGCCCACGACGACGTGGTGATCACCGCCTCCGACAACGAGCCCCACGAGTCGGCCATGGTCGGGATGCACGGCTCGATGACCCCCGTCGAGCAACTCGTCCCGCTCCTCGAAGTACGCTCCTAGGCGTGTTTTGAAAGTCCCGCACACTCCGTAGCCGTGTTCGGCCCGTTCCCCCGTCCTCCCCGCCCATCCCGAAAGGTGCTCCACCCCTCATGCCCGAGCTTGTGTTCTTCTCCGGAACCATGGACTGCGGGAAGAGCACCCTGGCGCTCCAGATCGGACACAACCGGTCGGCGCGGGGGCTCCAGGGTGTGATCTTCACCCGGGACGACCGGGCCGGGGAGGGCAAGCTGTCGTCGCGGCTGGGCCTGGTGACGGATGCGGTCGAGGCGGACGAGGGGATGGACCTGTTCGCGTACCTGGTCCATCAGCTGTCGAAGGGGGCCAGGGTCGACTACGTGATCGTGGACGAGGCGCAGTTCCTGGCTCCGGACCAGATCGATCAGCTGGCCCGCACCGTGGACGACCTGGAGATGGACGTCTTCGCCTTCGGCATCACGACGGACTTCCGTACGAAGCTGTTCCCTGGTTCGCAGCGGCTGATCGAGCTGGCCGACCGGGTCGAGCAGCTCCAGGTCGAGGCCCTGTGCTGGTGCGGAGCCCGTGCCACGCACAACGCGCGGACGATAGAGGGCGAGATGGTCGTCGAGGGTGCTCAGGTCGTGGTCGGTGATGTGAACCGGTCGGCGGGCGAAGTCGGCTACGAGGTCCTCTGCCGTCGCCACCACCGCCGCCGGACGACCAGCGCCCGCGCGCAGGCGGGCATGCTGTCCCCCGACGTCCTTCCGGTCACCACCAGCTGAAGGGGCGCCGCCTTTCGCACCGGGCCGGTCCTACGGAACGAGCAGGCCCAGCCCGGCGCGCGTGCGCTCCTCGAAGGACTCGATGCGCCGGACCTGCTCATCGGTGAGCACGTCGCACACCCAGTCCCAGTGCAGCGCCACCCGGTCACCGGGGGAGACGCCGTCGATCAGCGTCCGCCCGCCGGCCGAGAAGCGCACGGTCTCCTCCTGCCAGTCGCCGGCGACGGTCCCCGTGCCGTCCCAGACCAGCGGGCGCGACCGCACGGTCGCCACCTCGCTGCCGGCCGTGAGAACCACGCCCGTACGGATGCGGCACCGGTCCAGGACGGAGAGGGCGGTCGGGTTCCCGTCAGGCCGGAGCAGCGGCGCCCACGGATACACCTCGAACACCTGAAAGCTGTGGTGGGCCAGGGCCCGCTGCGCCGCCTCGCGCCAGGTACCGCCCAGCTGACCGCGAAAGCGGTCCGTCAGCCGCTCGACCAGGGCGGCGGGATCGGCCAGGTCCAGCAGTTCGTTGCCGATCCAGTAGGCCTCGACCACCCGCACGTCGAGGGGGTCCGGGAGCCCGGCCGTCTCCGCGAGGAACTGGAGATAGCACCAGGCCCCCTCGAACTGCCGGGCCCGCCGCTCGATGTCGGCGGTCGCCTCCCGGCGCAGGAGGGCCGCCGCGTCGGCGGGCCCGCAGTAGCCGAGCTCATTGGGCGGGTAGGCGTATCGCGCGAACAGCAGCGCGCCCTCAGCACTCACTCAGCAGATCCTCGGTAGTCGTTCGCCACTCGGTCAGCAGATCGTCGGCAGTCGTTCGCCACTCGGTCAGCAGATCGTCGGCAGTCGCTCGCCGCTCGCTCAGCAGATCCTCGGCAGCTGTTCGCCGATCGGCAGCGCGATGACCCGGCTCCCGCCCAGGCCCGTCCTCGCGACCACCATCCCGGCGTGATCCGGCACGCAACTGCCGATCCGGCACGCCGACCGGCCCAGTGGATGGGCCCGCATCGCGGCCAGCACCCGGTCCGCGTCCGCCGCGGGCACGATCGCGATCAGCTTGCCCTCGTTGGCCACCTGGAGCGGGTCGAGCCCGAGCAGGCTGCACGCGTCCCGCACCGTGGCCGGCACCGGCAGCAGCCGTTCGACCAGCTCGATGCCCACCTCCGAGGCACGGGCGATCTCGTTCAGCGACGCGGAGACACCCCCGCGCGTGGGGTCCCGGAGCACATGGACGTCGGCACCGGTGGCGAGCATGGAGGCGACCAGTCCGTGCAGCGGAGCGGTGTCGCTCTCGACCGCCGTACCGAACTCCAGACCCTCCCGGCAGCTCATCACCGCCACACCGTGCACGCCGATGTCGCCGCTGACGAGCACCGCGTCGCCGGGGCGCGCCCGGCGCACGTGGATGTCGACACCGGACGGCACCACGCCGATGCCCGAGGTGTTGAGATAGACGCCGTCACCGCTGGCGCGCTCCACGACCTTGGTGTCCCCAGTGACCAGTTGTACACCGGCGGACTCGGCCGCCCGGCCCACGGCCCGGGCGATCCGGCCGAGGACGCTCAGCTCGGTGCCCTCCGCCAGGATGAACGCGGTCGACAGGTACAGGGGCGTCGCACCCGACATGGCCAGGTCGTTGACCGTACCGTTCACCGCCAGGTCACCGATCGACCCGCCCGGGAAGAACATCGGCTTCACCACGAACGAGTCGGTGGAGAAGGCGAGACGGGTGTCGGAGCCGACCGTCAGGACGGCCGAGTCACCGAGGTCGGCGGCTGCCGCGGCCCCGTACGCGGGCAGGAACAGGTGCTCGATCAGCTCGCCGGACATCGCGCCGCCGCCACCGTGGCCCATGACGACGCACGGGACGTCCCGCAGTGGTACGGGGCAGGCCCACCCCTCGAAGTCCAGATCGGCCGGCCCCGGCAGCGTGTCGGTCACGTCTTGCATCGCGTCGGTCACTTGGCATCGACCAGTTCCAGTCGGCGGTGGGTGTAGTAGGCGGCGCAGGCGCCCTCGGACGACACCATGGTCGCGCCGAGCGGGTTCCTCGGCGTGCATTCCTTGCCGAACGCCTCGCACAGGTGCGGTTTGATCAGGCCCTGGAGGACCTCGCCGGACCGGCAGAGCGACGACTCGGAGGTGTGGATGTCCGTCACGTCGAACCGCTGCTCCGCGTCGAACTCCCGGTACCTCTCGGACAGCCGCCAGCCGCTGCGGGGAATCTCCCCGATGCCGCGCCACGTCCGGTCCGTCACCTCGAAGACATCGGCGAGCATCTTCATGGCGGGCACGTTGCCCTCGGCGCGTACGGCCCGGGGGTAGGCGTTCTCCAGCTCGTGGCGGCCCGCTTCGAGCTGAAGGACGGTCCGGCGGATGCCTTCGAGGATGTCCAGGGGCTCGAAGCCGGTGACCACGATCGGCACCTTGTACTTCCGCGCCAGCGAAGGGTACTCGGCCGTCCCCATCACACTGCACACATGACCGGCGGCCAGGAACGCCTGCACCCGGCAGGTCGAGGACTCCATGATCGCGGCGATCGCGGGCGGTACGAGGACGTGGGAGACCAGCAGCGAGAAGTTCCGGACCCCGAGCTGCTTGGCCTGGTACACCGTCATCGCGTTGGCGGGGGCGGTGGTCTCGAACCCGATCCCGAAGAAGACGACCTCACGGTCCGGGTTCTCGCGGGCCAGCTTCAGCGCGTCGAGGGGCGAGTACACCACGCGTACGTCGCCGCCGGCGCTCCTGACGGAGAACAGGTCCTGGCTGCTGCCGGGCACGCGCAGCATGTCGCCGAACGAGCAGAAGATGACTCCGGGGCGGGCGGCGATCGCCAGTGCGCGGTCGATGGTCTCCAGCGGGGTGACGCAGACGGGACACCCCGGTCCATGGATCATCTCCACGCTGTCCGGCAGGAGTTGGTCGATGCCGTGCCGGATGATCGAGTGGGTCTGGCCGCCGCAGACCTCCATCATCGCCCACTTCCGGGTGGTGGCGGCGTGGATCTGGTCGATCAGCTTCTTCGCGAGATCGGAGTCGCTGAACTCGTCGAGGTACTTCACCGGCCGGCTCCTTCGGGTGAGGTGTTCTGCTGTGCCGCGAGTTCGAAGCCGTCCCCGAACTCCTCGGCGAGGATGCCGAGCCGTTCGAAGTTGGCCAGGGTGTCCCGGGCGGAGGCTTCGTCGAGGCGCTGAATGGCGAATCCGACGTGCACGATGACGTATTCACCGACGGTCACATCGGGGATGTACTGGAGGCACACCTCTTTGCGCACCCCGCCGAAGTCGACCTCGGCCATCACGGTGCCGTCGACTTCGGCGGTGCTGAGGACACGCCCCGGAACAGCCAGACACATGGTTTCTCTTCTCTCTGGATCCCTTGGGGTACGGGAGGCGCGGGCGGTCAGCCCGCCGCGGCGATCATGAGCTGGCCGAGCGCGATCCCGCCGTCGTTCGGCGGGAGCAGCCGCGGCCGCAGGACGGTGAAACCTCTGTCGGTCAGGCCCAGTTGCGTCGCTTCGAGCAGTACGGCGTTCTGGAAGACACCGCCGCCCAGGGCCACGGTGTCGAGACCGGTGCTCGCACGGCAGCGGTCCGCGAGCTCGGTGACCAGCGCGGCGACGGACGTGTGGAAGCGCGCGGCGATCTGAGCCGCGGGGATGCCCGCCCGTACGTCGGACACCACGGCCCGGATGACCGGACCGGGATCGGCGATCGCCGGCTCCCGGCCCGTTCCCGGCCGGATGCCGAAGCGGTAGCCGCCCTCCGTCCCGGCAGTCCGGGCCAGCCCTTCCAACTCCATGGCCGCCTCCGCCTCGTACGCCACCACGTGCCGGACGCCGGTCAGGGACGCGACAGCGTCGAAGAGCCGGCCCATGCTCGACGTGGGTACGCAGCCGAATCCGGTGGTGAACTGATGTGCCAGTACGTCGCGTTCCTCGGGCGGGCACGCCCGGACCGCGGGCGCGTCCTCGTCCCAGGGGACGCCGGCCGCGTGCAGGTGGGCGAGAGCCATCCGGTACGGCCGCAGCACACTCGCGTCGCCCCCGGCCAGCGGTACGTAACCCAGGTGAGCGGCCCTGCGGTACGACGCGTAGCCCGCCACCAGGACCTCGCCGCCCCAGGCCGCCCCGTCGTCGCCGTGACCGGTGCCGTCGAAGGCGACGCCGATCACGGACTCGTCCGCGCCCAGCCCGTGCTCGGCCATCACGGACGCGATGTGCGCATGGTGGTGCTGCGCCGTGCGGACCGGCCGCCCGGCCGCGTGCGCGCGGGCCCAGCCGGTGGAGTGGTAGCCGGGGTGGCGGTCGGTCACCAGCCGTGCGGGCGCCACCCCGGTGAGGTCTTCCAGGTGCTTCTCGGTCCGGGTCAGCGCGTCCACCGTGGACAGGTCGTCCATGTCGCCGATGTGCTGGCTCAGCCACGCGTAGCGGCCCTCGCCCAGCGCGCAGGCGTTCTTGAGATCGGCGCCCACGGCCAGCGTCGGCGTCACGTGGAAGGGCAGCGCGATCGGCAGCGGGGCGTATCCGCGCGACCGGCGGAGCGGCAGTTCGGCACCGGCCACCCAGCGGCTGACCGAGTCGTCGCACGGCACATGGATGCGCCGGTCGTGCCGCAGCCAGGCATCGACCAGCGGGGCCAGCGAGGTCAGCGCGACCTCGTCGTCGGTGACGATCGGCTCGCCCGACAGATTGGCCGACGTCATCACCAGCGCGTCCGGGCCCGGCCGGTCGGCACCGATCCCGAAGAGCAGGACGTGCAACGGGGTGTACGGAAGCAGCAGCCCGAGGTCGCGGCTCCCGGGCGCCACGGCGTCGGACACCCCGGTCCCGGCCGCGCGCCGGGGAAGGAGAACAATCGGGCGGCGGCCACCGGTCAGGAGTTCCTCCTCCTCGGCCGTGACGGTCACCAGCTCCCGCGCCACGTCGAGTCCCGGGACCATCACCGCGAAGGGCTTGCCGCCACGCCGCTTGCGCCGGCGCAGCTCGGCCACGGCCGCGTCGTCGCGGGCGTCGCACACCAGGTGGTAGCCGCCGAGCCCCTTGACCGCGATGATCCCGCCGTCGGCGAGCAGCTCCCGCGCGTCCCGCAGCGCGTCCTCGTCGCGGCTGCGGGACACCCCGTCCCCGTCCACCAGTTCGAGCCGGGGCCCGCAGTCGGGACAGGCGATGGGCTGGGCGTGGAAGCGCCGGTCGCGCGGATCCTCGTACTCGGCCCGGCAGGCCCCGCACATCTCGAACTCCGCCATCGTGGTGGCGGCCCGGTCGTACGGAAGCCCGGTGACGATGGTGAACCGGGGGCCGCAGTGCGTACAGGTGATGAAGGGGTGGCGGTAGCGCCGGTTCGCCGCGTCGGCCAACTCGTCGAGGCAGTCCCGGCAGGTGGCGATGTCGGGCGAGACGAGCGTCCTGCCCCGGCCGCCCCCGCTGGACTCCTCGATGGTGAAGCCCGTACCGCCCCGCGTCGGCTGTTCGCTGGTGCGCACGTCCTCGACGACGGCGAGCGGCGGGGCGTCGGTACGGAGCCGGCGGCCGAACTCGTCCACCGCGTCGGAGGTTCCCTCGACCTCGGCGAGCACCCCGTCGCCGGTGTTCGTCACCGTGCCCGTGAGCATCAGCTCGGAGGCGGTGACGTAGACGAAGGGCCTGAATCCCACGCCCTGCACGACTCCGCGCACCTCGAACCTGCGCCGGACGCGCTCCGCCCGGCCGCGGCCCATCATCTCCAGGCCGGACAGGGCCTCGCGGGCCTTCGCCCGGTCGATGAGCTCGACGGCGAAGCCCATGTGAAGAAGCACCCAGTCGTCGCAACCGGGTGCCTCGTCGAGCATGCCGATATTGACGCGGCGTCGGGCGCCCTCCACGTCGACCAGAGCCAGTTGGCCCGCATAACCGTCCACGATCTCCACGACGCGACCAGGAATGCCCAGGCACATGATCAGGATCTCCGGGGTTCGGCGCTCTTCACGGGCGCGGTCGGTACGGCTGGTTCGGTCGGTACGAGCCGACGGAGCAGGGTGTGCACCGCCTGGACCGCCTCGGGCACCGCTTTGTCGACGGCTTCGCTGAGCCCGATGCCCTCCTCGACCCCGGCGGGTGTGCACCCGACGAGGTAGGTGAGCGGAAGAGTACCGCCCAATTGATCCAGATTTGCAAGGACAGCGACCGGATTCATACCATGGGCGTCGAATTCACCCGTACCGAGGTCCTCCTCGCCGATGCGCAGCACCGTCAGCTTCCCGGGCGCACCGCCCCCCGGGTACGCGTCGACCAGCACCAGCGCGTCGTACCCCGCCAGCAGGTCGTACGCGAGGTGCATGCCGCGGATGCCGTAGTCCACCACCCGTACCCGCGGCGGCAGTCCGCCGTCGCGGGCCAGTCGGCGGACGGCCTCCGGGCCGAAGCCGTCGTCGCCGAGGAACAGATTGCCGATGCCGGCCACCAGCACCCGTGCGGCCGTGCCCGGTTCCCTTGCCGTCATCGCCCACTTCGCCGTCGTCGTCGGTGCCGGGGATTCACATCGAACGGATGCGCAGATAGCGGCGGACGTCGGGGATCGACTTGATGCCGACGCACACGGCGACCAGCGCCACGGCCGCCGCCACGCCTGCGGTGATGAAGCCCAGGGTCTTCACGATCGGTTCTCCTCTCGGTGCCGCGCCGTCTCCTGGACGGTCAGCGGTGTCAGTTCGTCGGGTGCGAAGTAGAAGTAGCGGCCGTACCAGTCGTGCAGGTCCGACGCCGGGTCGTCGACGAGGACCAGGGCGACGTGTGTACCGCCGTCCACGTCCGAGAGCACCGCGGTCACCCGGGCCACCTGGCCGGCGAAGAACAGATCCTGCGCGTCGGCACGCCGGGACGGATGGACGCGGACCAGGCTGCCCTTGGCCACCCGGAGTCCGTCGATCACCACCGCGTCGCTCTCCGGCCGCGCCGAGGCATCGGCCGCCGGGTCCCACCAGGGGGCGCCGGCGGTGTCGAAGGCGGCGGGCTCCACGTCCCGGACATCGGCCGCAGGCTCCACGGGAGCCGCGGGCTCCGGCCGGTATGGATCGCGCAGCAGACCGTGCAGCTGCTGGAGGCCGGCGGGCGACATGCCGTCGCACCGGTCGATGATCTCCCTGGCGCGCGGGTCGGTGGCCCGCGCCTCCGCCTTCTCCGCCTCCGTCATGGTCATCACCCGGAGGGTCAGGATCTCGTCGATCTCGGTCGAGTCGAACAGTGCGCCGGGGCTCTGCTCGGCGACCTCCGGGTGGTCGTACAGGATGATCGGCGCGCCGAGCAGGACGTCCGTCGTCCCCTTCGGACCGGCGAGCACCGGCCAGCACCTGCTCTGCCGGCAACGCCCGGCGGCGGCCGCCGCCCCGGCGGGCGGTTCGAGCAGTGAGACGAACTCGGCGTCGTGCGACCGCAGCAGCAGATGCGCGCCGATCAGCGAGGCCCGGATCGCGGCGTCCTTCGTGGCGGCCTGCTCCGGGTGCTCATTGCGCACCGCGACCGAGAGGCGCACGAATCCGTCGTCGACGACGGTCCGCGTACGGATACGGAACGCCAACGGCAGCCGGCGCCGCACGATCCGGCCCACCACCGCGCCCCGCGCGTCGGTGACCGGCTCGCTGTCCTCGCCGCCCGGGACCTCATGGACGGTGTCCGTCGGATCGCCCAACGGGACGGCGGCCAGCACGACTTCCCGCTCGACCGCCTCGTCCCAGGACAGCACCGGGACGCCGTCGACGGTGAGCTGGTCGACCGGTCGCTCCACGCCGTCCGCGCCCGTACTCCGCACCTCGCGGACCTGGAGCTGGAGGAAGCGCAGATGTACGGTGACGGCCGCCGGGCCGGGGCGCGGTGCCAGCAGGCACTGCGTCTCCATCCCCGGCTGTTCGCCGAAACTCGCCGCCGTGGCGTTCGGCGGGCCGAGGACCCCGAACTGCCAGCGGGACCGGTTCTTGTGCGAGCTCGCGCGGTACGGGTAGAGCAGATACCCCTCGTACAGGATCGCGTCGGCGATCGAACGCACCTGGTCGAGGCTCACACGACCACCTCGTCCGAACACACCTGGTCAGGGTTGGCAGGACCCACCTCGTCGTGCTCGGCCAGGAGGGCCTGGACCGTCTCGTCCCAGCTGATCAGCCCGCGCCGGGCCCGGAAGTCCGCGAAGCGCGCCAGCACCTCGTGGTCCAGCCTGATCCAGCCGGTGTTCGGGAAGTGCGCCGCCATCATGCGCCGCCACACCTCGACCGGCATCGGGTACCTGGCCTCGCAGTCCCACGGCACCTGCTCGACCCCGAAGCCCTTGCTGCCGCGGGTGAAGACCGTGCCGGAGAACATCAGGGCGAGCGGGACCGAACCCTCACCCAGGGCGTGCAGATAGCGGGAGCCGATCACATCGAAGTCGTACGTGCAGGGCAGCGCGAGGTCGACCTCGGTGGCTCCGCTGAACCCCTGCACCGTGGTGTCACAGCTCATCCACTGGAACGGCTTCAGGGTGTCGGTCCAGCGGTCCCTGCCGCCGAACAGCGCTTGCAGGCCGCTCTGTTCGGCATCGTCATAGTGGCGTCGCTGCGGCTCGATGCGGACCTGGCAGTGCAGCGCGACGGCATGGATCCGCCGGCCCGTCCGCTCCTCGATCCGCAGCCGCGCCGTGAGCTGCGGCGCGGCCGCGTACGGCTCGGCGAAGACATCGAGCACGGAGAACGCGAAGTCGTTCACGGCGCCCCGATCCCCGCGGCGGGCCGGCTGCGCTCCGCCACCCGGGCGAAGAAGGCGTCCATCGCGGCGCGCGCCTCGGAGCCGCCGTCGAACCCGCGCCACAGCGTGCGCAGTTGCCCCACCAGTTCGTAACAGGCGTCGATCGGCACCAGATGGCACGATCCGCCGCTCTCCGGGGTGCGCCGGATCAGCAGCGCCTCTACATCCGGACGCAGCTCGGCGAGTTCCGGGCTCGACTCCACGACGGCCTCCCAGGCGTCCAGCGGCAGCTCCGACTCGGTGGCCCCGGCGGGACCCGGATAGAACGCGACCATGCGGTCCTGGACCGAATTGCGGAACAGGAAGGCGAGCCCCACGGGAATCTGCAACTCGTCCCAGGCACGCCCGTCCACGGTCAGCCCGGCGAAGTGCAGATAGCGCTCGGGCACCGCCCGGTAGCGCAGCTGCGCCCCCTCGTCGGTGAACAGCAGATAGCAGGCCCGACAGCCGCACATCAGGGCCCGGCTGTCGAGGTTCACCACATGGGGGTGGCTCTCACCGATCGGCTCCGCACACATCTCGCAGCGCTCCCCGGCGACCGGCCGCGGCCGGTCGCGGGTGAGGCGCAGCAGGGCGGCCGCCGGAGAGGCGGAACGGCCGGCCGCGATCACGGCGCCACCGCCGCGGGCACCGAGACGGAGACCTCGCCGCCGTTCGACAGGAGCGGCAGCGGGGCCAGATGGACGTCGTCCTCGTCGAGGCAGACCCCGGCCCGCCGCACGTCGTAGTGCGCCCGGCAGCCCGCGCAGCGCAGGATCGCGTCCCCGGAGTCACCGCCGAGCCGCCGGGCCAGCGTGGCGCCCTCGAACGGTCGCTCGCAGCGCGCGCACCGGTCCTCGAAGGCGAAGAGATCCGCCCCCACCCGGCAGGCCGCCACCCGCATCCGGCCGACCTCGACCCGGGCCACGGCGCCTGACTCCAGCCCCGACAGCTCGGGCACGACCGCCCACGACGCGCCGTCGTCGGCGATCACTCCGGCATCCGCGTGCAGCCGGGCGAACAGCGAGTCCACCGGCACCAGCGGCCCCGCCGCCCCGGAGTCCTGCTCGTCCGCGGTCTCGACCTCGATCGAGGTGATCTCCGGAGCCGCCGCCTCCACCGCACCCTGCACGGCCAGCTTGAGCGTGACCGACGACGACGGGCAGCCGTCGCAGCTGCCCAGCAACCGCAGCCGGACGGTTCCCTCGTCGGTGACGGCCAGCAGCTCCACATCACCGCCGTGCGAACCCAGATACGGCCGCACACTCTCCAGCGCCTGCTCGACCCGGGTTTCCACGCCGTACGGATGCAGCCCGTGCACCAGCAGGACGCTGGCCACCAGGTCGTCGCCGGCCAGGGCGGCCAGGACCTTGTCGTCCAGTCGCCCCTGTTCGTACACGAGATCGAGCAGCCGCTCGAGACCGGCGCCGTAGAAGTCGACGACGAGCCGGACCAGTTCCTCGCTGCGCTCACGGGCGACCGCGCCGCCCGAGCCGCTGGCGGCGATCAGGGTGTCGATGCGCTCACCGGTCGTACGCCAGTCGGGCGCCGACACGGATTCCTCCTGCGCCATCACTCACTGCCCGCGGACTGGGTGGGGGAGTGAAGCAGTTCCAGCTTCTTGCCCTCGCCGAGATACATGTGCACGCCGCAGGGCAGACAGGGGTCGAAGCTGCGCACGGTGCGCATGATGTCGATCCCCTTGAAGTTCTCCCGGTCGTTCTCCTCGAAGATCGGCTGGCCCTGCACGGCGTCCTCGTAGGGACCCGGTGTGCCGTAGGTGTCGCGAGGGCTCGCGTTCCACGGGGTCGGCGGGTAAGGGTGGTAGTTGGCGATCTTGCCATCCCGGATCACCATGTGGTGCGAGAGCACGCCGCGCACCGCCTCGGTGAACCCGCAGCCCACAGCCTCCTCGGGCACCTCGAACTTCTCCCAGGTCTTGGTGTTCCCGGACCTGATCTCCGCGAGTGCCTTCTCCGCGAAGTGGAGTGCGCAGGCGGCCGCGTAGGCCTGGAAGTAGCTGCGCGCCCGGTTGCGCTCGATGGTGTTGCTCCACTTCGGGACGTGCCACTCCAGCTCGACCGGCCCCTTGAGGGCGGTCTTGGGAAGGTTGATCTTGACGCTGTGGCCGGTGGACTGGACGTAGCCGATGTCGACCAGGCCGGCCAGCGCGGTGGTCCAGAGCCGCGCGAGTGGCCCGCCGCCCGTGTCGAGGGCCAGGTAGTCCTTGCCGTCGAACCACCGCGGCGACATGACCCAGCTGTACTTGCCGTCCAGGTCCCGCTTCTGCGGCTGCGGGTTGGTGTGCTGGTTCCACGGGTGGCGCCGGTCGACCGGGTTGCCGAGCGGGTCGTGGGACACGAAGGTCTCCTGCTCGTCCCAGTCGTTGTAGTACGACGAGCCGAGCAGGATCCGGATGCCGAGGTTGATCTTCACCAGGTCGGTGGTGACCAGCTTCCCGTCGACGACGACACCGGGGGTGACGTACATCTTCCGTCCCCAGTCGGTCATGTCCTTGTACTCGAAGTTGCAGTGCTCCGGGTCCTGGAAGGAGCCCCAGCAGCCCAGCAGGATGCGCCGGTTGCCGACCTTCTCGTACCCCGGCAGGGCCTCGTAGAAGAAGTCGAAGAGGTCGTCGTGCATCGGCACGACCTTCTTCATGAACTCGACGTACCGCTGGAGCCGGGTGATGTAGTCCGTCATCAGCTGGATGGTCGCCACGGTGCCGACCCCGCCGGGATACAGCGTGGAGGGATGGACGTGCCGTCCCTCCATCAGACAGAACATCTCCCGGGTCATCCGGCTGACCTGGAGCGCCTCGCGGTAGAACTCGCCGGTGAACGGGTTCAGCGACCGCATGATGTCGCCGATCGTCTTGTACCCGTGGGCGTCGGCGTGCGGGGAGGGGGTGCGGTTGGCCTGCTCCAGTACCCCCGGGTTGGTCTCCGCGACCATCTTCTCGCAGTAGTCGACCCCGACCAGGTTCTCCTGGAAGATGTTGTGGTCGAACATGTACTCCGCGGCCTCGCCGAGATTCACGATCCATTCGCCGAGGTGCGGCGGCTTCACCCCGTACGCCATGTTCTGCGCGTAACAGGAACACGTGGCGTGGTTGTCACCGCAGATTCCGCAGATGCGACTCGTGATGAAGTGCGCGTCCCGCGGATCCTTTCCCTTCATGAAGACCGAATAGCCGCGGAAAATGGAACTGGTGCTGTGACACTCAGCGACCACTTTCTGCTTGAAGTCGATCTTCGTGTAGATGCCCAGGCTGCCGACGATCCGGGTGATGGGGTCCCACGCCATCTCGACCAGTTCGTTCTTTCCCTGGCCTCCCCCGGCACCCTTGTGCTGCGTCGCGGTCATGTGCGCCGCCTCATCTTTCTGTCCGTTGCGGTGATTGCGCGGTCACTTACCAGGTGCGTGCGGCGCCGGTCGTGAGTTCCCTGCCGGGCTTACGCCATTTCGGTTCGCGGTCCAGGGTGTGGGTGGTGATGCCGCGCAGGCGCCGCATCGTCGACCCGTACAGCCCGACCGCGTTGGTCGAGAGCTTTCCGCCGGGGGGCTCGTCCATGAAGGGCATGAACTTGTCCGGGAACCCCGGCATGGTGCAGCCGATGCAGATGCCACCGACGTTGGGGCAGCCGCCGATGCCGTTCATCCAGCCGCGCTTGGGCACGTTGCACTTGACCGTGGGTCCCCAGCAGCCCAGCTTGACGATGCACTTCGGCGAGCCGTACTCCGTCGCGAAGTCGGCCTGCTCGTAGTACCCGGCCCGGTCACAGCCCTCGTGGACCGTCGCCCCGAACAGCCACGTCGGCCGCAGCGCGTCGTCCAGTGGGATCATCGGCGCCTGGTCGGTGGCCATGTAGAGCAGGTAGGTGAGCGTCTCCGACAGGTTGTCCGGCTGGATCGGGCACCCGGGCACGCACACGATCGGGATCCCGGCCTTGGACTTCCAGTCCCAGCCCAGGTAGTCGGGGACCCCCATCGCGCCTGTCGGGTTGCCCGCCATGGCGTGGATGCCGCCGTACGTCGCGCAGGTGCCCACCGCGACGACCGCGGTGGCCTTCGGGGCCAGCCGGTCGAGCCACTCGCTGGTGGTCATCGGCTGACCGGTGGCGGGATCGTTGCCGAAACCGCACCAGTACCCCTCGTCGTGCAACTGCTCGTTCGGAATGGAACCCTCGACGACCAGGACGAACGGCTCCAGCTCCCCGCGGTCGGCCTTGAAGAACCATTCGAGGAAATCATCGGCGCCACCGTTGGGGCCGCACTCGAAATCGATGAGCGGCCAGTGGACCGCGACCTGCGGAAGTCCGGGCAGGGCACCGAGCGCGATCTCCTCGATGCTCGGCTGAGTGGCGGCGGTCAGCGAAACGGAATCGCCGTCACAGCTCAGCCCCGCGTTGATCCACAGCACATGGATCAGAGTGTCCTCCGCCTTTACCGCTTCCTCTGTCGGCATGGAAGTGCCGCCTTTCAGGATGACGGCCCACCGGCCATCGGCCCCCACGGATGGGTACGCGCACATTGCTACCATCACGCCTCGATTCGGGTGCACCGGCAACACGGGGAATTCGCGTCCCCGCCCCATTCCCGGGGGCCGAATGACCGCACGCGGTGGACCGCTCGGGTGATCCGGCCGGGCACCGGTCCGGTCGGACGCCGGTCCCGGCCGCCGCCGTCCTACGGTCGGAGCCACCCCAGGAAGAACGAGGCACCGGTGCATGAGCTGGCCATCACCCAGAGCGTCGTCGACTCGGTGTGCGAACGCGCCGCCGGGCGCCCGGTCCGCGAGGTCCGCGTCCGCGTCGGTGCGCTCACCGCGGTGGTGCCCGACTCGATGCGGTTCTGCTTCGGCCTGGTCGCGGAGGGAACGGCTGCCGAGGGAGCGCAGTTGGAGATCGAACAGCGGCCCGGCGCCGGCCGCTGCCGCGCCTGCGCCGTCGAATTCACCCTGACCGACCTGATTCTGCTGTGTCCCTGCGGCAGTGCCGATGTGGAGATCACATCAGGACAGGAACTGCAGATCGTTTCCATGAGAGTGGGCTGAACCATGTGTGGCACCTGCGGCTGTTCCGAGGAGTCCGGCGGGACCAGGATCGTGATGCTGCGGGAGGATGATGAAGCGGACCACGCACATCCGCATCCGCACACGCACCCTCGGCCGCACGGGAGCCATCGGCTGACGGGCGCCGGTGAGACCGTCACCATCGAGCAGAAGGTACTCGCCAAGAACGACCTTCTCGCCGACCGCAACCGGACGTGGATGACGGATCGCGGCGTGGCGGCCGTGAACGTGATGAGCTCACCGGGCGCCGGCAAGACCACCCTGCTCGAGCGCACCATCACCGATCTCGGCGGTCGCCGGCCGGTGGCCGTCATCGAGGGTGATCAGGAGACCAGGCTCGACGCCGACCGGATCAGGCGCACGGGCTGCGCCGTGGTGCAGGTGAACACCGGGGCGGGGTGCCACCTGGACGCGGAGATGATGCGGGACGCGCTCACGGCGCTGTCCCCGGCCGAGGGCTCGCTGCTCATGGTCGAGAACGTCGGAAACCTGGTGTGCCCCGCCCTGTTCGATCTGGGCGAGCGCGCCAAGGTCGTGATCATCTCGGTCACCGAGGGCACGGACAAGCCGCTGAAGTACCCGTACATGTTCGCCGCCGCCGACCTGATCCTGATCAACAAGGCCGATCTGCTGCCCTACGTCGACTTCGACGTCGAGCAGTGCGCCCGGCACGCGCGCTCGGTGAACCCCGACGTGCGCGTGCTGACGGTGTCCGCGACGACCGGGGAGGGCCTGGCCCACTGGTACGACTGGCTCGCCGGGCAGCGGTAGCGGCCCCGCTGCCGCCGCCCGTGGCCCGAGCCGTCACCGACGGCCTCCGCTCGGCGGAAGACGCGAGCTGTCGCCGAGCGGAAGAGGAGGGGCCGGCTCACTCGTCGGTCCCTTCTCTTCCGCTCCCGCTCCCGCGTCAGGGTTTGGCGGACTGCACGATCGTGAAGGCCGCGCCCTCCGGGTCGGCGACCGTCGCCACCCTGCCGCTGGAGCCCTCCCTGGGGGGCTGGAGGATGTGTCCGCCGAGCTCCATCACGTGCAGCGCCGCCTCGTCCGTGTCGACGACCTCGAAGTACGTCATCCAGTGCGGGCCGCGGTCCCGCGGCAGGCCGTGGCCGACGCCGTGCAGCGAGGCGACGGGGCGGCCGTCCAGGTGCAGGGTCTGGTAGTCGAAGTCGGCCGAGACCACGGCCTCCGCCTCGTAGCCGAAGACCGCCTGGTAGAACTTGGCGACCGTCGCCGTCTCCCGGGTCACCAGCTCGTTCCAGACCGGTGTGCCGGCTGCCCCCGCCAGTGCGGTGCCGACATGCCGGGCGGCCTGCCAGATCCCGAAGACGGCCCCGCCCGGATCCGAGGCGAGGGCCATCCGGCCCGCATCACCCGCGTCGAGCGGTCCGACGGCGACCGTGCCGCCACAGGCCCTGATCATCTCCGCCGTGACATCGGCGTCGTCGGTGGCCAGATAGGTCGTCCACGCGATCGGGAGGTGCCGCTCGGGTGGCAGCTGTCCGATGCCCGCGACTTCCTTTCCGTCGATCAGTGCCCGGACGTACGGGCCCAGCTGTTCCGGGCCCGGTCCGAACTCCCAGCCGAACAGTTCGGCGTAGAAGTTCTGGGTGGCGTCCAGGCCGTGCACGATCAGGCTCACCCAGCAAGGTGTTCCGGGTACACGCCGAGCGGCAGCCTCGGTCATCGTCACTATCTCCTCGGACCATCGTGGTGGCCGTACGGGGGGAACGGGGCCTGCGCGCCGTCGTGCGGTACGGGATGTGTACGCCCCGTGCAGATGCTTGCACCACCCGGCGCCTGATGCGCCCCGGCCGCGCCGCACTTTCCTCGATCTCGACGGACGAGGTCCCATTTGTTGCGGTACAGCCGTTTCGTTGTTGTTACGGGTAGGCATGCGACTGCGCGAGGATGGCTCCCATGAAGCCCATCATCTCCGCATCCGAATGTATGAGCGAGTCGACGGAGCCACGTCCGCCGGTGCTCCTGGACGTACGTTGGCAACTGGGCGGCCCGCACGGGCGGCCCGACTACGAGGCCGGGCACATTCCCGGGGCGGTCTTTGTCGATCTCGACGCGGAACTCGCCGGGCCGGCGGGCAGCGGCGGCCGTCACCCGCTTCCGGACCCGGCGGAATTCGGTGCGGTGATGCGCCGCGCAGGGGTCGACCGGGACAGTGCGGTGATCGTGTACGACGGCGGCCAGGGCTGGGCGGCCTCCCGCGCCTGGTGGCTGCTGCGCTGGACGGGGCACCGGGACGTCCGGGTGCTGGACGGCGGTCTCGCCGCCTGGACCGGCGAGCTGTCGAAGGAGACCCCGGTCCCCGCCGAGGGCGACTTCGCCCCCGAGCCGGGTGCGCTGCCGCTGCTGGACGCGGACGGGGCGGCGGCCCTGGCGCGTTCGGGCCTGCTGTTCGACGCGCGCGCGGCCGAGCGTTACCGGGGCGATGTGGAGCCGATCGACCGGGTGGGCGGGCACATCCCCGGCGCGGTCTCGGCCCCCACGGCCGAGAATGTCGGCCCGGACGGGCGCTTCCTGGCCGCCGACGCGCTGGCCGCCCGCTTTGCCGGGCTGGGCGCCGAGAGGGACACCGTGGATGTCGGCGTCTACTGCGGCTCGGGCGTCTCCGGTGCCCATGAGGTGCTGGCGCTGGAGATCGCCGGATACCGGGCCGCTCTCTACGCGGGCTCCTGGTCGCAGTGGTCGGGCGACGAGTCCCGTCCGGTCGCCACGGGACCGGACCCCCAGTAACGGAACGGCCGCCCGCGGTAAGGAGACGGCTGTTCTCGGTAACGGGACGGTCGCTCCCGACAACGGGACGGCAGGCGGGAAACGCCGCCACGGGTTACGTCCGGGCAGCGCGCAGGGGCCCGTACACGATTGCGTACGGGCCCCCGTCACGCTGCGGTCACCCGGTTCAGTCCTGCTTCTTGCGGCGTGTGCCGAAGACGATCTCGTCCCAGCTCGGCACCGCGGCCCGGCGGCCCGGCCGGACGCCGTCCGCCTCGGCCTGGCGGTCCGTCGTCCCGGTCAGCCGGTCACGGTGACCGGCGACCGCGCGAGGCATCAGCACATCCGCGTAAGCGGCACCCGCGCCCGCGGAAGCCGCCGGGGCGGGCGGCTTCTCGGCCTCCGGCTCGTGCACGGCCGGTTCCAGCGCCGGGGGCTCGGGCGGCGAGGGCCGCTCCGGTACGACCATGTCGCCGCGGAAGCTGGGTACGGCCTCCAGAAGACTGGTGAGCGAATCGCGTTCGCTCGCCGTGACCCCGCCGATGCGCTCCTCGGGCTCCGGGGGCGGAGGCGGGGCGGGGCGCTCCATCTGACGGTCGAGGGCGCGGTCCAGCGGCCGATCGCGCGGCAGCCGGGCGATCCGGGGGACGAACGGGAAGCTGGGTTCGGGCGCGGCGACGTCGTCGGTCTCGCCGATCAGCGAGCGCGCCTCGTCGTCCACTGCCTGGACGAGCCGGCGCGGGGCGTCGTACGTCCAGCTCGCCGAGTGCGGCTCGCCGGCGACCCGGTACACCAGGAGGACCTCCCAGGTGCCGTCGTCGCGGCGCCAGGAGTCCCACTGAACGGTTTCCTTGTCGGCGCCGCGCAGCAGGAGGCGTTCCTGCACGGCCTCGCCGAGCTGGGGGCCGGCGTTCTCGCCGGGACGGCGCACGGGAGTCTTGCGGGCCCGCTCGGCCATGAAGGCGCGCTCCGCGAGCACGGGGCCCTCGAAGCGGCGGACACGGTCGACCGGAATCCCGGCGAACTGAGCGACTTCCTCCGCCGAGGCACCGGCTCGTATCCGGGCCTGGATGTCGCGGGGACGGAGGTGGCTCTCCACCTCGATCTCGATCTGGCCGAGCCGCGCGCGGTCGTTGCGCACGGCGGCTCGAAGCCGCTCGTCGATCGGAAGCGTGTACTCCGTGCTGTCCGCAGCCTTGAGCACCAGTCGTGTGCCGTCGTTGGAGACGGCCACGACACGCAGTTCGGGCATGGGAACCTCCCGGGTGGTGCCTGCCGACGTCACGTGCGTCGCTGCTTCCGCTAGTCGAGTGTGGCCTGCCCGACCGCAGCCTGCCACAACATTGCCGTGTTGCCCGGCGTGTCGGGCGTGAGCCCTTGATCGCCAGTGTGGCACGGTGACCTCTTGCGCAACGCAAAGTGACCGTCGGTCGCTCCGCGTAGCCAGCCTCCGTGCGATGCTGTGACGCCGCTGGATCGAGTGCCTCCGTCGGCCCCCTCCCGAAGGTTCCGGACTTCCACGCGGGAGTCCGGCCCCAGGGCTCGCCACAGTACTCCATTCGGGCCATGTGGGTGGACCGCCGCGCCGCCGAAGTTCTCGTGGGGCGCAGGAGTTGAGTACCCGGCCGGCTGCGGGATGCCCCTCTTGCGTGTCCTGCTTCACAGAATCACCGTAAACGGAACTATCGGCTTCGCTCATATGTCCCTTGTTGTTGCATGGTGGGAGAGATGTCAATCAAGGGCTGGAAATGGTGCAGAAGCCGGAAAGTGACACAGAACCCAGAGAAAGGCGGATAGACCTCAGCTTGCCCCAGGTCGCGGGCAGCGCCGTGGCGGCGGTCGCGGCGGCGGTGGCGGCCTCACAACTGGGCGTGTACGGAACGATTCTCGGCGCCGGAGTGATGAGCGTCGTGGCCACCTGCGGCGGCTCGGTCTTCCAGCACTTCTTCCGCCGTACGGGTGAACAGATCCGCGAGGTCACGGTCCAGGTGAAGCACCCGGACCGCGAGGTGACCGTGCACACGCGCCAGACGCGTGATGCCGGTGACGCGGACGGGACGTGGGGGACACCCGAGACGCATGTCGCCGTGCGGGAGGCGGAAGGATCCGCCGACGCCACCGCTGTGCCGCGCACGATGGACGCCACGACGGTCCTGCGCCGGGTGGACGCGGTGACCGCTCCCGAAGACGCGGACGCCACAACAATCCTGCGCGCCGTGGACGACGCCACCGTCCTGCGCCGGGTGTCCGACGACCCCGGGCGTACCCGGCCGATCGCGGCGCTCGACGGAGCCCGGCCGCTCGCGACGGGTCCCGGGACCGGGGAGGACGCGTTCTCGCAGGCGACCACGCACGGCACCCGGATCCGCGGTTGGAAGCGCTCGGTGCTCGGCGCCGCCATGGTGTTCGCCGTCTCGATGGCCGGGATCACCACGTTCGAACTGGTCTCGGGCAACGACCTGAGCGGCGGTCGGGGAACGACCGTGGGCTCCGTCGTACGCGGCGAGCCGGGAGGGGCTCCGGCCGACCCCGCACCGTCGGGCAGCACCGCCCCGGACCACGAGCCGACCCCGGGCCAGGACAACGGCACGACGCCCGGCACCGCCCCGCAGGACGGACCGAGCCGGAGCCCGGAGCCGGACCGGGGGGACAACTCCACGGCCGACCCGACACCCACCCCCACCCCGTCGGGCTCCGCGGAGGACGGCCCGGACCAGTCGCCCACGCCCACGCCTTCGGCGACCGGTGACGGCAGCAGCACCGCCCCCGGCTTGGCCGGCACGGGCAGCGCCCCGGCGCAGCAGGACCGGGCACCCGCCGCCACGGACACCGGGCAGTGAGCGGGCACGATCATCAGTCGCCCAGGACCCGGCGCAGGTAGTCGTTGGTGAAGAGGCGGTCCGGGTCCAGCCGGTCCCGGACCGCGGCGAACTCGCCGAACCGGGGGTACACCCCCGCCAGGTACGCGGCGTCACGGGTGTTGACCTTGCCCCAGTGGGGGCGGCCGTCGTGGGCGGTCATGATCCGCTCCACCGCCGTGAAGTACGCCTGGTAGGGCGTGCCCCGGTACAGGTGGACGGCGATGTACGCGCTGTCCCGGCCCGAGGCCGTGGAGAGCGCTATGTCGTCGGCGGGCGCGGTACGCACCTCCACGGGGAAGCTGATCCGCAGCGGCGAACGCTCAACCATCGCCCTGACCTCGCGCAGCGCCTCCACGGCCGCCTCGCGCGGCAGGGCGTACTCCATCTCCACGAACCGCACCCGGCGCGGGCTGGTGAACACCTTGTACGGGATGTCGGTGTACGTACGGGCCGACAGGGCGCGGCTGGAGAGCTTGGCGATCGAGGGGATCGTGGCGGGTACCGCCCGGCCGAGCGAGCAGGCCGCCTGGAAGATGCCGTTGGAGAGGAACTCGTCCTCGATCCAGCCGCTGACCTTTCCGGGCGGGGCGGCGGGGCCCGCGCTGCGGTTGTTGCGCTTGGTGTTGCAGTTGCCGGTGTGCGGGAACCAGTAGAACTCGAAGTGCTCGTTCTCGGCCACCAGCTGATCGAAGTCGGCCGTGACCCTGTCGAAGGCCATCGGCTCCTCGCGGGCGGTCAGCAGGAAGACCGGCTCCACGGCGAAGGTGATCGCCGTGATGACGCCCAGGGCGCCGAGCCCGATCCGGGCGACGGCGAAGACGTCCGGGTTCTCGGTCGCCGAGCAGGTCAGCACCGTACCGTCCGCCGTGACCAGCTCCAGGGCGCGGATCTGCGCGGATATCGACGCCGAGTCGCGGCCGGTTCCGTGGGTGCCGGTGGAGGTCGCCCCGGCGACCGTCTGGTCCATGATGTCGCCCATGTTGGTGAGCGAGAGGCCCTCGCGGGCCAGCGCGGTGTTGAGGCGCTTCAGCGGGGTGCCGGCCTCGACCGTCACCGTCATCGCCGTACGGTCGATCTCCCGGATGCCGGTGAGCAGATCGGGGCGTATCAGCAGCCCGTCGGTGGCCGCGGTCGCGGTGAAGGAGTGACCTGTGCCCACCGGCTTCACCTTCAGGCCGTCCTCGGACGCCCTGCGCAGCGCCTCGGCCAGTTCGTCCACGGAGGCGGGCGACACGGTCCGTGCCGGACGGGCGGTGACGTTCCCCGCCCAGTTACGCCACGCGTCCGTTGTCGTCCGTGCGTAGGTGTCGGTCATCTTCCCCGCGCCCTTCGGTAGGAACCGGCCCACTGAGCCGGCGATACCCCAGGAACGCCACCGCGGCCGCGAGCGCTCCCGCCATGGCGGGCACCGCGTACCCCGCCTTCGCCCCGGACGCGTCGACCACCCAGCCGGCGGCCGAGGAGCCGAGCGCCACACCTACGGCGAGCCCGGTACTGGTCCAGGTCATGCCCTCGGTCAGTCTGGTGCGCGGTACGTGCTGTTCGACGAGAGCCATGGTGGTGACCATCGTCGGTGCGACGGCGAGGCCTGCGACAAAGAGCGCCACGGCCAGGAACGGCAGGCTCCCGGCCATTTGGAGGGGGATCATACTCACGGCCATCGCGCACACTCCCACCAGCCACCGGCTGGACGGCCTGCCCTTCAGATGCAGCAGGCCGAAGACCGCCCCGGCGAGGCAGGACCCCAGCGCGTAGACGGCCAGTACGAGGCTCGCCGCGGCCTTGTGGCCCTGCTCATCGGCGAAGGCCACCGTCACCACGTCGACGGCCCCGAAGATCGCACCGGTCGCCACGAAGGTCCACACGAGCACCTGGAGGCCGGGGGACGACAGCGCGGAACCGCGGGTGTGCCGCGTGTGCGGATGCGGCACCGGCTCGGTGGTCCGCTGAGCGGTCAGCCAGAAGACGCCGATCAGCAGGAAACCGGCGGCCAGCAGCGGGCCGGCCTCGGGGAACCAGGCGGTGGAGAGACCGATCGAGATGATCGGGCCGAAGATGAAGCACACCTCGTCGACGATCGACTCCCACGCGTACGCGGTGTGGAGCCGGCGGGGCGAGCTCCGGTAGATCTCCGCCCAGCGGGCCCTGATCATCGAACCGACGCTGGGGACGTAGCCGGCGCCGGCCGCGAACACGAACAGGGTCCAGTCCGCCAGTCCCTGCTGCGCACAGATCAGCAGACCGGCCACGGCAGCCAGGGCGACGAGGGTCACCGGGCGCAGCACCCGACGCTGACCGTGCCGGTCGACCAGCCTGGACACCCGCGGTCCCACCACCGCGGCCGACATCGCCAGCGTCGCGGAGAGCGCGCCCGCCAGGCCGTACCGGCCGGTCAGCTCGGAAACCATGGTCACCACGCCGATGCCCATCATGGACAGCGGCATCCGGCCGAAGAAACCGGCCGAGGAGAACCCCTTGGAGCCGGGGGCGGCGAAGATCTCGCGGTAGGGATTGGGCAAGAGGGACTCCGGTACCGCGTGGTCACACGCGGTGTCAGGGGTGAACGTGGCCGATACAGCTTACGACCTCACCCATGATCGGCAGCGACGTCCCGGGTGCGGCCGTAGCGGCGGAGCGGGACGCCCGTGAGCGGGAGGCCGCGGGTGTGCGGGGCGGATGTCGGTGGGAGCGGAGCCGGGGGCGGGTGGCAGGATCGGTGTCATGTCCGATCTGCGTGAGCCCGCTCCCTACGACGCCCTGCTGCTGCTCTCCTTCGGGGGACCCGAAGGCCCGGACGACGTGGTTCCGTTCCTGGCGAACGTGACCCGCGGCCGGGGTATCCCCGAGGAGCGGCTGAAGGAAGTCGGCAAGCACTACTTCCTGTTCGGCGGCGTCAGCCCGATCAACGGCCAGAACAGGGCCCTGCTCGACGCCCTGCGCAAGGACTTCGCGGATCACGGACTCGATCTGCCGGTCTACTGGGGCAATCGCAACTGGGCGCCCTACCTGACCGACACCCTGCGCGAGATGGCCCGGGACGGGCACCGCCGCATCGCCGTCCTGGCGACCAGCGCCTACGCCTCCTACTCCGGCTGCCGGCAGTACCGCGAGAACCTCGCCGAGTCACTGGCCGTCCTGGAGGCCGAAGGGCTGCCGGTGCCGCGCGTCGACAAGCTGCGGCACTATTTCAACCACCCCGGCTTCGTCGAGCCGATGGTGGACGGCGTTCTCGCCTCCCTGGCCGACCTTCCCGAGGACGTGCGGACCGGGGCGCGTCTCGTGTTCACCACGCATTCCATCCCCACCTCGGCGGCCGATGCCTCGGGCCCGCCGGAGGCGCACGGAGACGGCGGCGCGTACGTCGCCGAGCACCTCGACGTCGCACGGCTGATCGTCGAGGCCGTCCGCGAACGGACCGGTGTCGCGTACTCCTGGCAGCTCGTCTACCAGTCGCGCAGCGGTGCCCCGCACATTCCGTGGCTCGAACCCGATATCTGCGAGCACCTGGAACTGCTGTGCAGCGACGGCGTCCCTGCCGTGGTGATGGCGCCCATCGGCTTCGTCTCGGACCACATGGAGGTCCTCTACGACCTCGACACCGAGGCCACCGCGAAGGCCGCCGAGCTCGGCCTGCCGGTGCGCCGGTCCGCGACCGTCGGCGCCGATCCGCGGTTCGCGGCCGCGGTGCGTGACCTCGTGCTGGAGCGCGCCGCCACCGAACGGGGCCTCGACCGGGAGAGGTGCGCCCTCGGGGCGCTCGGGGCGAGCCACGACCTCTGCCCGGTCGGCTGCTGCCCGGCCCGCGCGGCCCGGCCGGCCGCCGCGGGCGCCGACAGCCCGTACGCGTAGGCCGTGTCCGCGAAGCCCTTTGTCCGGCCCGTACCCCTCACCCCCTTGGGAGCGCTGTGACCTACCCCCTGCTGTCCGAACTGCTCGACCTGGCCCTGGACGTCGCCCGCCGGGCCGGTGAGCTGCTGCGCGACGGCCGCCCCGCCGATCTGGGGGTGGCCGCGACCAAGTCGAGCCCGGTGGACGTCGTCACCGAGATGGACATCGCCGCCGAGAAGCTGATCACCGGTTTCCTGTCCGAGCACCGCCCCGAGGACGGCTTCCTCGGGGAGGAGGGCGCCAGCTCCGAGGGCAGCAGCGGCATCCGCTGGGTGATCGACCCGCTCGACGGCACCGTGAACTATCTGTACGGGCTGCCGACCTGGGCCGTCTCCGTCGCCGCCGAACGGGACGGCGAGCGGGTCGTGGGCGTGGTGGAGGTCCCGATGCGCCGCGAGACCTATCACGCGGTCCTCGGCGCCGGTGCGTACGCCAAGGGCGGTGCCTACGGGGACGGGGCCGCCCTGCGCTGCCGGCCCGCCCCGCCGCTCGACCAGGCGCTCGTGTCGACCGGCTTCAACTACGTCGCCGACGTCCGCGCGCACCAGGCCGATGTGGCACGTGTGCTGATTCCGCGGCTGCGGGACATCAGGCGCGGCGGCTCCGCCGCGATCGACCTCTGTGACGTCGCGGCGGGCCGCCTCGACGGCTACTACGAGCGTGGCCTCCACCCCTGGGACCTGGCGGCCGGTGACCTCATCGCGCGGGAGGCGGGCGCGCTCACCGGCGGGCGGCCGGGGCAGGCCGCGGACGGCGGTCTGACGGTGGCCGCGTCACCGGGCGTCTTCGAGCCGCTCCAGTCCCTGCTGGAGGAACTGGGCGCCTGGCACGACTGAGCCTTGGGGGCACCGCATCAGGGCCTGTCCCGGTCGGAGCATCAGACGGCGGAACGCCCGCCGTCTGCGGGGATCACGGCGCCGGTGACGTAACTGGCCTCGGAGGAGGCCAGGAACGCGATGACCTCGGCGATCTCGTTGGCCTGCGCCGGCCGGTCGAGCAGCGTGGTGCTGCCCAGCTGCGCGATGAGTTCGGGGTCCGCCGCGGTGACCACCGGGCCGGGGGCGATGGTGTTGACGCGTACGCCGCTGGGGCTGAATTCCGCCGCCCACGCACGTGTGAGCGCCGCGAGCGCGGCCTTCGTCGCACTGTAGGCGGCACCGCCGTCAGGCCGATCTGCCCCGCCATGCGGCCGAGGTTGATGATGTTGCCGGTACCGCGCTCGGCCATACCGGTGTGAGGACCGCCACCAGGTAGTAGGCGGCACGCACGTTGGTCGCGAACATCGTGTCGAACGTGTCCGGGTCGAGGTCCGCGGTGGCGCCGAACCACCCGATACCGGCGTTGTTCACCAGCACGTCGACCCGGCCGGCCTCGGCGGCGAGCCGCTCGACATCGGCTGCGACGCTCAGATCGGCCGCGACGAACCGCCCGTGACCGCCGTGACCGCCGGCCTGCGTGCTGCCGGCCTTCTTGATCGCCTCGACCGTCGATGCCCCGCGAGCGGGGTCACGGCCATGCACCACGACGTCGAAGCCGTTGAGGTAGGCGCCGAGTTCGACGGTGTCGATCCGGCGGCGTTCTCCGAGGACGGCCCCTGGGCCGCTGCGCGGACCGTGGGCGGCGCCGGAACGAAGAAGGCCCCGCGGGTGCCGATGCGGCACTGCGGGGCCTTCTCGTGACGACTCAGACGCTTGTGGCGCCGATCTGGACTCCGTGCTCGGCAGCGAGGCGGTGCAGGTCCTCCAGCTCGCTCTGCTCGACGTCCGCAAGGAAATCGTCGCCCGTCTCGCGGGCTTTCGTGAGGTCGGACTCGGTGGTCTTGATGCGTTGCAGCAGACCTGCGGTGAAAGCGTCCATGAGGCGCCCCCTCATCGTGGGTCGGTGGCACGGGGGTGTGCCCGGGTTTCCCTCCGCCGAGGCGGTAGGGCGGGTGATCACGCATCCTCCGGGGGAACGGAGGGGGCCAGTGGCACGCCACATACGAGACGTGATCGCGGGTGTGAATTCGTCCTCCCCAGCCCAACCCTCAAAGAAACCTCAACTGGCCCGTGAAACCGCTGCATTCCGGGAAGTCGCAGGTCGGACCGCACCGTCTTACCGCCGGTTTATACGTGTTACGGGCAGGATGGAGGCGCACAGACCGTGCCTGGGTGCGGCCCGGATCACGGGCCACCGGTCCGTTTCGAACGTTCCGCCGGTCTGTTCCGAACGTTGTGCAGCTCTGTTGTGGAAGTTCTAAGGAAGGAAGCGCCGTGCGCGTACTCGTCGTGGAGGACGAGCAACTGCTCGCCGATGCGGTGGCCACCGGATTGCGCCGGGAGGCCATGGCCGTCGATGTCGTGTACGACGGTGCGGCGGCACTGGAGCGCATCGAGGTCAACGACTACGACGTCGTGGTGCTGGACCGGGACCTCCCCCTGGTGCACGGCGACGACGTCTGCCGCAGGATCGTCGAGCTGGGCATGCCGACCAGGGTGCTCATGCTCACCGCCTCCGGAGACGTCAGCGACCGGGTCGAGGGCCTGGAGCTCGGAGCCGACGACTATCTGCCCAAACCCTTCGCCTTCAGTGAGCTGACCGCGCGGGTGCGGGCTCTCGGGCGCCGCACGACCGTCGCGCTGCCGCCCGTCCTGGAGCGAGCCGGGATCAAGCTCGACCCGAACCGCCGGGAGGCATTCCGGGGCGAGCAGGAGGTCCAGCTCGCGCCCAAGGAGTTCGCGGTGCTGGAGGTCCTGATGCGCAGCGAGGGCGCCGTGGTCTCGGCCGAGCAGCTGCTGGAGAAGGCCTGGGACGAGAACACCGACCCGTTCACCAACGTCGTCCGGGTGACCGTCATGACCCTGCGGCGCAAACTCGGCGAGCCTCCGGTGATCGTCACCGTGCCCGGCTCGGGTTACCGGATCTGATGCCGGTGCCCACAGTCCCGCCGCCCGCGACGGCGCCCCCCAAACCCACCTGGGAGCCCAAACAGCAGGAGCCCCCGTACCCGTGGCTGCGCCCGACCATCCGGATACGTCTCACGCTGCTGTACGGCGGCATGTTCCTGATCGCCGGCATCCTGTTGCTGTCGATCATCTACATGCTGGCCGCGCAGGCCCTGCACGTGGGCAGCGAGCTGCCGTTCAAGATCGTCGACGGTCATGTCTCCAGTGAGGTGTGCAACCTGCTGGGGGAGGGCAGCACGCCGAACGCCGTCAACGCGGCGATGAACTCCTGCGTCAACCACCAGCGCCAGCAGGCGCTCGACACCCTCCTCAACCGGTCGCTGCTGGCCCTCGTGGGGCTGAGCGTCATCGCCTTCGCGTTCGGCTACGCGATGGCGGGGCGGGTGCTCTCGCCGCTGGGCCGGATCACCCGCATCGCCCGCCGGGTGGCCGGCACGGATCTGTCCAGGCGCATCGAGCTGGACGGTCCGGACGACGAGCTCAAGGAGCTCGCCGACACCTTCGACGACATGCTGGTCCGGCTGGAGCGGGCCTTCACCGCACAGCAGCGGTTCGTCGGGAACGCGTCGCACGAGCTGCGCACGCCCCTGGCGATCAACCGCACGCTGCTGGAGGTCCACCTCTCCGATCCGCAGGCGCCCCCGGAGCTCAAGCAGCTCGGCAAGACGCTGCTGGCCACCAACGAACGCAGTGAGCAGCTGGTCGAGGGCCTGCTGCTGCTCGCCCGCAGTGACAACCAGATCGTCGAGCGCAAACCCGTCGACCTCGCCGAGGTCGCCTCGCGCGCCCTCGACCAGACGCGCGCCGAGGCCGAGGCCAAGGGCGTGGAGATGCGCGGCGAGCTGGCCCCGGCCGTGGTCCAGGGCAACGGCGTGCTGCTGGAGCGGATCGCGCTGAACCTCGTACAGAACGCGGTGCGCTACAACGTCCCGGGCAGCGGCTGGGTCGAGGTCACCACCGAGCTTCTGCCGGGCCAGGCCCTGCTCGTCGTCTCGAACACGGGTCCAGTGGTGCCCGGCTACGAGATCGACAACCTCTTCGAGCCCTTCACACGGCTCCGTACGGAGCGGACGGGCAGCGACAAGGGGGTGGGGCTCGGCCTGTCGATCGCGCGGTCCGTCGCGCGCGCTCACGGAGGCCGTATCATCGCGGAGCCCCGCGAGGGCGGTGGTCTTGTGATGCGCGTCTCACTTCCTGTCTGACAGGCCGGACGAAGCGATTCGCACGCGGATTATTTTGTTCGCTTTGAGCGGAATTTTCGGGACCTGAACCCGGAAGATCCGTGTGTGATCGATCACAGGAGCGAATTTCGGGCCGTCCACGCTCCGTTATCAAGGCTCCCACCGGAAAACCGGCAAATTCGGGGTTTTCGGGGGCCATTATCACGGGAAGTACACGGGGTGGCGCCTGCGAACGACGCCGCCGGGACCGTGTACGGTCCCCATCGCCACCCAAGCTGATCGCTCCAGAGCGGTCCTTTTGGGTGTCGATTGAGTAACAGACCTTGATGTGAGGCAAAATCTCCGCCTCGGGTCGGGCACAAGTCCGGCCTCTCACGCGTTACGAGCGCTGAGACACCGCAGACACCCAGAGGGGGAGAGCGACATGGCAACGGATTACGACACCCCACGAAAGACCGACGACGACGTCGATCAGGACAGCCTTGAAGAGCTCAAGGCTCGTCGGAGCGACAAGACGGCCTCGGCCGTCGATGTCGACGAATTCGACGCGGCAGAAGGACTGGAGCTGCCCGGCGCAGACCTGTCCAACGAAGAGCTGGCCGTAAGGGTCCTGCCCAAGCAGGCCGACGAATTCACGTGCATGAGCTGCTTCCTCGTGCACCACCGCAGTCAGCTGGCCCGCGAGAAGAACGGCCAGCCGATCTGCCGCGACTGCGACTGAGGTCCGGTCGGCCGTGGCAGGGGACACACCGTTCCGGAAGCGGCGTCTCCGGCGCAAGCAGTCGTCGGAGGCGCATCAGGGCGGTAACGGCCCGGCAGAAGGCGTAGCAGCGTCTGCCGAGCCGTCCGCCCCGCCACCCTCGCCGGGCGGACAGGACGAGGGGCGAGGCCGGCCGGTCTCGCTCGAAGCAGCCGAAGCAGCTGCAGAAGTCGACACGGCCGACAGGGCCGAACAGGTCGACAGGACGGAGCCCGTGACCGGGGCAGGCCGTCTGAACTCAGTGAAACGGGGCGTACGCAAGGGCGGGGAGAGCGCCAGGGCGGCGATCGGTCATATCGCCGACCTGATCATCGATATCGCTCCCCGCGTCCCTGTGCGCGACCTCGCCACCTTGCGCAAGCAGTTCCCGGACCTCGGGCCCGAGGAACTGGCCGACCGGCTCATCGCCGGTGCCGGCAAGGCCACCGCCGCCGTCGGCGCCGGAATCGGCGCGGCGGCCATGATGCCCGTACCGCCCGCCATGCTCGCCGAGCTGGCCACGGAGATCACCGGTGTGGCCGCGATCGAGCTGAAGCTCGTCGCCGAGCTGCACGAGGTGTACGGACGACGCCCGCCGGGCGGCATCGGCCAGCGCTCCACCGCCTACCTCACCTCCTGGACCCAGGAGCGCGGCATCGACGTCACGCATCCCATGACGGTCGATGCGGCACTCGGTGGCCGGATGAAGCGCGAGCTGCGCCAGCAGATCATGAAGCGCACCGTGCGCGATCTGCCGAATCTGATTCCGTTCATGATCGGTGCCACGGTCGGCGCGATGATGAACCGGCGCGATACCAGGAAACTTGCCGAACGGGTCAGGAAGGATCTGCGGAAGCGGCAGGTCCCCTGGGACCGGCTGCCGGAGCTGCCGCCGCTGGAACCGTCCGCGCTCCCGTACGAAGCCCTACCCGAGAACCCGAAGCACCGGAACGCGAAGCACCGGAACCCGAAGGACCAGCGCCCGAAGGGCTAGCGGGGGCGTCCATGCGCCCTGTGGGCCGACCGGGCCCCCGCAGGCCTCCAGTACCCTTCCTAGGCCCCGACGGCCGCCTTCAGCGCCGCCGCCAGCGCCTGCGGCTCCCGCGTCGACAGATAGACGTACGGAGTCGGGTCCTGCGGGTCCGTGATCTCCACCCGCACGGCCGTCGGGATATAGCTGCGCAGCAGCATGAAGGCCCGGGTGTCCGCCTTGTACGAGCGCCAGGCGCGCGCCTCCTCGGCGTCCAGCACCTCGGCCTCGCCGAGCGCCGAGACCGGGATCCGCGCGTCACCCGCCACCAGGGCGTCGCCCACCACCCGGATCCGGGCGGAGCCGTACGAGCTCACCACCACCGCCGCCGCGGCCGTGCCGCCCACCAGGCCGGCGAGCAGCGGCAGGGTGCCCAGCGGCAGCAGCATCAGCGCGCACGCGATGCCGAGGAGGAACGAGATCAGCCACCACGAACGGGGTGCGGTGAGGCGTTCGTCGAATGGCGGGGTGGAAGGCTGCATGAGCCCAAGCTTGGCACGGCGCGACCTGCGGGTACCCGCGCGGGTAAGGTCTGCGGCTGTGAGTGGAACATCTGCGGCTCTGAAGCCCCCGGCCGACGCGGTGAAACCGGTCCGGCATCCCGACGCGCCGGCCCCCGGTGAGCTCCTCGGCGCGCATTACGAACACTGTTTCGGCTGCGGTGGGGGACAGCCGCACGGGCTGCACCTCCAGGCGCGGGCCGGCGAGGGTGTCGGGGTCACCGCCGAGTTCACCGTGCAGGCCGCCCACCAGGGCGCCCCGGGGCTGGCGCACGGCGGGGTACTGGCCACCGCACTCGACGAGACGCTCGGCTCGCTGAACTGGCTGCTGCGGGTGATCGCGGTGACCGGACGGCTGGAGACCGACTTCGTCCGCCCCGTGCCGGTCGACACGGTGCTGTTCCTCGACGCCGAGATCACCGCCGTGCACGGCCGGAAGATCTACTCCAGGGCCACCGGCCGGATCGGCGGCCCGGACGGGCCGGTGGCGGTCCGGGCCGAGGCCCTCTTCATCGAGGTCAAGGTCGACCACTTCATCGAGAACGGCCGCCCGGCCGAGATCCGGGCGGCGATGGCCGACCCGGACCAGGCCAAGCGCGTCCGTGCCTTCGAGGTGAACCCCTGATGCGCCATCCCGTGGACGTGCTGATCCGCAGGACCGACCCGGACGTGCCGATTCCGGCGTACGGGCACCCGGGGGACGCCGGAGCCGATCTGGTGACTACCGAGGCTGTCGAGCTGGCACCGGGCGAGCGGGCCGTGCTGCCCACGGGGGTTTCGATCGCCCTGCCCGACGGGTACGCCGCGTTCGTGCACCCCCGATCCGGCATCGCCGCGCGCTGCGGAGTCGCGCTGGTGAATGCCCCGGGGACGGTTGATGCCGGGTACCGTGGAGAGATCAAGGTGATCGTCATCAATCTCGATCCGCGCGAGTCCGTGCGGTTCGAGCGGTTCGACCGTATTGCTCAACTGGTCGTGCAGCAGGTCGAGAAGGTGCGCTTCCACGAAGTGTCGGAGCTTCCCGGTTCGGCGCGGGCCGAAGGGGGCTTCGGGTCCACCGGCGGTCATGCCGCCGTTGATGTTGATGGCGTCCGGGGCGGGGTTCCCCGGGACGGGAACAGCTACGCTTCGGTCGAATCCGACCGGGAAGGACAGTGACGTGTTCGGACGTCGCAAGAACAGTGGTTCCGCCGATGACACGGCGGACGAAGCGCGCGAGGCCGAGCAGGTCGCCGACGGGCTCGATGACGCCGATGCCGCCGAGGGCGGATCGCGTCGGATGAACCTTCCGCCGGCACCGCGGCCGGACGGGCCGTGGGACATCGACGAGGTCTCCCAGCCCGGCGAGGGCCGGGTCGACCTGGGCGGCATCTTCGTGCCCGGTGTCGAGGGCATGGAGCTGCGTGTCGAGGTCGCCGGTGACGCGATCGTCGCCGCCACCGTCGTGCTGCGCGACAGCGCGATCCAGCTGCAGGCCTTCGCCGCCCCCAAGAAGGAGGGCATCTGGGGCGAGGTCCGCGACGAGATCGCCTCCGGCATCACCCAGCAGGGCGGGATCATCGACGAGCTCGAGGGCCCGCTGGGCTGGGAGCTGCGCGCGCAGGTCCCCGTACAGCTTCCCGACGGGGCGAACGGCGTGCAGCTGGTCCGCTTCGTCGGCATCGACGGCCCGCGCTGGTTCCTGCGCGGTGTGATCTCCGGCCAGGGCGCCGTGCAGCCGGAGGCCGCCGGTCTGCTGGAGACGGTCTTCCGGGACACCGTGGTGGTCCGCGGCGACGGCCCGATGGCCCCGCGCGACCCGATCGTCCTCAAGCTCCCCAACGACGCCCAGATGGTGCCCGAGGGTGTTCAGCAGGAGGAGCAGGAGGGCTCGAAGTTCTCCGGCGGCATGGGCCAGCTCCAGCGCGGCCCCGAGATCACCGAGGTGCGCTGACCCCGCATCCGTAAGCAACGGCCGGTGGGCCGTATCCCCTCACGGGGGTACGGCCCACCGGCTTCTGCGTTTCTGCGGCTACGGCCCCGACCGCCACCGAGGGCGGGCGGGGCCGTAGCCGTATGGAGCGCGTATCGGGCACGTACAGGCGCCGTCAAGGGCCGGCCCTTCCTCGTATGGAAGCCATCAACGCTGGTCAAAGCGGTGGCAGCGGCGGGTTTGCTCATGGAGTCCGAGAAATCCGCACCTCATCCAGGAGCACTCGATGGCCGACATGGCCTTCGTCGTCACCACGATCGCGGTCTTCGCGCTGGTGGCACTCATCGCCAAGGGGGTGACGAAGCTGTGACCGCCGAAAATGTGGTCGGCCTCGTCGTGGCCGTCGCCCTGCTGGGCTATCTCGTCCTCGCCCTTCTGTACCCGGAGAGGTTCTGAGCCCGATATGAGCCCCGTCCTCGCAGGTGTGTTCCAGGTACTCGCGCTCGTCGTGGCGCTGGGCCTGGCGTACCGCCCGCTCGGTGACCACATGGCCCGTGTGTACACCTCGCCCCGGCATCTGCGGGCCGAGAAGTGGATATACAAGGCCATCGGCGCCGATCCGAACACGCAGATGCGCTGGCCCGCCTATCTCCGTGGTGTCCTGGCCTTCTCCGCCGTGAGCGTCCTGTTCCTGTATCTGCTGCAGCGGCTCCAGGGCTCGCTGCCCGGCTCCCTCGGCTTCGCCTCGATCGACCCCGACCAGGCGTTCAACACCGCGGCGTCGTTCGTCGCCAACACCAACTGGCAGTCGTACTCCGGCGAACAGGCCATGGGCCATGTCGTGCAGACCGGCGGCCTCGCGGTGCAGAACTTCGTCTCGGCCGCCGTCGGCATCGCCGTCGCGGTGGCGCTGGTACGGGGCCTCGCCGCCACCCGCACCGGTGAACTCGGCAACTTCTGGTCCGACCTGGTGCGCGGCACCGTACGGATCCTCCTTCCGATCTCGGTGATCGGCGCGCTCGTGCTGGTCGCCTGCGGGGCGATACAGAACTTCTCCGGCATCCACTCCGTGGGCCAGTTCCTGGGCGGCTCGCAGCAGTGGAACGGCGGCGCGGTCGCCTCCCAGGAAGTGATCAAGGTGCTGGGCACCAATGGCGGCGGATACTTCAACGCCAACTCGGCCCACCCCTTCGAGAACCCCAACGGACTCTCCAACCTCTTCGAGATCTTCCTGATCCTCGTCATCCCGTTCGCGCTGACCCGCACCTTCGGCCGGATGGTCGGCTCGCTCAAGCAGGGCTACGCGATCCTCGCCGCCATGGGCGTCATCTGGCTCGGCTTCACCGCGCTGATGATGTGGACCGAATTCGCCCACCACGGGCCCGCGTTCGACATCGCGGGCGGGGCCATGGAGGGCAAGGAGAATCGTTTCGGGGTCGGCGGCTCGTCCATCTTCGCGGTGGCCACCACGCTCACCTCGACCGGCGCGGTGAACTCCTTCCACTCCTCGTTCACCGGCTTCGGCGGCGGCATCACGATGCTCGGCATGCAACTCGGCGAGATCGCGCCCGGCGGCACCGGATCCGGTCTCTACGGGATGCTGATGATGGCGATCATCGCGGTGTTCATCGCCGGCCTGATGGTCGGCCGTACGCCCGAGTACCTCGGCAAGAAGATCGGCACCCGGCAGATCAAGCTCGCGGCCTGCTACATCCTGATCACCCCGGCGCTGGTGCTCTGCTTCACCGGCGTCGCGATGGCCCTGCCCACCCCCGGCGACTCGATGACCAACTCCGGGGCGCACGGCTTCTCCGAGATCCTCTACGCCTACACCTCGGGCGCCAACAACAACGGTTCGGCCTTCGCCGGACTGGCCGCGGACACCCAGTGGTTCAACACCACGATCGGCCTGGCGATGCTGCTGGGCCGGTTCCTGCCCATGGTGTTCGTCCTCGCCCTGGCCGGCTCGTTCGCCGAGCAGCGGCCCGTACCGGCGACCGTCGGCACGCTCGGCACGCACAAACCGCTCTTCAGCGGACTGCTGGTCGCCACCGTCATGATCGTCGCCGGTCTGACCTACTTCCCGGCCCTGGCTCTGGGGCCGCTGGCCGAGGGGCTGGCGTCATGACCATCCGTACGAAGCAAGAGGACGCGATGTCCACAGTCACACCGGTCCGCGCACCGCACCAGGACACCCCGTCCGGGCACGGCCCCGAACGGCGCGTCGGCGCGGGTCTGTTCGACCCCAGGATGCTGGTCGCCTCGCTCCCCGACGCGATACGCAAACTCGACCCCCGGGTGATGATCAAGTCGCCGGTGATGTTCGTCGTGCTGACCGGGTCGGTGCTCACCACCGTGCTGGCGGCGCTGGACCCGGGGGACTGGTTCGGCTGGGCGATCACGGCCTGGCTCTGGCTGACGACGGTCTTCGCCAACCTGGCGGAGGCGGTCGCCGAGGGCCGCGGCAAGGCCCAGGCCGACACCTTGCGCCGGGCCAAGACGGACACCGTCGCCCGTCGGCTGACCGGCCGGAACGAGGAACGGATACCGGGCACCGAACTGCGCATCGGCGACCTGGTGGTCTGCGAGGCCGGCGACATCATCCCGGGCGACGGAGACGTCGTCGAGGGTGTGGCGAGCGTCGACGAATCCGCCATCACCGGCGAATCGGCACCGGTCATCCGGGAGTCCGGCGGCGACCGCAGCGCCGTGACCGGCGGTACGAAGGTGCTCTCCGACCGCATCGTCGTCAAGATCACCACCAAGCCCGGTGAGACCTTCATCGACCGGATGATCGCCCTCGTCGAGGGCGCGGCCCGGCAGAAGACGCCCAACGAGATCGCGCTGAACATCCTGCTCGCCTCGCTGACCATCGTGTTCCTGCTGGCCGTGGTCTCCCTCCAGCCGTTCGCCGTCCACGCGGGCAGCGAGCCGTCCATGATCGTGCTGGCCGCGCTGCTGGTCTGCCTGATCCCGACCACCATCGGCGCACTGCTCTCCGCGATCGGCATCGCCGGCATGGACCGGCTGGTGCAGCGCAACGTGCTCGCCATGTCCGGGCGCGCCGTCGAGGCGGCGGGCGATGTGTCGACCCTGCTGCTCGACAAGACCGGCACGATCACCCTCGGCAACCGGCAGGCCGCGGAGCTGCTCCCGGTCGCGGGTGTGACGGAGGCCGAACTGGCGGACGCCGCCCAGCTCTCCTCGCTGGCCGACGAGACGCCCGAGGGCCGTTCCGTCGTCGTCCTGGCGAAGGAGGCGTACGGGCTCCGCGAGCGGCACCGGGACGAGGCGGCCACCGCGGAGTGGGTGGGCTTCACCGCACAGACCCGGATGTCCGGGGTGGACATCGACGGACGCCGGATCCGCAAGGGGGCCACCGGTTCGGTCGTCGCCTGGGTCCGGGAGCGCGGCGGCACGGTCCACCCCGACGTGGCCACGCTCACCGACCGGATCTCCCGCGAGGGCGGTACGCCGCTGCCGGTCGCGGTCGACGACGGGGACGGCGCCCGCGTCCTCGGTGTCATCCACCTCAAGGACGTCGTCAAGGAGGGCATGCGCGAACGCTTCGACGAGCTGCGCCGGATGGGCATCCGCACGGTCATGATCACCGGCGACAACCCGCTGACGGCGAAGGCCATCGCCGAGGAGGCGGGCGTCGACGACTTCCTCGCCGAGGCCACCCCCGAGGACAAGATGGCCCTCATCAAGCGGGAGCAGGCCGGCGGCAAACTCGTCGCGATGACCGGCGACGGCACGAACGACGCCCCGGCGCTCGCCCAGGCCGATGTCGGCGTGGCCATGAACACCGGCACCTCGGCCGCCAAGGAGGCCGGGAACATGGTGGACCTGGACTCCGACCCCACCAAGCTGATCGAGATCGTCGAGATCGGAAAACAGCTGCTGATCACCCGTGGCGCACTGACGACGTTCTCCATCGCCAACGACGTCGCGAAGTACTTCGCGATCATCCCCGCGATGTTCGCCGTGGTCTATCCGGGGCTGGACCGGCTCAACATCATGGACCTGTCCTCGCCCCGCTCCGCGATCCTGTCCGCCGTGATCTTCAACGCGCTGATCATCGTCGCGCTGGTGCCGCTCGCGCTGAAGGGCGTGCGCTACCGGCCCACGGGTGCCGACTCGATGCTCCGGCGCAACCTCGGGATCTACGGGCTCGGCGGCCTGGTCGCCCCGTTCATCGGCATCAAGATCATCGACCTGATCATCTCCCTCATCCCCGGAATCGGCTGACCTGCCATGAACAACTCCGTAGGAAACACCGCCCGGCTGCTCTGGGCCGGACTGCGCGCCCTGCTCGTCCTCACCGTGGTCTGCGGCGTCATCTACCCGCTCGCCGTCACCGGGGTCGCCCAGGGCCTCATGCCCGGCCGGGCCAACGGCTCCGAGATCACGGCGAACGGCAGGGCCGTCGGCTCCGAACTCATCGGCCAGCGCTACGACCTGCCGCTGAGGAAGGGCCAGGAGACCCCCGACCCCGACCTCAAGTGGTTCCAGCCGCGGCCGTCGAACGGCCTCGGCACCAACAGCGTCAACACCCAGTACTCACTTCTCGTCTCCGGCGCGACCAACCGCTCCGGCGACAACAAGGAGCTGATCGACTGGGTGACCGCCGCCAAGGCCGCCGTGGTCAAGGACAACTCCGTCCCCGGCCACCGCGTCACCCCCTCGCAGGTGCCGGCCGACGCCGTCACCTCCTCCGGCTCCGGTCTCGACCCGGACATCTCACCGGCGTACGCACAGCTCCAGGTCCACCGGGTCGCCGACCGCAACCACCTGGACGCGGGGCAGGTCGCGAAGCTGGTGGAGCAGCACACCGACGGCCGGATCCTCGGATTCGCGGGTGAGCCGCGGGTCAACGTCCTCCGGCTGAACATCGCGCTGCGGCAGCTCGTGAGCGACGCCGCGGGACGCTGACCGCACACCATGCCCGGGACCGGCCGCCGCGGCCGGTCCCGGGCATTGCCCGTCCCCGGACCTCACGCACATACTTGCGACCGACAGGACCAAGGACGTACGGGGAGCGACATGACCGAGAACACGGACGCCACCGGCAGCGGCGGGGGCAGCGGCACGACTGTCGCCGAGAGACCCATGGTCCGGATCGAGGACCTGCACCGCTCCTACGGCTCCGGCGCCGCGGCCGTGCACGCGCTGCGCGGGGTGTCCTTCGAGGTGCCGCGCGGTGAGCTCGTCGCGCTCAAGGGGCGCTCCGGCTCCGGCAAGACCACCTTGCTCAACCTCGTCGGGGGACTCGACAGCCCCGACAGCGGCCGGATCACCGTGGACGGCACCGACCTCTCCGCACTCGGCGAGAAGGGGCTGCTGGAACTGCGCCGCGACCGGATCGGCTTCATCTTCCAGTCGTTCGGCCTGATCCCGATCCTGACCGCGGCGGAGAACGTCGGCGTGCCGATGCGACTGCGCAAGGCCGACCCGCGCGAGCGCGAGGACCGGGTGTCGCTGCTGCTCTCCCTGGTCGGCCTCGCCGACCACGCCGCCCAGCGCCCCGGCGAGCTCTCCGGCGGCCAGCAGCAGCGGGTCGCGATCGCCCGCGCGCTCGCCAACCGGCCCGCGCTGCTGATAGCCGACGAGCCGACCGGGCAGCTCGACGCGGAGACCGGCCTCGCGGTGATGGAACTGATGCGCGCGGTCGTGCACAGCGAGGGCGTCACCGCGATCGTCGCCACCCACGACGCCCAACTGCTCGGCCTCGCCGACCGGGTCCTGGAACTCAGCGACGGGCACATCATCGAGCACGCGTAGGGGAGCCGTCGCGGCGCACGGAGAGCACGAACGGGGCGCGCACGGAGAGCACGAACGGGTGCGTACGAAGAGCGCGAACGGGCGCGCCGGCGCGGCTCCCGGGGTGCGCCGCCGCCCGGCCCGGGAACGGCCGGCCGGGGCAGCAGCCGGGGCATCAGAATTACGTCAATACGGCCCGCTCCAGCACCCCCCGCCCGATATGCCGGAAATTCACGAGGTAGCTTCGACCATGGCTGCCGCATCGGCCGCAGCCGGTTTCAGGAAGACAATGGGGCCATGGCGCGCGGCAAACTTCGGATCTACCTCGGTGCGGCACCCGGCGTCGGCAAGACGTACGCCATGCTCTCCGAGGCCCATCGCCGAGTGGAGCGGGGCACCGACTGCGTCGTCGGCTTCGTCGAGCACCACGACCGGCCGCGCACCGAGGTCATGCTGCACGGTCTCGAACAGACCCGGCGCCGCGAGATCGAGTACCGCTCCGCCGTGTTCACCGAGATGGACGTCGACGCCGTCCTGGAGCGCGCCCCGGCCGTGGCCCTGGTGGACGAACTGGCGCACACCAATGTGCCCGGCTCCCGCAACGCCAAGCGCTGGCAGGACGTCGAGGAACTCCTCCAGGCCGGAATCGACGTGGTCTCCACCGTCAACATCCAGCACCTGGAGTCCCTCGGAGACGTCGTCGAGTCGATAACCGGCGTACGCCAGCGCGAGACCGTCCCCGACGAGGTGGTACGCCGCGCCGACCAGCTCGAACTGGTCGACATGTCGCCCCAGGCGCTGCGCCGGCGGATGGCCCACGGCAACATCTACAAACCCGACCGGATCGACGCCTCGCTCTCCAACTACTTCCGCCCCGGCAACCTCACCGCCCTGCGCGAACTGGCCCTCCTCTGGGTCGCCGACCGGGTCGACGAATACCTCCAGCAGTACCGCGGCGAGCACAACATCCGCACCACCTGGCAGGCCCGCGAACGCATAGTCGTCGGACTCACCGGCGGTCCCGAGGGCCGCACCCTCATCCGGCGCGCCTCCCGGATGGCGGCCAAGGGCTCCGGCAGCGAGATCCTCGCCGTCTACATCGCCCGCAGCGACGGGCTGACCTCGGCCTCGCCCAAGGAGCTCACCGTCCAGCGGACGCTCGTCGAGGACCTCGGCGGCACCTTCCACCACGTCATCGGCGACGACATCCCCTCGGCACTCCTCGAGTTCGCCCGGGGCGTCAACGCCACCCAGATCGTCCTCGGCTCCAGCCGCCGCAAGGCCTGGCAGTACATCTACGGCCCCGGCGTCGGCGTCACCGTCGCCCGTGAGTCCGGCACCGACCTCGACGTCCACATCGTCACCCACGACGAGGTCGCCAAGGGCCGCGGCCTGCCCATCGCCCGCGGCGCCAGGCTCGGCCGGGCCCGCATCATCTGGGGCTGGATCGTCGGGGTGGGCGGCCCGGTCCTGCTCTCGCTGCTCCTCAAGGGCCTGGAGAACGGTCCGGGGCTCGCCAACGACGTCCTGCTGTTCCTCTTCATGACCGTCGCCGCCGCCCTGCTCGGCGGGCTGCGGCCCGCGCTCGCCTCGGCCGCCTCGGGCTCGCTGCTGCTGAACTACTGGTTCACCCCGCCCACCCACACCCTGACCGTCCAGGACCCCGAGAACTTCGTCGCCATCGTGATCTTCTTCGCGGTGGCGGTCGCGGTGGCCTCCGTCGTCGACCTGGCGGCCCGCCGCACCCATCAGGCCGCCAGGCTGCGCGCCGAGTCCGAGATCCTTTCCTTCCTGGCCGGCAGCGTGCTGCGCGGCGAGACCACGCTGGCCGCGCTGCTCGACCGGGTCCGCGAGACCTTCGGCATGGGGTCCGTCGCGCTGCTGGAGCGGGCGAGCGACGTCGACCCGTGGACATGCGCCGGGAGCGTCGGGCCCGCGCCGGTCACCCGGCCCGAGGACGCCGATGTGGACATGCCCGTCGGCGATCACATGGCGCTCGCGCTCTCCGGCCGGGTGCTGCCCGCCGAGGACCGCCGGGTGCTCGGCGCCTTCGCCGCCCAGGCCGCCGTCGTGCTGGACCGCCAGCGCCTCGTCGGCGAGGCCGAGGAGGCCCGCCGGCTCGCCGAGGGCAACCGGATCAGGACCGCGCTGCTGGCCGCCGTCAGCCACGACCTGCGGACCCCGCTCGCCGCCATCAAGGCCGCGGTCAGTTCCCTGCGATCCGACGACGTCGCCTGGTCCGACGATGATGAGGCCGAACTCCTCGAAGGCATCGAGAACGGCGCCGACCGCCTCGACCACCTGGTCGGCAACCTCCTCGACATGTCCCGCCTGCAGACCGGCACCGTCACCCCGCTGATCCGCGAGATCGACCTCGACGAGGTCGTGCCCATGGCCCTGGGCGGCGTGCCGGAGGACAGCGTCGACCTGGACATCCCCGAGACGCTGCCGATGGTCGCCGTCGACCCCGGGCTGCTGGAGCGGGCCGTCGCCAACATCGTCGAGAACGCCGTCAAGTACAGCCCCGACGGCGACCGCGTCACGGTGGCCGCCAGCGCACTGGGCGCCCGGGTCGAGCTACGGGTGGCCGACCGCGGCCGCGGCGTCCCCGACGACGGCAAGGAACGCATCTTCGAACCCTTCCAGCGCTACGGCGACGCCCCGCGCGGTGCCGGGGTCGGCCTGGGCCTCGCCGTGGCCCGCGGCTTCGTGGAGTCCATGGGTGGCACGCTGGACGCCGAGGACACCCCCGGCGGCGGCCTCACCATGGTCCTCACCCTCAAGGCGGCCTCGGGATACGTCCCGGCCGGCCAAGACCTGCCCGCGCGGGTCACCTCATGATCCGCGGAGAGCTCCGCGGACCCGATGTACAGCAGAAAGGCAGGACCGCGATGACCCGGGTGCTTGTGGTCGACGACGAGCCGCAGATCGTACGCGCCCTCGTGATCAATCTGAAGGCGCGCAAGTACGAGGTGGACGCCGCGCCCGACGGGGCGACCGCCCTCCAGCTCGCCGCTGCCCGCCACCCCGACGTCGTCGTCCTGGACCTCGGGCTGCCCGACATGGACGGCGTCGAGGTGATCAGGGGGCTGCGCGGCTGGACCCGGGTGCCGATCCTGGTGCTCTCGGCACGCCACACCTCCGACGAGAAGGTCGAGGCGCTGGACGCCGGGGCCGACGACTACGTCACCAAGCCGTTCGGCATGGACGAGCTGCTGGCCCGGCTGCGCGCCTCGGTGCGCCGCGCCGAGCCCGTCGGCCAGGACGGCGGCGACCAGGCCGTGATCGTCGAGACCACGGGCTTCACCGTCGACCTGGCCGCCAAGAAGGTCCAGCGCGAAGGACGGGACGTACGGCTCACCCCCACCGAGTGGCACCTGCTGGAGGTCCTGGTCCGCAACAGCGGCCGGCTGGTCAGCCAGAAGCAGCTGCTCCAGGAGGTCTGGGGGCCGTCGTACGGCACCGAGACCAACTATCTGCGGGTCTACATGGCCCAGCTGCGGCGCAAGCTGGAGGCCGACCCCTCACACCCCCGGCACTTCGTCACCGAACCGGGGATGGGATACCGCTTCGAGCGGGCCTGAAGGGCGCCGTCCGGCTTCCCCGTACCTCGTTCGAGTGAGACAACGGCCACCCGCCAGGACCCCGGGGGACCGGTACCCTTCGGTTATGAGTGCTGTTCCTCGATTCGAGAAGGCCGGGAAGGCCGAGCGGTCGTCCGGGCGCTTCAGGCGGATGCTCGACCGGCTCTCCAGCTCCCAGCAGGACCTGGAGTGCGAGGAGCTGGCGGAGGACTCGTACGCCTCTGGGTGCACCCGGATCTCCGAGTGCACCGACCGCCAGATCGTGAAGGTCACTGGTACCTTGCGGACGGTCACCCTGCGACCGCGCGCCGGAGTGCCCGCCCTTGAGGCGGAGCTCTTCGACGGCACCGCCCCGCTGGACGTGGTCTGGCTCGGCCGCCGCTCCATCGTGGGCATCGAACCGGGCCGCAAGCTCATCGCCTCGGGCCGGATCTCCATGAGCCACGGCCGCCGGGTGCTGTTCAACCCCAAATACGAACTCCGACCGCTCGGCAAGGAGTAGCCGGTGACGTCTCTTGACAAGCCGACGTCCGACACGGACCCCATCACCCGCACCGACCAGCAGGAGGCCGACGCGAAGGCGGTGACCGAGGCCGCGCTCTTCGAGGCCTTCGGTGGCATCCGGGGCATGGTGGAGACAGTCCTGCCGGGACTGCTCTTCGTCACGATCTTCACCATCGACAAGAACCTCACGAACTCGGCCATCGCGGCCGTGGTCGTGTCGCTGGTGCTCGTGGCCGTCCGGCTGATCCGCAGGGACACCGTCAAGCACGCCTTCAGCGGTGTCTTCGGCGTGGCCTTCGGTGTCGTCTTCGCGAAGATGACGGGCAACGCCAAGGACTTCTACCTGCCGGGCATGATCTACACGCTCGGACTGGCCCTCGCCTACCTGGTGAGCACGGTGGCGGGGGTGCCGCTGATCGGTCTGATACTGGGACCGGTCTTCAAGGAGAACCTCTCCTGGCGCACCAGGAACCCCGGCCGCAAGAAGGCCTACGCCAAGGCCAGTTACGCCTGGGGGCTGATCCTGCTCGCCAAGTGCGCGATCCTCTTCCCGCTGTACTGGTGGGGCGACACCACCCAGTTCGGCTGGGTCCTGGTGGCACTGAAGATCCCGCCGTTCCTGCTGGCGGTGTATCTGACCTGGGTCTTCCTCGCCAAGGCGCCGCCGCCCATCGACGTCTTCGCCGAGATGGAGGCCCAGGAGCAGGCCGAGAAGGCGGAGAAGGCCGAGAGGGCCCGCAGGGAAGCAGCGTCCGATGCGGCCGGCAGCCAGGAGTTCTGAGGCACGCGGCAGACGCCTCCCGAGGCAGGCGGCGAAAGCCCCGCGCCTTCCCGAGGCACACGGCGAAGGCCCTGCGTCTCCCCGAGGCACACGGCGAAGGCCCTGCGTCTCCCCGAGGCACGCGGCAAGGAACACGAAAGGGGGCCGGGACCGCCAGTGGCGGTCCCGGCCCCCCTTTCGCTTCGCTCAGTGCCCCGGATCGCCCCGGCGCACCGACAACAGGTCCTCCAACTGCTCCTCACGCGCCTGGGCCGCCACGAACAGCAGTTCGTCACCGGCCTCCAGCGTCTCCTCCGTGCTCGGCGTCAGAACCCGCTGTCCGCGGATGATCGTGACCAGTGAGGTGTCCTCGGGCCACGCCACCTCGCCGACCTGGGTGCCGGCCAGCGCCGACTCCGGGGGCAGCGTCAGCTCGACCAGGTTCGCGTCGCCGTGGCTGAAGCGCAGCAGCCGGACCAGATCGCCGACACTCACCGCCTCCTCGACCAGGGCCGACATCAGCCGCGGCGTGGAAACCGCCACATCGACGCCCCAGGACTCGTTGAACAGCCACTCGTTCTTCGGGTTGTTCACCCGGGCGACGACCCGCGGCACGCCGTACTCCGTCTTGGCGAGCAGCGAGACGACCAGGTTCACCTTGTCGTCGCCGGTCGCGGCGATCGCGACGTTGCAGCGCTGAAGCGCCGCCTCGTCCAGCGAGGTGATCTCACAGGCGTCCGCCAGCAGCCACTCGGCCATCGGCACCCGCTCCACCGAGATGGCGGTCGGCGCCTTGTCGACGAGCAGTACCTCGTGGCCGTTCTCCAGCAGCTCGGCCGCGATGGAACGGCCCACCGCACCGGCTCCGGCAATCGCGACACGCATCAGTGACCGCCCTCCTCAGGGCCCTCGGCGAAGGCCGCCTCGACCTTCGCGATCTCGTCCGTACGCATCATCACGTGGACCAGGTCGCCCTCCTGCAGCACCGTCTGCGACGACGGCAGTATGGCTTCGCCCAACCGGGTGAGGAAGGCCACGCGGACGCCCGTCTCCTCCTGCAGAGTGCTGATCTTGTGGCCGATCCAGGACGGCGTGGTGTGCACCTCGGCGAGCTGCACACCGCCACTCGGATCCCGCCACAGCGGCTCGGCGCCCGAGGGCAGCAGCCGGCGCAGCATCTGGTCCGCGGTCCAGCGCACGGTGGCGACCGTGGGGATGCCGAGGCGCTGGTAGACCTCGGCACGCCGGGGGTCGTAGATCCTGGCCGCGACGTTCTCGATGCCGAACATCTCGCGCGCCACCCGGGCCGCGATGATGTTCGAGTTGTCGCCGCTGCTCACCGCGGCGAACGCACCGGCCTCCTCGATCCCCGCCTCACGGAGGGTGTCCTGGTCGAAACCGACGCCGCTGACGCGACGACCGCCGAATCCGGAGCCGAGGCGCCGGAACGCGGTGGGGTCCTGGTCGATCACGGCGACCGTGTGCCCCTGCTGCTCCAGGGTCTGCGCGAGAGCGGCTCCCACTCGCCCGCAGCCCATGATGACGATGTGCACCTTGCGCCTACCTCGCAGTCTTGGTCGTCCGGCTGACCTGCGAAAACACCCTGCTCACACTCTTTTCTCGGCTGGCCGGGCAAACAATGGGGCAACGGTTCGTCCCGTTGCCCCGGGATGAGCTTATGCGTCGCCGGGCGCGTTGCCTCATTCGAGTGTCCCTTCGCCGTGGCCACCATGGCGAAGGGCCGGCTTCCCGAACCGTCCCGGTGCGTTTCAGGGCCCGCGGTGCAAGGATTCCGTTAAGGATTTCGTGGCTTTCCGGTCCGAGTGCAGGACATTCAAGTGCCACGGCTGTGGTGCGTGGGCGGGACCCATACGAAACCCTTACGATCCTCAGCGTGTCCAAACTGACCGACGTGCCCAAACGGATCCTGATCGGACGGGCCCTGCGCAGCGACAAGCTGGGGGAGACGCTCCTCCCCAAGCGCATCGCCCTTCCTGTCTTCGCGTCCGACCCGCTGTCCTCGGTGGCGTACGCACCCGGAGAAGTGCTTCTGGTGCTGTCCATCGCGGGCGCGTCGGCCTACCACTTCAGCCCGTGGATCGCCGTCGCCGTCGTGGTCCTGATGTTCACCGTCGTCGCCTCGTACCGGCAGAACGTGCACGCGTACCCGAGCGGTGGCGGCGACTACGAGGTCGCGACCACCAACCTCGGCCCGAGGGCCGGGCTGACCGTCGCCAGCGCCCTGCTGGTCGACTACGTCCTCACCGTCGCCGTGTCGATCGCCTCAGGGGTGGAGAACCTCGGGTCCGCGATCCCGTTCGTCGTCGAGCACAAGACGGCCAGCGCCGTCGTGGCCATCGTGCTGCTGACGCTGATGAACCTGCGCGGGGTGAAGGAGTCCGGGAAGCTCTTCGCCATTCCCACGTACCTCTTCGTGGCCGGCGTCTTCATCATGATCATTTGGGGTGCCTTCCGCGGACTGGTCCTCGGCGACACCATGCACGCCCCGACCTCGCACTTCACGATCAAGGCCGAGCACGAGGGACTGGCGGGCTTCGCCCTGGTCTTCCTGCTGCTGCGGGCGTTCTCCTCCGGCTGCGCGGCCCTCACCGGTGTCGAGGCGATCAGCAACGGCGTCCCCGCCTTCCGCAAGCCGAAGAGCAAGAACGCCGCGACCACTCTCGCGGCGATGGGCCTGCTGGCCGTCACCATGTTCTGCGGCATCATCGCGCTGGCCATGGCCACCGATGTGAAGATGGCCGAGAACCCGGCGACGGACCTGATCGACAACGGCTCCCCGGTCGGTTCGAGCTTTGTCCAGGACCCGGTGATCTCCCAGGTCGCGGCGGCGGTCTTCGGTGACGGAACGTTCTTCTTCATCATCCTCGCCGGGGCCACCGCGCTCGTCCTGTTCCTGGCCGCGAACACCGCGTACAACGGCTTCCCGCTGCTCGGATCGATCCTGGCCCAGGACAGCTACCTGCCCCGCCAGCTGCACACCCGCGGCGACCGGCTCGCCTTCTCCAACGGCATCGTGCTGCTGGCCGGTGCCGCGATCCTGCTGGTCGTCATCTACGGGGCCGACTCGACCCGGCTGATCCAGCTCTACATCGTCGGCGTGTTCGTCTCCTTCACCCTCAGCCAGACCGGCATGGTCCGGCACTGGAACCGCCATCTGCGGGCCGAGAAGGACCCGCTCAAGCGCCGCCACATGATCCGCTCCCGCGCGATCAACACCTTCGGCGCCTTCTTCACCGGCCTGGTGCTCGTCGTCGTCCTCGCCACCAAGTTCACCCACGGCGCCTGGGTCGCGCTGCTCGGCATGGTGATCTTCTACGGCACGATGACGGCGATCCGTAGGCACTACGACCGGGTCGCCGCGGAGATCGCCGCCGACGAGACCCCGTCCGACGAGAGCGTCCGGCCCTCCCGGGTCCACTCGATCGTCCTGGTCTCCAAACTCCACCGCCCCACCCTGCGCGCGCTCGCGTACGCGAAGCTGATGCGTACGGACCACCTGGAGGCGCTCTCCATCAGCGTCGACCCGGCCGAGACGAAGGCGCTCAGGGAGGACTGGGAGCGGCGCGGCATCAACGTACCGCTGAAGATCCTCGACTCGCCGTACCGCGAGGTGACCCGCCCGGTGATCGAGTACGTCAAGGGCCTGCGCCGGGAGAGCCCGCGCGACGTCGTGAGCGTCTACATCCCCGAGTACGTCGTCGGCCACTGGTACGAGCACCTGCTGCACAACCAGAGCGCCCTGCGGCTCAAGGGCCGGCTGCTCTTCACACCAGGCGTGATGGTCACCTCGGTCCCGTACCAGCTGGAGTCCTCCGAGGCGGCCAAGAAGCGCGCCAGGAAGCACGCGGACTGGACCGCCCCGGGCTCGGTGCGGCGCGGCCCGGTGGAGCGCAAGCCGAAGGAGCCCACGCCCAGGAGCTGAGGGGACTGAGGGAGCTGAGGGGACTGGGGGAGCGGGCGGAGTGGACGCGCAGTAGCTTTCCGGATCCGTTCCGCATTCGTGTTGCTCAGCCGTGCAGCTCAGCGGTGCTGCTCAGCCGTGTTCCGCTCGTGGTAAGCGGCCGGACGACACCCACGTAGACTCGTAGGTTGTTGTCCGGCCGCTTTCTCGCTGCGCTCGTTCCCCCTGTTTCCCTTGATCTCTGGAGCCATCCCCTCATGCAGAACGAATCCACTTCGCCGCAGACCGGGGAAACGCAGGCCGGAGAACCGCAGGCGGAAGAATCACAGGCAGGAACCCCGCAGACCGTGGAATCACAGACGGTGGAGTCACGGCCCGTGGAATCGCTCGTGGGGCACGAGTACGAGGTCGAGGTCGGCCCGGTCGCCCACGGCGGCCACTGCATCGCCCGGACCTCGGAGGGCCGGGTCCTGTTCGTACGCCACACGCTCCCCGGCGAGAAGATCGTCGCCCGGGTCACGGACGGCGCAGCCGACTCCCGCTTCCTGCGCGCCGACGCGGTACAGATCATCGAGGCGTCCAAGGACCGGGTGAAGGCCCCCTGCCCGTTCGCGGGCCCCGGCAAGTGCGGCGGCTGCGACTGGCAGCACGCGAAGCCCGGCGCCCAGCGACGGCTCAAGGGCGAAGTGATCGCCGAACAGCTCCAGCACCTCGCGGGTCTCACCCCCGAGGAGGCCGGCTGGGACGGCACCGTCGTGCCCGCCGAGGGTGACAAGCTCCCGCCGGGCGAGGTGCCCGCCTGGCGCACCCGGGTCCAGTACGCCATCGACGAGGACGGCCGGGTCGGCCTGCGCAAGCACCGCTCGCACGACATCGAGATCATCGACCACTGCCTGATCGCCGCCCCCGGCGTCACCGAACTCGGCATCGAGAAGCAGGACTGGCCCCAGATGGCCACGGTGGAGGCCATCGCCGCCACCGGTTCCAACGACCGCCAGGTCATCCTCACTCCCCGCTCCGGCGGCCGCCTCCCGCTGGTCGAGCTCGACAAGCCCGTCTCGGTCCTGCGCGTCGACGAGCACGACGGCGGAGTGCACCGCGTCCACGGCCGCGGCTTCGTCCGCGAACGCGCCGACGACCGCACCTACCGCGTGGGCTCCGGCGGCTTCTGGCAGGTCCACCCGCAGGCCGCCTACACCCTGGTCAAGGCCGTCATGCAGGGCCTGATGCCGCGCAAGGGCGAAATGGCCCTCGACCTGTACTGCGGCGTCGGCCTGTTCGCCGGCTCCCTCGCCGAACGCCTCGGCGAGAAGGGCGCGGTGCTCGGCATCGAATCCGGCAAGCGTGCCGTCGAGGACGCCCGGCACAACCTCAAGGACCTGGAGCGGGTCCGCATCGAGCACGGCAAGGTCGACCAGGTCCTGCCCCGCAGCGGCATCACCGAAGCCGACCTGATCGTCCTCGACCCGCCCCGCGCCGGAGCCGGCAAGCAGACGGTCAAGCGACTCGCCGCCCTCGGCGCCCGCCGCATCGCGTACGTGGCCTGCGACCCGGCGGCACTGGCCCGGGACCTGGCGTACTTCCGCGAGGGCGGCTACAAGGTGCGGACGCTGCGGGCGTTCGATCTGTTCCCGATGACGCACCACGTGGAGTGCGTGGCGATCCTTGAACCCGTCGCAAAGGGTGCCTGACCTGCAGGTTTAGGCGATGTGCGTTATGTGCACTGTGGGCGTTACGGGCGATATCTTGACGCTGAAATGACGCTCTACGAGGCATCTTGACGCTCATTTGACGCTCGTTCTGATGAGGTGTCAGAAGTCGGTTCTTGCAGGTGACGGTTGGTTGGGCGCCACTTGCGGGAAGTCCCTCTTTGCCGTCTCTTGACGGGAAACGGCTCAGCAGGAGTGAGGACCGTGCAGGCTTCAGCCGTGGAGTTACGGCTCCAGGGCGACGTGTCTGGGCGTGGGCAGGCTGGAGAGTCGTTGCCTGTCTGCGGCGTTTTCTGGTCTACGCGGCGTTTGCGTTCTATAGCTTCGCCGCGTAGGACGACTTTTTGCGTGATTTCCGAGAACTGTTCCTCGAGAAGACGGCTGGGAGTGTTGGCCGATTCGATGGCGCGGTGAGAGGAGATCGAACAGGACATCGCCCGACTGTTGGACGCGAAACCAACTCACCGCGCCTGACCCGCTGACGGTCCCCTGTCCGACGATCCCGAGACCGACCTGATCGCCTGGTGGAAGGCGGCAGATCCCCGGCGGCAGCGCTCTGCGACGCTCTGCTGCTGGCTCCCGATCTGCTGGATCAGGTCCCTTTGATGCGGCCGCCGAGCAAGCGGAACGCGGCCCCGGTGACCAACCGGCTTGAGTGCTTGAGTGGGAGACGGCTGGACCCGCACGTTCACTTGAGTCCTTGTCGACCGGCAGAGGCTCCGTGCTGTCTACCGCTTGAGCTGTGCCAGGAAGTCCTCCACGAACTTCTCCACCTCGGCCCGGCTCTTCACTTCCTCCACGTTCAGCCGGTCGACCACCTTCACGCCGGAGTGCAGGAACAGGCGGGTACGGCTGTGGTCGCGCCCGGCGTGGCCCTTGTGGTGAGGCTGAGGTTCCCCCGTTGCTCGGGAGGTGCTGATCAGCTGGTCAGGGCGGGTTGGCGGGGTTTCAGGTTCGCTCGTTCGGCCGTTGCCTGCTCGGCGTAGTGCTTCTCCTCGAACTCGATCGGGCTGAGGTAGCCGAGCCGCTTCTGGATGCGCCGGCTGTTGTAGAAACCATCGAAGACCCTGTTGCCCAATTGATCTCAGGCCGCGAGTTCGAGGGCTGCCAGCCGGGAGGTCCGGGTGTCTGCGAGAGGGGTCCCGTTCCACCAGGCGTCAAGGCGGATCAGGTTGATGGCGGCCGCGGTCAGGACGTGCGCGAGGTGTGTTTTGGCCAGGCCGATGTAACGGGTCCGTCGTACTCCAGCGGCCGCGACGGCCTGGTGGATGGTGCCTTCCACTCCGGCGCGGGCCGCATAGCGGTCCTTCCACTCGTCCGTGGACTGCTCGGCGCGGACACGTTCGAGGAGCGCGTCCTGTTCTTGTGGGCGTACGGTCAATTGCCGTCCGTACTGGGTGGAGCGGGTGCACTGGTCCCGGACGGGGCATGGTGCGCAGGTGGAGGTCGCGAATCGGATACGGATCGCGTCCCGGCCGTTGTTGTCCACGCCGGCCGTCCAGTACCTGCTCGTGGCGCCGGAAGGGCAAATGGCGTGCTCAGCCTGCCAGTTGATGGTGAAAGCGGTCTTGCCGAAGCCGTTCTTCTGAGCCGCTTGCCGGGTGTTGTTCGACCGGACTGGGCCGATGACGCTGACGCCGCGGGCGATCGGCGCGGTCAGAAGCAACTCGGCCGAGGTATACCCGGCGTCGAGGAGATGTTCCGCGGGCAGGAGGCCCCGGCTGGTGAGACGGTCGTGGACTGTTTCGACGACCATCGCGTCGTTGACTGTGGCGTCGGTCGTCTCAACATGAGTGATCAAGTGTGGGCGGTGGACCTCCCCCGGGTCATCGCAGCTCTCGCTGAGGTGGATCTTGTAACCGACCCAAGCCGATCCGCGCTTCTTCGAGTAACGGGCCTCGGGGTCGTAGGGAGAGGTGATCAGCATTCTGCCTGGCGGGAGATCGTCCTTCCCCCGCCAGGCCACCTCCTCGACTCCGTCGGTGACGGTGCGGGAGAACTGCTGCAGCCAAACCGTGCGCAGGACGGTGACCGCGGGGATCTCCCGTAGCCAAGCTGGCGCCGCCGGTGCGACGACTGCTTCGAGCAGGCGATAGCCGTCAGCCGCGATCTGCCGGGCGAGACCACGTCGCTCCTGCTCGTCCGTAGGCAGTCGATAGGCGTCAACCCGCGTGCCGTAGCGTTCCTGCCACACCGGATCCATCGCCGTGCGCATCCAGTCCGGCGCGGCTACGGCGAGCGCCTCCATCGCCGCGCGCAGGGCCTCGCCGATGAACTCCAGGCGGTTGAGGCTACGGACCGCGGCCAGGACGTGCGTGGCATCTGTACGCTGCCGACCACCAGGGGCGACCAGCCCCTCGCTGGCCAGCCGTCCCAGCAGCAGATCCAGGATCTTCTCCTCCAGGCCATGGGCCAGCAGCCGGTCCCGGAACCCGGTCAACACGGTGTGATCGAAGCCGGGGTCGGTCAACTCCAGGCCGAGGAGGTACTTCACGTCGATCCTGGCTCGCACCGCGTGCGCGGCCTGCCGATCCGTCAGGTTCTCCGTGAACTGCAGGATACTGACCAGGGCCAGCCGACCAGGTGCGACACCGGGACGACCACGGACCCCGAAGGCTTCTGCGAACTCCTCATCCGAGAACAGCGGACCGAGGCTGTCCCGGAGCCTCATCGCCAGACAGCCCTTGGGGAACGCCGCGCGAGCCACCTCCCGTGTTCCGGCAGGAATTCCCTCTCCCGAATCCGCCCGCATGGACACCGCACCACCCCTAACTCGACGGCCGGATAACCGGGTTCGTATCTCCGATGCCTGCGCACCAGACTCACCGCTCCCGGCACCGCGCAGGGCGTGATCGCGATGTGTTCACCCAATTGGGCAACAGGGTCCGGGGGTTAGCCCTTGATCGTGGACACCCTGATCATTGGATCGTGAGGATCCGAAGAACAGGAGTTCCCGTTGGGGACGTCGAAGTACTCGCCTGAGTTCCGGGCTGATGCCGTCGCGCTGTACCACGCCAGCCCGGGTGGGACGTACGCGTCGGTGGCCAAGGACCTGGGCGTCAACCACGAGACGCTCCGCACCTGGGTGCGGGATGCCGAGCAGGCCGCCCGGCCCGGCGCCGGCCAGGCCAGCGCGATGGAGAAGGAGAACCGGCAGCTGCGGGCGCGAGTGAAGGAACTCGAGCTCGAGCGGGAGATCCTGCGGAGGGCCGCGAAGTATTTTGCGGCGGAGACCAGCTGGTGAGCAGCCGCTTCCAGTTCGTTGACGATCATCGTGGCGCCTTCGGCGTCAAGCGGCTGTGCCGGATCCTGGCCGTCTCGCGGTCCGGGTTCTACCGTTGGATCGCCGGCGCGGACGCGCGGGCCGGGCGGGTCAGGGCGGATGCCGACCTCGCCGAGCGGATCACCGCCATCCACGCCGAGTCCGACGGGACTTACGGCGCCCCGCGGGTCACCGCCGAGCTTCGCGACGCCGGAGTACGCGTCAATCACAAACGCGTCGCACGGGTCATGCGTGCGCGAGGCATCGTCGGCTTCCACCTGCGCAAGAAGGTCCGCACCACCATCCCCGAGCCGTCGGCGACACCGGTTCCCGACCTGCTACGGCGCGACTTCACCGCGAAGACGCCGAACACGAAGTACGTGGGTGACGTAACGTATCTCCCCGTCGGGAACGGCCAATTCCTTTATCTGGCAACGGTGTTGGACCTGTGCTCGAAGCGCCTGGCGGGCTGGTCGATCGCCGACCACATGCGCACCGGGCTGGTCACCGACGCGCTCAAGGCTGCGGCGGCGGTCCGGGGCGCCGACGGCCTGCGCGGAGCGATCTTCCACAGCGACAACGGGGCGCAATACGCCTCGAAGGAGTTCGCCCAGGTCTGCACCGACCTCGGCGTAGTTAGATCGCGCGGCGCGGTGGGCACGAGCGCGGACAACGCCGCCGCCGAGTCGTTCAACGCGACCATGAAACGCGAGACGCTTCAGGGAAAGAAACGCTGGTCAGATGCCCGATCGGCCCGCCTCGCGGTCTTCCGATGGGCCACCCGCTACAACACCAGAAGGAGGCACTCCAGCATCGGCCAGATCAGCCCGAACGCCTTCGAACAACGATCAGTTACGCTGACCACCGCCGCATGACAACCGGTGTCCACGATCCCGGGTCAAGCCCCCACCCCTCCGTCGGCTGCGGTTCGGGTTCCGGCAGACCGAGCCCCACCGGGGGTGTATGCCTGGGGTTCAGTCCCCCGATTCGGCATCTGGAGAGTGGACTTGGAAGCCTGATACGGCCATGGTCTGCGGCGGATTTCCCGATTGCCACGGATTTTGCACGCCCGCTGCGCGTACCTCTGCCGGACTTTCCAGGGACAACAGGCACAGTGGGCAGTGCAGGGCGTCCATTAGTAGCCGGAGGCCGAGCTTGATGTCTCGCGACGGCAGCACCTTCAGCATTGCTGTGCCTGAGCAACAGGGGCACCCGACTGTGGCAAGAATGTAGTAATGAGACTCCGTTGGTGCTCTGAAGGGGCTGATGTCGAACGGGTAGGGAGCAGAGGAGGGCTCGGCAAGCGCTCGTTCCCGGGCGCTTTCAGGGAGACCTGCGAAGCGGTCATCGAAGCGATGCCAAGCTTGTCTGATCCGGATCTCGACGTCCCGTTCGACCTGGCTCCGCTGCTGATCCACAGCTATGATTACTGCGCCTGACCAGCGTTCCCAGAAGTCACCTATGTCGATGCCGACCTTCTTGAGCAGGGCCCATGAGTTCTCGACAAGGGCTGGAAGGAGGGCCTTTGCTCTGTCTCCAGTCGAGGTGTGCGCAGTTCCGTTGCGAAGTTCGATGAGCATATCGAGCTGAGGGTCAGGAGGGAGTATGTCTAGCGTGCGGAGCCGTTTGATGGCGTCCTTGGCGCCGACCGTACGGACCTTCTCCTCGCCCAACTCAAGGTGACCGCCGAGGTACAGGAGCATGTCTGGGTTCCCGTTGCGCATCTCCAGCAGATAGACGGGATTCATCGAGACCAAAACCGCCTTGGCGAGCTTCTCGATGGCCACACCGCCTTGAAGGGCGAAGTTGTCGTACTCGCTTCGTCCGTGCTCGTCCATGGCTCTGTGAGCCGCCTTCTTTGCGCCCTCAAGGAAGCTCGCGAAGGAGAGGAAGTCGTCCATGGCAGGACGGTAACCGCTGCTGTAGTGAGGGGCGATCGAATTGGTGAACCCGACTCCTGGGCGAACCGCACTCGGAAGCCTACAGGGGTAGGGATCCGGTTCTGAGGAGTCGGCCCGTTCCTCGTCCGAGGGCATCAACTGGCCTCTCAGCGCGCCGAGCTAAAGGAGAGGGTTCCCGCAGCTGCGTGGACGTCGGTCGAGCATCAGTGTGATCACGTGACGCTCGCCAGACTTGTAGATCTTCAAGGCCGCCGTCTTGGCCAGCGTCTGCCACTTGAAGCTGGCTCAACGCAAAAAGTTGGCCAGTCTGCCGGGTGGTGCGCTCGTCCGCGCCTGCGTACGGCTGAGCGAGCGAGGCAGAGACGTAACCGACGGTGCGGGTGCGAGAGATGCACCCCGAGGCGCACCGCAGACCCCTTCGGCTAGCAACATGCGGATGCCGCAGCCGGGAGTCTGAGACGTCGATGTGACGCTGGCCGCGAGCTCACCCGAAGCCACCGTCCCGGCCGGCACCCGCAACGACTGCCACGCACGGAGTGATGGAGCAGGCGCTTAGAAGGCACCTGCTCTATCCACTGAGCTACGGGGGCTGACCTGCGAAAACGCAGTCTTCCAGGCGCTCGTCCCGCGAAGCTGTGGGACGAATGTGGGATCTTGCGATCCCCGGGAACCGTGGGACACGGGTGCCTCACGGCGGCCCGGACGTAGCTTCTCACACCATCTTCACACCCTCGAAGCCCCTCGCGGAAACAATCCTGCCCCGGCTCGGCGTTGAAGATCTCCGAGCCGAGGAGGAGAAGGTGTCGAGCCTGAAGCTGTTCCGCACGGACACGACGAATAGCGGCGTGGCCGAGGTCATGCCGCGTCTGGCTGAGGTCGAGGCGGATGTGCAGGGCCTTGTCGAGGCGCACATGGAGACGCTGCTGGCGGTCCGCTTCCGTCCGTTATCTTGAGCTTGCTCGATAAGGAAGGCCCGGACCTGGGCCGATGTGATGTGGACAGTGTCCTCGACGCCGCGAAACGAAAGGCTATTCCGGAGACGGAGAATGTCTCATTCCGTCCGTCGTCCGTCGTGTCGATCAGCTGGGTGACGACCCAACGGTCACTGCTACTGAGCGGTGCCGAAGTTGGGCTGCAATGAGCTCCATCTCGACGAGAGTGCCCACCAACCCGGCCGTTCTCAGCTCCTCTGCCATGGCTCGAGCTTGTGCCAGAGACAGCTCGTGTACTTCTCGCAGAACGCGGAGGACGGTCACGCGGCTCGCTTCGGGTTCAGCCAGCCGGAGCCGGGCAGGCCCGTGTTCCGTCAAGAGTGCCTGGCGGATCGCCTCGGGAGTCGCGCCGCCACTGTCCTCCTCGCACCAGGCAATGGGGCAGGTCTGGCAGGCCCCCTCCGTTCCCCACCACAGCCTTCCGCGGACGATGAACTGGCCAGTGTCACGTATCAGCATGCCGCCGCAGGCTTCGCATACTGTCGTGATCTTCACGCCCTGGGTGATCACCGTGCTCCTCGTCATCGGACCTGTCCGGATCGTGCCGTACCGGCTCACCTTCTGCGACTGCATTTCCTCGCCAGTGCCTCGGCTCTGGAAGGAAGTGATGTCACGGCTCCGAATCACCAGGCTCTCAGCACGGGCCGATCGCTCTGGGAACTGGTGGCCCCGTCGCGGCGCGCACGCCTCGGACGTCGGCAGTGCGGCGTTCTCCGAGCGCGAGTGCGAGAGCTTCCCGAAGCTGCCGGTTTTCTGCTTCCAGCTGCCGGTTGCGCGTGGTGGCGACCTCCAGGCGCCGAAGCAGGGAGAGGTCGGAGGCTCGTTGGCGGTCGGCAACTAGCCGGGTCGCGGGGGCGCGGTGCCGGGCTCGCAGACGTTCGATCTCGGCTCTGAGATCCGGCTGGTTGTAGAGCCAGGACCGGGAGACGCCCGCTTCGCGGGCGACGGTCTCGAAAGTGATAGTGGTGCCTGTGTCGTCCATTCGCCGCAGGGCGGTGACCGCGCGTCGTCGGGTTGCCGCGGCACGACGGTGGGCCGCGGCGACGATGAGGTGAGAGTTATCAGCCGGCATTGGTGGTCTCCTCGCGCTCGTGCTGACCGTCCTCCAGCTCACCGATCATGCGGTCGAGGTTGGCGGCGACCTGCTGGTTCATCTCCGCGACGCGGGTGTGACCGCAGTTGGCGACAAGTTCCGCTTCATCGCCGAGGTGATCGAGTTCAACACGGTCCAGTGCCTATTCCGCCTCGCTCCGGTCTCGACGGAGACCCGGTAGCCGAAGTGGGCAGCCTCCCATCATGGAGGGAGCTGCCCGATGGAACGGCCCCCTGCTCCATCCATTCGAGAGTTTTGGACTTTCCCACCAGCTTGCCAGACGGCAGCGCCATCCTTGACCCATGCTCGCATCCAGCCCTGCCCAGCGGCTAGCCGACCACGTTCGACACCTCCTTGGCAGCGGACCGTTTCTCCAGCCCGGCGGATGGACCCACATGGGTGCTGTCATCTGCGACGTCAGCTTCCAGCCACGGTGCAACTACGAGAGGACTCTCCGACCGCGGCTCCTCCATCTGCAATTGAGCTGGGCTGATGCAAGAACAGTCCGCGGCTTCCAGCGCCGGCTCGTCACGGAAGACCTTGCCGTGGCCATGAAGTTCAACCACGCACAGAAGGTCGCGACGGCTCACGCCATCACCGACCTCCTCGCTGCCGACGGGGTCGATACCCGCGAGGACCTTCACACCTGGCTCGATCATCAGTCCAATCGCGCCGCTCTGCGCACGGTGAAGGGAGTGGGGCCGAAGAGCATCGACTACATAGGCAATCTCGTCGGCCGTTCGCACGTCGCCGTTGACGTACATCTGCGCGCCTTCGCCGTGGATGCTGGTGTTCCGGATCTCCCATACGACCAGTTGCGCGCAGTGTATGAGGGAGCCGCCGCGCTTCTCGGGCACGACAAAGGCGGACTGGAGCATGCCGTTTGGCGGCATAGGTCGAAGGCCACGTAGCCACCCAGCGGGCCTGGCCGTTGTAGGTGCGGGTTGCGGCAGGCCGTCTGCTCGTAGATGATGCGCGGCCGGGTTCGGGGACCTTGTCTCCGGTCTTCTCCTCCCACCAGCTAAGCGAAGAGTAATTGTCAAGAGTTGTGGATCAGCAGGGTTGTTCAGGCTGCGGTGACTTCGGGGCGTTCGACGAGGTGACCGTCCTTGAACCGGGCGCCGTTGCGGACAAGGGCGACGAGGTGGGGTGCAGTGATCGCACGCCAGCGGGCCTGGGCGGACTCGACGAGCTTGAACACCATGGCCAGGGCCGCGGCCGGGCTGCCGGCCCCGCGGGTGACCTTGGTCCGGAGCTTCACGGTGCTGAAGGTGCTCTCGATGGGATTTGTCGTGCGTAGGTGCACCCAGTGCTCGGCGGGGAAGTCCTAGAACGCGAGGAGCTCGTCGGTCTCGTCGGTGACCTTCTTGGCGGCTTTCGGTCACTTCGCGCTGTAGGTATGCTCGAAGTCCTTGATCGCCTTCTCGGCGTGGTCGCGGTCCTCGGCGTTGTAGATCTCCTGCAGGGCCTTCTTCGCGCCGGGCTGAGCCGATTTCGGTAGCGCGTTCATGACATTGCGGACCTTGTGAACCCAGCACCTCTGGTGCCTGGCCTGCGGAAACACCTCTGCGAGGGCCCTCCGCAGGCCCATCGCGCCGTCGCCGACGACGAGTTCGGGATCGCGCATGCCGCGCCGGCGGCAGTCGTTCCTACTTCCCGGTCTTAGCGTCAACGGAATACAAGGTACCTTCCGAGCCGAAGATCACCTGATCTCTCCACAGGGTAGGAATCCCGACACTTTCGTTGCCTGCATGCGACCATTTCTCCGTACCGGACTGAAAGTCGATGGATCTCAAGAAGCCGTCATCTCCCCCCACGTACAGAGAGTCTTCCGAGAAAGCCAGCAAAGGCCCGATGCCGCCACCCCCTACCTGGCGCACCCATTTCGGCCTGTGAGTTTCCCTGTTAACAGCCTCCAATCGGCCAGTCTCGGTCTGAAGATAGACAAGATCTCCCATGACTACAGGAGGGGAAATAATCGCGCCCGTGGCGTATGACCATTTAATCTCGCCTTCGAAAGGTTCGAAGGCGTAAAGCTTCCCGCTCCCCTGAGGAGTTTCAGTTCCGATATAGATCTCGCCGTTCGCGATCACCGCTTGCCCTGGAGTGCCACCATCGACTTTCTTCTTCCAAACAACCGAACCGTCCTCTACGTCAAGTCGGTAGATGTCTCCATATCCGCCACCGACATAGACGGAACCGCCATTATCTCCTACCGGTGAAGCGTTATTTCCGCCCCCAATAGGGCGTTTCCATGCGACTTCGCCAGTCGCAGGGTTGAGCGCGTAAGCGTCTGCTGCATCCGAGACGAAGACCTTGTCGTCAGAAAAAGTAGCAGTGGCTGACACGTCATACTTTCCGAGTTCTCGAAACCAGCGCTTACTCCCAGACTTGGCGTTAATTGCCAAGAGGCCGCCACCTGTATCCGAATCATATACTGGGATATAGACTGTTCCGTTCACGATCAGGGGGACAGCATATATGGCGGCTCGCCTGTGGAGGTCGTACCCCCAGAGTTCCTTCCCGGTTTTTGCGCCGAACGCGTATACTTTGTCGCTGCTCAGGTCGATACAGTAGACTTCATTTCCCCTCGTGGCGCACGCGCCGACGCTGGTTCCAGTATTTTGCACCCATGACTTCTCGTTTCTCGGAGAAGCCGACGGGCTTCCATTTCCTTCATCCCCGCCAGGTTGGCCGCCTGAAGGAAAATCTGCGAGAAAAAAGACAGACCCTGAAGTGGCCACGATTGCCGAACAAGCGAGGATCGCTCGACGGGCCACGGAGTTCTTCTTTTTTGCCGGCGTGAAGCTGTGGGGGTTCGGTGATCGAGCCGGGCGCGGAAAATTTGAAATTATCACATCGCCGACAGTTTCAACCTGGGTGAGTGTCGGCATTTGCTTCTTCTTCTTTGTCTTCCTGACCTCCTTTCGGGTCCACGCCCGCGCAAAGTCATACAGGTCCTTGACCGAGACCCTTCCGTCTTGATCCCTGTCCGCCTGCCCCGTGCGAATCCCTTCGATGATACCTTTGGTGAAATGGGAAACGTGAAGACCCGTTTCGCTGTCCCGATATTCGTAAGCTTCTTCAACGCCGGTTCCGGCTGAGAGAACCCAGGTCCCTTCTCCGAAGTGCTCTCTACTTACATCATGCTCGACTGTACCCGATTTCGACAGCATCCCGCGGGCAAATTTCCCAGAACTGCAACAATCCAGAATTACAACTCGGGCTCGCGCGAGACATTGCTCTAGCTGATGGCGTACAAAGGAGGCCGATACGCCAGTCCCATTCATCAACTTCTGCCACGTGTCCCGCGCCGCAAGGTATGCCTGATCGGCTCGTTGTGGAAATTTTCCGTGGCCCGAGAAGTAGAGCAGAACCGTGTCGTCCAGCTCGGCTGATTCCAAAAAGTTCGCTATTTCGAAAGATAGCTCGCGCTGGCTGGGATTCATCAAGACAGAGACAGAATGGAAGGCCCCGAGCTCTGGATCTTCGAGCACTTCGCGAAGCAGGTGAACATCGTTCAGAGGCGCTTTAAGTGGCGAAAAACCGGAATCGTTTTCATAATCGGCGACACCGATTAGTAGAGCTCGCTTCGTCGGCCTTCGATGCACGGCGATTATTCCTCTTCGTCTTCTTCCGGAATCGAGTGCTCTTCGATCCATTTCTCGGCCAAACGCAGCTTGTCCTCGCTCCAAGGCCCTCTAATCTCTAGGCGGTTGCCATTGAGCTCAATAATCACAGCCCGCATCATTCGACGCTTGAGGCAGTAGACAGAAGCGTTGATAACGCTCGACAGGACGCTGGCCCACGGCGAAACATCGAGGAGAAGAGTCAATAGATCATGGGTTCCGGACTTGGAGTCGCTCGGTGCCTCCTGCTCTGGGCGAACGGCCCTCAGTCCCAGTTGCGCCAGCTCCTCGTGCGTCTCGCGTACGGCGCGCTCAGCAATAGCCCTTTCTTCGTCGAGCGGCTCAAAGTGGATCTTCAGCTCGTTTGTATGACGCATCATCAAACTCCCTACTGTCAAGCGATGTTGTGAGGCCGCCGCAACTATAGCTACATCCCTGATGCGCCTCACGCTGGAGAGTGAAGTGCTGGACGCCTCGTGCGACCAGGCGATGTCTCAACGCATGGACTGCTTCCACCACTGCCGGCATACAGTGAACGTGCAGGTGGTCACCGACACCTGACGGCCAGTTGTCCCTCCCACGCGTACCGTCGCGCATGCTCACGATCTCAGCTTCGCACTAACGAGATCGTCCAGGTCTGGTCTGTGGCCGCCAAGGTGTCCCCAACCTGGCCAGGGGCTCGGGAGTTACCGCAGGCATCGACTGAGGCCCCTACAGGTCTTCGCTCAGGGGTTGATCGAGTTCTCCGAGTGCTCTGACGGGCAGGGCTTGATCAAGTTCCTCAGCGTGCGGGGCCTTCGGCTTCCCGGGGCGGGTGCTCACGCGCAGGCCACGTGCGCTTGGCGAGCTTGAGGGCGGCAGGGCTGTCGGGAATGGAGGAGGGGCGGGCGGCGATGTTCGTGAGGCTGTCGTTGATGCGAACGGGCTGCATGCCGTTGACGCAACGAGCGAAGCACCTGCTGCGATATCTACGGCGGCCGGCCGTAGCGGGCCGCGGCGCGGGCAGGACCACCGGCGTCTGGACTCGTCGGCCGGTCGCGAGTCCACGGCTTGGAAGGCGACACGGCGCCTGGTGCGTGATCGTAGGTGGTAGTGATCTCAGACGGTCTGGTGAAGGGCTCCGCGTGGGCGGTGTCAGGGGCGTCGAATGAGGCGTGAACCGTGACGCTCGTTTGACGCTCGGATCTTGAAAGTGGTCGCCTGACGCTCGCGAAAGGGCATCTGACCTGCGCTTTCTCTATCAACGGGAAGTTCCGACGTGTTCCCGATGACGTCGCACGTGGAGTGCGTGGCTACCCTTGAGCCCGCTGTGAAGGGCGTCTGACCTGCTGCTTTGCTGGGGCGCGGGGAGGTCTTGACCTGTTCGGGGTATTCAACAGGTCAAGGCTGGTGCATCCGTCTCACCTGCGGTTCTGTGCTGCAGTGACGGGTGGGACGGGCGGTTTTCGGGACTCTTGACGCTCGTATGACGCTCGTGATCTGTCGATGGGGTCGGGCGCGTCGGCGGGGCCTGACGAAGCTCGCGCGGTCTTGGTTCGAGCCGCTGACCGTGGCTTTACTGTGATTACGCAGAGTGCTGTCGGCTGGCGCCTGCCTCTGTCGGTTCAACTTGAGCTGTCCTGAATCTGTCGAAGTGCACTTGGATAGAATCGCGTGGTCGAACAGGGTGCCTCTGGTTCCGGTGGCCGAGAGTCCTGCCAAGCCTGAGAACGTGGTCGACCGCGATCGTGAGTGGAATCTGCTGCTCACGGAGTTCGTCACGGATCCTCCCGTACCCGCTTCGCCAGCGCGCCGGGGCCGAGTAAGTAGTGCATGCAGCGGGCGGCGGTCCACGGCGACGACGGCGCAGCGCGCGCTGCAGCAGCGGCTCGCGGTGGGGCTGATCGGCGAGCGGATAGGTCCCTGGGTAGTGCGACGGCCCGGCGGGTGTCTCTGGGCATGCTCCCCGGGTGGCGAAGCGGCCGTTGCCCCTCCACCTGCCCCCGGCCGGAGCGCAGCCGATCCGTGGCATAGGGACGGACGCCCGTCGGCGAAGGCACGCTCGGCCGGCGCGTTCAGGGACCGTTTCACGGCGTCGTACCGGATGGGCGGACCGCCGCTCTCCGTCCGGACACCGTGCCGCCCCACCATGTTCGCGACCTGCAGATTCGGCCGCACCCGCACCGACCGCACCGCACCGCGCCGAGCCCGAGGTCGTTCTCCGCCCGCTCCCGGTGCCGGCGGCGGTACTCGCGCTCCGGTTCCGGCCGACGACGCGAGATCAACACCTTCTCCATGCTGGTCGCCCAGCGCACCAGGGAACTCGAGTCTCCCCGCGTCACCAGGACCCCCTGCCTCGCACCGGGCCAGGGGTCCCTTCCCGTACCGGCGACGCGCACGACCGGGCGGGGCCGGGCCTCTCCACCGGGTGAGGCTCCCCCTCTCAGACCGACTTGGCCTCCCCGCCGTCGACGCGGAGGTTCTGCCCAGTCATGTAGGCCGACTCCTCGCCGGCCAGGAAGCGTACGATCCGGGCGGCCTCCGCGGTGCTCTGCGCCCGGCGCAGCGGGATGCCTTTGGTCCACTCGGCCGGGACCGCACCGGGGTCGTCCTTCGTCAGCCCGGTGAGTACGTTGTTCATCCGGATGCCCTGCGGGCCGTATTCGTTGGCGTACAGCTTGGCGAAGGAAGCCAGCGCCGCTCGCATCGTCACCGAGACGGGGAACATCGGGCCCGGCTCGAAGACGCCCGCGGTGGAGATGTTCACGATCGCGCCGCCGCCGGAGTCGATCAGACGGGGCGTCACGAGGCGGGCCATGCGTACCACGTTCAGCAGGTAGAGGTCGACGCCCTCGGACCACTGTTCGTCGGTGATCTCGAGCACCGGGCCGCGTGCCGCGTGACCGCTGCTGTTGACGACCGCGTCGACCCGACCGTACCGCGACACCGCGAGGTCGACACACGCCCGCAGGTCCTCGACGCTGATGTTCGAGCCGTCCAGACCGGCACCGCCGAGCGACTCGGCCAGGGCCCGGGCCCGGCCCGACGGCGACATCGCGACCACCCGGTAGCCGTTCGCGGCGAACTCCCGCACGCACGCGGCGCCGATTCCGGATCCGCCGCCGACGACGATCGCGACCTTCTCGGACGCGGACGGGAGGGTCTCAGACATGCGCGTACTCCTTCAGGCGAGTGGTGACCAGGGACTCGAGCGCGTCGGCGGCCAACTCGGCGTAACGGGCGAAGTCGGTGTCGTCGCCGGCGGCCGCGGCCACGCGGAAGCCGTCGGTGAGCGCGCGCCCCATGACAGCCATGTCGTGCGCCAGCTCTGCCGCGACATCCTCCGGCACCTTCGGGTACGAGGCCCGCAGCCGGGAGGTGACGAACCCGAACATCTCCTCGCGGATGGCGAGGTACCGCTGCCGGGCGAGGTTGTCCTCCAGGCGTCGCTCGAACGCGAAGACGAGGCCGATGCTCCAGAACGCGGCGGCCGGCTCGGCCACGCTCGCGGAGGCCGCCGCCGAAACGTTGATGCTGCGTCGCAGCAGGTCGCGCATGTCGCCGACGGAGGCGTTGGCCTGCTTCCAGAGCTCGAAGCAGTGGTCGAGCAGCTCGACGAAGAGCTGCTCCTTGTTCCGGAAGTGCCAGTACACGGATCCGATCGGCAGGCCGGACACACGTGCGACGTCGGCCATGGTCGTTCCCTCGTACCCGGCCTCGACCGCACGCGAGAGCACGGCCTCGAGAATCGCCCGCTTCGACACCTCGGACGCCTGGTGGGTCTTCCGCCTCGTGGCCATGGGTCCCCCTCCGCTGTTCGGACTGCCGTTCTATCAAATCCACTCCACCCCTTGACACCAGCAAGGGACACTAGCGAAGGTAATGCCGATTCTAGAACGTTTCTTCTAGGAAATCTTCACGGAACGCGAACCTGGTGCGCGGACCACCTCATCCCGGCGGACCACTGCGATGGCACGGGTCCGCTCCATCCCGGAACAGGGAGACCTTCATGAGGATCACCGACCACATCGCTCGAGAGAAAATGAGCGGTCTGCAGATCCGCGCCGTCATCGTCGCGATCGGCCTGGTCGTGCTCGACGGCTACGACGTCTCGCTCACGTCGTTCGCCGCCCCCTACATCGAGAAGGGCTTCGGGGTCTCCAAGGCCCAGCTCGGACTCGTCATGTCCGGCGCCCTGATCGGCATGCTCGTGGGCTCGATCGTCGTCGCGCCGCTCGCCGACCGCATCGGCAGGCGCAAGCTGGGCGTCATCTCCACCGTGACGATCGCCATAGGCATGTTCATCGGCCCGTTCGCGACGCCGGAGACCGGGACCTGGCCCCTCGTCGTGAGCCGCATCGTCACCGGCATCGGCGTCGGCTCCCTGGTGGCCGTGGTCGGCGTCATCCTCGCCGAGTACACGGGCAAGCGCGTGTACGCCCTGGTGATGGCCGTCTACGCCGCCGCGATCAACATCGGCGGGCTGCTCGGCTCCGTGATCGTGGGCCCGATGCTCGGCGCACGCGGCTGGCAGTTCGGCTGGTGGGTCGGCTTCGCCCTGAGCGCCCTCGCCGCGGTCGCCACGTGGGCCTTGCTCCCCGAATCGCTCGCCTGGCTCTCCGAGGGCCGTCGCGCGGACTCCCTGCAGCGGCTCAACGCGCTCCTGACGAAGATGCGCCGCCCCGTGCTCGAAGCGCTCCCGGAGTCCGACTCGACGGGCGTCAAGGCGAAGGGCTCGCTGCGCACCGTGTTCACCGGCCGGACGGGCCTCTACACGCTGCTGATGATCGTCGGGTACGTCGCGTACATGCTCAGCTTCTACTTCATGACGAACTGGGCGCCGATCTCCGTCGCGTCCGCCAACCACAACCCGGCGCTCGCCCCGCAGCTCGTCTCCGCCTTCAGCATCGGCGGCATCCTCGGCAACGTGCTCTTCGGCTTCCTCGGCAACAAGCTCAACGTCCGCCTCCTCGCCCCGGTCTTCCTGATCCTGGCCACCGCTGCCCTGGCGCTGTTCGGCATCGCCGGCCCGGGGATGCCGACCGCCTGGTGGAGCCTGTTCCTCGCCTCGTTCTTCGTCTGCTCGGGCACCGCCGCCTTCTACACGATCGTCCCCGGGCTGTACCCGACGCTGGCCCGCTCGACCGGTTTCGGTGTGGTCATCGGCGTCGGCCGGTTCGGCGGCATCGCGGCGCCGATCGTCGGCGGCGCGGCCTTCGATGCGGGCATGGGGATGGGGACGGCCTTCACCGTCTTCGCGCTGCCCATGCTCGTCGCCGGCCTCTGCATCCTCGCCCTGCACCTGGTCCAGCGCCGCTCCGACGCCCCCAGCCCTCAGCCCGCGCTCGCCGGCGCGTCCGCGTAAGCACCGTCCACCACCTTCGAGACCACTCTGTGAGAAAGGGGAACCACGCCATGCCACTGGCCGTCGCAGCACTCTCCCACGCGCCGTCCTTCGGCAACGTCGACCCGGGCGGGGAGACGTTCGCCGAGATCAATACCGCCATCGACGAGGTCAGGGCGTTCGTCGCCGAGTACGACCCCGACCTGGTCGTGGTGTTCGGGCCCGACCACTTCAACGGCCAGCTCTACTCCCTGATCACCCCGTGGTTGATCGGCGCCGTCGCCGAGGGCGTCGGCGACTACGGCACCACCGCGGGGCCGCTCCCCGTCGACGGCGACGCCGCCCGGGCCTTCCACGCAGCAGTGCTGGGCGAGGGCGTCGACATCGGCCGCAGCGAGCGGATGAAGGTCGACCACGGCGTGGTCCAGCCGCTCGACTTCGTGTTCGGGAAGAACTTCACGCAGCCGATCGTGCCGGTATTCGTGAACGCGATCGGCCTGCCGCTCTCGCCGATGCGGCGGGTGCGCCTGATGGGCGAGGCGTTCGGCCGGGCCGCCCGGGCGATGGACAAGAAGGTGCTGTTCCTCGCCTCGGGCGGCATCTCCCACAGCCCGCCGATCCCGCGCTGGGACGGCGCCCCCGGCACCGTGCACGAGCGCCTGGTCGCGTACGCGCCCTCGCCCGAGGAGCGGCAGGAACGCGAGCAGATGATCGTCAAGGGCATCCAGGCGATCGCCGACGGCAAGGCGCCGAGCGACCCGCTGAACGAGGAGTGGGACACGCTCGTCCTCGACGTGCTCCGCTCCGGCGACCTGAGCCCGGTCGACGGCTGGGAGAACGGCTGGTTCATGGCCGAGGGCGGCTCGGCCGCGCACGAGATGCGCAGCTGGATCGCCGCCTACGCGGCGCTGTCCACCGCCGGCCCGTACCGCCTTGCCGTCGACCACTACTGGGCGGTCGAGAAGTGGGGCGCCGGCTTCGCGATCCAGGCGGCGGTGACCGCATGAGCCGGGTGGGAAGCACGCACTTCGCGACCCTGTGGGAAGAGATCGCGGACCTGGAGCACACACTGCGGTACGTGGACGCGGGCGGCTACCGCACCCGCATGCTCGACTTCACCGGAGCGGGCCCCGAGGCGCAGACGGTGGTGCTCGCCAGCGGCACCAGCGGCCACATCGAGGCGTGGACACAGAACATCCGCGCGTTCGTGGAGGCCGGTTTCCGGGTGGTCGGCTACGACTACCCGGGCCACGGGTACACCTCGCTCGCCGACCATCCGCTGGAGATCAGCGACTACGAGGAGCACCTGCTCGCGCTGCTCGACGCACTGGCACTGGAGCGCGTGCACCTCGCCGGCGAGTCGCTCGGCGGCTGGCTGGCGCTGAAGTTCGCGCCCAAGCACCCCGACCGGCTGCACACGGTGATCCTTTCCGCGCCGGGCGGGCGGATGGTCGCGGAGCCGCAGCTGGACAGGACGCAGTCGGTGAGCGCCCAGGCGGTGAGCGAGCCGACCTTCGAGAACGTGAAGAAGCGCCTGCAGGTCGTCATCCACGATCCGGAGAAGATCACCGACGAGCTTGTACGCGTCCGCCAGGCGATCTACGCCCGCGACGGGTTCAGCATGGCGTACGTGTCCGCCCTGCGGGAGCCGGAGCGGCGATGGCGGAACCGGGTGACGGACGACGACTTCGCGGCGGTCCCGGTCCCGGCCCTGATGGTGTGGACCGACAACGAGCCGACCGGCGACCAGGCCGAGGGCGAGCGCCTGTGCGGGCTGATCCCGGACGGTGAGTACCTGCTGGTCCGCGGCGCCTCGCACTGGCCGCAGTGGGAAGGCGCCGCGGAGTTCAACGCCGCGGCGGTCGCCTTCCTGAAGCAGCACGCCGGACGGGAGGACCACCGGTGAGCGTCCCCCAGGAGACCGTCAACCGGATCGCGCGCGAGCTGTTCGAGGCGAAGCGCGACGTGCACACCGTGCCGTACGTGAGCCCCCAGCTTCCCGAGCGCGATCTCGACGCGGCCTACGCGATCTCCGCCGAGTTCGCCGCCCTGCGCGAGCGCGAGCTGGGCGTGAAGCGGGTGGGCCGCAAGGTCGGCCTGACCAACCCCCTCGTCCAGCAGCGGGTGGGCATCGACGAGCCCGACTACGGCGTCATCCACGACGACATGGTGCACGCCTCAGGAACGCACCTCCCGCTGTCCAGGTACAACCGACTGCTCATCGAGGCCGAGGTCGCGTTCGTGCTGAAGAGCGACATCCTCGAGGCCACCCGCGAGGCCGTCGAGGCCGCGATCGACCACGTGACCCCCGCGTTCGAGGTCGTCGACTTCCGCTACGACGGATCGGTCGGGCAGATCGTCGACACCATCGCCGACAACGCCGGCTGCAGCGGCGTCGTCCTCGGCGAGGAACAGCACCCGTACGGCGAGGTCGACCTCACCAAGGTGGAGATGGTCATCACGGGCGGCGGCACGGAGATCACCCGGGGCGTCGGCAGCAACGTGCTGGAGGACCCGGTCAACGCGGTGATCTGGCTGGCCGGGACCGCCATCCGCACCGGCGAGCCGCTGCGCGCCGGCGAGGTGCTGCTGTCCGGATCCATCGGTTACATCGAGCCGTGGCCCGCCGACGTCGAGTGCGTCGCCACCATCACCGGACTCGGTCGCGTCGTCGCGACCGCGAATTCGAAAGGCTGAGCATGAGCGACTACTGCCCCGTCGACGCCATCACCCGCGTCGAGATCGAGCAGCTCATCGCGGAGATGCTGTACCGCCTCGACCACAACCACGCGGACACCACCTGGGAGCTGTACACCGAGGACGGCGTCTCGGTCGGCCCGATGGGTGACATGGACCGCGAGGCCATGAAGGCCTGGGGCGCCAGGCGCGCCCGGCAGACCGACATCGTCGGCCGTCACTTCATCGGCGGGATCCGCCTCGTGCGGGACGGCGAGGAGGTCGAGGGAACGGTGCAGTACCTGACGTTCCGCGACAGCAACGAGCCGCAGACGCAGCCCGCCTCCGTCGGCGAGTTCCGCGAGCGGTACCGGAAGGTCGACGGGCAGTGGCGGTTCGCCCGCCGCGAGATCGTGCCGGTTTTCGGCGGCAAGGCGGCCGCGGCGCACGCCGCTCGGCTGGCCGGACGAGAGGGATCGGCGCGGTGAAGCAGGCAGCTCTCGGCGGTAGGAACCCCGTCCTGTACCACCAGTCGCTCTCCTCGTTCTCGATGCCGGAGTGGGCGGCGGCCGCCGGCTACGACGGGGTGATCCTGGACCTCCAGCACGGCGAGCTGGGGCTCGAGGCGGCCTGCGGGATCCTGCGCTCGCTCCCGCGCGAGAACGCGTACGCCTACGCCCGCGTGGGCTCGCTGGATCCCGCCCCGATCCTGCGGCTGCTCGACAGCGGGGCCCGCGGCGTCGTCGCGCCCACCGTCGAGTCGCGGTCCCAGACCGAGGCCCTGGTCGCCGCCGTCAAGTACCCGCCGGCCGGGAACCGCAGCCTGGGCCCGTCCAGGCCGGCGCTGTACCCGGGTGACTCGTACACCGAGGCCGGCAACCGCGCGGTGTCCGCCATCGCCCAGATCGAGACGAAGGCCGGCGTCGACCGTGCCGAAGAGATCGTCTCGACCCCGGGCCTGGACTCGGTCTACATCGGGCCGGCCGACCTGGCTGTCTCCTACGGTCTGCCCGGACGCGGCGACTGGGAGGACGGCCCTGTGCGCGAGGCGATCGCGCACCTGCGCGAGGTGACGACCGCGCACGGCGTCACCCTCGGCATCTACTCCGGCCGGCCGCAGTACGCGGTCGGCCTGTTCGCCGACGGCCTCGTCGACTACGTGGGCCTCGGCATCGATCTCGTCCTGCTGAACCGTGCGTTCGGCGACACCATCGCCGCGCTCGACTCGGCACGATCCACTGGGAGCAACTCATGACCACCGCTTGCGAGGTCCTCGTCGTCGGTGCGGGCCCCGTCGGCCTGACCCTGGCGAATCTGCTCGGGCAGCAGGGAATCGACGTCCTGGTCGTCGAGCGGGAGCACGAGCTCATCGACTACCCGCGGGCCGTGGGCATCGATGATGAGGCACTGCGCGCGATGCAGACCGCGGGCCTGGTCGACGAGGTCCTTCCCCACACCATCCCCGACCAGAAGATCTACATGGTCAACGGGGACCGGATGATCCTCTCCGAGGTGAACCCGACGACGCGCGAGTTCGGCTGGCCGCGGCGCAACGGCTTCGTGCAGCCGTTGGTCGACCAGGTGCTGCTCGCCGGCCTGGACCGCTTCCCGAACGCCACCGCACGCTTCGGTGCCGAGGTCGTGGACTTGGCCGAGGTCGGGGACGGCGTGGTCGCCACCCTCGCGAACGGCGAGACGGTGCGCGCGCTGTACGTGGTCGCTGCCGAGGGCGGATCCTCACCCACCCGCAAGAGCCTGGGCATCTCGTTCGAGGGCGAGACACGGCCGACCGACGGCATCGTGATCGACGTCGCCAACGACCCGATCGGTACGCCCCATGCCGTATTCGGCGGGGATCCCGCCCGCAGCTACGCCTCCATCGCACTACCGCACGGCATCCGGCGCTGGGAGTTCACGCTCTTGAAGGGCGAGACCGAGGCCGACGTCGACAACGACGAGTTCGTCTTCGGCCTGCTGGCACCGCACGTGCCGGATCCGTCCAAGCTCGACATCATCCGGCGGCGCGTCTACCGGCACCACGCCCGCGTCGCGGGGCGGTTCCGGCACGGGCGGATCCTCCTCGCCGGCGACGCCGCCCATGTCATGCCGGTCGTCGGCGGCCAGGGCTGGAACTCCGGGATCCGCGACGCCTTCAACCTCGGCTGGAAGCTGGCCGCCGTCGTCAAGGGCCTGGCGACCGACGGTCTGCTGGACACGTACGAGACCGAACGGCTGGGCCACGTCACGCAGATGGTGGCCGTCTCCCTCGGGATGGCGAAGGAGATGACCGACCACGATCCGGTCAAGGCCGCCGAGCGTGACCGGATCGCCGCTAACCGCACCCCCGAGGAGCGGGAGGCGCAGAGGCGGCAGGCGTTCAAGCCGCAGCCGAAGTTCGATCAGGGCGTCGTGGTGCACACGCCGCTGCCGGAGTTCAAGACGCTGCCGGCCCGCGACGTGCCGCGTCTCGCCGGCTCGATCTTCCCGCAGCCGCAGGCCACCGACACGGACGGCGTGGAGATGCTGCTCGACGAGGCCACCGGGCAGGGCTGGCGTGTGATCACCTGGAACAACGACCCTATGGCCTTTCTGTCGGCGGAGCGGCTCGCCGTGCTCGACCGCCTCGGCGCCCGCCTCGTGCAGGTGGTGCCGAAGGCACAGCTGCCGTGGGCGCGCAAACAGGCCGCGCCCGGAGTCACCGTCGTCGGCGACCTCGGCGGGGAGCCAAGCCTGCAGGCCTGGTTCGACGCACGCCCGGTCGGCGCCGTCATCCTCCGCCCCGACCATGTGATCGCCGCCGAGTGCCTCGCCCAGGAACTCGACGACGTACTCGGCAAGGTCTTCGAGGCCGCCTGCATCGCGTGATCCCGGCATTCCCCCGAGAGAACCCCGAACACGATGGAGGGCTGATGACCGACCCGAGCGAGGTCACCCGGATCGACGATGTGTACTGGCGCGACGAGTACCCACCCATCACGGAGGACGACGCCTTCCTGACACGCATCGTCGCGGAGGCCGACCTGCCGTCGCTGCTCACGGCGCTGGCGGCTCTGACCGGAGATCACACGCTGATACCGGCGGAGCTGTACCCCCCTCTTCCTCCCGTCGACACGGCCCCGCCCGCGCACGGCGGCATGAGCGGGGACGCGCAGGCGCGTGCGCGTGAGCTCGCACTGTCCGCGCTCAAGCGCGTCCGCGACGAGGGGCTCACCCGGCCCCGTCTGCTGGAGCCCGAGGAAGCACGCGCCGTCGTCGACTTCATCACGGGTGGGGCGAGTGCCGAGGACGCGGCACTGATGATGCACGAGCTCGACCTGGTCACACAGCGTCCGGGAGCACCGATTTGGCACGCCGACGAGGTGGCGCCCGACCGTGACTTCGACGTCGCGGTCATCGGCACCGGGATGAGCGGCATCGCGGCGATGTACCGGCTCAAGCAGGCGGGCGTACGGTTCGTCGTGTTCGAGAAGTCCCCCGAGGTCGGCGGCACCTGGTGGGCCAACACCTACCCCGGCGTACGTCTCGACACCCCGACCTTCGGCTACAGCTTCTCCTTCGCGCAGCGTGCGGACTGGGCCAGCGCGTACGCCGAAGGCGCGGAGATCGAGGCGTACTCCGTCGAAATCGTCGACCGCGCCAAGCTGCGCGAGCACATCGAGTTCGAGACCGAGGTCGTCTCGATGACCTGGGACGAGGCGTCGGCCATCTGGGAGGTCGTCGTACGACGCGACGGCGTCGAGCAGCACCGGCGGTTCCACGCCGTCGTCGCCGCGACCGGGCAACTGGAGAAGCCGAACATCCCTCAGATCCCCGGACAGGACGACTTCGGCGGCGTGCGGATGCACTCCGCGCGGTGGAACCACGACGTGGACCTGACGGGGAAGCGCGTCGCGGTGGTCGGCACCGGCGCCAGCGCCTACCAGATCGTCCCGAGCATCATCGACCGCGTCGCCCACCTCGACGTCTTCCAGCGGTCCGGACCGTGGACGGTTCCCGCCCCGAACTACCACGACCCGACCCCGCCGGCCCTGGCCTGGCTCAGTGAGCACGTCCCGCACTACGGGCAGTGGTTCCGCTTCCAGGCGTTCTGGGGTGCGCGTACCGGGCGGCTGCACACCGTCGAGGTCGATCCTGAGTGGGACCGCACCGACTCGGTGTCGGCAGCCAACCTGCGGGTGCGCGAGGCCCTCACCGCGATCATGCGCGAGCAGTGGGCGGACCGTCCCGACATGCTCGACGTCGTCATACCCGCGTATCCCCCCGGCGGCAAGCGCATGCTCCGCGACAACGGCGTGTGGGCGCGCGCACTGCACCAGGAGCACGCCGAGCTCGTCACCTCCCCGATCGAGCGGTTCACGTCCGACGGCATCGTCACCGCCGACGGCGAGCAGCACCCGGTCGATGTCGTGATCTACGCGACCGGGTTCAAGGCGTCCGACTACCTCGACCCGATCGTGGTCACCGGGCCGTCCGGGCAGACCCTCAAGGAGCACTGGAACGGTGATGCGACGGCCTGGGCCGGCATCTGCGTGCCCGGCTTCCCGAATCTCTTCCTCATCCAGGGGCCCAACACCAACTACGTGGTGCACGGCCAGTTCCACTTCATGATCGAGTGCGGGGTGGAGTTCACCGTCGAGGCGATCCACCAGCTGCTGCGCCGCGACGCCGGCGCGCTCGAGGTCGGGCAGGAGACCCTGGAGCGCTTCCTCGCCTGGGTCGATCAGGGCAACGCCGCCCGTGCGTGGGGACAGCCGCAGGTCCACACCTGGTACAAGAACGCCCGCGGCCGGGTCTCGCAGGTGTGGCCGTACAGCCATTTGGAGTACTGGCAGCTGACCCGGGGCGCCGACTTCGACGCCGGCTTCACCCTCCGCCCGCGGCCCGGGGTGGCCTCGTGACCGGGCGGCGCGAGGTCATCGTGGTGGGCGCCGGTCCGATCGGGCTGACCGCCGCGCTGCTGCTCGCCGACGCGGGGGTGCGCACCACGCTGGTGGAGAAGGCGACCGAGCCGGGCGACCTGCCCCGCGCGATCAGCTTCCAGGACGAGTCGTTCCGCACCCTCGAGCAGCTCGGTGTGGCCGACGCGCTCAAGGCCGAGTCCTTGCTCGACACCGGCAGCCGCTACTTCGGGCTCGGGGACCGCCTGCTGCTCGAGGCGAGGCCGGTGGCGTCGCGGCTGGGGCACCCCGCCAAGACCCAGTTCGACCAGCCGATCCTGGAACGGCTGCTGTGGGAGCGCGCCGTCGCGCACCAGGGGCTCGAGTTCCTGCGGGGCGCCGAGGTGACAGCGATCACCCAGGACGGCGACGGGGCCGGCGTGACCGTGACGACCGTGGAGCCGGCCGGGGACGGGACACGAACCCTGACGGCCGACTGGCTGATCGGCGCCGACGGCGGACGCAGCTTCGTCCGCCGGGCAGCCGGGATCGACCTGGTCGGCACCACCCAGCCGCAGCGGTGGATCGTCGTCGACCTCCTCAACGAGCCGCGCCCCCGGGAGCCGTTCGCCGAGTTCCACGGAGACGGGAAGCGGCCGTACGTGCTCGTGCCCGGCGTCAAGGGACGCCTGCGGATCGAGTTCATGCTCTTCGATCACGAGGACCCCGACGAGATGACGACCCCGGAGCGGATCCGCGAGCTGGTCGTGCCGCGCTTCCGGGCCGAGCTCGCGCCGGACGACGTGCGCCGCGCGGTCGTGTACGTTGCGCACCAGCGGGTCGCGCGGACGTACCGTGCGGGGCGCGTCTTCCTCGTCGGCGACGCCGCGCACCTGATGCCGCCGTTCGCCGGCCAGGGCCTGAACGCCGGCATCCGTGACGCGGCCAACCTCGCCTGGAAGCTCGTCGAGGCGGTTGACGGCGGCGCGACCGAGCGGCTGCTGGACTCGTACGAGGCGGAGCGCCGCACCCACGGGGCCGCGATGGTGACGGTCTCGCGCCGTATCGGCGCGGTCGTCATGGCGACCCACCCGGTGCTCACGCGGGTACGCGACACCGCCGTCCGCGCGCTCGGCCTGATCCCCCGCGTACGCGACTTCCTCGCCAACATGCGCTTCATCACGCTGCCCGACCACGCCGCCGGAGTCGTCGTCGCCCCCGTCGGTCACGGTGTCGCCCTCGACGCCGTGACCGTGGGCCGCGCCCTCAGCCAGCCGGTCGTCCGCGACGCCACCGGCGCCGCGCGCGGACTCGACGCCCACCTGGGGCGCGGGTGGACGCTCCTGCAGATCGGAGGTCCGCCCGGCCCGGCAGTCGACACGGCGGTCGACGCGTACTGGGAGGCGATCTGCGCGAAACGGTTGTGCGTGCGCGCACCGGGGGGCGAGACGGCCGACGGCACGGTCGTCGAGGCCACCGCGGTGCTCACCCCCGGCGTCGGCGCTCATCCCGTGTTCGTCGCGGTACGCCCCGACCGCTATGTCGCGGCGGTCTTCGACTCGGCCGGCGAGCGACGCGTCGTCGAGGGCCTGCGCGCCTTCGTCGACGACCGCTCCCGGCGCGCCCATCCGCGCCCCCGGACCCGCACTTCAGGATCCCCCACCCCCGCCCACCACTGAACAGGACCACCCGATGAGCAAGTTCGTCAGCTACTACCGCGCCGACCGGAGCATCGCCTGGGGGCGTCTCGACGGCGACACCGTCTACGACGCGACCGCCACGGCGCCCTCGCTCGCCGAGGCCGTCGCGGCCGGCGCCCTCGACTCCCTGGCGCACCACACCGACCACCCGGAGGCGCTCGGCGACGTGCGGCTCGCTCCGGTCATCCCGAACCCCGGCAAGATCATCTGCATCGGCGTCAACTACCGCAGCCACCAGGACGAGATCGGCAAGGCGGGGCCTGCGGCTCCGGTCGTCTTCGCCCGCTATGCCGACAGCCAGATGGGACACGGCGAGAGCGCCCTCAAGCCGGCGAGCTCCGCGCAGTTCGACTACGAGGGCGAGGTGGCCCTGGTCATCTCCCGGCCCGCGCACAAGGTTTCCAAGGAGGAGGCCTACGACCACGTCGCCGGCTACGCCGTGTACAACGACTTCTCGGTGCGCGACTGGCAGCGTGCCGCCAGCCAGTGGCTGCCCGGCAAGACCTGGCCCGGCACAGGCGGTTTCGGCCCCTGCCTGGTGACCCCCGACGAGGTCGGCGACGTCACCGAGCTCGAGCTCACCACCCGGGTCAACGGCGAGGTGCGCCAGCACGGCAAGGTCGCCGACCTGATCAACGACATCCCGTCGATCATCGAGTACGTCACCGCGTTCACACCGCTCTCTCCCGGCGACGTCATCGTCACCGGCACGCCGGGCGGCGTCGGGCTCTTCATGGAGCCGCCGGGATTCATCGTCGACGGTGACGTCGTCGAGGTCGAGGTCAGCAAGCTCGGAACGCTGCGCAACACCGTCCGCGAGCTCTCCTGACCTGCGCGCAGGACCCGACGGAAGGGCGCCCGGCCCGCATTCGCGCGGACCGGGCGCCCTTCTCGCTTCGGCACGACCGCGTACGCATCAGTACCTGTAGATCATCTTGTACGCCACCTCGGGAAGGAACTGCCCGGCCGAGGAACCGGCGCCGACGCCGCGGTTGCCGTCGGACTCGCCTGGCGTCTTCATCCACAGCAGCATCTCGGCGCCCCCGCCCAGCCGGGTTGGCGTCCCGATGTGGCGGCCCGAGGGTTTGCACCACTGGCCGTTGGAGCCGTTGCCGTTGCGGCTGGTGTCCACGACGAACGGCAGCGGCAGCGGCAGTTCCCCCACCCCGTCGACCTCGATGCGCAGCGCGCGGGCCGACATCTCAATACGGGTGCTGAAGTCCCCGCGCCGCTGTGCGTCGCCGAGCAGCTCCGCCAGCTGCTTCCGCGCTCCGTGTCCCATACTGTTTCGTCCCCAGGGGTGCAGCGTGCCGTATGGCCTGTCCCGGAAACCCTAACGCCGCGGGCAGTCCTTGTTCCCGGGCTGTTGGTCATGCGGCGAGGGTGAGTATGTGGCGGTAGCGGATGGTGTGGACGCGTAGGTGTTCGCGTTGCTGGTGGTAGCGCCAGTGAGCGTGTCCCAATTTCATTCTCGCAGGTGAGTGAACCTTGACGGGGTGGGAGTTGATGCTCCGTCCGAGGCTGAAGTCGTGATCGACTTCTCCCGAAGGGGACGATCTTCAGGTCGACTGATGGTGACGGTTCGCTTGCGATGTTCCGTACCACCGGGCACGACGGAAGCCCGCGATGAACGAGTTCGATCATGGATACCGCCGCGGAGGCTTCCGCACCCCTCGTCTATGGCCTGGCGCTCAAGACACCGGCCGGTACTGTCGACCGCATCGTTGGTGCGCTGGTCCGTTACCACCGTCGCATCGGGTCGCGCTGGCAACTACACGGCTTCCCTCTCCAGGCGGTGTTGACCTGCGCGTTCCTGGAAGGCGGCCATACCTACCGGTCACTGGCCGAGGGCAACGGCGTCCCGAAGAGCACCTGCTGCAACCTGATCCAGGAAGGGATCAAGGTGCTGGCGCGACGCGCGCTGCCCCTGACCGAGGTGGTGCGCCTGGCCGTGAAGGCGGGCTGGGACCACCTGATCGTGGACGGGGTGAACATCCCGACCGAGCGAGTCAACGGGCGTATCGGCGGAAAGCAGCCCTGGTACTCGGGCAAGCACAAGCGCCACGGCGGCTCGGGCACCACCATCGCCGCACCCGACGGGTAACTCCTGTGGGTCTCCGGCCTCCTGCCGGGACGCACCGTCGACATCCGCGCCGCCCGACGCTTTCGCATCGCCGACAAGGTTCTCGCCCACCTGGTCAGGCCCAAGCCGCCCTGCGCTGCATCGGCGAACGAGCGAACGCCCAGCTCAAGTGCTGGAAAGCCCTGGCCTGCGACTTCCGCGGCAACCCCCGACAGATCACGGTGGTCGTCAAGGCCGTCCTGACCTTGCAGTACCTGATCCGCGATCCCTTCGGGACAAACAAGAACGAGATCACATCGTGACACTCCGCCCGGCCGGTGACCGTCTCCTTCAGGAGAAGTCGATCACCACCTTCAACCTCGGACGGAGCATCAACTACCACCCTGTCAAGGCCCGCTCACCTGCGAGAACGAAGTTGGGACACGCTCATTCGTGGTCGTGGTGCCCGGCAGCACCGTGACCATCTCGGGGGCTCGTGCTGCTCCATGGCTCGCGGTCCTCGCCGCTTCGTCACCGTGGTGCCGGACTCGTTCCGGCACGCATGCTTGGGGCGCGGCTCTTGCCGTCGGGAGATCTTCTGACGGCGGTCTCCGTAAGCTCCCCGTAGGCGGCCACTTGCCGCGCAATTCATGGCCACGGGTTTCCCCGGGTACGGCCAGTTTTCTCCCCGCTCGCCCCGAGCAGTCCCGCTCGGCGAAGCTGGAGCGGGTGAAGAACAGCAGGGAGATCATGGAAATCCTTGAGGCATTCTCGGCGACGGGTGAATCGTGACCCTCTGACGGCGGATCACAACTGACCCACTCCGTGGTATTTCGACCAACCTGATCTTGATCGAAGGTCAGGAGAAGAGGGTGATTTCCGTGGAGGACTGGGCAGAGATCCGCAGGCTGCACCGGGCCGAGCAGATGCCGATCAGGGCGATCGCCCGGCATCTGGGCATCTCGAAGAACACCGTGAAGCGGGCGCTGGCCACCGACCGGCCGCCGGTGTACTCCCGGCCGGTCAGGGGATCGGCGGTCGACGCGGTCGAGCCACAGATCCGGGAACTGCTGAAGCAGACTCCGAGCATGCCGGCGACTGTAATCGCCGAGCGGATCGGCTGGGAGAAGGGCATGACGGTCCTCAAGGACCGGGCCCGGGAGTTGCGTCCGGCGTATCTGCCCGTCGATCCCGTCTCGCGCACGACGTATCAGCCCGGCGAGCTGGCCCAGTGCGATCTGTGGTTCCCACCGGTCGATATCCCGCTGGGCTACGGGCAGAGCGGACGCAGCGGCCCCCGAGGACCGTGGGGCCCTTGTGGCAGCTCGACCGGCGGGAGAGGGAGCTGGACGCCAATCTGGTGCGGCTGCCGCCGGGGGGCGAGGTGGGGGAGCACCAGGAGAGGATGCGCTCGATGTTTTCCTGGTGGCCCTCGCGGGCGGCGGGCGGCTCGTCCCCGGTGACGGTTCCGAGCCCCTGACGCTGACCCCGAGCACCGTCACCTGACTGCCCCGCACCTCACGCCGTTCGCTCGCCGCGGGTGCGGACGGGCTGGCCTATCTGACCGTGCACCGCCGCCGCCCCGGTTTTACGGTCGGCCGCGCCCCGGCCCCGGTGGCGTACGAGGGCGGCGAGGCGCCGTGTGCGCTGGACCGGGTCCGTCCCGAGCGCGGCCGGATGGCGATCGAGTCGGCTCCGGTGTTCTGCAGCGCCTGCGGCGAACGCTTCCCGGCCCGCTGACCCCGGGAACTGCCCGCGCCGCCCGTCCGTCCTAAAGGGCGAGGCCACAGATCATGCGGGAACGGACGGACGGCACGGTGGACGCGGAGGCGACGACGGGATCGGCCGCGGATTCGGCTGCGCGTCCCGGGCCGGAGGCGGGCGCGGGTGGGGGCGCGGGTCCTGTCTCGGATTCCGCTGTGGCGGGTGGCGCCGGAGCGGGTGGCGGGGCGGCGCGCTCGGGGCGGTGGCGGCGCGGGCGGGTGACGGCCGGGTTCGCCGCCTTGACGGCGGTGCTGCTGGTGTTCCCCCGGGTGGTGCCGAACACCCCGGGCCGGCTGGGCAGTCTGCTGGAAGCGTTCCTTCCGTGGCTGGGGCTGTGCGTCGTTCCGCTGCTGGCGGTGGCGCTGCTGCGGCGTTCGGCCACCGCGCTGGTCGCGTCGGTGCTGGCGGTGGCGTCGTGGGCGTACGCGTTCGGCGGGCTGTTCCTTCCGGCGCCCGCGCCCAGCGCACGCGACCTGGTCGTGGTGCAGCACAACGTCAGCGATGTGAACAAGGACCCGGCGGGGACCGCCCGCGCGCTGGCCGCCGCCCGCCCCGACCTCATCGCGCTGGAGGAACTGGTCCCGGACGCGCTTCCGGCGTACGAGAAGGCGCTCGCGCCGCAGTACCGGTTCCACGAGGTGCGCGGCACCGTCGGCATCTGGTCGAAGCTCCCGCTGTCCGGTACTCGTGTCGTGGACATCAGGCCGAAGGGCGTCGAGGAGGGCTGGAGCCGGGGCCTGCGGACCGTCGTCCACACCGCGCAGGGCGAGGTCGCGGCGTACGTCGCCCATCTGCCGTCCATCCGGTTCGGCGCGGGCGGCTTCGGGTCGGCGCGCAGGGACGAGAGCGCGCATCTGCTGGGCCGCGCGATCGCCGCCGAGACGGTCTCCAAGGTCATCGTGCTCGGCGATCTCAACAGCACGGTGGATGACCGGGGGTTGACTCCGTTGACATCTCAACTCCACGTGCCAGAAAGCGGGTTCGCCTTCAGCTTCCCGGCATCCTTCCCCGTGGCCCGTATCGATCAGGTCCTCGTCCGCTCGGCCGCGGTCGGCGCGATCCAGGCGCTGCCCGCGACGGGGAGCGACCATCTGCCGGTGCTGGCACGGGTGTTGCTGGACTGAGGCTCGGGAAGCCCAGTCCCGTGGCGGGCGGGCAGGGGCCTTGGCGGCGGGGCGGAGCCCTTCTCGTGCTGCACGTAAACGGGGCAACTCTGCAATGTGAGCAGTTACTCCGACAGGCCGATCTGCGCCGTGTTCTTCAACGACACCGGGGCCGCCCACTCGATGCGCCTCAAGCTGTCGACCAACTACACGAGCATTCCGGACGTCGAGGACTCGGGGACGTTCAGCAGCTACGCCGGTCCGCTCTACCAGAACCGCGGGTACTGCGGGCAGACGTACTCGTACATGAAGGCCGGCACGAAGGTCGTCGTCGACAACTACATGACCGTCGGCGCATGCAACTGACGCGATTCCGTCGGCCTGTGCCGCGCTCCATCACCTGGAGCGCTGCACTGCTGGGCGCCGTGCTGGTCACGGGATGCTCAAGCTCTTCTCCGTCCGATACCCCGCCGCAGGCCCCCGCCGTGATTCCCTCGGTCTCCCCTCCTGCCGCGTCGAGCGGTGCGCCGAGCGCTCCGGAGACGGATGCGGATGCGGGCGCGGACTCGGATACGGACGTGGAGGCCAGTGCGGAACCGTCGCCGGTCGTCAGCCATATGGGGAAGACCAAGGTCGTCACGCTCGGGGATGTGGAGGTCCGGGCCACTCGCGGCGCGATCGGCTTCACTGTGGCCTGTAATTACCTCAACAGCAGAAGCCAGACCCTCAATATCAAGGTCACCGTCAGCATTGGCGACGGCAAGGAATGGGTGCGGAGGACCAATTTCGACTTTCCGCACCTGGCGGCTGGCCAGACGGGCAGAGGTTCCACCACCGTTATGGGGGATTTCCCCGAAGGTGAATCCCCGGACGATCCGAAGATCTATATCGACTCGGTCATCGAGTACTGAGATCTCGCTCTATTTCCCGCGCTCCATATCCCATACCCCATACACATACCCCGCACGCCGTGCGGGGTATGTGTAGTTTTCGACAGTGCGAACTGTGCGAGGCGAAGATCGCGCTGTTCAGTCGCTGCCTGGGCGCCGACGCCACACTCATTGCGATGCGGCGGCCCCGCGGGAGTTCGCGGAAGTCCGCTGCCTGGGCGCGTGCCGGCCGAGGGTCGCCGCGCGCGCTCCTGGCAAACGCTGAACGGGGGTCTGTACAACGCACTCAGGTCACCAGGCCCTGGCGGTAGGCGTAGACGACTGCCTGGACGCGGTCGCGGAGCTGGAGTTTGGTGAGGATGCGGGAGACGAAGGTCTTGACGGTCTCCTGGCTGATGACGAGGGCCACGGCGATCTCGCTGTTGGAGAGGCCGTCCGCGATGAGGCGCAGGACCTGTAGTTCGCGGGGGGTCAGCGGGACTTCGTGCGGCGTGCCCTCGGCGGGTCGGATCCGGGCGGCGTACCTGCCGACGAGCTGGCGTGTCACCTCGGGGTCCAGCAGTGCGGCGCCCGAGGCCACGGTCCGGATGCCGTGCAGCAGCCTGTCCGGGGGTGCGTCCTTGAGCAGGAACCCGCTCGCCCCGGCGCGCAGCGCCTCGTAGACGTACTCGTCCAGGTTGAACGTGGTCACCACGAGTACCTTGACGGGGTGCGGCACCCCGCTGCCGGCCAGCAGGCGGGTGGCCTCGATGCCGTCGAGGACCGGCATGCGGATGTCCATCACCACGACGTCCGGGCGCAGTTGACCGGCGAGGTCGACGGCGGTCTGCCCGTCCCCGCACTCGCCCGCGACCTCGAGGTCGGGCTGGGCGTCGATGATCGTGACCAGGCCGGTGCGGATCAGTATCTGATCGTCACAGACCAAAATCCGGACGGGTGCGCTCACGATGGGCTGCCAACGGGTATGCGCGCCCGTACGAGGAAGCCGCCGCCCGTGGTGCTGCCGGCGCTGAAGTCGCCGCCCACGATGACGACCCGCTCGCGCAGACCGGCCAGGCCCCGCCCGCCCCCGCCGACGGCCGCGATCCGCGAGCCGGAGCCGTCCGTGCTGACCTCCACGGTGATCTCCCTGTCGCTGTGCCGTACCTGGACCGAGGTCCGGCTTCCGCGAGCGTACTTGAGGGCGTTGGTCAGCGCTTCCTGCACCACTCGGTAGGCCACCAGGTCGGCGCTGCCGGGCGACGCCGGCGGTGTGCCCTCCTCGGTGAACTCCACCGGCTGCCCGGTCCGGCGTGTCTGTTCCACAAGGCTGAGGACTTTGCCGACGGCCGGCGTCCTGGACTCCCTGGCCTCCGCCGTCCAGGTGCTGGTGCCGTGGTCGGGGTTGAGCAGGTCGAGCAGGTGCCGCAGATCGGTGATGGCCCGTCGGCCGGTGTCGCTGATGGCGGTCAGGGACTCCTCGAGCCGGTCGGGTACGGCGGTCAGATAGCGGGCTGCCTCGGCCTGTACGACCATCGCCGTCACGTGGTGGGTCACCACGTCGTGCAACTCGTTGGCGATACGGGCCCGTTCGGCGGCGCGGGTCTCTGCGGCGACGCGCTTGCGGCGTTCGCCCTCGGCGATCCTCGTGGTGCGCAGCCAGCCGCCGGCGCCCCACGCGAGGGCCAGGGCCAGGAAGAACGTCACAAACTCTTCCGGTGACTCGCCCCTGCCGAGCCGGGAAAGCGCCACCGCCAGCGGCACGTAGGCCACGGAGAGCGCCAGCACGCAAGCCCGCCGGCGCCGGTCCAGATGGGACCCGGCGCTCAGCAGCGCGATGGGCAGTGCAGCCCCCGAGAACGTGTGGTAGCCGCGCAGTTGGTCGACGGCGAAGCCGCACGACACCAGAACGAGAGTGACCAGCGGCCACCGTCGGCGCACCGTGAGTGGGAGACTTGTGAGGAGGACCGCTACGAGTGTCAGTACGTCGTAAGGGCGGATCGGCACGCCGCCGAGCACCGTTCCGTTGCTGCGGAGCACCGGCAGGAACGAACCGACCAGGAACAGCACTCCTAGTGGAAGATCCCGGATGGTGACATCGAGTCGGTGCCACCTCCCGCCCAGTCGGCGCCCCGCCTCCTCCAGACGGCCCCAGTCCTGGCCGGCCCGCTGAAGGATGATCACCGGGCAAGGGTAGCGAGGGTGCTGACGCGCTCGGCACGCTGTCGCGGCACCATGGTGCCGCGCCGGTGGGCCAGCCACAGGAAGGCGATCGTCAGCAGGGTGCCGAACAGCATGGAGTACACGCTGGCTTCCGGGCCGAACTCACCGCCCGTGATCAGCGTCGCGCCCGACGTCGAGGCGTCCAGTAGTCCGTGCGTGGCGCCGTTGCCCGAGACCTGGGTGCCGAAGATGCCGGACTCGGCGAAGTTCCAGCCGAAGTGCAGGCCGATCGGCAGCCAGAGGGTGCGGGTGGCGGCGTACGCGGCGGCCAGCATGCCGCCGGCCTCGATCGCGATGGCGAGGGCACCCAGCAGGGTGGCGTCCTTGTTGAGCAGGTGGGCCGCGCCGAACAGCACACCGGACAGCGTCAACGCGATGTACGTGCCCAGACCTCGCTCCACGAGGCGGAAGAGCAGGCCGCGGAATATCAGCTCCTCGGTCACGGAGGCGCCGGCCATGAAGCCGACCAGCCCGATCATGCCGGTCACCGAGCCGAAGCCGTGGACCTCGTAGTCACCAAGAAAGTAGATGTTCGCGATGACGGCCCCGAACATCGCAACGCCGATGACCAGGCCCCGGAAGAGCGACCCTCGCGCACCCTCCCGGGCCAGCTCCACGACCGGGCGCCGCTCGGTGTGTCCCACGGCCCACCGGTAGACGAACACCGAGAGCGCGACCGTCAGCCCGCCCAAAAGGAGCGAAAGCCATGGGTTGTCCTGCACCGCGGTGACGCTCTGACCACCGACCGCGCCGACCGCTACCACGGCCAGGATCTGCCACACCAGTTTCATGACGACTCCTTCGTCCCCCGCAGCCGAAGCGCCGCGGCTGAACGGAACGCTACGGATCCGGTGATCAATAGTCGTCACCTCACAGAGGACACCTGCACGTAGCTCTCACGGGGGACGAACCCATTCGCAGCCGCTGCGTGAGAACCAGGGTGTTCCCTACTGGAAGACGTCTGCGGACGTGTCTTGCGATCAGACATCTCGCACGGAAGATTTCAAGTGCAGCGGAAGATTTCAAGTCCAGTGAGACGGTCGTGACGCTATGAGGTTTGTGGTGCTGACTCCCTGCGCTTGGCTGGATCGTTGATCCATGCCTTTGGGGGTATCTCGGGTGGTCGGGGGCGGCGGCCGAAGCGTTCGGGGTGGCGGGCGTATGCCTCGGCGAGGGTGACCGCGCGCTGGTCGCGGACCTCCTCGGCGGTTCCGAAGTGGACGGAGGCGGGGGTGTGCCGGCCGATGCCCGAATGCCGGTGCTCGTGGTTGTAGTACGCGGTGAACGCGTCGAACCACTCGCGGGCGTGGGCCAGCGAATCGAACCGCTCGGGGTGGTCCGCCATGTTCTTCGTAGGCGGGCTCGGGCGCCAGCCGTCAGAATACCTATATTGACATAGGTATATGGGTGTACTTATAGTCGCCGTGTGCTCGCCTCCAGCGCCTCCGGCCCGCAGAACGACCACGTGGCCTCCGTGCTCGTGGCGGTTCTGCCTACGTTGAACAGGGTGCTCGAGCGGCGGATGGCCCAGGACTTCCCGCATCCGACGTTGCCGGAGGGGCAGCTCACCCTGCTGCGGCTTGTCGAGGAGCGCGCGGGCATCACGGTCCGTGACGCGGCGGACGCCCTGCTGATGAAGTCGAACAACGTCAGCGCCCTCGTCTCCCAGCTCACCGATCTGGGGCTGCTGGAGCGCAGGCGGGATGCCGTCGACAAGCGGGTCGCTCATCTGCACCCCACGGCTCTGGCCGCGGAGCGGCTCGCCGAAGCGCGGGGGCTGAAGGAAGCCCACATGGCGCGGCTGCTGGAGACCCTCACCGACGGGGAGCAGGACGCCCTCGGTGCGGCCTGTGGCGCGCTGCTGGCGTTGACCCGGCACTTCTACCCCGCCGACTGACCTTCCGGCACCTGTTCTCCGGCGCGAGCGACCGGTCCCGTGCGCTGCCCGCACGTCGACCGCGCCGTCGCCCCGCCGCGCTGTCCCCCCGGTGGCCGCACGCCGCCGTATCTCCGCCTGTGCCGAAGGCCTTGATCCATCTCTCGACTTCTCGACGTTCTCACCACAGACAAGGCACCCGCATGCCCTCCACACCCGTGGACCACGCCACTCTGCACGCTCCGTCGCCACTGGGCACCGAGCGGGGCAGGCGCTCCAACCCGTGGCTGACGCTGATCGCTGTCGCGATCGGCCTCTTCATGGTCAACCTCGATGGATCCGTGGTCTCGATCGCGAACCCGGAGATCGGCCGGGACCTGCACGCGTCCACCGCCGACCTCCAGTGGGTCACCAACTCCTACCTGGTCGCCATGGCCGCCGCCCTGATCCTGGGCGGCAAGCTGGGTGACCGGTTCGGGCGGCGCACGTACTACATGGCCGGAGTCGCGGGCTTCGTCGTGGCCTCCGTCATGATCGGCCTGATCGGCTCCATCGAAGGCGTGGTCGCCTTCCGCGCGCTGCAGGGACTCTGCGCCGCGCTGTTGATCCCCAACACGCTCGGCTTGCTGCGTGCGGTTTTCCCGCCGCAGAAGTTCGGCATGGCGGTGGGCCTGTGGGCCATGGTGGCCTCCTGCTCGACCGCGCTCGGACCGATCGTCGGCGGCCTGCTGATCGAGCACGTCAACTGGGAGTCGGTGTTCTACATCAACGCGCCCATCGGTGTAGCGACCCTGGTCTTCAGCGCGTTCGTCCTGCCGGAGAGCAAGGACTCCACCGGCCGCCACCGCTTCGACATGCCCGGTGTGATCCTGCTGGCGCTCGGCCTGGTGGCGGTGGTCTTCGGCGTGATCAAGGGTGAGACCTGGGGCTGGGCCTCGGGAGGAACGCTGGGCTCCCTCGCCGCCGGACTGGTCCTGCTGGTGCTCTTCGGGTGGTACGAGACCCGTGTCCGGCACCCGCTGCTGCCCATGCGGCTGTTCCGCAGCCCGGCGCTGACCATCGGCACCCTCGTCACCGCGATCAACTTCTTCGTGCTGCTCGGTGTCATCTTCTTCCTGATGCTGTACCTGCAGAACGTCCGGGGCCTGACCCCGGTCGAGGTGGGCGTGCGCACCCTGCCGCTGAGTCTGGCCTCTGTGGTCGCGGCACCGCTGGGCGCGGCGCTGACCGAGCGGTTCGGTGCGCGTCTGTCCATGCCGCTGGGCATGCTGCTGGAGGCGGTGGCGTCCCTGTGGATGCTGACGTGGGACGTGCACTCCTCGTACGCGGCCATGTGGCCGCCGTTCGTGCTGCTCGGTCTGGGTGTGGGCATGGTCATGTCGGCGTCCTCGGATGCGATCGTCGGCAACGCACCCGTCAGGGACGGCGGTGTGGCGAGCGGCCTGCAGTCCACCGCACTGCAGATCGGCGGCGCCCTCGGCACGTCCGTACTGGTCTCGCTGATCAGCAGCCGCGTGGGCTCGACGCTTGTCGGCGAGCTGACCGGCGCCGGAGTGCCGGCCTCCGCGGCGCATGGCTTCGAGGAGGCGAAGGACGCCGTGGCGATGGGCGTGGCGCCCGTCGCGGACGGCATGCCCGCGCAGCTGAGGGCCGCCGTCGTCGAGGGCAGCGGCCACGCCTTCATGAACGGTGTGCACGCCGCTGTTCTCGTCACCGCCGTCCTGTGCGTCGTGGGTGCCCTGCTGGCCGCCGTCGGCCTGCGCCGCGGCGCCAACTCGCCCGCCCTCGACGGCTGAAGGCGGGTCGGGCGGAGAGGTGGGCCCAGGCCGGGCGCACGGCCCGTCTGCCGTGCTTCGGTGTGCGGCAGGCGGGCCGTGCACGTCGACCGTCCCGGTGACGTCCAGAAGTGGCGGAGGTCAGGGATGGAGGACGGTGGGGGCCGATGCCGTACTGCCGTCGCTTTCGGGAGCCGGCGGTACCGGCGCCTCGTCCTCGGCGGAACGGCGGGCGTGGATCCCGATCATGCCGAAGGCGGCCAGGGCCGCGGCGACGGCGGCTGCCACACCGCACACCAGGAACGCGGTGCTGAAACCACTGCCCAGGGCATCCAGGGCCAGGCCGTGCGCCGCGGACCCCGGGGCACCGGGTGGCACGCTGTTCACAGCGATGGGTCCTCCGGCCGCGGCGATCTCGTGTGCCGCGGCGAGCTGGCCGGCCGGCAGGTTCGCGCCGGACAGGTTCTGCGTGAACGCCGACCCCGCGTTGCTGAGGGCGACCGCGCCGACGACGACGGGGCCGAGGGCGAAGCCGAGGTCGCGGAGCATGTTGGTGGTGGCGCTGGCCATGCCCGCCAGGTTCAGGGGCACGCTGTTCAGTGCCACGGCCGTCACCGAGCTGACGGCGAGGGCGAAACCGATGCCGATCAGCAGGGCGGGCGCGACGAACGGGCCGAGTCCGGGGTCGGTCACATCCAGGCGGGCGAACAACAGGCAGCCGATCGCCATCAGGACGAATCCAGAGGTCAGCAGCCAGGACGCAGCGACCCGGTGGAGCAGCCGCGAGACGACCGGGATGAGCACGAAGGCGGGGCCCTGGAGGAACAGGAACAGGATCGCGACGCGGATCGGGTCCTGGTGCTGCACCGGGCCCATCCACATGCTCATCGCGAAGCAGGCGCCGAGGAAGGCGAGCATGCCGATGACGGCGACGACGGACGACACGGTGAAGGCCCGGTTGCGGAACAGCTTCAGGTCGAAGATCGGGGATTCGGCCCCCAGTTCCACCACGACGAAACCGGCGAGGAAGCAGGTGCCGAGGGCGAGGGCGAGCATGACGGGGAGGGTGGTCCAGCCCGACTCGGGCCCCTCGACGGCGCCGTACAGCACCAGGATGAGACCCAGGGCGAAGGTGATCTGACCGGCTACGTCGAACTTGCGGCCCTCGGGCGCCGTCGACTCCGTGACCAGCACCAGGGTGAGCACCATGCTCACGAGGGCGAGTCCGACGAGCACCCAGAAGGAACCGCGCCACGACCCGACCTTGGCGAACATGCCGCCGAGCAGAGGTGAGACGGCGGCGCCGGCAGACAGGAAGCCGCTCCAGAGTGCCACTGCGTGTACCCGTTCCCGCATGCTGCGGGTGACGGCGGTGATCGCGGTGAGCGAGCCGGGGAACATGGCGCCGGCGCCCAGTCCGTTCAGGGCGGCGCCGATCCACAGCACCTGGACGGTGGGCGCGAGCGCGGCCACGGTGCTGCCCGCGGCGACCAGGGCCGTGCCGGCCGCGACGAGTCTTCGCCGTCCGAAGAGGTCACCGAGGACACCGAAGGTGAACTCGAAGCAGACGACAGCGAGCATGAACGCGGCGGTGATCCACGTGAGCTGGGATCCGCGCGTGTGCAGGTCCTCCTGGAAGAGTCCGAGGAGCGAGGCCGGCAGCGCGTTCGCGACCTGGGCCACGAAGACGGCACCGCAGGCGGCAGCCAGTGTTCCCGCGTAGCCCGGCGTCCGGGCGGCCCCCGCGGTTGGGCCCTGGGACACGGCCGTCCCGTTGTTGAGCGTCATTGCTGTTCTCCCTGGCTGGGAAAGAAGGGCATCCCGGAAACGGGAGCCACGAAGAGCGTTGAAGGGCTCGGCTCTGCGTACGCGGTGGGGGGAGAGGGAGCACGACGCGAGTCGGGCGCGATGTCGTGGAGAATGACACTTGCTTTACGTCGCGTCAATGATTTGTTCGCAAACTAAGATGAGTAGTGCTGCCGTAAGGTGAGTGTTCGCTTTGTTGTGCGATCGGGGTTCAGTGCTGCTCGGCCAGGTCCTTCTCCAGCGCGTGCGCCGTGGCGTCCAGGGCGGCGACCAGGGACTGAAGTCGGTGCGGGTCATAGCGCACGCTGGGCATCGACACCGACAGGCCGGCCAGCGCGGTGCCGTCCCGGTCGCGCACCGGTACGCCGACGGCGATCAGACCGCGCTCGGACCGTTCCCTGTTGACGGCGAACCCGTTGCGCCGCAGCCGTTTCAGTTCCGTGCGCAGGCGGGCGAGGTCCGGGCGGTCGGCCGGACGGTCGCGGTAGCGCTCGGGGGCGTACACCTCGTCCAGTTCCTCGTCGGAGAGGTCAGCGAGCAGGAGCAGTCCCGCCGTGGTGCGGTGCACCGGGAACACCATGCCCTCCCGGGAGCCGACCCGCAGGGCCTGCCGGCACTCGACGCTGGCGATGAACCGGGCCGTGTCCCCGGTGCGCACCGTCAGGTTCGCGGTCTCGTCGAGCAGGTCGACGACCCGGTGCAGGTGGGGCAGGGCCGCCGCGCGCAGCCGTGAGACCAGGGACTGGGGGTGCGCGGCGAGTTCCAGCACCGGTCCCGCGCGGTAGAGGCGGTCCTCGTCCTGCACGGCGAAGTCCCGGTAGACCAGCATCGCCAGGATCCGGTGGGCGGTGGACCGGGCGACGCCCAGGCGCTCGGCGATCTGCGAGACGGTCGCGCCGCCCTCCATCTGCAGGATGGTCGCCGCCCGCAGCGCATGGTCCACGCTGGCGATCGGGTAGGGCGGCGGTGTCTTCAGCGGCTTGTCCATGGCGCTCCCTGATTCTGCTCTCCAGAATCTTCATGTTCTCTCACCAGACGCGGCGCAGGCTGATGCCGTGACTGAGACCTTCATAGCCCAAGACGCCGCCACGGGTTCCCCGGTCCGGCTCCAGGCTGCCGCCGCTGAGGGGCAGCCCGAGGTCACCCCGGCGCTCGAAGAGCTTTACCGGGGCTTCGAACAGGAACTGCTCGTCCCGCTGTGGACCGAGATCGGCGACCTGATGCCGACCCACCCGCGCTCACGCGCCGTGCCGCACCTGTGGCGCTGGGAGCGGCTGCGGGAACTGGCGGCCCAGGCCGGCGACCTGGTCCCCGTCGGTCGCGGCGGTGAGCGCCGGGCCATCGCGCTGGCCAACCCCTCCCTCGGCGGCAGGCCCTTCGCCACCCCGACGCTGTGGGCGGCCATCCAGTACCTCATGCCCGGCGAGGACGCCCCCGAGCACCGGCACACCCAGCACGCCTTCCGCTTCGTCGTCGAGGGCTCGGGCGTGTGGACGGTCGTCGGCGGCGATCCGGTGCCCATGAACCGTGGTGACTTCCTCCCGCAGGCCGGCTGGAACTGGCACGCCCACCACAACGCCACCTCCGAACCGATGGCGTGGATCGACGGCCTGGACATCCCCTTCCAGTACGTCACCGAGGCGCAGTTCTTCGAGTTCGGCCGCGACGAGATCAGCGACGCCGACCGCATCACCCCCGAGCGTTCACGCTCCGAGCGTCTGTGGGGCCACCCCGGCCTGCGCCCGCTGTCGGCCGCCCCGGCCACGCCGGGCAGTCCGCTGCTGTCCTACAAGTGGGAATACACCAACGCCGCTCTCCGCGATCAGCTCCTGTTGGAGAAGGAGGGCTTCGGCGGCACCGTCGAGCCCGGCCACGCCGCGGTGCGCTTCTCCAACCCGCACGACGGCTCCGACGTGCTGCCGACCGTCCGCGCCGAGTTCCACCGCATCGCCCGGGGCGCCGAGACCGCGCCGGTGCGCGAGACCGGTTCGTCGGTGTACCAGGTCTTCGACGGCTCCGGTGTGGTGACCGTCGGCGACACGTCCTGGACGGTGACCCGCGGCGACCTGTTCGTCGTCCCGTCATGGGAGCCGTTCGCCGCCCGGTCCGAGGCCGGCACGACCGACTCCGACGAGGGAGCCCTCGACCTCTTCCGCTTCTCCGACGCGCCCGTCTTCGAGGCGCTCCGGCTCAACCGCACCCAGAAGGACGCCTGACCATGAAGCTCGCCACCATCCGCACCGCCGACGGGACCCGGGCGGTCCGCCTCGACGGCGAGACCCTCGTTGACCTCGGGTACACCGACCTGGGCGAGCTGTTCGCCGAGGACGGCTGGCAGGCCAGGGCCGCCGCCGCGTCCGGCACCACCTACCCGGCCGAGTCAGCGGACTTCGCGCCGGTCGTCCCGAACCCCTCCAAGGTCGTCTGCGTCGGCCACAACTACACCAACCACATCAAGGAGATGGGCCGGGACCTGCCGAGTTACCCGACGCTCTTCCCGAAGTTCGCCGACACCCTGCTGGGCGCGCACGACGACATCGTCAAGCCGGCCGAGACCGAGGCGTTCGACTGGGAGGTCGAGCTGGCCGTCGTGATCGGCAAGCAGGTGCGCCGCGCCGACGAGCAGCAGGCCGCGGACTCCATCGCGGGCTTCACCGTCATGAACGACATTTCGGTGCGTGACTGGCAGTTCCGCACCATCGAGTGGACCCAGGGCAAGATCTGGGAAGCCTCCACCCCGGTCGGCCCCTACGTCGTCACCCCCGACGAGGTCGGCGGCGTCCGCCCCTCGCTCGAGGTGAAGACGGTCGTCGACGGGCAGGTCATGCAGCAGGACGACACCGGCACGCTGCTGTTCGACCCGGTGTTCCTGGTGCAGTACATCTCCACCGTCATCACCCTGCGCCCCGGCGACATCATCGCCACCGGCACCCCGGCCGGCGTGGGCAACGCCCGCGCCCCGAAGGTCTTCCTGCTCCCCGGCCAGACCGTGGTCACCGAGATCGCCGGCCTGGGCGCGTGCACCAACAAGGTGGTCGCGCAGTGACCGACGGCCTGCGGACGTTCGCCGAGGCGCGTGAGTGGGCCCGTACCGGCACCGAGCTGGTACTGGCCGCCGTCGCGGACCTCGACGAGGCCGGCTTCGCCGCCGCCAGTGTGCTGCCGGGCTGGACCCGGAAGCACCTCGCCGCGCACGTCGCCGCCAACGCCGACGCCCTGTGCAACCTCGCGCACTGGGCGGCCACCGGCGAGGAGACGCCGATGTACGCCTCCCCCGGGGAGCGCGCCGTCGGTATCGCCAAGGGCCCGGCCCTCTCCCCCGGCGAACTGCGCGCCTGGCTGGCCGACTCGGCCCGCCGGCTCGGCGCGGACCTGGACGAACTGACCGACGAGCAGTGGCAGAACAAGGTCGTCACCGCCCAGGGCCGTACCGTCCCCGCCACCGAGCTGCCGTGGATGCGGTCCCGGGAGACCTGCGTCCACGCGGTCGACTTCGGCACCGGCGTCACCTTCGCCGACCTCCCGGCGGGCTTCCTGTCCGCCCTGGTCGACGAGATCAGCACCAATCGCGGACTGACCGAGCTGCCCGAAGGCCCTCTCCCCGAGGTCGCCGCCTGGCTGGCCGGTCGGCCCCACACGCTCGCCGACGCTCCCGAGCTCGGCCCGTGGCTCTGAGAGTTGAGGAGGTTCCATGACCAACCCTGACGTGATCGTCGTCGGCGGCGGCATCGGGGGGCTGGGCGCGGCGTTCTCGCTGACCCGCCAGGGCCTGAGCGTGCGCCTGCTGGAGAGCGCCCCCGCCTTCGGCGAGGTCGGCGCGGGCATCCAGCTCGCCCCCAACTGCACCCGTATCCTGGACGACTACGGCCTGCTGGAGGAGGCCAAGAGCCTCGGTGTCGTTCCCGACTCCATGGTGATGCGCGACGCGGTGGAGGGCGACGAGCTGACCCGCCTCGACCTGCGGGACCTGGAGAGGCGGTACGGCTACCCGTACATGGTGATCCACCGCAGCGACCTGCACGGCCTGCTGCTGCGCGCCTGCGAGCGGGCCGGCGTCGAGCTGATCACAGACTCCCGCGTGACCTCGTACGAGAACACCGACAGCGGCGCCCGCGTCACCATCGCCTCGGGCGAGGTCCACGAGGCCGGCGTGGTCATCGCCGCCGACGGTCTGCACTCCGTCGCTCGCAAGCTGTTCGTCGACGACCAGCCCGTCTCCTCCGCGTACGTCGCCTACCGCGGCACCGTGCCCGCCGAGTCGCCCCGTGTCCAGGGCACCGACCTCAGCGAGGTCGTGGTCTACGTCGGCCCGCGCTGCCACTTCGTCCACTACGGCCTGCGCGGCGGCGAACTCCTCAACCAGGTCGCCGTCTTCGAGTCCCCCAAGGCCCTCGCCGGCCAGGAGGACTGGGGCACCCCGGACGAGCTCGACGCCGCCTTCGCCGGGACCTGCGACTTCGTGCGGGAGGGCCTGCCGTTCATGTGGCGGGACAAGTGGTGGCGGATGTTCGACCGCGACCCGGTCATGAACTGGGTGCACGGCCGGATCGCACTGCTCGGCGACTCCGCACACCCGCCGCTGCAGTACATCGCACAGGGCGCGATCATGGCCATCGAGGACGGCTGGGTGCTGGGTGAGCACGTCGCCCGCAACCGTGCCGAGGACGGCACCGTCGACTGGGACACCACCCTCGCCGCCTACGAGGCCGTCCGCCCCGAGCACTGCCGCCGCGTCCTGACCACCTCCCGCAAGTGGGGCGAGCTCTGGCACCTCGACGGTGTCGCCCGCGATCAGCGCAACGTCCTGCTCCGCGCCCGCGGCACCTACGACTACTCCTTCGTGGACTGGCTGTACGGTCCGACCGCGCTGACACCGGAGCAGGAGCCGCCCATGTTCTCGCCGGTCCCGCTGTCCTCGGCGGCCGTCGAGGAGCCGCTGGCCGTGACGGGGAGCGGCGCATCGTGAGCGACGCTCACCTCTACGCGGCGACCCGCACCCCGTTCGGCCGGTTCAACGACGCTCTCGCCGGGGTCCGGCCCGACGATCTGGCCGCCACTGCGCTGTCCGGACTGCTGGACCAGGCACCGGGCCTGGGCCGCGCCGCGATCGGCGACGTGGTGTGGGGCAACGCGAACGGCGCCGGCGAGGACAACCGCAACGTCGGCCGGATGGCGTTGCTGCCGGCCGGGCCGCCGGTGAGCGTGCCCGCCACCACCGTGAACCGGCTGTGCGGGTCTATCACCGACGAGGTGAGCGACTGATGGGCGTGACCATCGCCGCGACGGCCGATGAGGCCGTGGCGGGCATCGAGGACGGCTCGACGGTCCTGGTGGGCGGATTCGGTCTGGCGGGCATGCCGTTCGACCTCATCGACGCGCTGATCCGGCAGGGCGCGGGCGACCTGACGGTGGTGTCCAACAACGCGGGGAACGGGGACGTCGGCCTGGCCGCGCTGCTCAAGGCGGGCCGGGTGCGGAAGGTGATCTGCTCCTTCCCCCGGCAGAGCGACTCCTACGTGTTCGACGACCTGTACCGGGCCGGCCGCGTCGACCTTGAGGTCGTGCCGCAGGGCACGCTCGCCGAGCGGATGCGCGCCGCCGGAGCCGGCATCGGCGCCTTCTACAGTCCCGTGGGTGCCGGCACCCCGCTGGCCGAGGGCAAGGAGGCGCGGGAGATCGACGGGCGTACCCACGTGCTGGAGTATCCGATCAAAGGGGACGTGGCCCTGATCTCGGCGCACCGGGGGGACACCATGGGCAACCTCGTATACCGCAAGACGGCCCGGAACTTCGGGCCCGTCATGGCCACCGCCGCCACCACGGTCGTCGCCCAGGTCACCGGCATCGTGCCCGCCGGGGAGATCGATCCGGAGACCGTGGTCACTCCGGGCATCTTCGTCGACCGCCTCGTACGGGCCGAGGCCCGTCGGCTCACCGTGCAAGGAGCCCGCTGATGACGATCACACCCGCCGCGGTCCCGGTGGAGCACACCGACCGGGGCCCGCTCACCACCGAGGAACTCGCGGCCCGCATCGCCCGCGACATCCCGGCCGGTTCCTACGTCAACCTCGGCATCGGGCAGCCGACCCGGATCGCCGAGCACCTGTCACCGGACGCGGGCATCGTGCTGCACACCGAGAATGGCATGCTCGGCATGGGGTCGGCCGCCGTGGGCGACGAGGTGGACCCCGACCTCACCAACGCCGGGAAGGTACCGGTCACCGAGCTGCCGGGCGCGGCTTACTTCCACCATGCCGACTCCTTCGGGATGATGCGCGGCGGCCACCTGGACGTGTGTGTCCTCGGGGCGTTCGAGGTCTCCGTCCACGGGGACCTGGCCAACTGGCACACCGGGGACCCCGAAGCCATCCCCGCCGTGGGCGGCGCGATGGACCTCGCCGTCGGAGCGCGACGGGTCCTGGTGATGATGAGGCTGTTCACCCGGGACGGCGCCGCCAAGCTCGTCCCCGCCTGCACCTACCCGCTCACCGGGGCCGCCTGCGTGAGCATGGTCTACACCGACCACGGTGTCTTCGTTCCCGGCCCGGACGGGGTCCGGGTCCTGGAGACGTACGGCATCACGGTCGCGGAACTGCGGGAACGGCTCTCCGTGGACCTGCTCCCGTGAGCCCGTCGCTTTACGGTCAGTAAAGGTGGCACGTTAGGATCCGGGCATGGCGAACCTTCGTGAGGCGCAGAAGCAGATGACGCGCCGTCTGCTGCTGGAGTCGGGACTCGAGCTGTTCAAGACGAAGGGGTACGCCGCCACCACGGTCGACGACATCGCCACCGCGGCGGGCACCACACGCGTCACGTTCTACGCGTACTTCCCCTCCCGCGGCGACCTGATGAAGGCGCTCATCGACGAGCGGCTCAACGAGGCGCTGCAGCGCGTCCGTTCCTTCGAGCACGGCTCGACGGCCCAGGACCTCGTCGCCACCATCGTCGACGGGACGCCGCAGGCGATCAGGGCGTGGCTGCGGCGGACCGCCGACAACTGGCCGGCCATCCGGCCGATCATCCGCGTGGGCCGTGATGCCGCGGTGATCGAGCCGGACCTCGCCGACCTGGTGGAGCGGTGGCTGGAGGAAGCCATCAGCGACATCGAGGACGGGCTGACGGCGGCGGGGCGCTTCGAGCCCCATCAGCGTCACTTCCGGGGCGTTCTCGCGATGGCCCAGCTCGACTTCGTCGCCCAGAACTGGCACCGCGCCGACTGGAAGCTCACCTACGAGCAGATGCTCGACGACCTCAGCGCGAGCTGGGTGGCACTCCTGACCTGACCGTCGCGGACGGGGCGGCCGGCTTCAGTCCTGTTGGGTCGCGGCGTCGAAGAGCAGCGCCCGGAGCCACTCGATGAAGTACTGGTCGGCCAGCCGCGGGTTCCAGACCATGTCGATCCCGAGCCCGGGAAGCGCGAACGGGAACTCCTCGATCCGCAGGTCGGCGAGTGTCCTCATGGCGGCGGCGACCCGGTGGCGCAGGAGGGCGACCCCGTTCGCGCGCGCAACCAGGAACGGCACCAGCAGAAAGTCGGAGATCCACAGGCCGACGCGGTAGGGGATGCCCTTCTCTTCCAGCACCGGATAGGGAAAGACGCGCCGGTCGGTGTCGACGACGATGTGCGGCTGCGTGGTCAGGAGATCCAGCGCGCTCGCCACCGGCGGCGTGTCCGGTGACGCCACCACCACGCAGCGGTCGTTGTACAGGCGCTCACGCGGGTAGGGCGAGAAGTGCCCCTCGGAGATCAGCGTGACGTCGACGCCCTGGTCGGTGAAGGTGGCCTCGGTCGGGACCGTGATCGTACGCACCCGCAGCGTGATGTGAGGGGCGCGCTCGGCGACGAGCCGCATGAGCCGTGGGCCGACGACGAAGGCCGTGCTGTTCGTCATGGCGACCGTCACGACGCGGTGGTCCTTGGCGGGGTCGAAGACGGGGAAGTTCACGATCTGCGCGGTCTGCTGCAGGGCGCTGCGCAGCGGCGCGAGCAGCTCCAGTGCCCGCGGGGTCAGCGTGACGCCCGAGCCCTGGCGGACGACGAGGTCGTCGCCCAGCAGCCGCCGCATTCTGGTGAGGGCGTGGCTCATCGCCGGCTGGGACAGGCCGATCCGTTCCGCCGCCCTGGTCACCGAACGTTCCTCGAGGAGGGCGAGGAGGGGCACCAGCAGGTTGAGGTTGACCGACGCCAGTCGGTCGAGCCCCGATCCCGTGGTGCCGTTTCCGTCGTCGTCCATGGGGCAACCCTACGGGGCGGCCCGGGTCATGCGGCGCAGCCTGGGGATCGGGATGCGGTAACCGAGGGCCGCGGCCACACCGGTGCCGTCGGCGTGCGACCAGCGCATCAGCGCCGGCCCGCCACCGGGCCCACCGTCCACGTATGCCGGTTCCCCGTCCTGCGGCAGATCGCCCACCACCTTGAGGCTCAGCCCGAACTGCTCGGTCCAGAAGTACGTCTGGAAGCGCAGCGGCGGTACCTCGTCACCGCGTACGAGTGCCCTCGCGGCGACCTTCGCCTGCTCGATCGCGCTGCTCCACAGGGGGACGCGGCGCAGCCCGCGCGGAGTCGGGAAGGCCGCGAGGTCACCCACGGCCGCGATGTCGGGGCGGACCAGCCCTCGTGAGTCGACCGGGACGACGCCCTTGGCCGTGAGTCCCGTGTCCGCGAGCCACTCGGTGTTGGGCACGTCGCCGACGGCGCTCAGGAGGATGTCCGCCTCGAGGACGGCACCGTCGTCGAGCACCACCCGGGCCTCTCCCGCAAGCCGTTCGATCCGTGCCGAACCAGTCTCGACGAGGGTGAGCCCCCGGTCCAGCGCGGCCCTGACGAACACGTCGGCGAGGTACGGCCCGAGCTGGGCGATCAGGGGGACACCTTGGGAAGCCAGGGTGACCCGGCAGCCGGCGGCCAGGCACCCGGAGGCGATCTCCATGCCTAGCGCGCCACCGCCCACCACGACGACCGACGGCCGGTCCGCCAGCCGGTCCCACAGCCGGAGGGCGTCGTCGAGCCCGCGCAGGGTGAACTCCTCGGGCAGCTCGGACAGCCGCCGGGCCCGGGAGCCGGTGGCGAGGACGAGGCGGTCGTACGGCAGGGCCGAGCCGTCGTCGAGGGTGACGAGCCGGCGATCGGGGTCGAGCCCGGTCGCGCGCACGCCCAGCAGCTCCGCCGCCCCATGGCCGGCCGGCGGAAGCTCGTGCGAGGACATGTCGTCGCCGTCCAGCAGGAGCGCCTTCGACAGGGCCGGGCGGCTGTAGGCCGGGTGCGGTTCGTCGCCGACGATGGTCAGCTCGCCCTCGAAACCGGCCTCCCGGAGCGTGTCGGCCGCGGTGAGCCCGGCGATCCCGTTGCCCACGACGACGACGCGGGCCGGTGTGCCGCCGCTCATACGACCCTCAGCGCCGCGACCGGGCACACCCGGGCGGCCGCCTTCGCCAGGGCGGCGTCGGCCTCGCCGACCTCCTCGCGGTCGAGCACCAGCTCGCCCTCGTCGTCGAGATGCATGAGCTGCGGGGCCGCTTCCTCGCACAGGCCGTGGCCCTCGCAGCGGGGGCGGTCGAGAACTATCTTCATGCGGGGGTCACCTCCAGGACGGGGAGCTCCTCGATGCTCCGGGTGATGTTGCTGGGCACACGGACCTCGGGTCCGACGACGAGACGTCCGACGCGCCGGGACAGTGCCTCGATCACGGCGTGGGCCTCCAGGCGGGCGAGTCCCTGGCCGGCGCAGCCGTGGGGGCCGTAGCCGAACGAGAGGTGGTCGACCGGATTGCGCTCGACGAGGAAGGCGTCCGGGTTCTCGTAGTGCCGGGGATCGCGGTTCCCGGCGCCGAACAGGATTGCGATCTGCGAGCCCGCCGGGACGACGGCTCCGTCGATGTCGACGTCCTTGGTGGTCAGACGACCCCAGGCGTGGACGGGAGGCCAGAAGCGCAGCACCTCGTTGAACGCCGCCGGCACCAGCGAGGGGTCCTGGCGGACCAGGTCGAGCTGGTCGGGGTGCGCGGCGAAGAGGGAGACGATGTTGCCGATCGCCGCCACGGTGGTGTCGACGCCGGCGCCGAGGTATTGGTGGATGATGTGGCCGGCCGTGCCCGGCGGGACGGCGCCGCGCGCCTCGGCCTCGAAGATGCCACGGCCGACGGACCCTTCCGCCAGGTCCTCGGCCCGGACCTGGGAGCACCATTCGTAGAGTTCGCCGGCGATCGGGAAGTTGTCGGTCGTGCGCTGGTTCATCGGGCCGAGGACCTGCATGGCGGCCTGTCCCCAGCGCAGCATGTTGTCGCGGACGTGGCCGGTGAAGCCGATCAGGTCCGCGACGACCTCCAGCGGGAAGACGCGGGCCAGGGCGTCGATGGCCTCGAAGGAGCCCTTCTCCACGAGCTCGGCGACGAGGGCGTCGGCCTTCGCCTCGATCCGGCCCTTGAGGCCGCGGAGCGCGCGCGGTGAGAGGTTCTCGGTGAGGGTGGCGCGCAACTGGGTATGCACGGGCGGGTCGGACGCGAGCGAGGTGCCGGTGAGCGCCTCGTTGGCCATCGGGTTGAATGCGATCGAGGTCGAGGAGAACGACTCCCAGTCCGCGAGCGCGTCACGGATGACGTCGTACCGGGTCAGGACGTGGACGTCGTTCCCCGGCAGGTGGACGACGGATCCCAGCTCCCGCAGTTCGGCGTAGACGGGGTAGGGGTCCAGCACGACCTCGTCGGCGAAGAGGTCGACGTCTGAAGTGGGCGGTGTGGTCATGCCCTCAGTGAAGTGTTTCACCCTCCATTCATCAAGTGAATGATTTGCATGCCACGACATGCATGGGATTCATGAGGCGACGGGAAGTGCATCGATTCGCCCGAATCCACCTTACGTAAATTATTTTTTCTAGGTGTCCATTTCATTGACGGCATGTAAAGCGAATGGCTAACGTGACTGCCACCCCCAGGGTGCTGGGCACTCCACCGCGGACACGTGAGGCAGCGCATGAGCGTCAAGAGCAAGACCGTGAACACCGTCCTGGGCCCGGTGCCGGCCGATGAGCTGGGCGTCGTCCTGGTTCACGAGGCGCTGCTGTCCGTGACTCCGGGCGCCGAGCACGCCTTCGACATCACCATCGACCGCGCCGAGATCTTCGAGACCCTCGCCGCGAAGCTGACGGACTTCCGCGCCCACGGCGGCGTCACGATCGTGGACAGCACCGGCATGTTCCACGGCCGGGACGTGCGGCTGTACGAGACCCTCGCCCGCACGACCGGCGTGAACATCGTCGCCTCGACGGGTCAGGGCCCGGAGGAACTGCTCGGCGGCTACTTCCTGACCCCGCAGACCAACCCTCCGACGCCGTGGCCGGCCGAGAAGTTCGCCGACCTGTTCACCAAGGAGATCAACGAAGGCATGGTGGTCCCCCGGGTGGAGCGGCGCGGTGCTGCCGGCCTGGTCGCCACCACCGCGACCGCCGGGGGCATGACCGCGACCGACGAGAGCCTGTTCCGCGGTGCGGCCCGCACCGCGCTGAGCACCGGCGTCCCGGCCTCCGTCCGTTACGGCGCCGACGCCGTCCGGGAACTCGACGTCGTCCTGGACGAGAATCTGCCGGCCGACCGCGTCGTCGTCGGCGGACTCGACCGCAAGGACGCCGTCGCCTCCGGCGCGCCCCTGGAGGTCGCCCGCCGCGGCGCCTACGTCGCCATCGACCACGTCGGTACGGAGGACGCGGCGCACGTCACCGACGCCGAGCGCGCGGTGCTGGTCACCGACCTCGTGCGGGCGGGCTTCGGCGACCGGATCCTGCTCTCGGGCAGCGCGACCGGCGTGGCGAAGGGCCACCCCGGCAACGACCTCCCGTACAGCTACGTCCTGACCACCTTCGTCCCGCTCCTGAAGGCACAGGGTCTCAGCGACGAGGACACACGGCGGATTCTTGTGGAGAACCCGCGCGACCTGCTGTCGGCGCGCTGAGCGCGCCGGCCCGAACGCCCGTCAAGTTTCCTTCCTCAAAGGTGAGTTCTGTGTCGAGAGTGAACACCGTCCTGGGGCCGGTCCCGGCCGAGGAGCTGGGTCTCGTGGCCATCCACGAGCACATCGGATACGGCATGCCCGGCTCCGAGCTGGACACGAAGTGGTGGAAGTCCCCCGAGCAGCGGTACGAGGAGACCGTCCCGAAGCTCCGCAAGTTCCACGAGCACGGCGGCGGCACCTTCGTCGACGCGACCGGCATCTGCAACGGCCGTGACGTCGACTACTACAAGTCGCTGTCGGCGAAGACCGGCGTCCACATCGTCGCCTGCACCGGCTTCGTCGGCGGTGACACCGCCCTGCCGCACTTCGCCCGGGCGACCGTCGAGTACCTGACCCGGCAGTTCGTCCACGAGATCACCGTGGGCGTCGGGAACACCGGCAGCCTCGCCGGGGTCATCAAGGTCGGCGTGAGCCGCGGCGGCCGTATGACGGACCTGGACAAGCGCATCTACCGCGCCGCGGCCCGCGCCTCGCTCAGCACGGGCGTGCCGATCCTGACTCACCTCGCGATCGACGCCGAGAACGCGATCGCGATCTTCGCGGAGGAGAGCCTGCCCCTGCACCGCGTCCTGTTCGGACACGTCGACGACGGCGTGAACGCCGACAAGACGCGCGACGTCTGGATCGCGGAGCAGGGCGGCCGCATCGGCTTCGACACCTTCGGCTACGAGACCGAGCTGCCCGACCCGCCGTTCTGGGCCCGCCCCCGCAAGGAGCGCCTCGACCACTTCCTCCGCTTCATCGGCGACGGCCGGCTGAAGCAGGTCCTCGCCTCCGCCGACGCCAACTGCTCCCCGCTGGGCTGGCCGGGCGTGAAGGGCCACACCGTCAACTACATCTTCGAGGACCTCATCCCGGACCTCCGCGCCGCCGGCCTCGACGAGGCCGCGATCAAGACGATCTTCGTCGACAACCCGGCCGATTTCCTCACCATCCAGAAGTAGAGAGAACCACCATGCAGCTCTCAGACCTGAAGAACCTCCGCATCGCCGTCGTCGGCGCGGGTTACGGCGGCGCGGCAGCGGCCAAGGCCCTGAGCCTGCTCGGAGCCACCGTCGACGTCTACGAGCAGGCGAACCGGATCCGGGAGGTAGGCGCCGGCATCGGTCTGCGTCCCGCCACCATGAACCGCTTCCGCGAGTGGGGCATCTTCGACGCCATCGCGAAGGTGAGTTCGCCGAGCGAGTACTTCGAGATCCTCACGGCCACCGCCGAACCGATCATGCAGGAGGCATGGCCGGTCGCCGGCGATCAGACCCACACCCACCTGATCCACCGCGGGGACTTCATCGACGCCCTCCTGGGTGTGCTCCCCGAGGGCATGGTGCACCTCGGTCACAAGCTGGAGTCCGTCCAGGACAAGGGCGACAGCGCCGTTCTCACCTTCGCGGACGGCAAGACCGTCGAGGCCGACCTGGTCGTCGGCGCCGACGGCATCAAATCGGTGGTGCGCCGGGAGCTGTTCAGCGACAAGGGCCCCGTGTTCTCAGGCGAGCACGCCTACCGCGCCGTCATCTCCGTCGACGACGCCCACGGGATGGCCGCCGACGACAACCTGCGGATGTACATCGGCAAGGGCACCAAGGTCTACCTGCTCCCGCTGCGCCACCGCGGCCAGGTGTCGTTCGACATCACCGCCCTGTGCCCGGACGGCACCTGGGCGCCGCAGGTCACCAAGGAAGACCTCCTGGCGACGGTGGACGGCTTCGACGAGCGCCTGGTGAACATCACCCGCGACCTCGACATGGACACCATGAACATCCGCGCGGTCTACGACATCGACCCGGTCGACACGTGGCACTCGGACTCCGTCGTCCTGGTCGGTGACGCGGCCCACTCGATGCTGCACCACCAGGGCCAGGGCGCCAACTCGGCCATCGAGGACGCCGGAGCGCTCGCCGACGCCCTGCGGCAGGCGGGCTCCCTGAAGGAGGCGCTGGCCCTGTTCCAGGCCACCCGCAAGCCGGTCACCGACGAGCTGCAGCGCATCTCGCGCCAGGGCTGGTCGGAGGACGAGATCGACGACGTCTTCCCCGGCCAGAAGCCCGCGACTCAGCAGCCCGCGACCGCCGCCCCGAAGGAGTGACCCATGCCGCTGCATCCTGAGATCGCCAAGTTTCTCGCCGGTCTGCCGGGCCCGGACGGGGGCCCGCTCGACCCGGTCGCCATGCGCGCCGATGAGGAGGCGCACGTCCCGCCTCTCGAGGAGCGCCTGCCGCTGCACGCGGTCGAGGACGTGACCGCGCGGACGGCGTCGGGCGAGGTGCCGGTGCGGATCTACACGCCGGACGAGGCCGACAGCCACGGCCTGCTGGTGTACTTCCACGGCGGCGCGTTCTTCCTCGGCAGCCTGGAGACGCACGACCACGTCGCGCGCTCGCTGGCGAGGGAGACGGCTCTCAAGGTCGTCTCCGTCGGCTACCGCCTGGCGCCCGAGCACGCCTTCCCGGCCGGTCTCGACGACGCCTACGCGGTCGTGCGCTGGGCCGCCGAGGAGGGGTCGGGCCTGGGCTGGGACGGCGAGATGCTCGCCGTCGCCGGCGACAGCTCCGGTGGCACCTTCGCCGCCGCGGTCGCCGCCAAGGCACACGATGACGGCTTCCACCGGATCACGCACCAGGTCCTCTACTACCCCTCGCTCGACCTGGACTTCGACGTCGACCGCTACGCCTCGCTGCGGGAGAACGCCGTGGGCTACGGCCTGGAGACGGCCGGGCTGAAGCCCTTCAACGCCTTCTACCTCGACAGCGGCGCCGATCCCGCGGACCCGCTCGTGTCGCCGGTCAAGCGGGCGGACCTCACCGGGCTGCCCCCGGCCCTCGTCGTCACCGGGGAGTTCGACCCGATGCGCGACGAGGGCGAGCTGTACGGACAGCGGCTGCGGGAGGCCGGCGTGGCGGCGACGGTGAGCAGGTACGACGGCGCCGGCCACGGCTTCGTCCAGCACTTCTCCTGGATCCCCGAGTACCACCGGGTGTTTACCGAGACGCGCGATTTCCTCGGCCGGCGCTGATCCGGCCCGCCCGCGTACGAGTTCGGAAAGAAGGCCATGACGCACGCAGTCAAAGTCCATCCATTGTTCTCGCCATGGGGCCGGTTCGGTCTCTACAGCTTCTTCATCGACGCACCCGAACCGGCGATCGTGGACACCGGGATCGCCTCCTCGCCCGCCGAGGGGATGGCTCCCGCGCTCGAGAAGATCGGGCGCCGCCTCGAGGACGTGCGCTGGATCCTGCTGACCCACGGTCACATCGACCACGTCGGCGGCGCGCACGCCCTGTGGGAACTCACCGGGCGGCGCGCCCAGGTGGTGATCCACGAGGCCGACGCGCCGATGCTCCGCTCGCGGCGGGCCCATGTGGAGGAGTACCTCGCGGGGCGTGGCCGGTACCTGGGCGACCCCGAGGGCGAGGCGAAGGTGACGGCCGCCGCGAACGCCGTCATCTCCGGCGAGATGGAGCCGACCATGCTCGTCAAGGGCGGCGAGACCCTCTCCCTGGGCGGCGGCGTCACCGTCTCGGTGCACCCGGTCCCGGGCCACACGCCCGGATCGGTCGCCTACGTCGTCGACGGGCAGCGTTCGGTGTTCACCGGTGACGCCGTGCAGGTCCACGGGGCCGCCAACGGCTTCCCCGGCTACACGGACCCGGCCGCCTACCGGGCCGGCCTGGAGTACCTGCGTGACGAGATCCGTCCCCGGCACCTCTACCTGGGGCACCCGTATCGCCGCGCCGACGGCACGCCGTACGGCGTCGAACTCGACGCCGCGCAGGCCCAGGAGGCCATCGACCAGAGCCTCGCCGCCGAGGGCCGCGTCGCCGCGGCCGCCTGCGGCTGCCTGGACGCCGGCCTGCGCAAGACGGACTCGCCGTACTCCCCCTTCGCTCCCGTCGCCGAGGAACTCGGCTACACCCGCGATCCGACACTCGAGCCGTCGCCGTTCTTCACCTCGATGCACGCCTACCGCGCGCAGCACCACCCGACTGTGTAGTACAGGAGCTTCCAGACCATGACCGACCTTCATACGATCCGGGCGGGCGCGCAGACCCTCGCCGTCCGCAAGGACCTGCGGGTGCCGATGCGGGACGGTGTCACGCTGGCCGCCGACACCTACGGCGGCGTGGACGACACGCCGAGGCCCGCGCTGGTGGCCCTGAGCCCGTACGGCAAGGAGCTGCAGGCCCTCGCGCTCACCACGCCGCCGCAGCGCCGGCCCAGTCCGATGTGGGACGGCTGCATCGAGGCGGGCGACATCGCGCGCGTCGTCGAGGAGGGCTACGTCCACGTCATCGGCGACCTGCGCGGCTCCGGCGCCTCCGAGGGCGAGCACATCGGCAACTACAACGCCGGCGGCGTCTCGCTCGGCCAGGACGCGTACGACTTCATCGAGTGGGTCGCCGCGCAGCCGTGGTGCGACGGCAACGTCGGCATGATCGGCATCTCCTACTTCGGCTCGATGCAGGTGCTGGCGGCGGCCGAGCGTCCGCCGAGCCTCAAGGCGATCTTCGTCAGCGGCGGCCACTACGACTTCTACGAGACCACCTACCACGGCGGCGTCATGTGGTTCATGCCGCGCGCCGCCCGTGAGGGGCGCGGCGGCGACTCCGGCTGGGCCTTCACCGACGGCGTCAAATCCCGCATGCTCGAGACCTACTCGCCCGAAGAGATCAAGAAGCGGGTCGCCGAGCGCCTGCAGGACCCGGACGTGGCCGCCTGGCCCAACCTGGTCCACGTGCTGAACTACCCGAAGAACCACGAGGCCTGGTTCGACATCGTGATGAACGAGGTCGACGGCGAGTGGTACGAGGAGCGCAACCCCGTCACCCTGGCGCCGAAGATCGACATCCCGGTCTGGCTCCAGATCGACCAGGGCCGCGGCTGGACGACGGACGGCACCATCGAGGTCTTCAACCGCCTCAAGGGCCCCAAGAAGCTGGACATCGGTCCGTACCCGCCCATGCAGTCGCGCCCCTTCATCGAAGAGCACGACAAGATGTTCCGCTGGTACGACTACTGGATCAAGGGCATCGACAACGGGATCATGGACGAGCCCGCCGTCACCGTGCACGTCGAGGGCTCACGCCAGTACGTCACCGGGGCCCAGTGGCCGCCGAAGGAGGTGGAGCACAAGCCGCTCTACCTCCGCCCGCGCCACAAGCTCTCCTTCGAGCCCGAGCCCATGGGCGCCGAGTACGCCGTCCCCGACGGCTTCTACCAGGCGCCGCTCACGGTCACCGACAAGGTGGAGATGCTCAGCTGGAGCACCGAGCCGTTCACCGAGCCCACCGAGATGATCGGCCAGGGCGCGGCGCACCTCTTCGCGGAGATCGACCAGCCCGACACCAACTTCATCCTGCGCATGTGGGACGAGGCCCCGACCGGTAAGCGCCAGCTCATCACCACCGCCTACCTCAAGGCCTCGCACCGCGAGCTCGACGAGGAGCGCACCACCGAGGGCGACCCCTACCACCCGCACACCCGCGCGGTGCCGATCGAGCCGGGGAAGATCGAGGAGTACGTGCTGCGCGTCTACCCGTTCGCGGCGACGTTCCTGTCGGGCCACAAGCTGGTCGTGGAGCTGTCGAACGACGAGCCCCTGGCCGACGCGCACAACGCGCTGCTGCCGCCGGACGCCTTCCACCTGCCGGTGGGCCGCCCGGTCACCCACAAGATCTACCGCGACGCCGCTCACCCCTCCCGGCTGGTGCTGCCCTTCACGACGGTCACGGCGCCGTGACGCGATCGGGCTCTGCGCGCAACGAAGACGGAGACCGGCGCAGCGGCTCCTGACGAGGCCGACGCCGACCGGGGGACCGCCGTACCCCCGGCGGCCGGTCTCGCCCCGGGCCGCGTGCGCCCCAGGCATCCGATCCCGCACCCACCCGTGTCTTCTGCGCCCACGCGGCCGTGACCGCAGGCGACCCGACCTGCCAGCCGCGTATCGTCGCGGAGCGTCACTGTCCGTGGCGGTCTGCGTGCCGCGGAGACGCCGAGTCACCAGGCTCGTCATCGTGTCCCCCCCTGTGTGTGATGTCGGCTTCCCTGATCCCCGCCGGAATCGCGGTCGCGACGCGCTATCTCGACCTCGCCGGTGTCTTCTCGTGCGCGCTGCTGGGGGGCGCCGTGGCCCGCACGGCCGGCTTGGACCTGTTCGGGTTCCTGGTGGTGGGCATCATCTCCGGTCTGGCGGAGACATGATCAGGGACGTGTTGCTGCTGCACGGCACACCGGTCGCGCTGACCGACTACGCCTACCCGCCGACCGCCATCGCTGGTCCGTGGTGGTCTTTCTCATCAAGATCAGCGAGGCGTCCTGGACCCGGCTTTTCACCGCCCTCGACGTCGCCGTCCTCGGGTTCTGGGCGGTCACCGGGGTCAACAAGACGCTCGCCGTGGGGCTGGGATGGCTTCCGGGGGCCCTCCTGGGCACCGTGACCGCCGTCGGCGGCGGCGCCCTGCGCGATGTCGTCCTCGGCCGGGTGCCGGCTGTCTTCGGGGGCAACGGTCTGTACGCCGCCGCCGTCGCGGTCGCCGGAGTCACGGTGATCTGCGTGTACCTCGGCGTGCCGGCGATCGGCGCCGACCTGGGCATCACCCTGGCCCGGGGCTTCCGGCTCACTGCTGTGCGGCTCGGCTGGAACCTCCCCAACAGCCTGGAATGGCAGCCCCGTTCCAGGAAGGCCGCAAGGCCGCGGCACTGCACCGGCACTGCCGCCCGGGACGGGAAAGAAGAGCAGTCCCACCCGCGCAAGCAGACGTCGTGACCGACCGAAACCGTGCGGTGCTGTCCGGCCTCGCCGGTATCCGCTCCGATCTCGAGGACCGTTACCGGGATCTGCACAGGTATCCCGAACTCGGCCTGCGGGAGCACCGCACGGCGAAGAAGGCGTCCGACGCTCTGCGGGATCTCGGCTACGAGGTCACCGACGGCATCGGCGGCACGGGCGTGATCGGCGTACTGGCCAACGGCGAGGGAGCTGCCCTCGTCTCTGATCGCCGAAGCCTGCCCACCCGGTGCTTCCGCCCCGCCCCGGGGCGGTCAAGCCGGGTGGAGCCCGCCGTGCGGCCTTCCCGACGGGGGGCGATTACCTCTCCACTGGACACGTAAAAATCTGCACTGGCCGCAGTAGACATTGGCCGTTGTTCTGGTTATGGTTTCTCTCGTAGCCAGAGAGACCGAAGGGCCCGGCAGAGACGAACTGCCAGGCAGCAGTACAGGTAGTCGCAGTACGCAGGACGGTGCGGTGGCGGAGTTTCGAAGCCAGAGCGGTTGCAGGACGGCGACGGGACTGGCGACCGGACCGGGTGGCCCGCAGTCATCAGGGGCCACCGACAGCAGTTGGCGCAGTGGCAGTACCCGGCAGTGAAGTGAGCAGCACCTCGGTGAAGGCGTCGGCTGCGGGCGCGCGCACCGGGAGGTTCGGCAGTGGGGTTCCAAGCCAGAGCAGACGCAGGACGGGCGACGGGGCTGGCTGCCGAAGAGTGGCGCTCGTACAGGTCACCGGTAGGTCGCATCACCGGCAGTACAAGCAGTTCGCGGTATCAGCGGTACGCAGTGCCCCGTTTGGTAAGGCAGTTCATTCAGAGGGAAGAACGGAGGAACCAGGCGCCATCAGGATCGCCCGGACGGATTGTCGAGTCTGGGTACCGCAGGACATCGATAGTGAGGTGGTCTCCGGTCAAGCAACCGCGATCCCCGCACCCCCGACAGCATCACGGTCGGGCAGGCGGAAACAGAAGGCCGGCGCAGTACCAGGGCCGGCAGATGGTGTAGCAGTTCCTTCGGGGCCCGGGCGCACGTAAGCGCCCGGGCCCCTCCACGCGTTCCACAGAGAGGTGACATGACAGCAGACGACTCCTTCGGACGTCTCGATGACGACGACTACCCCGCCTACACCATGGGCCGGGCCGCCGAGATGCTCGGCACCACCCAGGGCTTCCTGCGCGCCATCGGCGAAGCCCGCCTCATCACCCCGCTGCGCTCGGCCGGCGGCCACCGCCGCTACTCCCGCTACCAGCTGCGCATCGCCGCCCGCGCCCGCGAGCTCGTCGACCAGGGCACCCCGATCGAGGCCGCCTGCCGCATCGTCATCCTCGAAGACCAGCTCGAAGAAGCCCAGCGCATCAACGCCGAACACCGCAACGCTGCCGGATCCTCGAACCCGACGACCGCCGTCTGAAACGGACGGAGACCCGAAACTCCTTCGGGAACGCACGGTCGCCGCATACATCACGCATGCCGCCACTCTCGTACAGCCAATTCGCGGCAGTACGAGAGCCACTCGGCTCCTGGGGAGGACGCCAAGACCTTCTACTCTTCGTCGCCCTCGTCGAGCCCGGCAGCGTCCGGGGCGCGCGGGGGCCGCAGGGCCCCCGGCCGGGGGGTGGAGGCGATGGGGCCGCGCTTGCCGTGGCAGACGTCGCGGGCGAGCTTGTGGCGGGACTCCTGGACGGTGAGCTGGCGGTTCATCTGCCGGCGGTAGGTGTCGTCGACCGGGTCGACCATCCGCATCAGGTGCTCGGTCTTGGCGATCCGCCCGACGTACTCCGCGGCACTGCTGCCCAAGTGCCCTGCGGTCGATCCGGCCCACCCGCTGGGTTGCCACCGCCGCCGTATCAGCGACCGGACCGTGTTCGACAAGCGGCTCCAGCTCCTGCGGTTCGGCTGCTCCTGCCAGGCGGTCTCCGACACGACCTGCTCGGCGACCACGCTCCGCAACCGCCGCAATGAGTGGATCCGGCTCGGCGTCTTCGCCCGACTCAAAGAGATCGCGCTTGAGTCCTACGACCGGATCGTCGGGCTCGTGCTCGACCAGATCGCCGTCGACGGCTCCATCACCAAGGCCCCCGGCGGCTCAGAAGCGGCCGGGCGCTCGCCGGTCGACCGCGGCAAACAGGGCCTGAAACGCTCCGGCATGACGGGCCCGATGCGGCGAACGCCGTGTCGCGGTCATCGACGCGTTCTTCGACCTCGCAGATACGATCATCACCGTCCGTAGCCTGCTCCGCAGGACGTGGACGACCCACCGCTGGGACAACCGTCCGAACCGCCGCCCATGAGCGAGTGCCGATCTGCGCAGCGTCCGAGTGCGGCAGTTTGGGCATCTTGATGCCGACATGATCGGTACGTATGTCTGCCGAGTACGGCCGCCACCGCCCCGGTGGACGTGTGCAGCACGTCATCACGGCAGTAGAGAATATTTACCCTATATGGGTGATGATCGGTATATGGGTGACGATCGGTGTGGGTGGTGCGGAGCTCCACTGCCGGAGTCGGCAGGCCCGGGTCGGCGGTATTGCCATCAGGCGCATCGGCAGGCGGCCTGGCGAGCCAGGCGTCGCTGGCAGGCGGCGGCGAAGGCGCGGCAGGCGCTGGTGTTCGCGGAAGCGGATCTCCTGACGCAGGTGCAGGCCGCAACCCAGCAGGCGAGCGACTCGCGCCCGCGGCGAGGAGCGGAGGGCTGCCATGTTGCCGCCGTGGCGGAGGTGCCCGGGCTGGCCGGGCAGCTGGTGCGCTGTGCGGTGTTGGCGGACCGGCGAGCCGGGGCGAGCTGGGCGCAGATCGGTGCCGGCCTGGGCATCAGCGCGGAGGCGGCCAGATGCCGCTTCGGTCGCCTGGAGGGATCTCTGCCCGGTGCCGCTCGGGAGGGTGAGAGCATGAGGGACCTTGCCGGCTTCGGCACGAGCACAGGCTCGGGCACGCATCCACTCGACGCCGCTTTGGACCAGTTCATGCGGGAGACAGATGCTTCCGGGGGCATGGTATACCTGCTGCCGCCGGGCGAGCGGGTGCTGCGGCTGGCGGTGCTGAGGGGGGTCCCCCGGCAGATCGCCGCGCACTGGACGCAGGTGCCGCTGGCGGCCCGCACCCCGGCGACCGACGCCGTGCGCGAGCGGCGTCTGGTGTGGATAGGCGGCCAGGAGGAGATGGCGCGGCACTACCCGCAGATGGCATTCGCGCTGCCCTACCCCTTCTCGGCGGCCGCTGCCCCGATCACCACCGGCACCACCGCCTGGGGGGCCCTGGTGGCGCGGTGGCCGAGCTCGCATCCATCGCCACTGACCCGACACGAACGCAACGCGGTCCGTACCTCCTGCCGCCGCCTGGGCCTTCTCCTGCGGCAGGCCGCCGACAGCGGCCACCCGCTGCTGCCCGGGTCCGAGCCGCAGGCCATGGCCCCCCTGCGCGCCCGCGCTCGCGGGCCGACCCAGGAGGCGGCAGCGGCGGACTTCGCCGAGCGCCTGCCCGGAGGATGCTGCACCTTGGACCTTGACGGCCGGATCACCTTCATCACAACCGCCGCCGCCGACCTCCTCGGCGCCAGCGCCGCCGACCTGGTGGGCGTCCTGCCCCGGCAGGTCCTGCCGTGGCTGGACGAGCCAGTCGTCGAAGACCGCTACCGGGCCGCGGTGCTCAGCCAGGAGGCCACCTCCTTCACCGCCCTGCGCCCACCGGACCGGTGGCTTTCCTTCCACCTGTACCCGAACGTCTCCGGCATCAGCGTCCGCATCGCCCCGGCCTCTCCGGCTCCTGCCTCGGAGACGTCAGAGGTTCTGCACCCCGCACCGTCGGCCGCACCGGGTCGGTCGACCGCCCACCACCTCCTGATGCACCTCGCCGCCACGCTGACCGAGGCCGTCGGGGTCATGGACGTGATCGCCCGGATCGATGACCTGGTCCCGACCGCCTTCGAGTCCCAAGCCCTCGCCCTGATGATCGCCGAGGAGGGCCGGCTGCGGATCATCGGTTGCCGCGGCTACCCCGCCGAACTCATGGACCGCTTCGACGGCGCCCCCCTGGCCTCGGACACCCCTGCTGTGCGTGTCCTGACCAGCGGCGTCCCCAGTTTCTACGCCACCTTCGCGGACCTCAAGCGCGCTTATCCCCCCGCCGTCCTGCAGGATGGCAAGGCCGCCTGGGCCTTCCTGCCCCTGATCACCTCCGGCCGCGCCGTCGGCTCGCTGGTCCTCGCGTACGACCGGCCGCACTCCTTCACGCCCGAGGAACGAGCTGTCCTCACCGCGACCGCCGGGCTGATCGCCCAGGCCCTGGACCGCGCCCGCCTCTACGACGCCAGTCAGGCTCTCGCCCACAGCTTGCAAGCCAGCCTGCTGCCCCAAGCACTGCCCCGCGTCCCCGGCCTGGACGTGGCCACCCGCTACCTCCCCACCGCTCACGGCATCGACGTCGGCGGGGACTTCTACGACCTCATTCATCTCGACACCGACATCGCCGCCGCAGCAATCGGCGACGTCCAAGGCCACAACGTGAACGCCGCCGCCCTCATGGGGCAGGTCCGCACCGCCGTCCACGCCACCGCCGGCGCATCGCCCGGCCAAGTCCTCGCCCGCACCAACCGCCTGCTCACCGACCTTGACCCCGGCCTGTTCACCAGTTGCCTCTACGTCCAGCTCGACCTGGCACGCCACCGCGCCTGCCTGGCCACCGCCGGCCACCCGCCCCCACTCCTGCGCCACCCCGACCTACACACTGAGATCCTTCCGCTGACGCCCGGACTCCTGCTCGGCATTGACCCCGCGGCCGACTACCCGGAGACCGACATCCCCCTACCGCCCGGGGCCGTGCTTGCCCTGTACACCGATGGACTCGTCGAATCCCCCGGCATCGACATCGAGGACGCCACCGCCGACCTCGCCGCCCAGCTCGCACAGGCCCAGGGCCAAAACTTGGACGCCCTCGCTGACACCCTCGTCCACCACGCCCAACGGTCCGCCCCCCACAACGACGACATCGCCCTGCTCCTCATCCGGCCTCAACAACACGGCCGCTGACACCAAAGGCCCGCCCGGCTCGGCGGGGCTCCAGTCTCCGCCCCGCCGACGCCGCCGGGCTCGTCACGGCCGCTGCTCGCCGCGGCGGCCCACTGGCTCCGGGACCAGGAGGCGTGGCCTCGGCATGGCCCCGGCCTTCGAGCGGTGGCGGATCGATCTGTCGCCAGGGTGCTTCGGCCGCCCGGAAGCGGGCTCGTTCGCCCTTGATGCGCCGCCGGACGTACAGCGCGGGCTCGCCACCGAGGGTGCAGCTCACGCCTTCGCGGACGAGGGGGCCCGCCGGCATCCCGAGCAGGTCGGCGTCGGCGATGTCGGCACCGATGGCGCTGAACGCCCACCAGTCGTACTCCAGGACGACCCCCGTGCTCGCCGTCAGCGTGCGCACGAGGTTGTCCAGTTGCCCGCGTCGGTCAGTTCTTTCGGCAGCAGTGTGGATTCGAGGCAGTAGGTGCTCACCGCCCACGGCTCGCCCCCCACGACGACGCTCTCCAGGCGCAAGAACTCGGCCGGTTCACGCCCCAGGTGCGCCGCAGCCTCCAGGTCGGCGGGCGTCCTGCTCGCGGGCGTGACGGCGGCGACTCGTTCGCCGTCACCGGCGTTGCCCGCAGCGTTCGCCGTCACCGGCGTTGCCCGCAGCGTCGCCCGCCGGTATCGAAGAGCCGCCTCGCGCGCCGGTGCTACGGCCCGGCACAGGAGGCGGCTCACTTCGGCGGTCCCCGACGAGCTCCAGATGACGCTCGAAACGGAAGCCTCGACCGCCCGAACCTCTCGGGCTGGGGCTGTGAGGGCCGGACCATCGGCACGGCGGTGAATGCTCCGGTGCGGGCGCCCCGCCGCACCCCCCACAGCGGCCGCGTGGGCTGCCGTCCCGGCCGCAGAACGTGGAGCTGTGAGCCGAGGTCTTGAGTGGCTGGTATCACCTCGCCACCTTGATACCAGTCCGGTATCATCCCTGTATGGCGATGACACTCCGACTCCCCGACGACCTTGACGCGAAGCTCACCGAGCGTGCCCGTCGCGAGCACCGCAGCAAACAGGAACTCGCCATCGAGGCCATCCGCGAAGCCCAGAACCGGGCCGAGCTCAAGGTCGATGACGTCCTGGCCGAGCTCATGGACAGTGATGCGGAGATCCTGGACTACCTGAAGTGAGCGAAGTGCGCTATATCCAGATCGACGAGATCCTGGCCATCGCTCGGAAGGTCAACGGCACCGAGCACAGCGTGCGTGACATGGGGCTTTTGGTATCAGCGATCGAGCGACCCCGAACCAACGTGTTCGGAGCCGAGCAGTATCCCACGCTGCACGAGAAGGCGGCGGCACTGCTGCACTCCGTCGCCCGCAATCACGCGCTGATCGACGGCGACAAGCGCACCGCCTGGCTCGCCATGCGCGTCTTCCTGCGGCTCAACGGCGTCAGCGCCGGCATCGCTCCGCCGCCGGTCTCCATTGCCGGCCCGTTCGTCGAGGATGTCGCGCAGGACAACATCGATGTACCGGTCATCGCCAAGCGCCTGTCGGCCTGGTTCCCCGTTTCCTGACGCGCGGACGAGGTGAGGGCCGGGCATGCGCGTGCCTGGCCCTCACACGTCACCATGCCTGCTCGGATCAGGCGGGAGCCGGGTCCTGGACGCAGACCGGGCTCAGATCTTGCTTCGTTCCTTCGGCGGCGCGGCCGTGCTGTTCCGGATCGTGAGCGTCGTGGCGATCTCGACGCCGAGCTGTGCCGGCTTCTCGCCGCGGCCGAGGGCGAGCGCGAGCTCGGTGGCTGCTGCGGCCATTTCCGTAAGGGGTTGGTGGACGGTGGTGAGCGGTGGCTCGACCCAGGCGACGACCGGCAGATCGTCGAAGCCCACGACGCTCAGGTCGTCGGGGATGGTGAGACCCAGTTCTCGTGCCGCCTGGTAGACGCCCAGGGCCTGCACGTCGTTGGCGCTGAAGATCGCCGTGGGACGGTCGGACTTCTTCAGCAGTGTGCGCGCCGCTTCACAGCCGTCTTCCCTGGTGAGCTGTGTGTTGACCACCAGTCCGGCATCAACGGGCAGACCTGCCGCCTCGATGGCAGAGGTGTATCCGGCTTGTCGCGCGCGGATGCAGGAGACGTCCCGTGGGCCGCTGATCATCGCGATGCGGCGGTGCCCGAGCTCGGTCTCGGCCGGTCCTCGCCGCTGCGCCGTGGGCTCCGGTCGGGGCCGGGCGGATGGTCGGCAGGGCCGGGAAGCGCGCCGGACTCGGGGGCGTAAGACTCCATGGCGTGAAGGAAGGACGGCGCCACGGCGGCTGCCGTGGCAGGGCGCCTCCACGCGGCAGAACCGGCCGGCGGTGCTCACCGCGCTGGTCAACGGGCTGACCTCGAACCGGTGTTACGCGGTGGAGTGCTGAACATCCTGCCGACGAATGCGGCCGATCCTATCCGCGGAGCTGAACGGTCGTCGATTCCGCATCTGGTCCCAGTGATCAATGTCATCAAAGGAATGACTCATGTCAGCCGGGCTCTCGACACCGTTGCCCGATCGCCGGGCGGCGACGCAAGATCGGCGACGGCTCGCCCCGACCGCTCCGATCACGGCAGGTGACACGGTTTGAAGCTGGATCCCGAACCCGCTGCAGTTCCGGCCCGTGCCCCAGGCATCACCACCGGAGTCCGACTCTTCACCCGAGGGGGCGTCCATCCCGCGTGGCTGGAGAGCGCCGTCCTTCCGGCCGTCCGGGCGCTCGACGAGGAACTGAACGCGCCGGTTCTCTATCTGCGGCGGGGCTGGCTGCACGGCCCTCATGTGGACCTGGTGGCCCGGCCGGCCGGGGGTGAGAGCGGCGCCGTGCTGCCCTGGGACGACCTCGCGGCGAAGCTGGACGCGGGCCCGCTCGCCCCGGAGGAGCAGCAGAGCGAGGAGGACTACCTCGCCCGCGCCCGGGAGTTCGGCAGACTGGAACGGGTCGGACCGCCCTATCTGCCGATGCGCCCGCACGGCCATCTCGAATGGCTGGACGCCACGCAGACCGCCACCTGGCCCGAGCCGCTGAACGCCCTGTGCGACCTGGCGCTGACCCGGATCAACCGGCCGCTGACGGCGGCGGTCGCGGAGGCCGCCGCAGGCGCGGGCACCCTCCCCACCCGGGTCGCCGAGGCCATGGTCGCGCTGGCCGCGGCCCACCACTCCGGCATCCCGTTCGGAGTGTTCTCGCTGCGCAGTCACGCCGAGGCCTTCTTCTCCTGGGCGGCGCCCCGCAAGGACGTCCGCCCGGCCTTCGCCCGCCGCCTCGCGGGCGACGCACCGCTGCTGCGGGCCCTGGTCCAGCAGACCCTGGAGGACACCGGCGGCCCCTCGGCGGTCCGCTGGCGGCAGGCGTTCCACTACTGCATGGGGGCCTTCGACTCGGCCGTCGCGCAGCAGACGCTGACCCTGCGGACGCTGGAGGAACGGGAGGGCGGCTTCGACAGGCGCACCATGGGACCGCCCGGCCAGGAGGATGTCACCGGCCACCGGGGCAGCGACTTCCACGCTGCCGTGAACGCCTCCGGTGCCACGGCGGGCACCACCGACTGGTTCGCCTCCTACCGCCTGCTGATCAACCTGTTCTACCAGCAGCTCCTGCTGCTGGACGTGGCCCCGTTGCACCGCTACTACCTGTGCTACGCCATCGCGGAGACCGTGGACGAGGTGCTGGGGGAGTCCTGGAGCGACCGTCTGGCCCGGACAGCGGGCCGGACCGCCGGGACCGCCGCGTGAGGCCCGGGGGGATGGTCGGGCAGCGCCCCGCCGTGGCAGGCGAGGGCGCCCCGGCCGCGCACACCGGTGAACCCCTGTGGATGCTGCGCGTCAACCCGCTTCCCCGGGTGCGGCTGGCGGACGCCGTACTCGCCGCGCTGCTGGGCGAGGTGTGCGCTGCGGAGAACGAGGTCGAGGCCGCCGCGGAGCTCTGCTCCGCGGAACTGCACCAGCTGATCGGCGCCACCGACGACCCCGGCGAGCGAGGCCCGCTGATCGCGCTGCGCCGGGACATCCACAACGACCGCGTGCCGCGCGGCGGGGACGATCCGGTGCCCGCGGTGGCCCGCTGGCGGGCTGCCCGCACCCTGCGGGACACCCTGCGGGAGACGCTGAACCGGGAGTACCCGCAGGCCGCGGACCGGGAACGGAACCGGTTGGCGGGACTCCTCGCCGATGACGACCTCAGGTGTTCGCTCGCCCTGGTCGCACCGGAGGTGGCCGCGGCTGCCGACCGCTACCGGGCCGCCCTGGACGATGAGGGGAAGCTGTCTGCCCGGCTGCGGAAGTCCGAACGCGGCCTGGTCCAGTACGTCACCCGCGCCATGATCCGCACCAGTCCGCTCTCCCGGTTCACCGCGGTCGGACTGGTCCCTCCCGGCCCGCGGGGCGTCGCGCTCGGTGAAGTGACCGCCGTAGGCGCGGTCCCGGTCATCGGACTCGACCGGATCATGCTGCACTACGTTCTCGGCGGACTCCGGTACGAGGCCACGCCGGAAGGGCCGGTGCGCTTCGACGACTGGGTGCAGCTCCCGCCGACCTCGGAATTCGGCCCGAACCGCGAAAAGCTGATGTTCCTTCAGCCCGCCGGAGGCCAGATCCGCAGGCTCTCCACCTCGGTCGCCGGCCCGGTGCGTCCGATGCTGAACGCCGTCGCCCTGGGTGCCAGGCAGGTGTCCGCCGTCGCGGCCGAGGTGGTGGGGGAGTTCGGCTGCTCCGCCGAGGACGCACTGACCGCGGTGCGTGGGGCGGTCCGCGCGGGAATACTCTGCCTCAGCGACGGACCGGAGGACGGCGAACTGTCCTTCCGCACGGCGCTCGACCGCCCCGGCCTGCCCAGCGCCCCGCTGCTGGGAGAGGTGAACCGGCTGCTCCCGGAGGTCGCGGCGGCCCCGGCCGGGCAGCGGGCCACCGTGCTCACCCGGCTGCGCGGCACGCTCGCCGACCTCAGCCACCGCGCCGGCCGGCCCGCACAGGTCCTGGTGGAGGAGGACTATGTCCTCCCGTCCATGACGGTGGACACCGCCCCCTGGGGCGCCGCGCTGGACGATCTGGCGGCGGTCGTGGAACTCCTGTCGGTCTTCGACCGGTTGCACGACATCCGCGCGGTGCTCTCCTCGATCTTCGTCGAGTGGTACGGGGCGGGAGCCGAGATACCGCTCGCCGGGCACGCCGAACGGATCGCCGCCGAGGTGTACCGGCGGGGCGGTTCGCTGGACGGCGACATCCCCCAGGACGGCGGGCCGGCCGACGGCTCCCTCGGCCGGCTGCACAGGCTGCGGCTGGACGTCCTGGCCCGGATGCGGAGAACACTCACGGCCGCCGGTCCCGACGCCCGGGACGTGGTGCTGACCGCGCAGGAGGCCCGCAGCCTGGTCGCCGCGCTGCCGGACCGCTTCCGCCAGGACCCGCTGGCCTACGGCGTCCTGGTGCAACCCTGGCAGGACCGGCTGCTCTTCAACGACGCCTACGCCGGACACGGCATGCTCTACGGCCGGTTCCTCGGTGCCGACAGGGAGCTGGGCGGCCGGGCCCTGCCGTATCTGGCGGAGCGGCTGAAGCTGCAGTACGGGTCGGACGGCCGGCGGGTCGCCGAAGACCTCGGGCTGCACCGGCTGAACGTCAACGCGCATGCCCGGGTCCTGCCGGACGGCATCGACGCGGAGGGCTGGGCCACGCTGCGCCTCGCCCACGATCCGGCCACCGACGCGCTGTGCGTCCGCGACGCCGAGGGCCGCGACCTGCGGGTGCTGACCCTGGGCAGCGGCCACCCCGAGTTCCTGCCCGCCCCGGTGCGCATCGCGGCGTGGCTGGTCAGCGGCGGCCGGCTGATGGAGGACTTCGTGGGCGACTGGCATGCCTCGGCGGGCGGTTCGGGCGGCGCCACCCAGGTCTGTCCGCGGGTCTCGGTGGGGCGCGCGGTGCTGGCCCGGCGGCGCTGGTACGGCGGGGCCGAACTGGCCGAGGCGGTCACGGCCGGCCGGGAGGAGACCGACCGGCTCCGGGCACTCGCCCGCTGGCGCGCCCGGCACGGCGCACCCGCCGAAGTGGTCCTCAAGACACCACTGGAGGACACCTACGGAACCGAAGCGCTCCAGGCCGCCGCCGCGCTCGGCTTCGGCGCCGAGGAACACCGGCAGCGGCAGAAGCCCCAGTACGCCGATCTGGAGAGCGCCGTGAGCGTACGCGTGCTGCCCCGGCTGATGGAACGGCGGAGCCCCGGATACCTGGAAGAAGCCCTGCCCGCCGTGGCGGACTCCCGGCACGCGGCGGAATGGGTGGTCGAGATCGCCCGGACCGCCGGTGCTCCCTTCAGCTACGGAGGAAAGACCGCATGACGATGAGATCGCGGCCCTATCTGCACTATGCACCGGTTCCGGGAGGCGTCTACTTCAGCGGGCCGCACACCCAGTTCGTCATTCTCGGACCCAAGGTGCTGCTCACCGTCGCGGATGTCTGTGTCCCGCTGCTGGAGACGGGCACCACGCAGGACGAGCTGGTGGCGGCCCTCGGCTCGGAGCGGGCCCGCCCCGCCGTGCGGCGGCTCACCGACGAGCTGCGTGCCCGCGGCCTGCTGCTCGACCCCGAACGGTTCACCGTCGCCGCACCGGACGCGGAGGCCCGGGAGCGCTTCGGCGAAGCGCTCTCCCATCTGGAGGCGTTCAGCGACGACCCGTACGCCGCCTTCGCCGCGCTGCGCGCCGCCCGGGTCCTGCTGTACGGCCCCTGCGCGGCCGTGCTGCCCGCGGCCCGCGGGCTGGCGCGGGCCGGCGCGGGCAAGCTGCTGCTTGCCCCCACCGACCCGCGGGACGCGGTGGCCACCGCCCGGCGGCTGGGCGCAACACTGCTCACGGACGGCGTGGACGGCCCTGACGCTGTGAACGGCGGAGCCGGTGTGCACGGAGCGGACGGTGTGGACGCGGTGGTCTGGTGCGCCGAGGCCACCGGTGTCGCGGAGGCCGCCACCCGGCTCCTCGGGCTCCCTGACGACGTACCGCTGGTGCCGGTACGGCTCGGCACCACCGTCCTGGTCGGCCCGGTGGTCACCGGCCGGTCCGGCCCGGACACCGCCGATGCGCTGGCGGCCCGTGCCGAGGACTGGGCCGCGGCCCAGGAGACCGGTCCCGCGCCCCGGCCCGGCGCCGACGCGCTGGCAGGGGCCCTGGCCGGACAACTGGTGTTCGAGGCGCTGACCGGGGTCGGTATGGCGGGCGGCGCGCACATCGTCCACGGAGAGGACCTGTCCGCCGACGTGCTGCGCACCGCGGCACCGGAGCCCACCGCCGTACCGGAGCCGGCCACGGCTCCGGCGGCGGGCGGGAACGTCCCGGCCGCGGACCCGGTGCTGCAGAGTGTCGTCGCCCCGCTGTCCACGCCATGGACCGGACTGTTCGACCTGACCGAGGGCGGCGACCTGCCGCAGCTGCCGCTGGCACTGCGCGAGGCCAGGCTGCCCGGTCGGGCGGGGACCGGCGTCATCGGCTGGGCCGGGGACCAGCAGGGCGCCACCGTCGCGGTTGCCCTCGAGGCTCTGCGCCGGCTGTCCGATCCGGACGGCACACCGGCGGTGGGCGCCGCCGGGACCACCGAGGAGCAGTGGCTGCTGGACGGCGCCCTGCGGCTGCTGACGGAGCACGCCGTACCGAGTGAGCGGCCGGCCCCCGACCCTCTGCCGCCCGGAACCCAGGTGGTGCAGCGCGCCCTGGCCGAGGAGCACGGCCTCCCGGTTACCGTGCGGCTGCTGGAGGTACCGGGAGTCAGCTGGCCGCTGGCGCAGGCGGTGCACGCCGACACCGGGGAGCCGTACGGACACGGCTGGGGCCCGACCGTGGACGAGGCGGTGCACGGTTGCCTCGGTACGGTGCTCGCCCGCGGCATCGCCGCCCGGCTGCGGCCCGGCGCCGACGTCACGGCCGTGCACACCGGGGCCCTGCGGACCACCGGCCCGGACGCGTCGGCACGGCTGCGCGCGGAGATCGCCGCCTGCGCCGCGGCGGGCGTCCTTCCCGGTGAACCGGCCGGAACGCCGCTCCGCTCCGACCCGGTGCTCGGCACCCTGCCGGTCTTCTTCGGCCCGGTCTCGCTGAGCCCCGCCCAGGGACCCGTCGCCCCGGGCCCCGTTCACCCGGCTTCCCCCGAAGCCGTGGCGCACGCCGAGGAGCCCGCACATGCCCGGTGAGATCATGTCGGCCCCCGCCCGTCCGCGGCCCGCGCCCGGCCCGGACACGGAGGTGCTGTCCGGTCCGGACCTCGCCGGGCCCGCCGCCCGGCAGTGGACGCAGGCGCTGCGCCCGCTGGCCGCCGCCCGGCCCGGCTCCCTCTCTCTGAACCGCGGCTGGAACCCGGACTGGGAGCAGGAGCGGGTGCACGCCGCATCCGCCGCGGGACGGCCGCATCTGTCGGTCCGGCTGTTCGGCGGCGAGGTCCTGATCGGACCGTACTGGGTCCCCGGCGCGGAAGGCGGCTGCGCGGGCTGCGCGGAGCTGCGCTCCCGGGTGGTGGCCGGCCATCCGCTGGCGGCCGATCCCCTGCGGCCGGTCTCCCGCCCGGCGATGCGCCGCCCGTTCCTCCTGGAGATGCTGACTCCCGTCCTCCGGAACCTGGATGAATTCCCCCTGGAAGCAGGGGAGTTGTACGCGCTCGGCGGACCTTCCTCCCGCCGCCACCTGGTACGGCGCAGCGCGCGCTGCCGGGTCTGCGCCACCGACCCCGCCGAGCTCGACCCGGCCCCGCCCGCCCCGCTGCCGCTCCGCCGGATACCCGCCGCCCCGGACGGGCCGACGCGCGGCGTGGACGGTGCCGCGCTGCTCGAACCCGGACGGCTCCGCACGCGGACGGTGGACCCCCGGTTCGGACCGGTCGACCGGGTCGTGCGGGAGGCGCTGCCGCCGTACGCCATGAGCGTGGCCTCCCTGCCGGACTCCCTGGCCATGGGCTTCGCCCGCGCGGGGACGTTCGCCGACGCCGAGCCCGTCGCCATCCTGGAGGCGTACGAACGGCTGGGGGGTTTCCCCCATGAGGCGGCCGTCGTCGGCGCGGTCGGCTACCGGGAGGTCGCCGACCACGCGGTGGACCCCGACACCCTCGGCCAGTACACCGCGGAACAGCTGGCCCACCCCGGCAGCCGGGTCACGCCGTACACCCCGGAGACCCCGATGGACTGGGTGTGGGCTCGGGACCTGCACGGCGGCCCGTCCTTGCTCGTCCCGGCGGAGATCGGCTTCTACCAGTACGACCACCGGTTCCGGCGCGCCTACGACACGGTGCGCCGCACCGACTCGCGCCAGCGGACCTTCCACTTCCATGACTCCTCCAGCGGCTGCGCCCTGGGATCGACGCCCGAGGAGGCGGTGCTGCACTCGCTGTTCGAACTGGCGGAGCGGGACGCCTTCCTCAACGCCTGGCACCGGGCCACCCCGCTGCCGACGATCGAGCTCTCCTCCGTCAAGGACCCGGCCGCGCGGCGGCTCCTGGACCTGATCGACGCACGCGGCTTCGACGTCCATCTGCTGGTGGCCACCGACGACATCGACCTCCCGGTCATCTGGTCGCTCGCGGTGAACAGGGAACGCCCCTTCCCCGCCAGCTTCTCCGCCGCCGGGTCCGGCCCCGACCCGGTGACCGTGGCCCGCACCTCCCTGTGGGAACTGGCGCAGCTGGTCACCGACCCGGTGACCTGGACCCGCGAGGACATCGAGCCGATGTTCGCCGACCCGTGGCTGGTGGACCAGCTGCACGACCATCTGAAGCTGTACTCGCTGCCCGAGGCGTTGCCCCGCGTCACCTCGGTGCTCGGCGGGCCCCCGGTCGCCCTGCACCACGCCTTCCCCACCTGGCCGCACCGGCTGCGGGACGCGGCGCGCGGCGATGTGCGCCGGGCGCTGGACTTCACCGCGGGACTCTTCGCGGACGCCGGGCTGGAACGTGTTCTGACGGTGGACCAGTCCACCCGCGAACACCGGGATCTGGGGCTCGCGGTGGCCAAGGCGGTAGTACCTGGCATCACCCCGATGTGCTTCGGTCAGCCCCAGCAGCGGCTGACCGGACTGCCCCGACTGGCGGCCGCACTCGCGGGCACCCCCGCGGAGAACCGCACGGCGCCCTACGACCCCCATCCGTTCCCGTGACCGCGGAGGCAGCTGTGAACGCACCGCACGCCCCCGTACCGGACGCCCCCGCGGCGGACCGGGCGGGCCCGGTACCCGAGGACGCGGACACCATGGCCCGCGACCGGATGTGGTACCTGTTCGCCGCCGGGGCCGACCGGCCCGCCGTGCCGCCGATGCCTCCGGGCGCGGAACCGCCGCCCGGCGTGCCGGTCTCCGCGCTGCCGGTGGCCCCCCGGCTGCCCGACACCGCCCGGCACGACGACCTCACCGTGCTGCCCCCGGGAACGGTCGACCTCCTGGAGGACACCCCGTTCCCCGCAGGCCGGATCACCGGGGTACCGGAGGACCAGGCGCTGGCACACGCTCTGGTCGCGGCATTCGGGGTGCAGCGCCGCGAGCCGGAGAACCCGTTCAACGACCACCGCGGCTACGCCTCGGTGCGCAGCAAGTTCCCGGTGCAGATCCTCGTCAACGACCGAGGAAGACGGCGGGTGTTCGACCCCTACCGGCGGGCGCTGGCCGGGTTGGCCGGCGCCTCCTCGGAACCCTCCGCGGCCCGGGAGGTGCTGCTCACCGGGCGATTCACCCGGCTCCCCGCCACCTACCGGTGGTACCGGGGATCACTGGTGCAACTGGAGCTCGGCATCGCGCTGCGCGCGGTGTGCGTCGCCCTTCAGCTGCTGGGAATCCCGGCGCGGGTGCGGCTCCCCGGCCCCGGCGCCCGGGAACGGCTGGCGGAGTTCGGCCTCAGCCCCAGCTGGGAGTGGACCCTGCCCGTGGTGATCGAACTGGCCGGGGAAGTCCCGCCCGTCACGGCCGGACCGGACCACGGCCCGGCCGAGGCGGTACCGGACCCGGTGATGGCCGATGTGGTGGAGATGAACCGCGCTCAGCGGTTCACCACCGCTGCGGCCGCGGTGGGCACGGCCATCCCGCCCGGCGCGCCGGACACCGGGCTGTCCTGGGCGGAGGTGCTGTGGCGCCGCACCTCGGGACGGATGCCGCGCGGCCTGTTCGGGAACAACGCCCGGCCGCGCACCGTACCCGGCGGGGTGCTGGACACCGCGCGCGACTGGCTGCTGACGCCTCCGCCAGGTGCCGAACTGCGGGCGGCGGCCGGGGCGCTGCGCGTCACCGCCGTCACCCAGTCGGTGACGGGCCACCCCGACGGGGTGTACGAGGTGACCTCCGCGGCATACAGTCCGCGCGCCACCGGCCCCGGTGTGCCGGCCCGGCTGGAGGAGATCTACGGCTACCCCCTGGCGCCGGGCAACGGATGCGATGTGCGGCACGCGTCGGTGCTGTGGTTCCTGTCGTTCCGGCCCCGGGAACTGGCCGGGCACCTCGGTACCAGTGCCTGGACGGCGGCGCAGTACACCTGCGGCTGGGCCGTGCACGGACTGACGCTGGCAGCCGCCACGGCGGGCCTCTACGCCCGCCCGGTCCGGGCGTTCCGTGAGGCGCCCGCGCGCCGCATCCTCGGACTGCCGTCCGACGAGATGGTCGTACTCGCGGTGATCAGCGGGACGTCGCGGTTCAGCGGCCCGCTGCTTGACCTCCGGCAGTGACGAGAGAACGGAGACAACAACGGTGCAGTCCACACCCACCGGGAACAAGGCGTCCCGGACAGCGCACTGGCCGACACCCGAGGCGGCGGCCTCCCGGGAACCGGGCCCCACGGTCCAGTGGCGTTCCTGGCACCTCCACATCGGGTCCATGGCGCGGTCCGCGCACGACAGGGTGGTCACCGAGGTGATCGGCCCCGCGGCGGACCTGTTTCCCGACCACCCCTGGTTCTTCATCCGGTACTGGCAGAACGGGCCGCATCTACGGCTGCGGCTCGGCGGGTTGACCACCTCCGAGACGGCGCGCACCGAACGGCTGCTCCAGGACCGGCTCGGCCGCGCCGTCCGTCTCCAGGACGGGGAGGAACCGGTCGACCGGGACACGTATCTGGGGCACGCCCGGCGGCTGTCCGCGCTGGAGGAACCGCACCGCAGCGTCCGGCTGGCCGGCCCCAGGGACCCCGGCGTGTACCAGGACACCTACGTCCCGGAGACGGAACGGTACGGCGGGCCCGCTCTGATGCCCGCCACCGAGCGGCTGTTCCAGCTCTCCAGCGAACTGGTACGGGCCTTCCTGCCCCGGCTGCCCGACTCGCGGTCACGTTCGGCGATGGCACTGCGGGCGGCCATGTCCGCCGGTACCGCGCTGGGCGGCCCGGCCGACCAGGCACTGTTCTACGCGCGCGGGCTGGACGCGTGGCGGCAGATGGTGGGGGCCGGGTTCCGGCTCTCCACCGAGCAGTTGGACCGGCTGTGCGGGACCGGCCGGGCCGCACCGCCCGCCGTGGACCCGGCCCAGCACGGCCTGTTCGGGCCCTGGCACACCCTGCTGTACGACCTGGCCGGCCAGGTCCGTACGGAAGGCACCGCCGAACACCCCGGGGAGGTCTTCTTCTCCCACGTCCACATGTTGCACAACCGGCTCGGACTGACCATGGCCGAGGAACTGCAGACCTACGCCCGGCTGGTCCACCTCTTTCCGCAGCCCGGCACGGCCGACGCCGTTCCGCAGCCGGTACCCAAGGAGCACTGATGGCACGATCCATGCCGACCACGGCGGCCCCTTTGGCAACGCCGTCCGCCGCCGCACCGCCGGTGGCCGTCCGGACCGTGGGGATGTCCCGGTCCTACGGCGACAAAACCGCGCTGCACCCGACCGACCTGGAGATCCGCAGCGGCGAGCTGGTCGGACTGCTGGGCCCCAACGGCGCGGGCAAGTCCACGCTGCTCAGCCTGCTTGTCGGGCTGCGCCGGCCGACCTCGGGCCACTGCGAACTGTTCGGCGGCGACCCGCGGAAGCCGGTGCACCGCAGGCTGGTCGGGGTGACCCCGCAGGAGACCGGGCTGCCACCCACGCTCCGGGTCGGCGAGGTAGCCGACTTCGCCGCCGCCCACTACGAGAACCCGGTCCCGCGGGGCGAACTGCTGGACCGCTTCGGCCTGCTGGACAAGGAGCGCCGCCAGACCGGTGGACTGTCCGGCGGTGAGAAACGCCGCCTGGCGGTGGCCCTGGCCTTTGTCGGGCGACCCCACATGGTGTTCCTCGACGAGCCCACCACCGGACTGGACGTGGAGACCCGCCGCACCTTGTGGGAGGTGATCCGCGCCTTCCACACCGAGGGCGGCACCGTGCTGTTGACCAGTCACTATCTGGAGGAGATCGAGCACCTGGCCGACCGCGTGGTGATACTCGCCCGCGGCCGGGTCGTGGCCGACGACACCGTTGACGCGCTGCGCGGGCTGGTGCGCGCCCAGCGGGTCAGTCTGCTGGCCGACGAAGTGCCCCCGCTGCCCGGCATCCTCACCTCCGAGCGCGTGGGCGGCCGTGTCCATCTGCTGACCCCTGACGCCGACGCGCTGGTGCGCGATCTGGTCAACAGCCGGGCGCCGTTCTCCGGACTCGAAGTCCGCTCGGCGACGCTGGAAGAGGCGTTCCTCACGCTCGCGGACGAGGCCGGGGCGGACGACGCCCCGGCCGGTACACACGCGGCGACGACACAGTTGGGAGACAGCCCATGGCGATAAGCACGCCTGAGACTGCGAGCGGGTCCGAGACGGCGTCCGCCGGCCTTCTCCCCGGCGCGCCGGCATCCGACCGGGGGAGAGGCGCGGCCTTGCGCACCCAGGTCAGGATGACCCTGATGCACGCGCGCTACCAGGTGCTGCGCACCACGCGCGTCCCGATCGCGCTGCTGGGCACGGCGTTCTTCCCGGGCGCGTCGATGCTGTTCTTCGTCGTCCCGGCCACCGGTAGCGACCCCGTGGGCGCGACCTACGCGACCGCGGCCATGGTGGTCTTCTCGACCATGATCAGCAACCTCTTCGGGCACGGCGTCGGAGTGGCGGAGGAGCGCCAGCACCCGTGGGACTTCTACACCCGCACCCTGCCCAGCGGGCCGGGCCCGAAGTTCGTGGGGCGGCTGCTGTCCGGGCTGCTCACGATGCTGCTGTCCCTGCTCCCGCTGCTGGCCATCGCCGTGCTGGCGACCGACGCCACCACCACCCCGCTGGGCTTCCTCACTGCCGTGGGCGTGGTGATCCTGGTCTCGATCCCGTTCACCCTCATGGGGCTGACCATCGGATATCTGCTGCCGATCCGGGCGGCGTTGGCCGTGGTCCAGCTGACGTTCTTTCCGCTCGCCTTCGCCGGAGGACTGTTCTCCGGGGCGGGCCAGGCCCCGGGCTTCATCGAGACGATCGCACCCTTCACCCCCACCCGCGGCGCCGCCGAGATGATGTGGGCGGCCGTGGGTGACTACAGCATGAACCCGGTCGCGGCCATCGCCTTCGCGGGGTGGACGGTGCTCCTGGCCGTGCTGGCGGTGTACGCCTACCGGCGAGACGAGGGCCAGCGTTTCCACTGAGCCGGCCTACGGCCCCCGGCCGCGGAGCAGCGCGGCGGTGGGGGTGACGGTCCGGGGGGACTGTCACCCCCACCGCCGCGCCGTCGCGGGCGCACGCCTCACCCGCGGCGGCCGGGAAGACACCCCCTACGCGGTCGGCTCCAAGGAGGGCGCGTAGCGGTCGGCCAGCTCCCGCAGCAGGGCTTCGGTCTCCGCCGGACGCCGGGCGAGGCCGTAGACACGGCAGTCCGGGCGGATGACGGCCGCCGTCGCGCCGAGCGACCCCAGCCAGGACCGCAGCAGCTCATCGGCGGCGTCGCCGGAGCGCAGTTGACGCAACCGCAGCCGCCAGCGCGCCGCGCGCTCCAGCAGGCCGGAGCCGAGCAACGCGGCGGGATCGTCCACGGTGAGCAGCACCGGGTCAGGGCCGAGGTGCCCGGCGGCGCCGAGCACCGACGGCGGAACCTGCAGCCCCGCGCCGGGGCAGGCCGTGCCGTCGTCCCTCCGGTGGTACAGGCCCCCGTCCGGGGTGCGGATGCCGGGCTGTGCCGGGCGGGCGGCATCCGCGTCCGGCCGTGCCGCCATCGCGGTGTCGCGGTGTGCCGCCGCGACCGGATCGGTCATGCAGATCAACTGACCGAGCGCCACCGACCGGTCGATGCTCTCCTGGGCGTGCGGGCGGCGCTCGGCCTGGTAACTGTCCAGCAGCTCCGCGCGCGCGGCGCGGTCCAGCACCCGGTCCAGCTTCCAGGCCAGGTCGCCGGCGTCGCGGATACCGGAACACATGCCCTGCCCGGCGAACGGCGGCATCTGGTGGGCGGCGTCCCCGGCGAGCAGCACCCGGCCGGACCGCCAGCGGTCCGAGTTACGGGCGGTGAAGGTGTAGACGGCATGCCGTTCCAGAGTGGCGTTGCCCGGGTCGACACCGAACAGCCCCAGCAGCCGCCAGGCGTTCTCGGCGGTGCCGAACGCCTCGGAGGACTCGCCGGGCAGCCGCATGAACTCCCAGCGGCGGTGACCCGGCCCGGCCGAGACCGCCACCCGGGGGCGCGCGGGGTCGGCGATCTGCACATTGCACGGCGGGAAGTCCGCCGCGCGGTGCGGGGTCACATCGCAGGCCATCCAGTCCAGCGCGAAGCCCCGATCGCTCAGCGTGGCCCCCATCGCCTCCCGCACCATGCTGTTGGCGCCGTCGCACCCGACGACCCAGCGGGCGCGCAGCACTCGCTCCGGGCCTCCGCCCGTGCTGCGCACGGTGAGATCCGCACCGGTGTCCCGGGCGGTCAGCCGGACCGCCTCATGACCCCGCAGCAGCCGCAGGTTCGGTATCCGCGCGGCGCGTTCCGCCAACGCCTCTTCCAGGCCCGGCTGGTACATGGAGGTGGACACGGGCCAGCGGTGGGCGGGGTCGTGGCCCAGCCCGATACGAAGCAGGGTGCGGCCCGCGGCGTCGGCGACCACGTAGTCCTCGGAGGGCTCCCCGAAAGTGCTCAGGTAGGGGCCGACGCCTGCGGCGTCGAGGATGCGGGCGGCGTCGGCGTCGAAGGCGACGGCACGCGGCATCGGATACGGCCGGGGCCATCGTTCGACGACCGTCACCTGCCGGCCGCGCTGGGCGAGCAGGATCGACAACACCTGGCCGACCGGTCCGAACCCGACGACGAGAACATCGGCGAGGGCCTCTTCCGAAGCCTGGGGCGGCGCAGCGCTCAACTTTCTCTCCCCTCACGAAGAGCGAGTGAACTCCCCGGGTATGACACCGCGCCGGGAAATCCGGTAGGCGGTCACGCTAGTCCTCGTTTCACGCCGGACAGCCCTGCGGAACCCCCTCCGGGAAAGAACGTGATGAATGTCAGCGCGGCTCGGGCGGCCGTTGTCCCGGCCGACGCCCGACTGCCAGCATCAGCGCGTCAGCAAGCCTTCTGCATAAGGCCATGGAAGGGATTTATCATGACTATTCTCGCCAGCGAGACCCCGGCCGGCGGCGACCTCTTCGCCTCCTTCGACATCGACGAGCTGGAGGTGCTGGAGGTCTCCGACAGCGTGGGCCTGCCGGAGATGGGCGCCAGCTCCTCGAGCCTGAGCGTCGCTTCCGAGGCGGTTGGCGACATCAGCCTCTGCTGCTCGTCCTCCTCCTCCACCTGCTGTTGCTGCTGATCGCAGCTGCCCGCGTACCGGCCCGCGCTCTGGGCCGGTACGCGGTGCCGGCCCCGTGCACGTCCCGGAGAGGAGTCCTGTGAGCAGCGGTCCCCCCGTGCGAATACCCCTGTCCTGGGCGCGGCACGAGCACTACGCCTTCCGGCTGCTGCACATCTGGGCGGAGCAGCCGGACGCGCCCGCGGTGTACTGGTCGGGGCACTGCCTCACCGCGCGGGAAAGCCTGTCGCTGGTCTTCGACACGGCTGCCGCGCTGCGGAACTCCGGTATCACCCCGGGCGATACCGTCGCCCTTCTCACAGCGGCCAACCACCCCACGGCGCTCTTCGCGCGCTACGCCGCGCACCTGCTGGGCGCGGCTGTGGTGTCGGTCCGCGCGGCCAACCCCCGCAGCGAAGCCGAGATGCTTCCGCCCGAGGTCCAGGCCGAGGTGCTGCGGGACACCGGCAGCCGTCTCCTGGTCGCCGACGAGACCACGGCCGGACGGGCGGCCGCGCTGGTCTCGCCCGGTCTGCGCGGCCTGCTGCTGCCCGCCCCGGGTGACGCGGCCACCCAGGCGTACGGCACGGTCGGCGCCCTGGCCCGGGTGCCCGCGGACGCGGGCTTCGGGCCGGACGAGGTGGCGCCCTACGTCCCCGGAGCCCGTGCCCGGATCACCTTCACCAGCGGGACGACCGGGCTGCCCAAGGGGATCGTCCAGAGCTATCGGACCTGGAACGCGACCGTCAGCATCTACCCGGCCGCCCCCGGCCCTCGCGGGCCCTCCCGCATCCTGGCCGTCACCCCGGTCAGCCACACGGTGGGCTCCATGGTGGACGCGGTGCTCGCCGCGGGCGGTGCCGCGGTGCTGCACCCGCGCTTCGACGCGGATGAGGTGCTGGACGCCTTCGTCCGCCTCGGCGTGACGGACACCTATCTGGCGGTGCCGCACCTCTACCGGCTCACCGAACGGCTGTCCGCGGCCGGTCGCCGACCGGATCTGTCGTCGCTGCGCCAGGTGGTGTACAGCGGGACGCCGGCCGCGCCCCACCGGATCGCCGAGGCGCTGCGCTGGTTCGGGGAGTCGCTGTCACAGCTGTACGGCTCCTCCGAGGCGGGCGGCATCTGCGGCCTGGACCGGCTGGACCATCAGGAACCGGAGCTGCTGCCGACCGTGGGCCTGCCGTTCCCCTGGGTCGGGCTGTGCCTGCGCGACCCGGAGACCGGCCACGATGTCCCCCGGGGCACGATCGGCGAGGTGTGTGTGCGGTCCGCGACGGCCATGGACGGCTACCTTGGCCGCGCCCCGGCGGAGGGCCGCACCCCGGACGGCTGGCTGCGTACCGGTGATCTCGGCCGTCTTGATGTGTACGGCAGGCTCCGGCTGACCGGCCGCTTGGGACAGGTCATCAAGAGCGGCGGACAGAAGGTGTATCCGGTCGCCGTGGAACGGGTCCTGGCCGAGTATCCGGCGGTGCGGCAGGCGGCGGTGTTCGGGGTGCGGGACCACGACCGGGTGGAGCGGGTGTACGCGGCGGTGTCCTTGTACCCGGGGAGCGACGGCGACGACGTCCGGCTGCGGGCCCATGTCGGGGCGCGGCTGGACTCGGCCCATGTGCCGGTGCGCATCAGCCGGTGGCCGGAGCTGCCGTTGAACGACAGCGGCAAGCCCGATGTGCGGTACCTCCGTGGCCTCGCGGAGGCGGCGGACAGCGAACCCGGCGTGCGGGAAGCCACCGGGGAGAGGGGAGCGATATGACGTCATATCTGCATTTCGCGCGTGAGATGCGGCTCGGCAGGCTGTTCCGTCATGGGGACGATCGACTCCTGATCACCCCGCTCGACCACTCCGTCACCGATGGTCCGGTGGTGCCCCGCGGCAGCAGTGTCGACCGCCTCACCGGCCAGCTGGCCGCGGGCGGCGTCGACGGCGTGGTCGTCCACAAGGGCGTGCTGCGGCACATCGCGCCGTCCCGCTTCGCGGGGATGTCGCTCATCGTGCATCTGAGCGCGAGCACCCGGCACGCGCCGGACTCGGAGGCCAAGTACCTGGTGACAGCGGTGGAGGACGCGCTGCGGCTCGGGGCGGACGCGGTGAGCGTCCACATCAACATGGGCTCGGCGGACGAGCGGCAGCAGATCGGGGACCTGGGCCGGGTGGCGGACCTGTGCGACCGCTGGAACCTGCCCCTGCTGGCGATGGTCTACCCGCGCGGCCCCGGTATCCGCCATCCGCAGGCCCCGGAGCTGGTGGTGCACGCGGCGACGCTCGCCGCCGACCTCGGCGCGGATCTGGTGAAGGTCCCCTACGTGGGGAACGTGGCCGAGATGCGTGACGTGGTTGCCGCCTGCCCCATCCCGCTGCTGTGCGCGGGCGGCCCGCGCCGTGGTTCGGGCACCGATGTGCTGGCGTTCGTCAGGGACGTCCTGCTCGGCGGCGCCGCCGGTGTCGCGATGGGGCGCAACATCTTCCAGGCCGCCGATCCCCGCCGGATGGCCGCACGGGTGGCCGGCGTGGTGCACGGCGAGCCCCAACCGCACAAGGCCGACGAGACAGAAGGGCAGCGTGATGAACGGACAGAAGCTGTGCTGGCTTGATATCCGCAGGGCCGGTGCGGCCGGACCCGCGATCATCGAGGAGGCCCTGCACCAGCGTATCGACGGCATCGTCGCCGGTGACCTGCAGACCCTGGCCGACCTCCCACCCACCGTCCGCAAGGTGCTGCTGCCCAGCGGCGACAACTGGTGGCGGGACGAGTGCTTCCCCGGCGCGGCCGACATCGTGGTGCTGCCGCCCGGCTTCACCAACCGCGCCGAGCTGGAACAGGCCCACCCCGAGGTGGAGTTCGGACGCCTGGTGGAGATCACCGACGCCACGAGTCTGGAGGAGGCGTGCCACGCGGCGCGGACCGAGCGATGGAGCGTCCTCGACTTCCGCGACCCGACCAAGATCCCGCTGGAAATCGTCATCGCCGCCGCCGCGGGCTCCAAGGGCGCGATCGTGACCACCGCCGCCAACCCCGAAGAGGCGGCGATCACCTTCGGTGTGCTGGAACTCGGCTCGGACGGGGTGATGATCCCCGGCCACTCCGTGGGGGACGCCACCGCGCTCGTCCAGGCGGCCCGGTCCTCGGCCGGTGAACTGACGCTGACCGAACTGACCGTCACCGCGACGACGCACATCGGCATGGGCGAGCGGGCCTGCGTCGACACCTGTAGCCAGCTGCGGGAGAACGAAGGGCTGCTCGTCGGCTCCTACTCCAAGGGGATGGTGCTGTGCGTCAGCGAGACGCACCCACTGCCGTACATGCCGACCCGCCCCTTCCGGGTGAACGCCGGTGCGGTGCACTCCTATGTGGTCGCGCCGCACGGCCGTACCAACTACCTCAGCGAACTGCACGCGGGATCCCCGGCTCTGGCGGTGGACGCCACCGGACGGACCCGCGTGGTATCGGTGGGCCGGATCAAGGTCGAGACCAGACCGCTGATTTCCGTTGACGCGGTGTCACCGGACGGACAGCAGGTCAACCTCATCCTCCAGGACGACTGGCATGTGCGGGTGCTGGGGCCGGGCGGTGTGGTGCTGAACTGCACCGAGCTCACCCCGGGTGACACGCTGCTGGGCTATGTGCCCACCGCCGACCGGCATGTGGGCTACCCCATCGACGAGTTCTGCCGCGAGCAGTGACCATGCTGCACGGAGCACAGCCACCGGCCACCGCCACCTCGGACCATCAGTCCGCCGTGGCGGTGATCGGCGGCGGCATCGCGGGGCTGACCCTGGCGCTCGCCCTCCGGCGGGAAGGGATCGACTGCACCGTCTTCGAGCGGAGCCCGGAACCGGCCGAGGTGGGTGCCGGGCTGCAGCTCGCGCCCAACGCCACCAGGCTGCTGCACCGGCTGGGCGTGGCCGAGGCGCTCCGCGCGGTCGCGGTCCTGCCCCGTGCGCTGCGGATGCGCGGCTGGGACGACGACCGGCCGCTCGCCACCACCGCGCTGGGCGCCGCCTGCCGACGCGGTTACGGCGCGCCCTACTACACGGTCAACCGGGCCCAGTTGCACCGTGTGCTGTGGGAAGCGGTCGGCGGCGGACAGGTTCGGACGGGGCACCGGCTGATGGGCCTGACCGAGGGCCCCGAAGGGGTCGACCTCAACTTCGCCTCCGGCGCCCGGCACCGGGCGGGCGTGGTGATCGGCGCGGACGGGGTGCACTCCGTGGTCCGGGCCTGGCTGGCCGGTGACGCTCCGGTGTTCTCCGGCAGCAGCGTCTACCGGGGGCTGGTCCCGGCCGGGCGGCTGCCGTGGGCGGCCGACGAACCGGAGGTCCGTATCTGGCCCGGGCCCGGGCGGCATCTGGTGTGCTACCCGGTCTCCGCGGGGCGGGAGATCAGCTTTACCGCCACCGTGCCCGCGGACGCGGCGGGGGAGGAGTCCTGGACCGCCGAGGGGGATCCGGCCGAGCTCGCCGCCGCCTACCGCGGCTGGAACCCGGCGGTCACCCGGCTCATCGGCTCCGCCGACGTGGTACGCCGCTGGCCGCTGTACGACCGGGAGAGCCTGGCCGGCTGGGTGACCTCCCGGGTGGCGCTCCTCGGCGACGCCGCCCATCCCATGCTGCCCTTCCTGGCCCAGGGGGCGAACCAGGCGATCGAGGACGCGGTGACCCTGGCCGTATGCCTGGGCCGGGCTGCTGAGGGCGGCGCGCCGGAGGCGTTTCGGCGCTACCAGGAACTGCGTCTGCCGCGCACCACATTGATTCAGCGCGGTGCGCGGCAGAGCACGCGGTTTCTGCACCTGCGGGACCAGCTGAAGCCGGGCGAACCCCGCCGGACCCGCGGCACCGCGGATCCGCACGGTCTGGCGGGGCTGCGGGCCATGGGATGGCTCTACGGACATGACGCGGAGGCCATCGCGGCGGCGGCATGACGGGCACCGCCGGGACCGCGGGATCGACCGACAGTGCCTGCGTGGTCAATGGAGAAGGGAAAGCCATGGGAGAAACGCCCACCGGAGAAGGAAGGAGAGGAAAGAGAGCGATGAAGCCGAGGAATCCTCGGCTGAGCAGACGGCACTGTTGCCTGCCCGGGTTCAAAGCCAGCGCTGTTCAGTGGCGATGCGGGCCGCGTCGAAGCGGTTGCGAGCCTGGAGTTTCCGGATAGCGGTCGACGCCAGGTTCCGTACCGTGCCGACCGCCAGGTACAGATCCCGGGCGATTTCCTTGAGCGAGGCACCCGAGGCGGTCAGCCGGAGCACATCGGTCTCCCGGGCACTCAGCGGACAGTGGTGTGACGCCGGGTGGAAGTTGAAGAGGCCGGGGTCCATGGTCAGACAGCCCACCGCGGCCCCGCGAATCGCCCCGATCAGGTACGGCAGTTCGGCCTGCAGGGACACCACGCTCAGCACCCCGGCCCGGATCGCCTGGTCGGTGAAGGCCGGAGAGGACTGACTCTCGATCAGGGCCACTCCGCACTGCGGCTGCGCCGTACGCAGCTGGGCCAGGACGCCGAGCACGTCATCGTCCATGGTGCCTGTCTCCACAACCACGACGGCCGGTTCCACGAGCGCCACTACCGACAGAAGATCATCGTGCTGTTTTACGGACCCGACCACGGAGAAGTCGGGCACGGTGTCCAGGTACCTCGCCAGTATCTCAACCGGTAATGCATACTTTCCAGCCACAACGATGCGGATGCTCATGCCAGTTCCTCCCTCCATACACGCTGAAGCAACACACTGAATGGGCCACATGTGCCACTTCGGTGGCGCATTGTGACTGCTGGTTGAACGGACTCATGAAGGTAATGGGTGAACACGTGAAGTGTTCGAGGAATTACGGAAAATCTGGGTGTGTAGCAGGGGGAAAACATGCAAGCAGGGCGCGTGTATGACCCAAGCGGTTCGAGTCGACGCGGACAGTGATGGGGCTCGTGCGGAATCAAGGTGTCGATCCGCGTGGTGCGGCTCGTGGTGAGGAGGCCGTTCTTGCAGGTGGCGGGTGGTTGGGTGCCTCCTGCGGGAAGTCCGTCCGTGCCGTGCCCCGATGGGAAAAGGGTCAGCGGGAGTGGGGACCGTGCAGGGTCCGGCCCGGGGGCTCCTGCTCCTGGCCGGCGGGGCCGGGCGTTGGTGGCGCGGGGTGTAATGCGGCCCCGGTGACCGACCGGTTCAAGACGGCCCGGCAAAGGCGTCGGAAGCCGTGTCCCAGGGTCGGATCTCAGCCGATGGCACGTTGGCGACCAACCACGCCGCCGCCTCCTGGTCTACCCTCACCGGTCCGCCCGACCCGCCCGGCACGCGCTACTCGCTGAAGCCTCGGCCCGAGCTCCCCGAGATCCGGCCCGAACTCCCCGACGGGACGGGGAGACCCGTCCAGGTGCAGGGGGAGGCGGCCAGGTTCATGCCGCCGCCGAAGGCGACGAACGGGACCCGGTCGCCCGGAGCGAGGAGGCCCTCGCGGTGAACCGCGTCGAGGGTGACCGGTATGGAGGCGGAGCCCGTGTTGGTATGGAGGCGGCGCCCGTGTTGCCGTACCGTCCGAGGGTTGTCCGCAGGGTGGCGGCGGGCAGACCGAAAGCGGGCGCGAGATCGAGCAGCATGACGCCTGGAGCGGGGCGAAGTGCCTGCCACTGGAGCAGTGCGAGCAGTGGGTGATCTTGTTCGTCTGCTCCGCCGGTCCGCGGTTCGCCCGGTCGCCGATGAAGTTGGTTACCCCGGTCGGGACCGGAGAGGGCTCGGGGCGCGGCCCCTGGCCTCCTGGCCGCTCTCCAGAGAGATCCGCGCCGCGGATCCGGCCGTCTCGGTCAGCCACAGGATGAATAATGGACTCCGTAGTCCATTTCGAGGAGGCTGGCCGTGCCAGGGAAGCTGACGGCGAAGGGGAGGGCGACGCGGAGCCGGATCGTCGAGGGGGCGGCGGCGGTGCTGCGGGAGAGGGGTCTCGCCTCGGCGACGCTGGACGACATCATGGCGCGGACCGGCACCAGCAAGAGCCAGCTGTTCCATTACTTCCCGGCGGGCAAGGACGAACTGCTCGTCGCGGTGGCCCGGTTCGAGGCGGATCAGGTCCTGGAGGACCAGCAGCCCTATCTGGGCCGCCTTGACTCCTGGGAGGCTTGGGAGCAGTGGCGGGATGTGGTGATCAGGCGCTACGAGGCGCAGGGGGACCAGTGTCCGCTGGGGTCGTTGTTCCTTCAGATCGGGCGTTCGACTCCCGGGGCGCGGGCGATCGTGGTCGAGCTGCTGCGTCGCTGGCAGGAGAGCCTCGCGGCGGGCATCCGGGCGCTGCAGGCCGCCGACGCGCTCCCCGCCGAGCTCGATGTCGACGTGAGGGCCGCGGCGTTGCTGGCCGGGATTCAGGGAGGCGTGTCGATCCTGCTGTCGACGGGCCGGTCCACGCACTTGCGCGCCGCCCTCGATCAGGGGATCGCGGACCTGCGCCGCGCAGGCGGCGCCGTGGTGTGACCTGGCCGTGGCCGATTCACGGGTTGGGTCAGGGCGGGGCGGGTCAGGTCGGGTCGGGGCGGCTGCGCCGAAACCACTCGCCCCCGGGCGCTCCCGGGGGCGGTGTCATGCGTCAGCGGGCGATGACGGCGACGCCGGTGCGGCCGCCGTCGACGTCGAGCACGATGCCGTGCACGAACGAGGACTCGTCGCCGGCCAGGTACACGGCGGCGTTCGCGATGGCGTCGGGGGTGCCCATCTGCCCCGCGGGCGTGCCCTTCATCATGATCTCTCCGGGGTGGACCTCTCCGGGGGCGGACGTCTGCACCACGCCCGGCGAAATCGCGTTCACCCGGACACCCTGCGGCCCGAACTCCGCCGCCCAGGACCGGGTCAGGGTCTCCATGGCTCCCTTGGTGGAGCTGTAGAGGGCGCTGGGAATGCCCAATCGCGCGATCCAGGATCCCAGGTTGATGATCGCTCCGCCGCCGGCCTCCACCATGGCGGGTGCGACGGCGGCGGTCAGGAAGAACGGGGCCTTCACATTGACCGCATAGACCTGGTCGAAGGTCTTCTCGTCGGTGGTCGCCGTGGTGTTGGCGGGGTAGATGCCGGCGTTGTTGACCAGGATGTCGATGCGGCCGTCGAGGATCCGCGCCGCTTCCTGGGCCAGCGCCTGCGAGGCTGCGGCGCTTCCGTCCAGGTCGGCCCGCACGAAGTCGGCGCGGCCGCCGCGGGCGTGGATCCCGTCGACGACCTCCTTGCCGCGCTCGGCGCTGCGGCCCGAGACGGCGACGTGCGCCCCCTCGGCGGCGAAGGCCTCGGCGATCGCCCGCCCGATGTTGCTGGTCGCTCCGGTCACCAGGGCGGTCCGGCCCTCGAGTCGCATGGGCATGGTCCACTCCGTCGCTCGGTTCTGCGCCGTGAACCCGAACGGCTGGACCGCATGCGGCGGTCGACCGAACGGGGCGGCCCTGGAAGGCCGGGGCGCAGTGCCACTATGTGACGACAAAAATGGACCCGCAAGTCCAAAACCTGGGTGGTGTCGCCCTGTCGGCCGACGCGGGTTCGATCCACCCATGACCTGTTCATGGCCGGAGCGTGTGCTTGCCGGCGTCGAAGAGGAGACCGGGCGACGGCATGGACCTCACCTGATCGGTCCGGCTCCGACGTCGGACCGTCTCGGCGGAGCCGGGAGAGTCGCGCTGGACGGGCCGACCTGCGGGCGATCAGGTGGTCTTGATCTGGCCGCCGTCGATGACGAACTCCGCGCCGGTGATGTTGGCGGCGAGCGGAGAGGCCAGGAAGGCGCAGAGTTCGGCCACTTCCCGGGGTTCGGTGATTCGTCCGGTGGAGATGCCCATCTGCTGGGGCACCACCTCGTCGAGGGTCTCCGCGGCGCTTTTGCCGGTGCCGTTCGCCGCGGCGTCGGCGAAGCCGCCGGGGGCGGTCCAGAACGGGGTGCGGACCGGCCCGGGGGCGATGGCGTTGGTGCGTACGCCCCGTGGGGCGAACTCCTCCGACAAGGCTTTGGTGAGGCTGCTGAGCGCAGCCTTGGCCGCCGAGTAGTCGACCACCATGGGGAAGGGCAGGCGTGCGTTGACGGAGCTGATGTTGACGATCGCTCCGCCGTCGTCGGCGAGCAGACGGGGGAGTGCGGCGCGGCTGGTGCGGACCGCGCTGAAGAAGGTCAGGTCGAACACGTGCTGCCACTCGGCGTCCTCGATGTCCAGGAAGCCGGTGCGGGGGCGGGCGACCCCGAGGTTGTTGACCAGTACGTCGATCCGGCCGTGACGCTCGGCGGCGGCATTGATCAGCAGGTCGGGGCCGTCGGCTTCACCCAGATCGACGGGAACGAAAGTGGCGCCGTACCTCTCGCACAGTGCGGCGAGTTCAGGGGTTCGGGTACGGCTGCCGGCGACGACGCGGACGCCCTCGCGGCCGAGGGTTTCGGCGATGGCCAGGCCGATGCCCTTGCTGGCACCGGTGACGACAGCGACCTTGTCGGTGAGACCCAGGTTCATTCGGTATGCACTCCTGTATCGCGAGTCGAGACCGGGAAATCCCCCCAAATCAGTCAGATCGCATTCAGTATCACGCGCGGGGGCTCACCCCGGCCCGTCGCCACGGAATGAGCCCCCGTTGCGCGGGCCGGCAGCTGTTGCGCTGCCGGCCCGCGCAACGGGGGCTCGGTCTCCATCGCTCAGGACGGCGGCCGGGCCCGATGCCGATCAGTCAAGCGCGCGGCGGCTTGCCGTCGCCAGGCTCGGGTCCCAGCCGCGACGCGGTACGGAGTCGAGGAGCAGGCGCGTGTACGGATGCTCCGCGTTGTCCAGTACGCGTGAGACCGGGCCCGCTTCGACGACTCGGCCCGACCTCAGCACCATGACGTCGTCGGCGATGTGCCGGACCACGGAGAGGTCGTGTGTGACGAAGAGGTAGCCGATGCCCGACTCACGCCGGATCGTGGCGAGCAGGTCGAGGATCTGTGCCTGGATGGACACGTCCAGCGCCGCGACCGCCTCGTCGAGGATGAGGACGCGGGGTTCGACGGCCAGGGCGCGGGCGATGGCGACGCGCTGGCGCTGTCCGCCGGAGAGCCGCCGGGGCAGCGCTCCGGCCTCTCGCTCGCCGAGGCCCACCTGGTCCAGGAGTCCGGCGACCCGCGAACGTCGGGCGGCCGCGTCAAGCGGGGTGTGAAGGCGCAGTACCTCATCGACGCAGTCCGAGACCGTCACCCGTGGGTCCAGCGAGAGGTACGGATCCTGGAAGACCATCTGGATCTCGCGGGCGCGCGCGAGCCGTTCGGCCCGGCTCCGGGCCCGGGCGGACCGGTCCCGGCCGTCCAGACGGACGGTCCCGCCGTCCGGCCTCGCCAGGCCCACCAGCATCCGTACGGTCGTGGTCTTTCCGCTGCCGGACTCGCCGACGATGGCCAGCGAGGCCCCCGGTGCCAGGGTGAAGGACACGTCGTCGACCGCCAGGTGGTCCCCGTACCGCTTGCACAGCCCCTCGACCACGAGGCCCTTCGTCGTGCTGGTCACAGCGTGATCCCTTCTTCGGCGCGGTGGCACGCGGCGAGTCCGTCGCCGTGCCGCGCCAGTACGGGGGGTTCCTCGGAGCAGCGCGGTTGCGCGTGGGCGCAGCGGGCCGCGAAGGCACATCCCGAGGGTGCCTCCGCGAGCGAGACGGGGCGGCCCGGGATGGGGCGGGGGGCCGGTGCGCCCGGTTCGATGCGGGGGGTGCAGGCGAGGAGCCCCGCCGTGTACGGATGGCGGGGCCGGTCGAACAGTTCGTCGGTGGCCCGGGTCTCGACGATCCGGCCCGCGTACATCACGTACACGCGGTCGCAGATGGCCGAGGCCAGTTCGAGGTCATGGGTGACGAAGAGGAGTCCGGTGCCCTGCTCGGACCGCAGCCGGGTGAGTATCGCGATGATCTCCGCCTGGGTCGTGACGTCGAGGGCGGTGGTCGGCTCGTCGGCAACCAGCAGGGCGGGCTCGGCGGCCAGGGCGGCGGCGATGACCACCCGCTGGAGCATCCCGCCGGAGAACTGGTGCGGATAGCGGCGCAGCGCGCCCCGCGGATCGCGGATACCCACGGCGTCGAGGAGTTCCTCGGCCCGGACGAGGGCCGCGGCGGCGGAGCTGCCTGCCGCGCGCAGCCCTTCGGTGAGGAAGTCGCCGACGCGGCGCAGCGGGTTGAGGGAGGCGCGGGGGTCCTGGAAGATCATGGCGACCTGCCGGGTCCGCAGCGTGGCCAGTTCCGTACGGTTCATGGTCAGCACGTCACGGTCGGCGACGCGTACCTCGCCGCTGATCCGCGCGCCGTCGGGCAGCAGCCCGAGAGCGCTGCGGCAGGCCACCGACTTGCCCGAGCCGGACTCTCCGACCAGGCCGACCGTCTCCCCCGGGAGGACCCGGAGACTGACCTCGTCCAGGATCGGCCGGGCGGCCTGCCCGTCCGGCAGGCGTATGCCGAGGCGGTGTATCTCGAGCACGGGGGAGTCGTCCCCGGTGCCGTGCACCGGGGTGCTCGTTTCGGTCATGGTGCTCACCGTTCCCGCTTCGCGATCCGGTCGGCGAGCCCCTCGCCGACGATGCCGAACGCCACCACGGCGAGCACGATGCACGCGGACGGCGCGAGGGCGGGCAGCATGGCCCCCTGCTGGAGGGCCGACTGCCCCTCGTTGATCATCGAGCCCCAGTCCGCGGTGGGCGGCTGCACACCGAAGCCGAGGAAGGACAGCGCCGCCAGGTCCATCAGTACGTACCCGAAGTTCATCGCGGACTGGGCGAGGACCGTCGGAAGGATGTTGGGCAACAGGTGCCGCAGGCAGATCGTCCAGCCCGACCAGCCCTGCACCCGGTACGACTCGATGTACGGACGGGCCTTCTCCTGGCGCGCGATGCTGCGCACCAGCCTTCCCACGTACGGGGTGTAGGCCACGGCCATGGCGATCACCGGAGCGGTCATGCCGGGGCCGACCACGGACACGAGGAGGATCGCGAGGAGCAGCCCGGGGATGGCGAACGCCATGTCCATCGACCGGGACAGGATCGCGTCCGTCCAACCGCCCCGCCAGGCGGCGACCACGCCGAGCAGGATGCCGAGGACGGTGGAGACCCCGACGACGAGCAGCGGTCCGAGCAGACCGGTCCGCGCGCCGTGGATCAGCCGGGACAGGATGTCCCGCCCGGACTGGTCCGTTCCCAGCAGGTGGTCCCCGGTGGTCCCGACCAGGCTCGACGAGAGGTCGAGGAACTCGGGGTCGTGCGGGGCGAGGACGGGAGCCAGGACGGCGACCAGGACGAGTACGGACAGGACCGCGACGGCCGCCGCGAAGAGCGGTCCCTGGCCGAGGATCCTGAGGCCGCCCAGACCGGGGCGCCGGCGTAGCGCACCGGGCGCGGCGGCCCGGGGAGGTGCGGTGATGGTCATGAGGTGCCTTCCCCGTGGAGGGACAACCGGGGGTCGATGAGCGGGGCGAGCAGGTCGACGGCGAGGTTCACCACGACGAACGCCGCCACGCTGAGCAGTGTGATCGCCTGGACGACGGCGAAGTCCTTGGCCGTGACCGACTGCACGAGCAGGGAACCGATGCCGGACACGTCGAAGGCCGTCTCGACGATCGCGGTGCTGATGAGCAGACCGGCGAGCATGGTGCCGCCGACGGTGACGACGGGGCCCAGCGCGTTGCGCAGCACGTGTCGGCGGATCAGGGTCCCCCGCGCGACACCGCGGGCGCGGGCCACCTCGACGTGGTCCCGGCCGAGTTGGTCGAGCATCGCCGACCGGGTCACCCGGGCGAGCAGCCCCGCGAAGGTCATCGCCAGGGCGAAGGCCGGAAGCGTCAGGTGGTACAGCCGGTCCGTGAAGCCTTCCGGGGTGCCGCCCGGGCCCGGGAACCAGCCGAGCTGGACGGAGAACAGTGAGACGAGGGCCATGGCGCTCACGAAGGAGGGCATCGCCGTGGTCACCCCCGTGCCGAGGAGGACCACGCGGTCCGCCGCGCCGGGGCGCAGTGCGGCCAGGAGCCCGGCGCCCACACCGAGGACGGCGACCAGCAGGGCCGAGTACCCCACCAGCATCGCGGTGCCCGGAAGCCGGGAGCCGATGAGGCCCCCGACATCCTGATGGAACTGGGCGGACCGGCCGAAGTCGCCGTGCAGCACGCCGCCGAGCCACTTCCCGTACTGCACGGGCAGCGGGTCGTTCAGGTGGTACTGGGCGCGCAACGCCTCCAGCGTCTCCGGCGTCGCCGGGCGGCCGTGGAGCAGGAACGTCACCGGGTCGCCGGGGGCCAGGTGGACCGTGCCGAAGACCACGAGCGAGGTCACGAACAGCACGGTCACCAGGCCGAGGAACCGACCGACGAAGTAGCGCGTCATGGCTTCGCGGCCCCGATCGTCGCGGCCCACGGGTAGTAGAGCTGCGCGATGCCGGTGGGGGCACCGGTCACCCTGTTGCCGAGGAAGACCGAGAACGGCGCCTCGTACAGCGGGATGATGGGGAGCTGCTCCACCGCGATCCGCTGGAGCTCGGCGGTCAGGTCCGACCGGACGGCCGGGTCGGGCTCAGCGTTCGCCCGGTCGAACGCGGCGTCGTACTCGGCGTTGGACCAGTTGCCGTAGTTCCCGAAGTCACCGGTGCGCAGGTACTGGTAGAACTCCAGCGGGTCGGGCGTGTTGTCGTACCCATTGGTGATGACGAGGTCGAGGCCCTTGCGGGCGCTCGGGTCGACGAAGATGTTGCTGTACGCCTCCGGAGCGACGGACTTCAGCTGTACGTCGAGGCCGATCTGCCGGCCCGCCGCCTGGACGGCGTTGGCGGCGACACTGATCTCCGGGGCGAGCGAGCTCGTGGCGACGGTGACCTTCTTGCCCTTGGCGCCGGCTTCGGTGACGAGCTTCTCCGCGCCCGCCAGGTCGTACTTCGGCTCGGGGAGTGCGTCGAAGTACGTGTCGGTCTTCTCCGGTACCAGCGACCAGGCGCCGCGCGCCGCGGGGGCCTTGGCGGGGATACCGATGCCGCCGGCGGCCGCCTTGATGATGTTCTTGCGATCGAGCGCCATGGACAGCGCCTTGCGGATCTTGAGGTCGCCGAGGGTGCCCTTGAAGTCGAGGACGGCGAGGTCGGCCGCGGCGTTGTTCGGGCCGAACAGCAGGGAGCCCTTCTTGCTGGAACGCAGTTGGGCGAACGAGGAGGAGGGCACCAGGTACCCGCCGTCGGCCGTGCCCGAGAGGAAGGCGCTCGACCGGGCGGCCGGGTCCTCGATGAAGGTGAACTTCACCTTGTCCGTCTTCGGGGTCAGCGACCGGTCCCAGTACGCGTCGTTCTTCTTCAGCGTGATGGAGTCACCCTGGGCCCACTTGGTGAGGGCGTACGGGCCGGTGCAGTTGACCCCGCCCTTGGGGCCGCCGTAGTCCTTTCCGGCCTTGGCCAGGAACGCGGCGCTCTCGATGGTGCCCGGGGAGGCGGCCAGCAGTTCGTTGAACAGGACGTCGGGCTTGCCGAGCCGGATCGTCACCTCCAGCGGGCCGGACTTCTTGATGGAGTCGACGTTCCTGAACGCCGACGCCCAGGGCGAGCCGACGGCCGGGTCCGTGTGGCGTTTGAGCGAGGTGACCACGTCGTCCGCGGTCATGGTCGTTCCGTCGTGGAACTTCACGCCCGGACGCAGTGTGTACACGAGGGTCTTGGGGTCCGGCTGGGCGTACTTGACCGCGAGGGCGGGCTCGACCTTCATGTCGGGGGTGACCCGGAACAACTGCTCGCAGACGTTCGCGAGCACCGTGTTCGGCGGGTAGTCGTACGCCAGGGAGTAGTCGAGCGTGTAGGGCTCGGCGTAGAGCGACCACGTGAACGAGTCCAGGTCGCCCTTGGCCGGCGGGGAGGTCGGGGTGACCTTGTACGACGGCCCGGTGCCGTTCCCGGAGGACCGGGAGGCGGTGGCGCCCGAACAGGCGGTGGCGGTGGTCGCGACGGCGACCGTGCAGACGAGCAGCGCGATGGCTCTGGGCATGCGCATGGAGGCACCCCTTTACGGGTGGAGTGACGGGCGCTGGGGGATGGGGCGAGTATTGATGCAGGAACGTTCCCGCACAAGACTTTGCGGGAACGGTTTTGCTGAGGTCATGGGGGTGGCAGCATCAGCCCCATGACGAACCCTTCCCCTGGGCGTGGCAGCCCTGCCTCGCCGACCGCCCGGCCGCGCGTCCTGCTCGTGGACGTGGCCCGTGAGGCAGGGCTGTCCAAGACCACCGTCTCGGCAGCCCTCAACGGCACGGGGCGGCTCTCCCCGGCCGTACGGGAGCGGGCCAGGGAGACGGCGCGGAGGATGGGCTACCGCCCCAACCCCACCGCGCGCCAACTGCGCGCCGGGCGGGCCAGGCTGATCGGATTCATGGTGGGTGAGCTCGCCGGTGCCCCCTGGACGTTGCTGGATTCGCCGTACTACGCCCAGCTGACGAGCGCCACGGCGGCGGCCGCGCTCAAGCGCGGCTACGCGCTGGTGCTGCTGCCCGCGGGTTCGTTGCACGGCGAGTGGGCCGAGTTGCCGCTCGACGCGGTGATCGTCGCCGATCCGGTCGGGGACGACCGGATCATCGACGACCTGATCGCCGCCCGGATCCCGGTGATCACCGACCGCTCCGTCGAGGGGCGGCCGGGCGCCTACTGGGTGGACGTCGACGTCGTGGCGGCCATGCGGGAGACGCTGGACCACTTCGAGGCGCAGGGCGCCCGGCGGCCCGCGCTCGTGCTCCCCGACAGTCCGACACAGTTCTACGCGGGAGCGCTCGCCGCCTATGGCGACTGGTGCGCCGAGCACGGACGGCCTGAGCATGTCGTGTTCGCCCCCGAGGCCGGCAACGGCCCCGTCGTGGCAGCGGTCGAGGAGGCCCTGGGCGGGACCCGCCGGCCCGACGCGCTGTGTGTCGTCCCCGAGGCGAGCCCGCCCCTCGTCCTGGAGGCGGCGCGCCGCCACGGCTTCGACGTGCCCGGCGACCTGCTCGTGGTCTGCGTCAGCGAGGATCTGACGGCCACCCACACCCGGCCCGCGCTGACGACACTGAGCCTGGTACCACGGGAGGTCGCGGAGGCCGGGATCGACCTGCTCGTCGCGGCACTGGAGCAGGGGAGTGCCCCGTCGGCCGGCGTGCTGGTTCCGACCCGGCTGGAAGTACGGGCGTCCTCACTGCGTACGGGCCGGCGCTGAAGGCGTGCGGGCGCCGGCCCGGTCGGCAGCCCCTCAGCCGGAGTGCACGAGTGAGCCCCCGACATAGGTCCGCAGGACCCGCGCCTCGGCGATCTCCTCCGGCGGCGCGGTGAAGATGTCGCGGTCCAGGACCACCAGGTCGGCCAGGTTGCCGGGGAGCAGGCTCCCGGCGTCGTCCAGGCCGTTCACATGGGCGCTGCCCGCGGTGTACGCGGCGACGGCCGTCGCCGGGTCCAGGCGCTGCTCGGGGAGGAAGACCGGGCTGTCGGTGGCGCCGGGCTCCCTCCGGTTGACCGCGACGTGGATGCCCTGGATCGGGTCCGCGCTGCTGACCGGCCAGTCGCTGCCCGCGGCGAGGGTGGCGCCCGCGCGCAGCAGCTCCCCGAAGGGGTACTGCCAGGCGGCGCGTTCGGGCCCGAGGAACGGGATGGTCAGCTCGTCCATCTGGGGTTCGTGGGCGGCCCACAGCGGCTGGATGTTGGCGATGGCGCCGAGGCGGGCGAAGCGCCCGATGTCGTCGGGGTGGACGACCTGGAGGTGGGCCAGGTGGTGGCGGTTTCCGCGCCGGCCGTTGGCCTCGACGGCGGCTTCTATCGCGTCGAGCGCCTCACGGACGGCCCGGTCGCCGAGCGCGTGGAAGTGGACCTGGAAGTCGAGGGCGTCGAGCCGGGTGACATGGCCGCGCAGGGCGTCCGGGTCGACGAAGCTCAGACCGCTGTTGGAGGTGGCACAGCCGCAGCCGTCGAGGTACGGGGAGGTCATCGCGGCGGTGAAGTTCTCGGCGATGCCGTCCTGCATGATCTTCACCGAGCCGGCCCGGAACCGTCCGTGGCTCAACGTCTCGCGCATCGCGACAAGTTCGTCGATCTGCTCGGCCCCGCGCTCACGGTCCCACCACAACGCGCCGGCGACCCGGGCGGTGAGTGAGCCGTCGCGGGCGGCGGCCACATAGGCGTGCGACGGGTCGGCGTTGCCGCTGAACGCGCCGAGCAGGGCGTCCTGCCAGCCGGTGATGCCGAGGGAGTGCAGCAGTTCCTGGGAGCGCAGCAGGCCCGCGAGCCGGTCCGCCGGGGTGGTCACCGGCACCAGTCGGGAGACCAGCGCCTGGGCGCCTTCCTGGAGCATCCCGCTGGGCGAGCCTCCCGGCTCGCGCTCGATGCGCCCGTCGGCGGGATCGGGGGTGTCCGCGGTGACTCCGGCCAGTTCGAGTGCCCGGGTGTTGGCCCAGGCGCCGTGGTGGTCGCGGTTCGCCAGCAGGACCGGGCGGTCGGGGACCACGGAGTCGAGCAACTGCCGGGTGGGCAGTCCGCCGTCGAAACTCTCCATCGACCACCCGCCGCCGGTGATCCACGCACGGTCGGGATGGGCGTCCGCGTAGCTCCGGATCAGGGTCAGGTACTCCTCGGTACCGACGGTTCCGCTCAGATCGCACGCGGCCAGCTCCATCCCGGCGGACACCGGGTGGATGTGGGCGTCCTGGAAGCCGGGGAGCAGCAACTTCCCCGTGAGGTCGACGACTTCGGTGCGGGGGCCGATGAGCTCGCGGACCTCGTCGTGCCCGACCGCGGCGATCCGGTCGCCGACAACGGCGAGTGAGGTGGCACGGGTGCGGGCCGGATCGGCGGTGAAGACGGGGCCGCGTGTGAAGACCAGATCGGCCGTGGTCATACGGTGCTCCAGAACGTGAGAGAACGTGGCGGGGTGCCATGGAAGCGGCTCGGGCATTTATGCGTCAATGGTGTTGTCGTAAGGGTCGGTGCGGTCGGCCGCCTGGACTTCGCGAGCGGGTGGCGGGCGCCGCGGAGTGGGCTCGGCGCCCGGAAAAGGGTGCGATGTCGGAGTTCTTACGTCAACCCCATTGACGTTTTGCCCTCCGGGGCGTTCTCATGACGGCACTTCGGAGGCCCGTACCTCCGAGATCCGAAGGAGCCCCACCCCATGAACCACCGCGGGCCGCGGGCACGGAGCCGGGCACTGCGAGCCCGCCGTCGGCACGGAGGGGACGGATGCCGGCGGGCGCGCGGGGGACACATGGGCGGAGCCGCGCTTCGAGGGCGCGCCGCCGGAGGGGACGCTGTGCTGCGGTCCGTGCCGCGCGTCGGTGGGGCGCGTCGGCGGGGCGCTGGTCAGCCGGTGCCGGTGGGTTCGTTGGTGTCGGGGGTGTCGGGGGTGTCGGGGGTGTCGGGGGTGCGGGTACGGATGAAGTAGGGCGACCGGCGGTGCCAGCGGGCCCACGCGGCGGCCAGCAGGCCGGAACCGATCATCAGTACCGGGACGAGCAGCGCGAACCAGCCGTTGTCCGCGGAGACTTCGAAGTGGTCGGCGGAGGTGTAGAAGGTCCAGACGAGGTAGCCGCCCGTGGCGAGCAGGACGAGCGCGCCCAGCGACGGTCCGACGACCGCGCGCAACGCCTCGAGCGGTGACGTGCGCAGCAGGTGGCGGAAGCGCACCGCGGCGGCTGCGGCGGTGAGCGCGTAGTACAGGGCGACGACGACGCCGATCGCGTTGACGGCGGCGAAGATCAAGTCGTTGACGGTGGGGATGACCAGTGCCATCGCGGCGAGGACCAGGGCGATCGCGGTGATCAGCAGGGTGCCGACGGCGGGGGTCCCGTGCTTGGGATGCAGGCGCGTCCAGACGGAGCCGAGGACACCGTCGCGGCCCATCGCGTACATCCCGCGGGCGGTGGGGATGACCGAGGCCTGGAGCGACGCCACCGCGGAGAACATGAGAGCGATCAGCGGCAGTGCGGCCAGCGGCTGCTCGGCGAGCTTCATGCCGAAATAGGCGAGCCCCTGCGCGCCGTTGTCGGCCAGTTCGTCCAGCGGCAGGACCCGCTGGAAAGCGGTGCCGGCCAGCAGGAAGAGGAGCAGCATGACGGCCAGGGCGATGAACCCGCCGCGGGAGGCGTCGCGCGGGTCACTGACTTCTTCACCGACACTGAAGACCGACTCGAAGCCCCAGTAACAGAAGACCGCGAGCATCATGCCCTGGGCGAGGGCCTCGGCCGAGGGGATGTCGAAGGGGTTGTACCACGTGAGCGAGAACGGCTGATCCCCGGCGAACAGGCCGTATGTGCAGAACGCGATGAGCACGCCGTACTCGAAGATCAGCAGGTACTTCTGGAGACGCGCGGCGAGGTCGAGTCCGCGCACGGCGACCAGCGAGGCGGCGACCAGCACGGCCATGCCGAGGAGCGTGGACTGCAGGGTCGAGTCCGGATCGAGGGAGAGGCCGGCGATGTCGTGGACGGTGGCCTGGCCGAGGAGCTGGATGATCGCCGAGCCGGTCACCGTGGTGGTGTAGGCCATGAACACGACGGTGCCGACGACGTTGACCCATCCGGTCAGGAAGCCCAGCCAGGGGCTGAGGATTCCGCCGACCCACTTGTAGCTGCTGCCGGCATTGGGCTCGATGCGGTTGAGCCGCCCGTATCCGCCGGCTATGCCGAGCACGGGCAGGAAGGCCAACAGCATGATCGCCGGCAGGTGCAGTCCGACGATGCCCGCCATCAGACCGAGCCCGATGCCGATACTGCTGGTGGCCGCGGTGCTCGAAGCGGCGAGGACCATGCCGTCGACGACACCTATGGACTTCCGCATCGAGGTCCGGGGCGCCTCGGTGCCTGTGCCGGGTCCGGCGCTTGCGTTCTTCACTGGTACTGCCAACGGATCGTCGCCTTGCTTGGGGGAGGTAGCTGGAGAGTCTGGATGGCAGGTCATAAAACCCTCGCCTCCTTCACAGGTCAATGGCGTTGTCGTAAGCTCCGGTCATGAGCGAGCGTGTGGTTCCGGAGCCGCAACGACAGCGCAGGCGGCCGACGAAGCAGGGCACCGTGCTGTCCGAACAAGTCATCGTGGAGACGGCGCTGCGCCTGGTCGGCCAGCACGGTGCGGACGCGTTGACGGTCCGGCGGCTGGGCGGGGCGCTTGGTGCCGACCCCAGTGCGCTTTACCGGTACTTCCGCAACACCGACGACCTGTTGCTGGCGGTCGCCGACGAGCTCATCGGCCGTGCCCAGCTCGGCTGGAGGCCCACCGGCAAGTGGCGTTTCGACCTGTGCGAGCTGGGTCTGCGCGTCCACGCCTCGTACCAGGCGCACCCGCAGGCCGCTCTGCTCGCCGCGCACCGGACGACCGGTCGGGACAACGAGCTGAGGGCCGTGGAGATGATCCTCGGCGTGCTGCGGTCGGCGGGCTTCGGTGACCGGGAAGCGGTCCGGATCTATCACGCCTTCGTGGACCAGGCGCTGGCCTTCGCGGCCCTGGACGCGGCTGCCCTCGCACTGCCGCATTCCGCCCAGTCGGCCGATCTCCAGGTGTGGCAGGACCGCTACGGACGGCTGGATGCGAGCGCCTACCCACACATCGCCGCCACCGTGCGCCTGCTGGCCCACGAGATGAAGTTCAGCGGCTATCCGTTCGCGCTGGAGCTGCTGCTCGACGCCGTCGAGGCGAGGCTGCCGGTGGCGGGCGGGGAGCCCGGCTGAGTCGGGAGCTGAACGGCTCGCGCATCGGCTTCCCGGCCGTGATCCGCCGGGCCGCCACCCGGACCGTTCGCGTCGTCGCGCACGGTTTCGCCCCGGAGTGCCGGCCGGCAGCCCCGTTCCGCGAGGCTGATGAGATATCCGGCGGCCGCTTCGGTGTGGGGGTGCTCGCGTGCATCGTCCCGCTCGGGTCCACCGTCTTCGCACCCGCCCGTCAGGCCGTCGCCGTTGTCCGACGGGCCTGACGGGCCTGACGGAGAGATCTCGGCTCGGTCGTGATTGAGCGTCAAACTCGTTGTCAGTGGCTCCCCATAGAGTTCAGGTATCACTCGGGGAGCCTCGGAGAAGGAGCAGAATCGTGTCCGCCAATAAGATCCAGCACAAGGTGAACCACGTCGCGCTGGTAGTGGACTGTTCAGGTTCCATGCGCCCGCACCAGGGTCAGCTCATTCGTGTCGTGGACGAGTTCGTGGCGGGCCTGAAGGCCGAGTCGGACAGCCTCGGACATGAGACCCGGATCAGTCTCTATTCCTTCGACCACAGGGTGGAGAACCTGGTCTGGGACATGGACGTGAAGCATCTGCCGTCCATGCGGGGGCTGTACAAGGTCAACAATGGTGCTACGGCGCTCATCGAGGCTTCCTTGAAGTCCCTGGACGACCTGGGCCACATATGGGAGCAGTACGGCGAACACAGCTTTCTCCAGATCGTGGTGACGGACGGCGAGGAGAACGCCTCCGGCGGCGACCGGCGGCACGACGGCGACATGGCCATCCTCGGTCCCTGGCTCGACAAGATCGCGGCGAAGATGGGCGGACTCCCGGGCCACTGGACCTCCGCGATCCTCGTTCCGAACTCCCTGGCGAAGCGCACCGCCCAGAACTACGGCTTCCCGGCCGGGAACATCGCCATCTGGGACGCGGACTCCCAGGAGGGGGTCGAGGAGGCGATCGGCACCGTGCGCGCTGCCGCCACCAGCTTCCTCCGGGGCCGCGAGCAGGGCGTGCGCGGCACAAAGAACCTGTTCGCCGTCGGCCAGGACATATCGGTCGACGAGGTGCGGGCGAACCTCGAACCGATTCCGGCCGACAAGTATCGGCTCCTGAAGGTCGACACAGAGGTCGAGATTCGCCCCTTCGTCAATTCACATCCGGGCGTGACCTACGAACGCGGCGCGTGTTACTACCAATTGGGCGCCCGGGCTCAGGTTCAGCCGAACAAGGAAGTCATCGTGGTCGAGAAGGACACCGATCGCGCTTATACGGGCGACGCGGCACGCAGTCTTCTGTTCGGTACGGGTATCCAGGGGACCGTCTCCGTGAAGGCGGGGAACAATCCCAAGCTGGAGGTGTACGTGCAGAGCCGTTCGGTGAACAGGAAGCTCAAGCCGAAGACGCGTCTGCTCATCATGCTCTGAAATTCAAGGGGTCCCATCAACGAGGTTCCTTCGGCCTGATGGCGGTGTCGTCGGGCCGGATACCTGAATGACGTGGCGAAGCTCCTGGTGGACGGGTTCTCTATCGAGACCACCCGTGTTCGCCAGGGGCTTCTCGTGTTTACCGGTCGCCGGTCGCCGGTCGCCGGTCGCCGGTCGCCGGTCGCCGGTCGCCGGTCGATCGGTCTGTCCAGCAGCACCCCGCGGCGCCCGACCGGGCCGGTACCCGTGGGAAAGCCGTACGAACAGGGCTCTGACCTGCGCTTTCATCGTCTCAGCAATACCCTGGGGGGTATTGCTGTTACAGTGGAAAGAAGATACCCCCCGGGGTAAATGGCGATGGAAGGAGCCGACCGTGTTCTTTGTGGACGTCCTGGAGACCGAGGGACTGGGCAACCGCAGCTATCTCGCAGGCGGAGCCGTGACGGCGGTGGTCGTCGACCCGCCGCGCGACGTGGAGCGGGTCATGGCGGCCGCGGCCGGCCGCGGGGTGTGGATCGGGTACGTGGTGGAGACGCACGTGCACAACGACTACGTCACCGGTGGTCTGGAGCTGGCCCGGCTGACCGGCGCGCAGTATCTGGTGCCCGCGGCGGCCCGGGTCTCCTTCGACCGGGTCCCGGTCGCCGACGGCGACAGCATCGCCGTCGATACCGGCCTGAGCCTGCGGGCGCTGGCCACTCCCGGTCACACCCCGCACCACACGTCATACGTGCTGGTCGAGGACGGGCGGGAGGTGGCCGCGTTCACCGGCGGGTCGCTGCTGATCGGCACGGTGGGGCGTCCCGACCTGGTCGAGCCGCGGCTGACCGCACAGCTGGCCCGCGCCCAGCACGCCTCCGCCCACCGGCTGGCCGATGAACTCCACGACGATGTGCGGGTGCTGCCCACCCATGGGTTCGGGAGCTTCTGCTCCTCCTCCCAGGCCGAAGGCGATGCCACCACGATCGGCAAGGAGCGGACCGGCAACAGCGCCCTGACCCAGGACCTCGACACCTTCGTGGCGCAGATGCTCGCCGGGCTGGAGGATGTGCCCGCCTACTACGCGCACATGGGCCCGATCAACGCCGACGGCCCCGCCCCGGTGGACCTGACCCCGCCCAGGACGGCCGACGGCGAGGAGATCGCCCAGCGACTGGCCGCCGGGGAATGGGTCGTCGACCTGCGCAGCCGCACCGCGTTCTCGCAGGGGCATGTGGCCGGGACGTTCAACTTCGAGGCCGAGGGCAAGCTCGCCACCTATCTGGCCTGGCTCATCCCGTGGGGCAAGCCCGTCACCCTGCTCGCCGCATCCGCTGAACAACTCGCCGAAGCACAAAGGGAATTGGTGCGGGTCGGCATCGAGCGTCCTGCTGCCGCCGCCACCGGAGAGCCGTCCTCCTGGCTGCGGACGGGCGAGGACCTGCGTTCCTTCCCGCGCGCCGACTTCGCCGCCCTGAAGCAGGCGATCGAGCGCGGCGAAGACCTGGTGGTGCTGGATGTGCGCCGCGACTCCGAACGCGCCGACGAGTACGTGCGGGGCTCGGTACACATCCCCGTCCACGAACTGCGCGCGCGCACCGGCGAGGTTCCGGCCGGATTGGTGTGGGTGCACTGTGCCGGCGGAATGCGCGCCGCGATCGCCGCGTCCCTGCTCGATGCCGAAGGCCGTGACGTGGTCGCCGTCGACGACGGCTTCGACGCCGCCCGCAGCGCCGGCCTGACCGTCACCGCCTCCGGCGGCAGGGGCGGTTCGATAGCGTGAGTGCCCTGATCCTGGCCCTGGTAGCCGGGGCAGTGGTCGGTCTGGCGCTCGGGGCGCTCGGGGGAGGCGGCGGCGTTCTGGCCGTCCCGGCGCTGATCTATCTGCTCGGCTTCACTCCGGCCGCGGCCACCACCGCGAGCCTGCTCATCGTCACCGCTACCTCCGTGACTGCTCTGTACGCCCGAGCCCGGGCCGGACACGTCCGCTGGAAAGTCGGAGCCGCCTTCGCCGCCGCCGGCGTCATCCCCGCCGCACTGGCCGGACTGCTGGCTGCCCGACTCCCGCAGCCGGTGCTCACCGCCGCCTTCGCCGCGATCGCGGCCCTCGCGGCCCTGAAGATGCTGCGCCCCACCCCTGCGCGGGCCGACGGGCCCGCGCAGGCCGTGCGGCCGCTCAGGGCCGGGGGAGCCGGGGCGGGTCTGGGCGCGGTGACCGGACTGCTCGGAGTGGGCGGCGGGTTCCTCGCGGTTCCCGCGCTGGTCACTGTCCTGGCCTTCGAGATGCAGGCCGCCGTCGGGACCAGCCTGCTGGTTATCACGGTCAACTCGCTGGCGTCCCTGGTCACCCGCTCCGGCAGTGCGGCGGGACTGGACTGGGCGGTGATAGCACCGTTCACGGGCGCCGCGATCCTGGGCGCCTGGGACGGCAAACGGCTGGCGGAGAAGGTGTCCGGGCGCGGGCTGCAGAGGCTGTTCGCCGTCATGCTCCTCGCGGTCGCCGGATTCATGCTCGCCGACGCGCTGACATGACCGCCGCCGCCGGGCCAGAGAGAGGGCCACCGCTGCCGTGCGCGGCAACGGACCGCCTCCGTCAGGCCAGGGAGAGGAACAACTTCTCCAGACGGGACCGCATCTGGTCCCGGTCCCCGGTCGCCTGTCCGCCATCGGCCATGCAGTGCTGCAGGCCCGTCGCAATGATCGCGAACCCGGCCCGGTCGAGGGCGCGGGAGGCCGCGGCCAGCTGCGTGATCACGTCCTCGCAGTCCCGGCCCTCCTCGATCATCTTGATGATCCCGGCGATCTGCCCCTGAGCACGCTTCAGTCGGTTGAGCACCGACTTCAGCTCATCGGCCGCCATGTCCAGCTCCATGCTTCCTCCTCCATTGATACCCCTAGGGGTATTATACCGTGTATGGGGCCCGCGCCCCGGCCCGCACAGAAATGGAACACAGAACATGACCACCTTCACCTCCAACCCCGGCTCCGTCCTCCCCGCCGAGGCGGCGGCCCGGCTCGACGACTACACCGTCATCGACGTGCGCACCCCCGGCGAATACGCCTCCGGCCACGTTCCCGGCGCCCACAACGTCCCCCTGGACCACCTGTCCACCGCACTGCCCGCACTGAAGGCCGCCGCTGCCCGCGGCGACCTGTTGATCGTCTGCGCCGCAGGCAACCGCTCCGCCACCGCATGCGATCAACTCGCCGACGCCGACGTTCCCGCGGCCACCCTCACCGGCGGCACCACCGCATGGGTGGAACAGGGCCACGCCCTCCGCCGCCCCGCAAGCGCCTCCCGCGTCTGGGGCATGGAACGCCAGGTCCGCTTCGCCGCCGGATCCCTCGTCGTCCTCGGGCTCGCCGCGGGCACTCGCTACCGCCCCGCCCGCTGGCTCTCCGCCGGCGTCGGAAGCGGCCTGGTCTTCTCCGCCCTCACCAACACCTGCGGCATGGGCGCCGCCCTCGCCAAACTGCCTCACAACCGTCCCCGCCCCGCCGACCTCGACGCCACGCTCACCGCGCTGCACCAGCGGTAGCCGCGGAATCACGTTCGGGCTGGGCGACCCCGGCGGCCGGGCCCCAGGCGCGGTGCACGCGCCGGTTCTATGGCTCTCCGGCCGGGAGGCGCCCGGCGTCAATCGTGGATGACGTCGTCGGACCGATTCAGCCTTCGTCCGCGCTGGACAGGGCTTCGGTGACCATGCGGGTGGCGAAGTCCGGGTCGTCGGTGATTCGGTTGATGTGTTCCGCGAGCAGGAAGGCGGTGGCCTCAAGGGGAGTCAACTCCTCCTCGGTCCAGTATCCGTACTGTTTGCGCCACAGGTTGGGGCTCAGATCGGTGGCCGCGGCGATGACGAGTCCGGCCATGGTGGGAATGACCTCCGGGGGCACGCTCTTCGGCATCATGCGCATCGTGGCCACGAGGCTGGGCACCACGTACTCGATGACGTCCTTGTCGTGTTGCTCGTGGGTCATCCGCAGCCACTTCACGAACATGAAGATGAGCGTGCACGCGCCGTCCAGCAGGTCCTCGGCCCCCTTGGGCCCCAGGGACGCGGTGAACTGGTCCACCAGTGCCTGCTGTTCGGGGTCGGACCCGGTCCTGCCGTCGTGGACGCTTCTGAGCCGGGAGTCGATCATCATGATCGCCGCGCCCACGTCGCCGGCGGGAGCGCGCTGGGGGCCGTAGGGCGATGACACAGAGTTCCTCCTCAAGTGCCCACAGTGGGCAGCGCGGCGTGTCCGACAGTAGACCGCCGACGAGACGGGGGTCCGGCGAATACGGGTGAAGGGCCCATTGGTGGCTGTACTCAAGTCGTGCGCAGGTGTGCTCGCTTCCGTTCAGGAGCGCCCGCAGGTGTCATCGGCCGCCGTTGAACCGGCGGCCCGGAACCGGGCGCCGGTTGGCTGGACGGCTGGGCGAAGTCGAGGCAAGGCGAGTTCCGAGGTCCGGTGGTCGCATGCGGCGCCCGGATGGCTGATCCGGCGTTCGTACCGGTCGAGGACGTCGGTGGCGGAGGAGGCATCGGAGCCCAACGCTCCGAAGGAGCGGCTGCGCAGTGGCTGGAAAGGGATCGTGGCCGGCTTGCGACGCGGGCGGGGTATACGGGGGCCATGGCGCATCTCCTCTTGTCGCCGTCACTCCATGGGCGGCCCGGGGCCTGCGGGATCGCGCCGGGGAATCCGGCACTATCCGCATACCGGCGCTAATCGGCCAAGTGTTTTGGTCCCCGTCCGGAAGCGTTGCCGGTACGGCAAAATGGCTGGGGATGACCGTCAGCGCCACCGCTCCGACCCCCGGGCCGGACGGGTTCAGTCCGTTTGCTCACCTCACCGTGCAGAACACCGCCCTCTACCGCCAGGTGATGCGGGCGTTCGTCATGGCCAAGGAGCACTTCGCCGTGCATCTGCGCCCCGAGGACGTGTACGCCGCGCTGCCCGGGGAGGTGCGGCCGGCTGAGCTCGACGGGGTCGTCAAGGCACTGGACAAGCTGGTCGGGTGGGGGAATCTTCGGGCCGACCCCGACACGGGGCGGGTCAGCGCCGTCGAGGATTTCTATCGCAAGCGCTTCATCTATCAGCTGACCCGGGCCGGGGAAGCGGCAGAGGAGGCCCTTGCCGCCTACGACGAGGCGCTCGGGCGGCGTGGCGCCCTCCAGGCCATCGCACTGCACGACATCGTCACGCAACTGCGGGCCCTCCTCGTGCTCACCGCCGACGAGCAGCCGGATCCCGGCAAGACGTACCTCGCGTTCGACGCGCTCGCGAGCCGGTTCGCCGCCCTCGCCGACAACGCCCGCGCGTTCATGGGCTCGTTGCAGCGCACCATTGATCTGCATGAGGTGGAGGAAGCGGTCTTCCTCGCGTACAAGGATCGCCTCATCCAGTATCTGGAGCGCTTCATCCAGGACTTGATCACCTTGGGCGGGCGCATTGCCCAGCTCATTCTGGAGCTGGAGGAGTCGGGCAGGATCGAGGTCCTGCTCAGGGCTGCCGCCGGACGGGAAGCGGCTGACGCCGCGCCCGAGGAGGCGGAGTCCGCCGCGCAGGAGGCGTACGCGCACTGGGCCGGTCGCTGGGACGGACTCGCGGCGTGGTTCCTCACCCGGAACGGACGCGAGTCGCAGGCCAGGCTGCTGCGTGGCCGAGCCCTGGGGGCGATCCCGCAGATGCTGGCCGTCGTCCGGGTGCTGGGGGAGCGCCGGGCCGGGCGGTCTGACCGTTCCGCCGATTTCCGCACGCTCGCCCGCTGGTTCGCCGAGGCCGCCGACGATGCGTCGCGGCACCGGTTGTGGCGGGCGGCTTTCGGGCTCCATCCCGCCCGTCACCTCACGATCGACGCGGACACCCTGGCCGCCCGCGTGACTGCACCGGTGCCCGCATCCACCCCCTGGGCCGCCGCGGCGCCGCTGCGGATCAGCCCCCAGTTGCGCCGCACCGGAAGTTACGAGCGGCGGGGCAAACCCCGCAAGGTCGAGGATCGTCAGGAGCGGCGCCGCCACCTCGCCGAGGTGGCGGCCAAACAGGTGGCCGAGATCGCTGCGGCCCGGGCCCGGCTCGTCACGGACGGCGCGGTCAGGCTGTCCGAACTCGGCGAGTTCGACCCGGTGTCCTTCGGACTCTTCCTCCAACTGCTCGGCGACGCACTGGCCACATGGCGACCCGGAATGCGGCACACCGTGGCCACCAGCAACGACGGCTCCATGGAGATCAGACTCAGCGCGCTGGCCGAAGGGACGACGGCACAGATCCGCACGCCATCGGGGACGTTTCACGGCCCCGATCACCTCATCGAGATCGTCGACCTGACCGACGGCGACGTACTCACGCACGGAGAAGGCGAACGATGACCACGCCACTGGCCGAAGTGCTCGACGGTCAGCACGCCGCTGAGCTCCGCAAGGCCGCCCGCGCCCTGCTGAAGCAGCCTCTTCTCCTCTCCCACGGCAAGCACGCGCAGGAGTTCCGGCTCGTGCGACGGCACGCCTCCGAACTCCGCGAGTGGTTCGACCGCAACACCGGCTGGCCGCTCCATGTGGACGCCGAGACCGCCCGGTTGCGCAAGATCCCCGGGGTGCTCCACGACTCCACACACCCCGCATGTGATGCGACCCGCGCCGCCGCCCCCTTCACCCGCCGCCGCTACGTCCTGCTCTGCCTGGCCCTCGCCGCCCTGGAGCGCGGCGAGGCGCAGATCGCTCTCGGCCGTCTCGCCGACCAGGTCGTCCTCGACGCCACCGATCCCGGGCTCGTCGCGTCGGGCATCCAGTTCACGCTCGACCGCCGGGACGAGCGCCTCGACCTCGCGGCCGTCGTGCGGCTCCTGCTCGGTCTCGGCGTGCTGCGCCGGGTCGCCGGAGACGAGGACGCATATGTGAACGGCGCGGGTGACGTGCTCTACGACGTGGAACGCCGGGCGCTGGCAGGACTGCTCGCGACGCGCCGCGGGCCCTCCACCGTGCAGGCCGAAGCCACCGCTGACCGGCTGGCGCAGCTCGTCGCCGAAACCGCCCTGGACAGCGACGACCTCCGCTTCCGCGCGATGCGGCAGACACTCACCCGCAGGCTGCTCGACGACCCGGTGCTCTACTACGACGAGCTGAGCGACGCCGAACTCAGCTACCTCACCAGGCAGCGGGGGTTCCTCACCGCCCGGGTGGCCGAGCTGACCGGTCTGGTGCCCGAGATCCGGGCCGAAGGCATCGCCATGGTCGATCCCGAGGACGACCTCACCGACGTACGGATGCCCGAGCAGGGCACCCACGGCCACATCACCCTGCTGCTCGCCGAGTACCTGGCCGGAGCGGGCAGACCGGTCACCACCGACCAGCTCGCCCGGCGGGTGCGGGAACTCGCCGCCGTGCACGGCACGTTCTGGGCCAAGGCCGCGCGGGAGCCGGGCACGGAGGCCGAGCTCGTCGAGCAGGCCGTCGCCCGGCTCGCCGCCCTCGGCCTGGTCTCCCGGACCGCCGACGGGGCCGAGCCCCGCCCCGCGCTGGCCCGTTACGCGGTCGGCGAACCGCTCGTACTCGAAGCCGGCAAAGTACGCCTGCCGGCACAGCGAAAGGCCCGCCAGGCGTGACCAACGCACTTCCCGAACCGCTCCGCACCCGCTGGCAGCCTCTGCGGATCGGGCTCGTCGACCTCTTCCACTACGACGTGGAGGAGTTCCACTTCCGTGACGGGCGTCTGCTGCTGCGAGGCAACAACGGCACCGGCAAATCCAAGGTGCTCGCGCTCACGCTGCCCTTCCTCCTCGACGGCGACCTGAGCCCGCGACGGGTGGAACCGGACGGTGATCCGGGGAAGCGGATGGAGTGGAACCTCCTGCTCGGCGGCGAGCACCCGCACACCGAACGCCTCGGCTACACCTGGATCGAGTTCGGCAGACTCGACGCGACCAGTGGGGAGAGCCACTTCCGTACGCTGCTGTGCGGACTGAAGGCGGTGAGCGGACGCGGGATCGCCCGGCACTGGTACGCGGTCACCGGGCAGCGCGTCCAGCACGGACCCGATACACCCGCGGAAGGGTTCCTCAGCCTGGTCGACGCCACCGGCACGGCCCTCTCGAGGGACCGTCTCGTCGAAGCCGTCACCGGCCACGGCATGGTGTACGACCAGGCCAGGACGTACCGCAGAGCCGTCGACGAGGCACTGTTCGGGCTCGGCGAGCAGCGCTACGGCGCCCTGGTCGACCTGCTCGTCCAGCTGCGTCAGCCCCAGCTGTCCAAGCGCCCCAACGAGGCAGCCCTGTCCCGCGCGCTCACCGAGGCCCTGCCACCGGTGGACCAGGCCGTCATCGCCGACGTGGCCGAGGCGTTCCGCTCGCTCGACGAGGAGAAGGCCGAACTGACGGCCGCCTCCGCGGCGGAGCGTGCCGCCGCCGACTTCCTGGAGCACTACCGGCGCTACGCCCGCATCGCCACCCGCCGCCGCGCCCGGCTGCCCCGCGCCGAGCACTCCCGCTACGAGCAACGCCAACGCGACCTCACCGAGGCGCAGGGACAACAGGCCAGGGCCGAGGAGGAGCGGCAGGCGGCAGCGGAGCTCACCGCCGTGCTGGAGGAACAGCACAACCGGCTCCGCGCCCAGGACGCCGCCCTGCGGGAGAGCCCCGAGATGCGCAGCGCCAGGAATCTCGACCAGGCACACCACGAGGTGGATCGCACGGCGCGCGCGGCAGAGCGTGCGCGGAGCGACCGGGAACAGGCGGTACGGCTGCACCACAAGGGCCTGGAGCGGCTCGGGGCAGCCGAGAACCGGCTGCGGGCGGCCGACCAGCACGCCAGGGAAACCTATCGGCAGGCGGGCGACGCGGCCGCCGCCGCCCGGGTCGTCCTGCCGGGCAACGACGGGCTGCACGGCGGACTGCCCAGCGGGCTGCCCAGCTGCCTGAACGACAGCCTGCACGACGGGCGCACCGTGAGTGAACTGCGCAGCTCCGTCGAGCAGTCCGTGGAGCGGGGCCGACGTGCGCTCACCCATGTGGTGGGCCTCGCCCGGATCGCCGCCCAGGCCTCGGAGGAACGGCGCAACCAGGCCGTCCGGCTGGACGAGGCCGATGCTGACCTGGCCGAGGCCGCGGCGGAGCTCGGCCTGGCCGAGCAGGACGTGGCGCACGCCGGACGGGCACTGCTGGACGCAGTTCGCACCCGCGCCCGTGGCTGGACCGAACTCGCCTATCCGGATGAGCCCGGTCTGCTGGACGAACTCCAGGAATGGGTGGACCGCCTCAACGGTCCCTACCCGGCGCGGGCCGAGGCCGCGCGCGCCCATAGCGCGGCCTCCGCGCGCCTGGCCGAGCAGACGGCCGGGGCCGCCCTGCGCCGGACCGAACTCACCGGACGGGCCGGCGGGCTGCGGCAGGAACTGGCCGCGCTGGAGGCCGGCGGGCGGCGTCCGCCGCAGCCGCCGCCCACCCGTACCGCCGGTCTGCGTGAACGGCTGACGGGCGCCCCCCTGTGGCGGCTGGTGGACTTCGAGGACGAGCTCTCCGAGAAGGAACGCGCCGGTCTTGAGGCCGCCTTGGAGGCGTCCGGGATGCTGGATGCCTGGGTGCTCCCCGACGGCGCGGTACTCACCGCCGACAGCCACGAGGTGCTGCTCGCCCCGGCCGCGGGCCCGGTCCGGGGCACGTCGCTCGCGCGGCTGCTGTGCCCGGCCGTGGACCACGGGGACGCCGGGGCCGCGGCGGTGGGCGAGGACACGGTGGCCCGGCTGCTCACCGCGATCGGCACCGGGCCGGAAGCCGATGAGCCGAGAGGTGAACGGAGTGGCGAACGGGGTGCTGAGCCGAGCGGTGAACGGAGTGGTGACCAGCGTGCTGAGCCGGCCGATGAGCTGGGTGGCGAAGCCGGAACCTGGGCGGCGGTCGACGGCCGTTTCCGGGTCGGCGCGCTGACGGGCCGCTGGACCAAGGCCTCCGCCGAGTACATCGGCGAGGGCGCGAGGGAGGCCGCACGGCGATCCCGTGTCGCAGCCATCCGTGCCGAACTCGGCCTGCTTCAGGGAGAACTGGCCACCATCGCGGAACTGGCCGCCACGGTGGCCGCCCGCCGGCGGGTCCTGGAGACCGAGGTGGCGGACGTACCGGACGAAGGTGCCCTTACTCGCGCGCACGCGCGAGTGGCGGTCGCCGCCGAGTCCCTGCACCGGACCGGTGAACGGCGTGAGGAGCGGGCCGCCGCACTGGTGGAGGCGGCTGAGCGGAGCGAGTCGGCCGCGGCCGATCTCACCCGGACCGCCGAGGACCTGCGCATGCCGGCCGACGAGGAAGGGCTGACCGCGGTGCGTGACGCGCTCGGCTCCCTCGCCGCCGTGCTGGCCGCCCTCTGGCCCGCCCTGCGTGAACGCGGCGAGGCCGGCGGACAGGCGGCGGACGAGCGTGCCGAGGCCGGGCAGGCCGCAGAGCGGGCCGCGGAGCTCACAGCACGCACCAAGGAGGCGGAGAGCGAGGCAGCAGCCGCCGACGAGCGCTTCAGCGCTCTGCGCTCCACGGTCGGCGCCGCCGTCGACGAACTCCAGCGCATGCTGGCACAGACCGCGGAAGCGCTGCGCACGTGCGAGAGCGAGCAGCGGGCCGGCCACCGGCGCCACGCCGAGGCGGACAGGGCGGCGGGCAAGGCCGAAGGCCGTATCGAGCAGTTGCACGAAGGGCTGAGAGAGGCGGCAGAGGCGCGTACGGAGGCCGTTGCCGCGCTCCAGCGGTTCACCGATACCGGGTTGATGGCCGTGGCGCTGCCCGGCATCGCGGTGCCCGCCGTGGACGGCGGCACGTGGGCCGCCACCCCTGCCATCACGCTGGCCCGCGCCGTCGACGCGGGACTGTCTGCCACCGACGACTCCGACAGCGCCTGGGAACGGGTACAGCGCCGGCTCAGTGAGGAGTTCAAGACCCTCCAGGACACGCTGTCCCGGCACGGGCACAGCGCTTCTGCCCGGATGGTGGAGGACGGCATGGTCGTCGACATCGTCTATCAGGGCCGCGAACGAGCCGTACCGGAACTGGCCGGGGCGCTGGCCGCCGAGGTCGGCGAACTGGCCCGCATCCTGTCCGCGCGGGAACGGGAGATCCTGGAGACCCATCTGGTCACCGAGGTCGCGGGGACGCTCCAGGAGCTGATCGGTGCGGCCGAGCGGCAGGTGCGGGACATGAACGTCGAGCTGGAGGAGCGGCCGACCTCCACCGGCATGCGGCTGAGGCTGGTGTGGCGGGCATCCCGCAAGGCTCCCGCCGGGCTCGCCCAGGCCAGGGACCGGCTGCGCCGGTCGGCCGACATCTGGACCGCCGAGGACCGCGCGGCCGTGGGCGAGTTCCTTCAGGAGCAGATCGCGCGTCAGCACACCGACGACGCCTCGGGCAGCTGGCTGGATCACCTCACCGCCGCACTCGACTACCGGACCTGGCACGAGTTCGGGGTCGAGCGGCACCAGCACGGCCGCTGGGTACCGGCCACGGGACCGGCGTCGGGCGGCGAGAGGGTGCTGGCCGTCTCGGTGCCGCTGTTCGCCGCCGCGTCCTCCCACTACGCGAGCGCGGGCAGCCCGTACGCACCGCGCCTGGTCACCCTCGACGAGGCGTTCGCCGGAGTGGACGACGACTCGCGCGCCAAGTGCCTCGGACTGCTGCACGCCTTCGACCTCGACGTCGTGATGACCAGCGAACGCGAGTGGGCCTGCTACCCCCAGGTGCCCGGCATCGCCATCGCCCAACTGTCCCGGATCGACGAGGTCGCGGCGGTGCTCGTCACCCGGTGGGAGTGGGATGGCACACGAAGGCGGCGCGGTCCGGACCCGGCGAGGCCCGAGCACTCGATTCCCGTACCCCGGGCCGAAGCGGCCGGTGGCGGACCGGACCCGCTGTGGAACTGACTCCCGAAGCGGCCGGCGGCGGACCGGACCCGCTGGAACCGACGCCCGTCACGGCCGTGACCGTCGATGACGTACGGCTGCGTAGACTCCTCGGCGACCCGGGACTCGGCTGGCTGGTCGACCGTGCGCGCCGACGCCTGGAGCGCGGGCAGCCGCTCACCGGACCGGTCTCGCTGAGTGCGGCCACCGCAGACCAACGAGCAGTCGCGGAAAGACTGTTGGGGCGTGCTCCGGGCGGTGGGCGGTCCTTGTCCGTGCGCCTCGACGCTGTGGACGACCTGTTGCGTCGCTCCGGAATCAGCCCAGCGGGGCTCGCCGCGGCAGTGGTCGCGCTCACCGGGCCGGTCACGCTCCTCGACCAGGCCCGGGCCGAGGAACAGCGGGCCTGGCGGGAGGCGTACGCTCCGCTCGACGCCCTGGCCGACGAGGTCCCCGCCCTCCAGGGCTGGGCCGAGCGGCTCCGGAGCGGCGGGCAGGTGCGGCGCCTCACAGGTGTGCCAACCGAGGCGGCCGATCTGCTCGGCCGCACCGCCACCGTCCTGCGCGCCCTCCCGGTCGAGCCACCGGTTTCGCTTCCCGCGTTCTCCTCCCGACTCCTCGGCAGCGCACACGCGTTGGACGAAGGAACCCCGCTCTGCACCCTCACTCTCTCCGGCGTCCGGGCACTGACGGGCTCTCCGGACGGAAGCGGCGCGCAGTGGCGACGCGAGGTATGGGCATCGGCGGGACTCCTGCGTGACGAGCTGTCCTCGACCGTGCTCGCCCTGAACCTGCGGGGCACACCTGCCCTGGACTGGATGGCCGACGCGGGCGAGCCCGCCGTACTGACCCTGCGGCAGCTGACCCGATGCCCGCCCCTCTCCGCGCCACCGACGGTCCGGATCTGCGAGAACCCGGCCGTACTCGCCGCGGCCGCCGACACGTACGGCGCTCACTGCGCACCCCTGGTCTGTCTCCAGGGGCAGCCGTCCGCCGCCGCCCTCGCCCTCCTGCGCCACCTCCACACGCACGGCGCCCGCTTCCGCTACCACGGGGACTTCGACTGGGGCGGCCTGCGTATCGCCGCCGCACTGCTGCGCCGGGTGCCCTGGAGCCCTTGGCGCTACACCGCGGCCGACTACCGCGCCGCGGTGCGCACGCTGCCCGCCGGCCCACCCCTCGCGGGGGCCCGGTGCGATGCTCCGTGGGACCCGGAACTTCCGGAGGCGCTGGAGCAGTCAGGTGTGCGGCTGGAGGAGGAGGCGGTGCTGAACGACCTGCTGTCCGATCTCGGACGAGGGAGGCCGACTTTGTCCATGTCTACGCCATGACGACGACCGTTGTCCGAGGTACCTGATTTCGTCATCGGTCATCAACGGTCATCCCGGCCGGTCAACCTCGGAGAGGGAGCCTCCATGCAGGCCAAAGAGACGGTCTTCGCCGACCTGATGCAGGGCCGGACCCAGCAGTTCCAGGTACCGCTCTACCAGCGCACGTACTCATGGTTGAGGCTCGAGTACCGCTGCATGATCATCGCTGGTGTCTCGGAGGGCCTGGTTCCCCGCTCGGCCGTGAATACCTGCGAGCGGACCGACCGGCTGCACCACCGGCGCGAACTGCGGTGTGCGCGCTCCTTGCTGTTCGTCGCGGCCACCAGAGCAAGGGACGCTCTCACCACTTCCTGACTTCCTGGCACGGTGAGCCCAGCCGGTCCCTTGATCCTCCGGGAGCATGGGCCCACTGATTCTGCCCCTGTGCGTCCGAATCCTCCAACCTGTCACGAAACGGCCTGCTCTGCCGGGAACCTCCGGCCCTCTCCGCCCCCGACGCCACCGCGCCCCCCACGCACCGCACGAATGCGGTTCGTAAGGGGCGCGGCGGCATGTGGTGGGGGAGGGGCGGCGGCGGGCCGGCCCGTTCCAGGAGGGAGCTTGCCCTCCTGCCCTCTTGCGCGCGTATGCGTACTCGTAGTTGCACGGCTGCCCGTCACGCGGGTGCGTGGCTCACCGGGTGGCGGTCGGGTCCGGGCCTCGTTGCTGGTTGATGTGGGCGGTGAGCAGGTGGGAGTCGAGCAGGGAGACGTCCGCCGTTCGGTCGGCCCGTGCGTAGCCGGCCAGCATGCGCTTGGTGAGGACCAGGGCCTCGGGCGAGCGGCGGACGAGCGGCCGAGTCCAGGCGCCGATGACCTCGTCCAGCCGGTCGAGCGGGGCGGTTTTGTGGAGGAGGCCGAGGCGGTGGGCGGTGTCCGCGTCGAAGACGTCGCAGGTGAGCATGAGTTCGCGGATTCTGGCGGCGCCGGCTTCGGAGACCAGGCGGCCCATCGCTCCTCCCCAGGCGGGTGGGAGCCCGATGCCGACCTCCGGCATCCGGAAGCGGCAGGTGTCCGCCCCCGCCCGCAGGTCGCAGAACGAGGCGAGTGCGAGCCCGGCACCGACGACCCGGCCGTGGAGCCGGGCGATCGTGACCGCCTGGGTGTTCTCCAGCGCCTGGCACAGGCGGTGGGCCTTGTCCGCGATGCGTCGCAGCCCGACGCCGGTCGGATCGGCGGCGAGCGCCTCCTGGTACTCGTTGCGGTCGGCGCCCAGGCAGAAGTCCGTGCCCAGTGACGACAGCGTCAGGATGCGGATGTCCGGGCGTTCGTGGAGGTCGTCGAGCAGGAGGAGGAGATCGTCGAGTACGGCGATGCCCAGTACGTCGTCCTGCTCCCAGGGATTGAGCCGGACATGGAGTACGGGGCCGTCCTGTTCGATGCCTATCGCCTTGCGGGAGGGCCTGGGGAGGGTACCGGTCGTTTCGGTCATGCGAAGGCGACATCCAAGTTCAGTGTGCGCCGGAATGCCACCCGGGGCGCCATCGAGGGGCGGCGCACGAGGGTGAGGCGGGGAAGGCGCCGAATGAGTTGACGGAGAAGGGTCTGGGCCTCCAGTCGCGCCAGCGGCGCGCCGAGGCAGTAGTGGATGCCTCCGCTGAAGGCGAGGTGGGCGGGCTTGCGCAGGGGGTCGAACCGGTCGGGGTCGCTGTGCCTGGCCGGGTCGCGGTGGGCCGCTCCCACCATGAGGTGGACCATCTCGTCCTTGCGGATCTCCAGTCCGCCGAGGACGCTGTCCTCGGCGGCGACCCGGCTGATGACATGGGTCGGAGGGTCGTGGCGCAGGGTCTCCTCGACGAACGCGGGCACCAGGTCCGGGCGGTCGGCGACCAGGGCCCAGCGCTCCGGGCGCTCGACGAGCAGGAGCGTCATGGTCGTCAGGAGCTGCGAGGTGGTCTCCAGGGCGGCCAGCAGGACGAACAGGACCAGGAAGTAGACCCCCTCGTCCGCCTTGTCGCGGTCGGGTTCCATCGCGTCCCACGACTGGATCCAGCCGGACACGGGGTCCTCACCGGGATGGGCGCGCCGGTCGCTCACCAGAGCCATGAAATAGGTGCGGAGTTCGGCCGTGGCCGCGTCGGATGCGGCCAGCTGGCTTGCCGAGGGCAGCAGTTCCTGGGTGAAGACCTGGTCGTGGGTCAGCTGCCGCAGACGAGGCCAGTCGGCGGCCGGCAGGCCGAGCCAGCCGCCGATGGTGGCGACCGGCAACTCCTCGGCGACCAGGGCCGCGAAGTCCGCCTCCCCGTCCTGCAACCGCTCCGACAGGGTGTCCAGGAGCCGGTCCGTCGTCCTGCTGACCGTCCGGCTTATTCGCTCCACGGTGGACCGGTCGAACGTGCCGGCCGCCCGGCGCGCCCGTGTGTGGTCCGGGGCGTTGAGCGCTGCCAGGGTGTTGCTCATCTCCTGCGAGGAGGAGGCGTTCCAGCGCGTGCCCGGACCCTGCCTGTCACGCCAACGTTTGTCGGGTTCCAGCCAGTCACGGCTGCGCAGTACCTGATCACAGACGGCGAAGCTCGATATGACCGAGCCGCCCCAGGGGGCGGGGATGACCTCGCCCCTCGACAGCAGCTCCTCGTATATGGGGAAGGGATCGGCCTGCCCTCCTGCCGTCCGCAGACGGGAGAAAAGGGAGGCAGACGCCCGGCGGTCGTGCGCCGGAGTGGTGGCAACGCTCATGATGGAGGCTCCTTTCTGAGAACCAGCCGCCATGCATACCCACAAGATCGTTGAACCATCCGGTAGCGCAGAGGACTCAGGAGGTTACTTAAATCACTCCCCTTACTCCGCGTATTGAGGTCACTCCCCTCTCGTCCATGCGACGAATCGGCTGAAAAGCCCCCCTTTGTGCTGCGATGCCGTGGCGCTCTTCGGTCCCGAGGTCCGGGCGGCGGACCGCTGTTCGGCGGCTGCCGACTGCTGGGACGTCTGGGCCGACTGCGCGTGTGCGGGCTCGGCGGCCGACGGCACCGTCCTCGGGGTGAAGCGGACCGGGAGGGTCACCAGCGAGCGGCTCCACGGCGTCGGAGCCCAGGCGAGCGTCTTGAACGGCACGCGCAACTCGACATCGGGCAGCCGGTTGAGGAGGCTTTCGACGGCGGTGACCGCGATCATGAACGCCGGGTCCTTGGCGGGGCACGCGTGCGGGCCCGCCCCGAAGGCCAAGTGCGCCTTGGCACTGAGCTGCTGACGGTGTTCGGTCAGCTTGGGGTCGGTGTTGGCCGCGGCGAAGGAGACCAGGACCGGGTCGTTGGCCCTGAGCACCCTGCCGCCCAGGTCGACGTCGTGGGTCGGGTAGTGACCTGCGTAGTTGGCGATCGGCGCGTAGTTCCACAGGGTCTGGGAGACGGCGTCCTCGACCGGCAGTCCGGTCTGCCATTCCTCGCCGAGATACAGCGCACCGCTGGTGGCGATGGCGGCGGTCAGTGGTGCGGTGCCGCCGGAGAGCAGCGTCACGAGCTGGTGCAGCACCTCTTCGTCACTCAGCTGGGCCGAGTGCTCCATCAGGCGCGTCGTCAGGTCGGTGCCCGGCCGGCGTCGCTTGATGGCGATCAGCTCGGCGAGTGCCCCGCCCAGTACCTCGTCGGCGCCGGGGGTGCCCTCGAAGATGCCGCTGATCCCGGCGATCACGCGGTCACCGATCTCGGGCGGGCAGCCGAACAGGTCGCTGAAGACCAGCAGCGGCAGCGGCTGGGCGTACTCGGCCATCAGCTCCGCCTGGCCACGGGGTTCGGCGCTGAAGCGGCTGATCAGGTAGTCGGCGGACTGCTGCGTCTGCCGGACCAGCTGGAGCTCGTTGACCGTGGCGAGGCTGTCGGTGACCGCCTGGCGCAGACGGGCATGCGCGGCGCCGTCGCTGAACAGCGCGTTGGGGCGGTAGCTCATCATCGGCAGCGCCGGGCTGTCCGCCGGGACGCGCCCCTCGTTCAGCGCGTTCCAGCGGCGGGAGTCGCGGACGAAGGTCGCGGGGTTCTGCAGGACGTACAGGGCCGCGTCGTAGCTGGTGACCAGCTCGACCTGGACATCCGGGGCGATGTCCACGGGTGCGCTCAGGCCGAACGTACGCAGATGCGCGTAGTGGCCGTCGGGGTCGGCCCCGAACGAGGGGCCGTACAGCTGGACGTTCCCGTGTGCGGGGCATCCGGGAGGGGGTATCTCCTGTGCGTCAAGAGGCTGTTGCATTTCTGCACTCCTAGCCAAGTAGGGACATGAGGTGTCTGACGAGGGTGATGAGTGCCTGGGCCGATGAGTTCTCGTCACGAACGTCGCAGTTCACGACGGGGGTGTCGGAAGTCAGGTTCAGCGCCTCGCGGACCTCGTCGAGCGGGTAGTCCGTGTTGCCCTCGAAGTGATTGACCCCGATGGCGTACGTCAGGCCGAAGCTCTCGACCAGGTCCAGGACGGGGAAGGACTCGTTCAGCCGCTCGGGGTCGACGAGGACCAGCGCACCCAGTGCGCCCCGGGACAGCTCCTCCCACATCTCCTTGAAACGTTCCTGTCCGGGCGTTCCGAAGAGATAGAGGACCAGCGTGTCACTGAGGGTGAGGCGGCCGAAGTCCATGGCCACGGTGGTGGTCGTCTTGTGAGGTGTGCCCGACAGGTCGTCGAACCCCTCGCTGGCCTCGGTGATCTCCTCCTCGGTCCGCAGCGGCTCGATCTCGGAGAGACTTCCGATGCAGGTGGTCTTCCCGACCCCGAAGTGCCCCACTACTAGGATCTTCACCGCATTGGAGACATCTGGATCCAGGTGCACGCGTTACGCTCCGAATCGATTCTTCAGGCCTTCGAGCACGGCGCTGACCAGTTCTCTGTCGACACGTTCGGCGCGCGGTATCGGTCTCCTCACGAGGATGAGGCTGTCCTCCTCCAGCTGCGCCAGCAGAATGCGCACTATGCCCAGCGGCAAGTGCGTGTGCCCGGCCACTTCGGCCACGGACAGATAGCCGTCGGCGACCAGGTCCATGACCTGACCCGCCTCCGGGGAAAGCGTGCGCGCCGCGGTCGAGGCGTCCTGTGCCGCCATGACCAGGGTGGTGTGTTCGTACTCGTGGTCCGGCGGCAGAGCCCTGCCGTTCGTGATCACGAAGAGGGGGACTAACGGGGACGTCAGCTCCAGATCCAGCTCCTGGTCGTCAGGCATGGCCTGCCCCCTCCCCCCGCGCTGTCGGCTTGGTCAGTCCGGGCACCACCTCGTGCAGGCGCGTGGTGAACTCCTCGATGTCGCAGTCGTGCTCGGCGGCGGCAGCCAGGAAGGCCCCGGCACCGGCCGCCATCAGGAAGATCCAGCCGTGCTGGAACTCGATGACCGTCTGACGCCACTCGGCGCCCTCCAGGACACCCGCGAACTGCGAGGTGACCCGGCTGTAGGCGTGAATGCCCGTCATCGCGGCGGAGATCGTGTCCGCCAGGTCCCTGTTCATTCCGCTGGTCGCCCCGCGGGGCAGACCATCGGCCCCCAGCAGTACGGCGTGACGGGCACCCCGCACATCGGCGATCACCCGGTCGAGGTCGGCGAGCACGAACCCCGAATCGCCGGTGCTCTCGCGACGGGCCGCGCCGGTGTTCCGCGTACCGGCATCGTCCTCCGTGCTCACTCTCGGCGGTGAGGTGAGGTTGTTGCCCAGGCGGGCGACGAGACGGTGCATACGGAAGGAGATCTGCTGCATGTCCACATCGGGCGCCGCGGCGGCGGCCAGATAGGCGCCCTGCCCCGCTCCGATCAGGAAGCTCCACCCATGGGAGAACTCAATGATCGTCTGGTTCCACTGCCGGTCCTCCTCGGGTCCGGCGAAGTGAGCCGTGGCCCGGCTGAGCGACTGCATCCCGGCCATTGCGGCGGAGATGGTACGCACATCCTTCTCGGCCAGGCCCTCCGTGGCCCCACGAGGAAGGCCGTCCGCGGACAGCAGGACGGCATGCCGTGCCCGGGGCACGTTGTGCACGATGTCCTCAAGCATCCACGACAGGTCTGCGCTCATGCGTCTTCGGACCCTTCGGACGACGTGGCATCAAAGTTGCGGCCCGAAAGCGTGCCGCGCTGGAAAGCGCCCAGGCCACGTCCGGAGGGGCGGACGTTCTCCTCAGGAGTACGTACCGCCGACGGCCGGACGACGTCGGGGTCGGGCACGCTCGCGATGGGCGCCTGGCGCGCTCCGCGCTTCGGCAGACCGTGCGTCGTACGCGTCGCCCCGCCCTGCGGCCGCCCCTCGTTGCGCAGGATGCTGCTGACGGGGGCCTCCTGGGCCGGCGGCGTCTCCTCCATGGTCCACAGCTCCTCGGGCAACAGGACGACGGCCCGGACGCCGCCGTACCGGGAGACTCCGGTGACATCCACCTTGAACCCGTACTGACGCGCGATCAGACCGATCACCGGGAAACCGAACTTCGGCTGGTTCCCGAGCTGCGACAGACGGGGGACGACATCGCCGGACAGCAGCTCGGTCGCCCGCTGCCGGTCCTCGTCGTTCATGCTGACACCGGCGTCGTCGATGATGATGCACAGGTTGTTCTGGACCCGCTGGAACGTCACCTCGATCGGTGCGTCCTGCTGGGAGAAGCTGGCAGCGTTGTCAAGCAGCTCGGCCACGGCGAGGGCCACGGGAGCGACCGCGGACGCCTTCAGCGCGAGACCTCCCTGCTGCATGATCGCGACCCGGTGGAAGTTGCGGATCTGCCCCTGGGCGCTGCGCACCACGTCGTAGACGCTGGCGGGCCTGTTGCGGCGGCCGAGCGGTGCACCGCACATCACGGCGATGCCCTGCGCCTTACGAGCCATCTGCGCGTTGGCGTGGTTGACTTCCAGCAGGTCACTGAGTACCGCGTGACCGCCGTACTTCCGCTGCACGCCGTCCAGCAGCGTGGTCTGCTCCGCCGCGAGGCTCTGCAGGAAGCTGGCGGCGCCCTTGAGGACCGCCTTGGTGTTCTCCTCGGCCGCCTCCTTGGCCTCCCGGAGGATGCCGTCCTGCTCGCTCCTGAACCGGTGCAACTCGGCTCGGGAGACGTGGAGGTGGTTGTCGGACGTGTGGAGCTGGCGCCTCAGCTCGGCCTCGTTCTGCTTCTTCTTCGCCCCAAGGGCTCTATTGCGGGCGGCGAGTGCCACGGCCGCGACAACGGCTATCGCCGCCACCGCAACCAAGCACCACACAAGTGCGTCTTGAATCATGGAAACCTTTCCCGGCGCATGGCATGCGGACGGCGACGGACACACCTCGCGAGGACCCGCGACGCAGCCGCTCGGCACGGCCCGGCCGCTGTTGCGTGGAGAGACGGGCCACCGATCGCAGATCAGCATCTGAACCTATTGGATCAAGATCACAGATGCCGGGATGCTATCACCGGATCCTCTTCTCGACGGACGTCCGTCATAGCGCCAAGAATTCATCAACACGCCTTTTGCGCAGGTACGTTGAAGCACCCGCGCGCCATCTTTAGCGGCCGGATGTTGTATCTCTCACCATCGGCCCCCATTGGTCGAGGGGTCTTCACAAAAGGACTGACAATCTCTCACATATGGTTGCGGCGTGAGCAGCCGGTGTCCCGGTCGTCGGCTGAGCGGGCGTCAGGCGCCGTGCGTTCGGAGCCCGGCCTCCGCCCACGTGGCCCGCGTGGACAGCCCGCCGAGCGCCTTCGCCGACTCCTCGCGGATGGTGCGCAGCGGGAGCCCGGCGTGCGCCGTCGTCGCACGCGCGAGTTCCGCGTCACCCGACCCACCGCGGCGGGCGTCAGCTCCAGCAGTGGCCGGTCCGGCCGGACCGGGGCGGGTGCGCAGGGGTTCCGGAACGCGGCCGGTCATCCGCCCGAACCCTGACGGGCTCCGGGCGGAACCTCCGGCGCAGGTGGCTGCTGTGCGGTGACAGGCCGCGCCCCCGGCCCGGCCATGCGGCTCAGGACCGGGTGGCGGTCCCGCACTCCGCTTCGCCGGTCTCCCGTATCCGCGCGTCCAGCGAGGTGCTCCGGTCGTACAGGTCGACCTCGGGGCCGCCCCCCGAGCCCTTGACCGCGCGTTCGGCGCTGAACTCCGGCGCGAAGTAGCCGGTGAGGTTGTCGCAGCCGCCGTTGGTGGTGTCTGACTTGTGAGAGTTGAGCGAGAACGTCCCCTGCTCGGTGATCACCTTGACGGGATCGTCCCAGCTCATCACGGTCTCGCGGCGCACGATGGTGCGCGCGACCTCGTCGCTTCCCGCCGCGGTGCGCACGACCGGATAGACGTACGTGACATCGGCGGTCACCCCCGGACCCTCCCCAGGGCCGGTCGGCATCCGCGTATCATCACACGGCCCACCCGCACGGTCCGGACGCCGCGGCTGCGCGACGAAGGCGTGGCCCGGTTACGGCTTGCGGCCTACCGCGACGTATCCCGCGCTGATGATGTCCTCCTGGCCGGGGACCGGTTCGCCGAGCTCGGGGTGCCACGCCTCGGCGGCCACGATGCCGGGCTCGACGATCTCCAGTCCGTCGAAGAACGCGGCGAACTGGTCGCGGTTGCGCGGCGCCAGGGTGAGGGTGTTGGCCTTGTACATCTCGTCGACCTTCTGGGCCTTCTCCGGGTGGAAGTCGGCGGTGAGGTGCGAGATCACCACATGACTGCCCGGCGCCAGCATGTCGGTCAGCTTGCTCACCAGCTCGTAGGCGCCGTCCTCGTCGCTCAAGAAGTGCAGCAGCGCGATCATCGAGAGCGCGACCGGCTGCTTGAAGTCCAGTGTCTTGCCTGCCTGTTCGAGGATGGCGTCCACGTCCCGTGCGTCGGCCTGCACGTAGTCGATCGCCCCTTCCTGGGTGCCCTTCAGCAGGGCTTCGGCATGGGCCAGCACGATCGGGTCGTTGTCGCAGTAGACGACTCGCGTGGTGGGTGAGGCCAGTTGGGCGACCTGGTGGAGGTTGGGCGCGGTGGGTATCCCGGTGCCGATGTCGAGGAACTGCCGAATGCCCTGGTCGGACAGCCAGCGGGTGGCGCGGTGCATGAACGCCCGGTTCACCTTCGTCATCACCGGAATGCTTGGTTCGAGCGCGAGCATCTGCCGGCCCATCGCCTCGTCCACCGGGTAGTTGTCCTTGCCGCCGAGGAACCAGTCGTACATCCGCGCGGGATGCGGCTTGCTGGTGTCGATGTGCAGGGACATGGCGTCGTTCGCCGGTCGGGACATGGTGAACTCCAAGGTGCGTGAGGCAGTTGACGATCAGCTCGCCCCAAGAATAGAGAACTTGCTCGCCCAGGAAGCCGAGTTCGCGTGCGTAACCGGTCGATACCTCCAGGCGGCCGAGTTCCGTGTACCACCGGTCCGTGCCTCCGGACTCCCGCCTTCACCGGCCGGCGGTCCCCGTAGCCGCCGCCGACGTCCTGTCTCCTGCTGCCTCCGGTGAACTGTTTCCTGCGAACTTCTTCTGCGCACCCTCTTCTGCGAAAGCGCGTTGTTCCGTCGCGCGCCCTCGATGGCGCTTCAGTCGGAATCTCGCTCCGCGGCCTCGGCGACGCGCTTGATGTTCGCCAGCCGCCGGTCCCAGTCGGCAGCCAGTCCGGCCATCCACCGGGCCGTCGCGTTCAGCGCGTCGGGCCGCACCGAATACCGCACCTCGCGACCGACCCGGCCCCCGGAGACCAGCCCGGCCGCGTCCAGCACGATGAGGTGTTTGACCACCGCCTGCCGTGAGACGGGGAGCTGTCCGGCGAGCGACGTCGCGGTGGCCTCGCCCTGGGCGGCGAGCAGATCGAGCAGCGTGCGCCGCGTCGGGTCGGCCAGCGCGCCGAGGACGCTGTCGACGGCCTCCGCGGCGCCGGGGAGTTCTTCCGTCACGCCGAAGGCTGTTCGGCGCGCTTCTTGAGCGCGTCGAGCTCCATGGGCCAACCCTCGGTGTGGTCCTTGAGGTTCTGGCTGCGCAGTTCCTCGGACCCGGCCAGTGCCGAGAACCCGCTCTCGACGACGCGCAGACGTGTCCGCTCGCCCTCCGGGATCAGCGTGAACTCCACCAGGGTGCTGTTGTTCTCGCGCAGCTCCTCCCCGGGGAACGCGCTGGTCCAGCGGTATGCCAGGTACGTCGGCGGCTCGACCTTCTCCACCCGTACGGGGAAGTCGCCGTGCTCGGAGTTCTTCGCCACCAGCGACTCACCTTCCTTGGCCACGGTGCAGGGCAGGCTCGCCTTGTCGGCCACCCAGAACCCGGGTTGCGCCACCAGTGACCAGACTCGGTCGAGGGGCGCCTCGATCAGGGTTTCGCGTTCGATCCGGTCCTCGCTCATGAGATGACTCCTTGAGTGCGGCCAATGAATGCTGTCATTGGGTGCGGTGATGGGGTACTGCGATTGGGTGCAACTCCAGGGTTGCACGTCGCTGACTCGGGAGCAACCCGAGGGTTGCGCTTCGGATCGGTGACGTCATCGCCGAACAGGTCATGCCCGCCCGGAACCGCCACCGTCCGGAACCGCTCCTGCCCGCCACCGCTCCTGCCCGTCCCGCCCTGAACGTAAGGAATCGCGCTATGCCAGTGCCGGCCGACCCGACCGTGCTCCACCCGATGCCCGGCCAGCCGCGGGTGGTGCAGCTCAGACCACTGGTGAAGTCCCCGCTGATCGACGTGGGGGAGTACTCCTACTACGATGACCCGGACGACCCCACCGCGTTCGAGACGCGCAATGTGCTGTACCACTACGGCCCGGAGAAGCTGGTCATCGGCAGGTTCTGCGCGCTGGGCACAGGGGTTCGGTTCATCATGAACGGCGCCAACCACCGCATGGACGGCCCCTCCACCTTCCCGTTCCCGACCATGGGCGGCTCGTGGGCGGACCACTTCGACCTGCTCACCGGACTGCCGGGCCGGGGGGACACGGTCGTCGGCCACGACGTCTGGTTCGGCCACAGCGCCACCGTGCTGCCCGGGGTGCGGATCGGACACGGCGCGATCATCGGCAGCGGCTCCGTGGTCACCAAGGACGTGCCCGACTACGGGATCGTCGGGGGCAACCCCGCGCGTCTTCTGCGTACCCGCTACAGCGGCCCGGACATCGCGCGGCTGCTCGCGGTGGCCTGGTGGGACTGGCCGGCGGAGCACATCACCGAACGCGTGCGGACCCTCATGTCGGGCAGCATCGACGAACTCGAAGCCGCGGCCCCGTCCGTGTGACACCGCCGCCGGGCGGCGTCCGGTGCCCCGCCGGAATTCCACGTGCGCCGGGCCCGGACGGGGGATAGCGTCTTCGGCATGAACCTCCACCAGCTCTACGGCTGACACGGACGGGGCAGCAGCCTCGGCCCGTATCCGGCAATGTCCGTGTGCGCGCCCACGACCCGGCACCTCCGCCGGGGTGGCCGACGCACCGGTCCGTCGTGTCCTTTCCGCCGTAGACCTGAAATGAGTGATCTTCCATGTCCCGTCGCCGTGCGCACATCGCGATGGTCGGCATCCCCGCCGTCAGCCATGTCCTGCCGAGCCTTGAGGTCATCCGTGAACTGGTGGCCCGCGGTCACCGGGTGACCTACGCCAACGATCCGGTGGTGGCCGAGCGGATCGAGGCCACCGGTGCCGAGTTCGTCCCCTGCGGCTCCGTGCTGCCGGTCGCCGACAACAACTGGCCCGACGACCCCATCGAGGCGATGGGCCTCTTCCTCGGCGAGGCCGTCCAGGCTCTCCCGCAGCTGCGGGCCGTCTACGACGACGACCCCGCGGACCTCTACCTGTACGACATCGGCGCGTACGCCGCGCGTGCGCTGGCCGAGTCGCAGCAGCGCCCCCTCATGCAGTTGTCCCCGACCTTCGTCGCCTGGAAGGGCTACGAACAGGACGTGGCGGCGCACCTGTGGGATCGGCCGGGCGCCGACGCGTACCGGGCGAGGTTCACCCAGTGGCTCGCCGGGTGCGGGGCGTCCACCACCGCGATGGACTCCTTCTGCGGCCGCCCCGCGAACACCCTGGCCCTGATCCCCAGGGCGATGCAGCCGCACGGCGAGGACGTCGACACGGACACGGTGACGTACGTCGGCCCCTGCGTCGACGGTCCCGGCATCGGCGGCCCCGGCTTCGGCGGGCGTGCGGGCGAGCGGACCTGGACCCGCCCCGCGGACGCGGAGCGCGTCCTGCTGGTCTCGCTGGGGTCGGCGTACACCAACCGCCCCGAGTTCTACCGTCAGTGCCTGGCCGCGTACGGCGATCTGCCCGGCTGGCACGTGGTGCTCCAGATCGGCAGGCACACCGACCGGACGGAGCTCGGTGTCATCCCGTCCAACGTCGAAGTGCACTCCTGGGTGCCGCAGTTGGCGATCCTTGAGCAGGCCGATGCCTTCGTGACCCATGCGGGCATGGGCGGCAGCTCCGAAGGGCTTCTCGCGGGGGTCCCGATGATCGCCGTCCCGCAGGGCGCGGATCAGTTCATGAACGCCGACCGGCTCGTGGAACTCGGCGTGGCCCGCCGCATCGACACCGAGGACGCCACGGCCGAGACACTGCGGACCGCCCTCGCCGAACTCGTCGCCGACCCGGCGGTCGCGCGCCGCTCGGCGCGACTCCGCACGGAAGCAAGGGCGGAGGGCGGCACCTTGCGCGCCGCCGATCTCGTCGAGGAGCTGCTGGGCTGACCCAGGCATGACGGGGCGCGGCGCGACGGGGGAAGCGCTGCGGGGCCGCGCGGTGGGTTCACCGTGCGGCCCCGGACTGCGGGTCGTGCCTGTGTGCCGTGTGCTGTCCGGCGGGTCAGTTCTTGCGGGCGGTGACCTCGTCGGTGAGCTGGGGGACGACGTTGAAGAGGTCACCGACGACGCCGTAGTCGACGAGGTCGAAGATCGGGGCCTCGGCGTCCTTGTTGATCGCGACGATCGTCTTGGACGTCTGCATACCGGCCCGGTGCTGGATCGCCCCCGAAATACCGGAAGCGATGTACAACTGCGGCGAGACCGACTTCCCGGTCTGCCCGACCTGGTTGGTGTGCGGGTACCAGCCCGCGTCCACCGCCGCACGCGAGGCACCCACCGCAGCACCCAGCGAGTCCGCGAGCGCCTCGATGACACGGAAGTTCTCCGCACCATTGACACCCCGGCCACCCGACACCACGATCGCCGCCTCCGTCAGCTCCGGACGCCCCGTCGACTCACGCGGCGTCCGCGACAGCACCTTCGTCCCCCGCGCCAGCGCCGAGAACACCACCACCAACTCCTCCACCACACCCGCCGCCGGAGCAGCCTCGACCGGAGCCGAGTTCGGCTTCACCGTGACAACCGCAGCACCCCGCGACACCCGGGACTTCGTGGTGAACGAAGCGGCGAACGCCGACTGCGTCGCAACCACACCCTCCTCACCGGCCTCCAGATCCGTCGCGTCCGTGATGATCCCCGAACCGATCCGGACCGCGAGCCTCGCCGCGATCTCCTTGTTCTCCGCCGACGACGGCAGCAACACCGCCACCGGCGACACCACCTCGACCGCGGCCTGCAGCGCATCCACCTTCGGCACCACAAGGAACTCCGCGAACTCCGGCGCATCCGCGGCCAGAACCCTCACCGCACCATGCTCCGCCAGCACACCGGCAGCCACCCCCGCACCACCACCCAGCACCACCGCGACCGGATCACCGATCCGACGCGCCAGCGTCAAAAGCTCCAGCGTGGGCTTGCGGACCGCACCATCCACATGATCGACAAAGACGAGAACCTCAGCCATGAAACTTCAATCTCCCGCAGATCGAGACGAAACAACCAGGACAGACAACGACAACGGACAACGAGAAACGGACAACCGGCTCAGATGAACTTCTGACCCGCCAGGAACTCGGCCAGCCGCTTGCCGCCCTCACCCTCGTCCTTCACGATCGTGCCCGCCGTCCGCGCCGGACGCTGCACCGCCGAATCCACCACCGTCCACGCACCACCCAGACCCACCTCACCCGCATCCAGACCCAGATCACCCAGATCCAGCGACACCACCGGCTTCTTCTTCGCCGCCATGATCCCCTTGAACGACGGATACCGGGCCTCACCCGACTGATCCGTCACCGACACCACCGCCGGCAACGACGCCTCAACCCGCTCGGACGCGGTATCACCATCACGACGCCCGGTCACCACACCACCCTCAACCGCCACCTCCGACAACAACGTCACCTGCGCCACCCCCAACCGCTCCGCGAGCAGCGCCGGAACCACACCCATCGCGCCGTCCGTCGACGCCATCCCCGAGATCACCAGGTCATAACCCGTCTTCTCGACCGCCCTCGCCAGCACCAACGACGTACCCACCGCATCCGTACCGTGAAGATCGTCGTCCTCGACGTGAACAGCCTTGTCCGCACCCATCGACAACGCCTTGCGCAACGCGTCCTTGGCATCCTCCGGACCCACCGTCAACACAGTGACCTCCGCATCATCAGCCTCGTCCGCGATCTGCAACGCCTGCTCGACCGCGTACTCATCCAGCTCCGACAACAGACCGTCGACATCCTCACGATCCAACGTCAGGTCATCGGCGAAATGCCGGTCACCGGTCGCGTCGGGCACGTACTTCACACAGACAACGATCCTCAAGCTCACGCCGGCTCTCCTCACTGATGCGGTTCGTGGTTCGACCCTATGGCACTCAGTACCCTGAGTAAAGGTACCAAGTGCCGGATATCTGCTTCTGGTGCTACGTTTCCGCCATGACTGAGGACCGCGGACCAGCCAAGAAGCCGCCGATGCGTGACGTGCTTGCCGAGGCGGCCTTCGGGCTCTTCATGGAGCGCGGGTTCGAGCGGACCACGGTGGACGACATCGTCGCCAGGGCGGGGGTGGGGCGGCGTTCGTTCTTCCGCTACTTCCCGTCGAAGGAGGACGCGGTCTTCCCCGACCACGAGCGGTGCCTCGCGGACATGACCGCGTTCCTGGAGGCCGCCGGAGACGACGACCCCGTGGAAACGGTGTGCGACGCGGCCCGGCTGGTGCTGCGGATGTACGCCGTGAATCCGGAGTTCTCCGTACAGCGCTACCGGCTCACCCGTGAGGTGCCCGGCCTGCGCACCTATGAACTCTCCGTCGTGCGCCGCTACGAGCGGACCCTCGCCGGGTATCTGGAACGGCGCGCCGCCGATGCCCCCGACGCCGCGCTGCGCGCCGAGGTGATCGCCGCCTCGGTGGTCGCGGCGCACAACAACGGCCTGCGGTCCTGGCTCCGTTCGGGCGGCGAGGGTGATGCCGGGGCCGAGGTGGACCGGGCGCTGGAACTCGTCCGCACGGTGTGGGGCAGGGCTGCCGAGCGGCCCGCCGCGGCCGCCTCCGAGGACGAGGTGATCGTGATGGTCGCGCCGAAGGGTGCCCCGATGTGGCGCGTGGTGCAGCGCATCGAATCGGCTTTCGGCGGGGAGTGAACGGCCGGCGAGAGGCGCGTCGCCAACTTTCGGCACTCAGTACCTTTACTTCATGGAACTAAGTGCCATACGGTGCCGGATGTGCCGTCGCCGCAGGTGCGGCGCACCGAGTCGAGCGCGGGAGGCCGAGACGTGTTCAGTACCGGAACCGACGTGACCGGAATCGACGTGGGGCCGACGGCTCGCGACGCCGCGGAGCCGCACGGCACGGAAGGTCTGGTCTACCAGGTGTGCCGATGGTGCGGCACCGCGTCCTTCCGAAAACTCCTGTGCCCCGTCTGCGCATCGAGCGATCTGGAATCGGAACACAGCGACGGACACGGCGTCGTCGTGCGGTCCAACGTCGTGAACCGGTATTCGAGAGTGATGCGCAACGAGTCCCTGGTCCGCTTCCCCGAAGGCTTCGTGTACCGGTGCCGGATCGTGGGCGCCGCCCCGCACCTCGTGACCGCCGGCGACCGGGTCCGGCCCGTCGGCGGCATGACCTCCGAGGCGGGCGAAGTGGTACTCGAACTGTGTGACCCGCCGCGTATCTCTGACTGGTATTAGGCGGCGTACGAAGGCGGTTGTGCGTCAACCGCGAGAAACGGCGTCCGGGATGAGCGAGTTCACTCGGGTCGGCGTGGTCGGCTGCGGCCTCATGGGATCAGGGATGGCCGGGGTCTGGCGCTCGCGCCGGGCTCAACGTTCTCGTGTGCACTTCTTCAACCCGGTCCCGGTCCAGCGGTTGGTCGAGGCCATCTCGACCCAGCTCGCCTCGGAGAGCGTGACGCGGCAGATGACGTCCTTCGTCGAGGGCGTGCTCGGCAAGACCGTCGTCCGCGCCAGGGACCGGGCGGGCTTCGTCGTCAACGCACTCCTCGTCCCGTACCCGGTCTCCGCCGTCAGGACGCTGGAATCGGGCGTGGCGTCCGCGGAGGGCATCGACAGCACAGCGGCAGCGGTATGGTGCGCGGCTGCGCCCACCCGATGCGGCCCCTGCGCCTCCTCGACCTGATCGGGCTCGACACCACGCAGGCGATCGCGGAGTCGATGTGCGAGGGGTCTCTCCAACTCGCTTACCTTGCACCTGTGTTGGGTGACGGTCCTTCGAATCCGTCTCCCCGGCAGCCCTGTTGTGGGCGAATTGCCTGACGCTGCCGCAATGGTCACTCCTGAGTCGCTCAAGTCATCCGATGAACGCTGCGCTCCACCTTCTCCCGGCGGGTTCGCGCCGCTACCATCAGGACGCGAATGGGAGCGCTCCCACATCCGTACCCGCCCCGTACCGCCGTGTTGGCGGTCTTGCTCGGAGAGGACGTTTCCGTGCACTCAAGCGCCAGACCCCTTGCCGCCCTGTTGGCGGCACTCACGCTCACCGCCGGCCTGTTCGCCGCCGGTGCGCCGGCATCAGCGACAGCCAACGACGCCGCCCCCACCACCAAAGCATCGGATGTGTCCCTAGCCGCGGACACCTACGACTGGAAGAACGTACGCATCGACGGCGGCGGCTTCGTCCCCGGCATCGTTTTCAACCGGTCGGAGAAGAACCTCGCCTACGCGCGCACCGACATCGGCGGCGCCTACCGCTGGGACCAGTCGGGCAAGCGGTGGACCCCGCTGCTCGACTGGGTGGACTGGGACCACTGGGGCTGGTCCGGAGTCGTGAGCCTCGCCTCGGACTCGGCCCGCCCGGACAACGTGTACGCGGCCGTGGGTACGTACACCAACAGCTGGGACCCGACCAACGGCGCGGTCCTGCGTTCCTCGGACCGGGGCGCCAGTTGGAAGGCGAGCACGCTTCCGTTCAAGCTCGGCGGCAATATGCCGGGGCGCGGCATGGGCGAGCGCCTCGCGGTCGACCCGAACAAGAACTCCGTGCTGTATCTGGGCGCGCCCAGCGGCAAGGGCCTGTGGCGGTCCACCGACTCGGGGGTGAACTGGTCGAAGGTGACGGCCTTCCCGAACCCCGGCAACTACTCCCAGGACCCGTCCGACACCAGCGGATACGGCAACGACAACCAGGGCATCGTCTGGGTGACGTTCGACGAGCGCACCGGCAGCGCCGGCAGCGCGACCCGGGTCATCTACGTCGGGGTCGCCGACAAGGCGAACACCGTCTACCGATCGACGGACGGCGGAGCCACCTGGTCGCGGATCGCCGGACAGCCGACCGGATACCTGGCCCACAAGGGCGTGCTCGACTCGTCGAGCGGCTATCTGTATCTGACGCTGAGCGACACCGGTGGTCCCTACGACGGCGGCAAGGGCCGGATCTGGCGGTACGCCACGGCGACCGGTGAGTGGAAGGACGTCAGCCCGGTCGCCGAGGCCGACACCTACTACGGATTCAGCGGGCTGTCCGTGGACCGGCAGCAGCCCGGCACCCTGATGGCCACCGCGTACAGCTCCTGGTGGCCGGACACCCAGATCTTCCGCTCCACGAACAGCGGGGCGACCTGGACGCAGGCCTGGGACTACAGCAGTTACCCGAACCGCACCAACCGCTTCACCCAGGACGTCTCCTCCGTGCCCTGGCTGACCTGGGGTGCCAATCCGTCGCCGCCGGAGACCACGCCCAAGTTGGGCTGGATGACGGAGGCGCTGGAGATCGACCCGTTCGACTCCAACCGGATGATGTATGGGACGGGCGCGACGGTCTACGGCACCGAGAACCTCAAGAACTGGGACTCCGGCAGCCAGTTCAAGATCACCCCGATGGTGAAGGGGCTGGAGGAGACGGCCGTCAACGACCTGGCGAGCCCGCCCTCGGGCGCTCCGTTGCTCAGCGCGCTCGGTGATATCGGGGGCTTCCGGCACACCGCTCTCGACACGGTGCCCGGCATGATGTTCACCTCGCCGAACCTCACCTCGGCCACGAGCCTGGACTTCGCGGAGGCGAGCCCCAACACCGTCGTACGGGTCGGCGACGCGGACGCCGCCCCGCACATCGGCTTCTCCACGGACAACGGGGCCAACTGGTTCCAGGGCTCGGAGCCCTCCGGGGTGACCGGTGGCGGCACGGTCGCGGCGGCGGCCGACGGCAGCGGCTTCGTGTGGAGCCCGGTGGGTGCGGGGGTGCAGCACACCACCGGGTACGGGAGTTCATGGTCGGCGTCCACCGGCATACCGGCGGGTGCGACGGTCGAGTCCGACCGGAAGAACCCGAAGAAGTTCTACGGGTACCGGGGCGGCATCTTCTACGTCTCGACGGATGGCGGCGCCACGTTCACCACGAAGGCGTCCAGCGGGCTGCCCGCCGAGGGCAACGTCCGATTCAAGGCGGTGCCGGGCACCGAGGGCGATGTGTGGCTCGCGGGAGGCAGCGCGACCGGGGTCTACGGGCTGTGGCACTCCACCGACTCGGGGGCGACGTTCACCAAGCTGCCCGGGGTCGAGCAGGCGGACTCGGTCGGCTTCGGCAAGGCGGCCGCGGGCGCCTCGTACCAGACGCTCTTCGTCACGGCGAAGATCGGCGGGGTACGCGGCATCTTCCGGTCCACGAACGCGGGCGCCAGCTGGACCCGGATCAACGACGACGCGCACCAGTGGGGTTGGATCGGGGCGGCCATCACCGGGGATCCGCGGGTCTACGGGCGGGTGTACGTCTCGACCAACGGGCGCGGAATCATGTACGGGGACTCCTCGGGCAGCGGCGGCACGGACCCCGGCACCGACCCGGGGAATCCGCCGGCGGGCGCGGCCTGCTCGGTGACGTACGTGGTGACCAATCAGTGGAACGACGGCTTCCAGGCCGATGTGACCGTCACCAACACCGGGACCAAGGCCCTGGACGGCTGGCAGCTCGGCTGGACCTTCCCGGACGGTCAGCGGATCACCCAGATGTGGAACGCGGTCTCCGGGCAGGTCGGGGCGAAGGCGACGGCCGCCAACGTCTCGTGGAACGGCAAGGTGGCGGTCGGTGCGTCGGCGGGCTTCGGCTTCACCGGCACACTGTCGGGCAGCAACGGCCGACCGGCCGCCTTCACACTGGGGGGCGCGGCCTGCACAGTCGGCTGACGGCTGACGGCTGACGGCCGATGGCTGACGAATGGTGGACGGGGCGGGGCGGACCGTTTCAGCGGGTCCGCCCCGCCCCCCTGTCCATCCGCTCCGGCGGGCACGAGCGGGAGCGGGTGAACACGGGCTCACTGGCCCCGTACAGGTTCGTCGGCCATACTGCCCGCCGTGGAGCAGCGCATAGATCCGAACACTCAGCCCGCGTACGCCGCAGGGACAGACCCGGCGTACATCCCTGGTCTCACGGCCCCCCGAGCCACCGGAAAGGCGGACGAGGAGCCGGAGCGGACCGAGGAGCCCGCACCCGAGGACGTCGCGTCCGGCGATGCCGCAGCGGAGGTCATGTCCGAGGACACGGAGCCCGACGGCGAGGCCGTCCCCGAGGCGGCGGACGAGGAGGACGAGAAGGAGAACAAGGGCGAGGACGGTCCCGCGTTCGAGGTGAGCGACCGCCGCGGCTCGATCGCCGCGGACCGTGAGGGCATCCGTTTCACGCTGGACGACCAGGAGGCGGACTTCCGCTGGGACGAGATCGGCGCGGTGGAGTTGAAGCCGGCCCGGTTCGGCCGCCGGTTCACGATCACGGTCCACATGTCGACCAGCCGTTGGTTCAACGCCGAGGTGGAGGCCGCGGCCAGGAGCAGCCTGAAGGAGTGGACGGAAGGCTTCGACGCGGTCCTGGACGCCTACTTCGAGGAGTCCTGACCGGCGGCCGGCGTGGCCGCACCCGCGCCGAGCAGTGCGTTGAGCGCGTGCGGCCGGGCGGCCGCTCCGAGTGCCGCGTCGGCCCCGGGTGAACCACCGTGCCGAATGGCGCCGGACACGGGCGCGGGGCCCTCGCCGGGCAGCCGCGGCCGGTGTCCCGCGTCGGCGCGGGTGACCAGCCGGACGGGGAGGCCGGCCGCCCTTCGACGGGCGGCCGGCTCCTCGGCGTACCGCGGCGAGGGCCACATCAGATCGTCCCGGCCCGCCACCAGCACGAGTTCGGCGGCGGACCTCTCCACCGCGATGGCCGCGGCCGGCACCCGGTCGGCGAAGGCCCGCAGGCTCTGTTCGTACCAGCCGAGGATCGAGACCGGGGTGCCCTCGGGCTCGGACGCAGTCCAGGCGGAGTCGTAGGGGACGAACGGCAACGGCTGCCCCTGCCACGTCCGGGAGGACCGGTGAGGCACCGTCAGCCCGTCCCGGCCGGGGCCGACGTTCGCCCAGGTCACCGAGGTGGGCGAGAGCGCCACCACGGCGTCGATGCCGGGGTGGCGGACGGACAGGTGCAGCGCTTCCTCGGCACCCCTGGAGACCCCCAGCACACCGATGCGGCGGGCCCCCTCGGCGCGGAGCCGGTCGAGCGCGGACACGAAGGTCTCCAGCGGGACTTCGCAGATGCCCGGTGGCTGCTCAGGGGCGCCGAACCAGCGGATCGAGAGGGCGGTCATGCCCTCCCGGGCCGGCAGCCGGCACCGCTCCTCCTCGAATCCGCCCGCTGGACCCGGAGAGCACGAGCACCCCGACGCCGCTGCCGCCCGCGGGCGCGGCGCGGAAGCCTGTCCACGGATCGGCGCCGTCGTCCGGTCGTCCGGAGTGCACGCTGCTCTCAACGATGTCCGGCACGTGCTCAGGCGTCGGCCAGCACCACCGAACGGGTCAGGTGGCGCGGGCTGTCCGGGTCCAGGCCACCGGCGACGGCGCGGGCGACGGCCAGGCGCTGGACGCGGACCAGCTCGGCCAGCGGGTCCAGGCCGCTCTCCACCCAGCGGGCGCCGGTCGCCAGGACCTGCTCGCGCAGGCCCTCGGGGGCAGTGCCGAACATCCAGGTCGCGGTGCCCGCGGTGGCGATGCTGATGGGGCCGTGGCGGTACTCCATCGCGGCGTACGCCTCCGTCCAGGACAGCGAGGCCTCCTTCATCTTCAGCGCGGCCTCGTTGGCGAGACCCGCCGTCCAGCCGCGGCCCAGGAAGGTGAACTGGGTGCAGTCCAGGAGCCCTTCGGGCAGCGGCTCGGCCAGCGCGGTCTCCGCGTCGCGGACCACGGCGTCGGTGTGCAGACCGAGGTGGGCACGCAGCAGCGTCAGCAGAGTGGTGGCGAACCGGGTCTGCACGACGGACTGCTCGTCGGCGAAGTCGAGGACCACGACCGCGTCCGCGGACGTCATCACCTGGGTCTGCGGGTCGGCGGTGATCGCCACCGTCGGGACGACGCCACGCAGCCGGTCGAGGAGTTCGAGCACCTCGGTCGTGGTGCCGGAGCGGGTGAGGGCGACGACCCGGTCGTAGCTGCGGCCGAACGGGAACTCCGAGGCGGCGAAGGCATCGGACTCGCCCTGCCCGGAGCCCTCACGGAGCGAGGCGTATGCCTGAGCCATGTAGAACGAGGTGCCGCAGCCGACCACGGCGATGCGCTCGCCGGTCGCGGGCAGGACGGCCGCCTGGCTCTGTGCCAGATCCGCGGCACGGCGCCAGCAGTCCGGCTGACTGGCTGTCTCGATCTCGACAAATGACACTTTTGCGCTCCGTACTCGTGGCGGGATGCTCTTTAACGCACGTTATACGGGATGTGCAAGCATTATCAAGCATTCTTCTTGCAGTGGACTTGACTCGCCGAGGCCTTGTGCGACGCTTGCGCGAGTCCGGGATCGCACCCAAGGGGATGGGTGCCCGCAGGCCGGATCTGTGAGGAGAGTTCACTTGTCCAGGGATTCCCGGTGGAGCGCACTGCTGGAACTCGTCGGTAAGCACGGCCGGGTGGACGTCGAGGACGCCGCCAGGACGCTTGCTGTCTCGGCCGCGACCATCCGCCGCGATCTGGACCAGCTCGCCGAGCAGCAACTGCTCACCCGCACGCGGGGCGGCGCGGTGGCGCACGGTGTCAGTTACGAGCTGGCGCTGCGTTACAAGACGGGGCGCAACGCCCCGGAGAAGCAAGCCATCGGCCGCGCCGTCGCCGAACTGGTCGCGGCCGGCGAAGTGGTGGGGCTGACCGGCGGAACCACCATCACCGAGGTGGCCCGCTCGCTCGCCCTGCGCCCGGACCTGGTGGGGGACGGCGCGGCCGGGGCGGCCGGCCAGCCGACGCTGACGGTGGTCACCAATGCCCTCAACATCGCCAACGAACTGGTGATCCGGCCGCAGATCAAGATCGTGGTGACCGGCGGGGTGGCCAGGCCGCAGTCATACGAGCTGACGGGCCCGCTGGCCAGCGGCGTGCTGGGCGAGATCACGCTGGATGTCGCCGTGCTGGGTGTCAATGCCATCGACACCGAAGGCGGTGCGTACGTCCACCACGAGGGCGAGGCCAGCATCAACCGGCTGCTCGCCCAGCAGGCTCAGCGGGTGGTGGTGGCGGCCGACTCCTCGAAGATCGGCAAGCGGGCGTTCGCCCGGGTCTGCGACCTCGACCTGGTCGACTTCCTGGTCACCGACGAGGGGATCACGCCGGAGGCGACCGCCCGCTTCACCGAGGCCGGTATCACGGTCATCGCTGTCTGAACGGTTTGAACCGTCCAGGCCGCCTGAACCGTTCGAGCCGTCCGCGATGGTCCTAACGGCGGGCCGTCCCACCCGAAGGGTGTGGCGGCCCGCCGTTCTGTGTGCCCCCGACCGTGTTCCGGCATGCTGGAACGTGCGCCGATATGTGCATGATCAAACGGGACCGGGCATCCGGTGGCCGGGTGCGCGATCGTGCGGGCGCGGCGGTGGGGCGTGCCCGCGACCTGCTGGGACGCCGTGGACACCGCCCGTCACGGGCGGTGCGCCTGAGCCTTCGGTAGGTCGCTCTCAGTGGTTCCTCCTAGGACCTTTCCGCGTCTGTTTTCAGCCATGCTCGGTGGGTAATCGGCCTGTTCTGGTTTGACGGTCGCCCACTGTGCAACGGCGACGTGGCAGCGGTCGTCCGGGTGATATCCGCCGGATCATCCGGATGGTTCCGCGAGGGAGGCGGCCGCGGAGTTCTCGTACGGTCACCGGCCGACGGCCCCGAGCGCGATGGAGCGGCGATTTCAAGCCAATGAGAGGCTGTTGTGGCCGGGTTCGAACGCACGACCGGAATGCGATCGGCATAATCGCGTCCATGTCGATCACGGGTGGGGATGTCGTTGACCTGGGCAGGGGCCTGTACGCGTGGCTCCCGCCGAAGCGTGGCTGGGGTCTGGCCAACTGCGGGCTTCTCGTCTCACCCCGCAGCGCGCTCTGGATCGACACCCCGTACGACGCGGTGCTGGCGGGCCAGTTCCTGGCCGAGAGCACGAAGCGGCTGCCCGACGGCGTATCCATCGACCGGGTGATCGTCACGCACGCCAACGGCGACCACTTCTGGGGCGCGGGCGTGCTCCCGGACGTGGAGATCATCGTGACCCGCGAGGCCCGGGAGCACATTCACTACGAGCCCACTCCGAAGCAGCAGCACGCACTGGTCAACGGCAGTGATCCGGCCGGCCCGCTCGGCGCCTACCTCGGGCGTCACTTCGGCCCGTTCGACTGGTCGCAGACCGAACCGGTCCAGCCGACCACCTACTTCACCGGGGAGCTGGAACTGACCCTGGGGGAGTACCCCGTCCAGCTCACGGCCCTGCCGTCCGCGCACACCACGGGTGACCTGATGGTCCACCTGCCCGCCCAGAGCACCGTGTTCAGCGGCGACATCATCTTCTCCTCGACACCCCGGCAGCCGGGGGACCACCCGATCCACTGGGCGGGCCCGCTGAGCAATGTGATCGCGGCCTGCGAACAGGTTCTGGCCACCGGAGCCGAGACCGTCGTGCCGGGTCACGGGCCGGTCCTGGACCGGGCCGGGGTACGCGACCACATCGTCTATCTGGAGTACGTACGGGAGCGCGCCCACGCCTTCCACGCCGCCGGGGTACCCGCCCCGGAGGCGGCCCGCCGGGTGATCGGCGAGGGCCGGCACCCCGAACTCGGGCTCCCCGAGCGGCTGGTGGTGACGATCGGCAGCGAGTACCGGCAGCTCGACGGCTCCGAACTGCCCGGGGTGCTCCAGGTGATGACCGAGGTGGCCGTGCTGGCGCAAGAAGTGGAGCAGGCCGGTGAGCCGGCAGGCGCGGCGGAGTGACCGCCCGGCCCGCCGCCGCGCAGGACCCGACATCCGCCTGATCCTCCACCGCCGCCTCGGCCGGGGGACCGACCCGACGACAGAAATGCGGTAACGGCATGGGATGGATCGTGGCGGTGATCGCCGTCATAGCCGCCGTGGTGGCGCAGGCACGCTCGTACGGGTCAGCCCGCTCGGAACAGGTCGCCGTGGCCCACTACGAGGTGGCCGAACGGCAGATGAGGGCCGCCGAGGCCCGTACCGCCGCCCTCGTCGACGAGATCCGGCAACTGGCCCACAAGCGGATTCCGGCCGTCGCGGTCGCCCTCTCCCACCCCAGTGCCCAGGTTCCCGGACTGCGGGAGGCGGCCGAGGTGGACGGCGACTCCGCCCGGCTGCTCACCGAAGCCGTACAGGCCGCCCGGGACGCCGTCCTCGAGGAACGGCAGCGCGTCGACGCGGCCGCCCGCGCGGCGATGCGCGGCACCTCGGCCAAGATCCAGTCGCTGCTCAACCAGTCCCAGCAGCTGCTGCACGAGCTCCAGCACGAGTACGACGACCCACGCATCCTGCAACTGGACTTCCGCAACGAACTGGCCCTGCGCCGAACCCAGTCCACCGCCGTGCTGTGCGACGCCTGGCCCGGCCTCGCCCGGCAGAACTCACCGCTCGTCGAGATCGTGCTCGGTGCCCAGTCCCGCGTCGCGGGCTACGAGCGGATCAAGGTGGCCAACCATCTGCGCGAGGAGCGGATCGCGCTCGCCGCCAGGGCCGCCGAACCTCTCGCGATCGCGCTCGCCGAGCTGCTGGCCAACGCCACCGCGTACTCGCACCCCGACACCGATGTGACGGTGACGCTCCAGCAGAGCGGCGGCCGGGGCGCGTTCGTGGTCGTCGACGACGCGGGCATCGGCATGGACGAGGACGCGCTCGACCGGGCCCGCGCACTCCTGGCGGGCCCCGCCGAGGTGCTGCTGACCGAGCTGGGTGACCCGCCGCAGACCGGCTTCGCGGTCGTCGGCCGCCTCGTGGTGCAGTACGGCTTCCACTGCCACATCGAGGCGTCGCCGTTCGGCGGCATGCGGACGATCCTGCGCGTCCCCGCCCATCTGCTCACCGTGCTGAAGGAAGACCGGACCCTGTCCGCCCTGGCACCGACGCCCGTATCCGCACACCCCACCGCGGCGGACCAGGCCGCGCCCACGGCCCCCGCAGCATCGGCGGCTCCCAAAACCCCAGCGGCCACGGCAGACTTCGCGGCCCCGGCGGCTCCCGCGCAGGACCCGCCGGAGAGCGACGCCGCGGAGCCGACGGGCCTGCCCAGCAGGCGCCGGCGCACGCCCCGCCCGGCGGCGGTCGCCTCCAGGGCAGCCGCCGCCGTACCAGCCACCGGACAGGTGCCCCGTACACCGGAGCAGGCCGAGTCTTCCTGGGCAGCCCTCCAACAGGGCACTCTCAACGGCAGGAGCGTCGCCGGGCGGGCCCCCGCACCGGATTCGGACGGCCACGACCACCTGGGTGACCAGGACGACCAAGGAGACGACGAGACGTGAGCGCCCCCAGCCCCACCACCGGCGACCTCGCATGGGTGCTGACCCCGCTGCTGGAACTGCCCGGAGTCCAGCATGCCGTGGTCGCCACCGGTGACGGCCTCATCGAGGGCGCCTCACCCGGCCTCGACCGGGCGTCCGGCGAACGGGTCGCCGCCATGACGGCCACGCTGCACGCCGCGGCACGCGCCTTCACCACGGCGTTCACCGACGTCGAGAACCCGCAACTGGCCCAGACGGTCGTCGAGTCCGACCTGGGCTTCGCCGTCGTCGTACCGGCGGGGAACAACACCACACTCGCCCTGTTCGCCGAACCCGGCGCCAAACTCGGCGACATCGCGTACCAGATGCAGGTTCAGGTCACCGCGCTGACCCGGGCGATGCACGCGCCCGCACGTCAACCGGACACCGCCGCCCGACCATGAGCGCCGGACCGGGACGCCGTCTGATCCCCGCCTATCTGGTCACCGGCGGCCGGTCCCGGCCCGCCGGCCCCGCGCTCGACCGCCTCGCCGTACTCGTACGCACCGACACGGCCCTGCCCCCGGACACCGGCTCGGAACAGCGCCGGCTGTGCGAACTGCTGGAACCGGGCGCGCTCACCGTCGTCGAGTGCGCGGCCCACCTGGACCTGCCGGTCAGCGCCACCGTATTCCTGGCCACGGACCTCGCGGCCGCCGCACTTCTGCTCACCCGACCGCCGATACCCAGTGCCGGGGAGATCGACCGGTCGCTCGTCGAGAGGCTGCTCGTTGGACTCCGCTCCCTCCACTGACCGGACCGGCATCGGATATCTGCCCGCTGCCGCCCGGACCCTGATGAAGCTCGTCGTCACGGGTCCCTTCGGCGTGGGCAAGACGACCCTGATCCGTACGCTCTCGGAAATACCCACGCTCCACACCGAGGAGGCGATGACCCAGTCCAGCACCCTGCTCGACAACACCGCCGGACTCCCCGACAAGACCACCACCACGGTCGCCATCGACTTCGGACGTCTCACCGTCCCGGACGACCTGGTGCTCTACATGTTCGGTACGCCCGGCCAGGAGCGGTTCCTGCCGCTGTGGGAGGACATCGCGCGCGGGGCGCTGGGCGCGCTCGTCCTGGTGGACACCCGGCGGCTCGGCGACTCCTTCGCGGTCATGGACATGGTGGAGGAACAGGGACTGCCGTACGCCGTCGCGGTCAACTGCTTCCCCGACGCGCCGGGCCACAGCGACGAGGTCCTGCGCAAACACCTCGACCTTGCCCCCGGGACTCCGCTGATCCAGTGCGATGCCCGGGAACGCCGCGGCAGCATCGACGCCCTGATCGCACTGGCCGAGCACGCGCTGACCCGACTGCCGCAACCCGAGGACCCGTCATGACATCGTTCGTACAGCCACCGCAGCCCCTTGCGCTGTACGGCCCCGACTTCGCGGCCGACCCGCACGTCCACTACCGCAGGCTGCGCGAACACGGCCCCCTGGCGCCGGTCCGGATCGCCCCCGGCGTCGATGCGATGCTGGTCATCGACTACCAGGCGGCCGTCGACCTGCTGCGCGACACCCACACCTTCAGCAAGGACCCCCGCGCCTGGCAGGCCACGATCCCGCCGGACTCGCCGGTGCTGCCCATGCTCGGCCACCGCCCCACCGCGCTGTTCAGCGACGGCGACGAGCACGCCCGCTACCGCGACGCCATCAACGACACCCTCGCGCTGATCGAACCGCACATCCTGCGCGCGGATGTGGCCAGGGTCGCCAAGCAGCTCATCGGCGAGTTCGCCGCCACCGGCACCGGTGACCTCATCGCCCAGTACGCCCGGCAGCTCCCGCTGCACGTCTTCGTCAAGTGGTTCGGCGTCGCCCCCGACGACGGCGAACGGATCGTCGACGGCATCGGCGGCATGATGGACTCGGCGCAGGGCGCCGCCACCGCGTACGCCGACCTCGTCGATGTCGTCACCCGCCTCGTCGCCGACCGGCGCGCCCGGCCGCGCCGCGATCTGACCTCGTACCTCCTGGCTCACCCGGCCCGTCTCGACAACGACGAGACCGTCCGCCAGATCACCCTGGTGATGAGTGCCGGCCACGCCCCCACGACCAACCTGATCGGCATCGCCACCCTGCACATGCTCACCGACGAGCGGTACGCGGGCTCGCTGCACGGGGGAGCGATGACCGCGCACGAGGCGATCAACGAGGTCCTGTGGCAGGACCCGCCGATTGCCAACCTGGCCGCGCACTACCCGCGCCACGACACCGAGTTCCACGGCGTCCGGCTGCACGCCGGACAGCTGGTCCTGGTCTCCTTCGGGGCCGCCAACACCCAGTCCGAACAGGCCATCCCGGACGCGGGGGTCCGCTCCGGAGCCAGCGCCCACCTCGCCTGGTCCGCGGGCCCGCACCGGTGCCCCGCGAAGCAGCCCGCGCTGCTCATCGCGACGACCGCGATCGAGCAGCTCACCAGCCAGCTGTGCGATGCGGAACTGGTCGTTCCGGTGAGTGATCTGTTGTGGCGACCCGGCCCGTTCCACCGTGCCCTGGTGCATCTCCCGGTACGTTTCACACCGCTCGACACAACGGTGACCACTGACCCGGACGAGCGCCCCGCGGCCGCGTCCGGCAGCACTTCGGCGGTGTCGATCAGCACCTGAGCCGTGTCGCTGGTACGCCGAACGGGTGAGGGGCGAGAGAATTGCCCGATGAACAGTGAGCGCAGCCGGCGCAACGCCAACCGATGCACAGACGGGGTGGTCCGGTGAGCAGGTACGACAGGTATGACGTCACCGACGAGCAGTGGGAGGGACTGGCCCAGGTCGTGCCGCTGCGCAGTCGCAACGAGTGGCCCTCCCGGGTGGACCACCGCACGGTCCCGGACGAACAGGAGAGCGCCGAGCAGCGGCGCATGGTGGTGCTGCGGGTCCAGATCTTCGCGGACGCACGCGAGGTCGCCGAGTACCTGGTCGCACAGATTCCGGTGCTGCTCGATCTGACCAGCGCCGAATCCGATGTGGCCAAGCGGATCCTGGACTTCACGAGCGGCGTCGTCTTCGGGCTGGGCAGCGGAATGCACCGGGTGGACCGGAACGTCTTCCTGCTGTCGCCCATCGGCATGGAGGTCGAGGGCGTGACGGCGGCGGGCGTGCCAGGGGTATAGCGGGCGGCGCGAGCGGCGTTACGTGGCCGCAGCGGGCCGTTGTGGGCTTGGTGCGGGCTACGGGTGGGCTTGGGGCGGGAGCGGTTGCGGCATCTGGCTACCCCGATCGACAGCGCGGTATGCGGGCGGGTGGCGGCTTACTCCGATCGAAGGACGGCCGATCCGGCGGAACGGTTCGCCGGGGGGTCCCGTGCGTACGGTCCGGGGCATGAACGCACCCCGCGCAGGCGCCTTTGCGCCCGATCCCGTTCGAGCTGGGCCGTCGGACCGGGCCGAATCCGACACCGGCGCTGGTTCCGACTTCGGTTCCGCCACCGACCTCGGCTCCAGCTCCCACTTCGGTTCCGACACCGGCCGTTGGTCCGGGCGTTCGGCCGGTCCGTTCGTGACCGAGCTTCGGCTCTCCGCCTTCGCCGCGCACCGGGGCACGGTCGTGCCGCTGGGCCCGCTCACCCTGCTCGCCGGCCCGTCCGGCAGCGGCGGATCGAGTGTGCTGCGGGCTTACGAGGCGCTGTCCCGGCTGGCAGCAGGGGCGTCGCTCAGCGAGGTGTTCCCCGACCCGGCGGGGTGCGTACCCGAACGGGCCGCGGCCGACCGGCAGGGCCGGCGCGGGTTCCGGATCGGGTGCACGGCCGACGGCCCGGGCGGACCGGTCCGGCTCGAACTCGCGATCCAGGCCGAGCCCGCCCTCCGGATCGTCGGCGAGCGGCTGACCCTGGCCGGGGAGACCCTCCTCAGCACCGCGCTCCGCGATCCGGGACGGCCGATGCTCCAGGCGGCCTGGCACACCGGGGGCGAGCTCCCGGTGACGCGGGAACAGCTGCCGGACGACCGGCTGGGCACGGCACTGCTGCCGCTGCGGGTCGCGGGCCGGACACCGGGCCAGCTACAAGTGCTGGCCGCCGCCGAACAACTGGTGGTGGCGCTGCGCCCGGCCTTCGTCTGCGAACCGAGGCCGCATCGGATGCGGGCACCGGTGCCCGCCGGCGAGGGCCGGCTGCGCCGCGACTGCGGCAACCTCGCGGCGGTACTGCATTTCGCGCACAACCGGTACGGGCGACGGCATGCCCGGCTGGTCGCGCTCGCCAACGCCGGATGCGCGCGACCGGTGACCGGGATCGGCGTCGAGCGGCTCGCGGACGGGCTGGTCCACGCGGTCGTGGACCGGTGTGACGGAGGCACCACCCCGCTGGCGAGGCTCGGCGACGGCGAACTGCGGTACCTGGCACTCGCCGTGGCCCTGCTCATGGGCCCGGGCGTGGGCCCGGCGGATACCGAGTCCGAGGTGCCGTCGGCCTTGCAGACCCTCACGGTGCTGGCCGACGGGTTCGACCGGGACCTGGACGGACGGCAGTCGCGGGAGCTGCTGACGGCGGCGGCCTCGGTGGCGGCCGGCGGTCGGGTCCGGCTGCTCGGCACGGTGACGGAATCGGGCGCGGCACAGGCCCGCAGGACGGCCGGAGCGGCAGTGGTAGACCTGGGGCCGTGACAGAACTGGACGTACCCGCCCTGCAACGACGGCTCTCCGCATTCGCGGCCGCACGCGACTGGGAGCAGTACCACACCCCGAAGAATCTGGCGTCGGCGCTGAGCGTCGAGGCGTCCGAACTCATGGAGATTTTCCAGTGGCTGACGCCGGAACAGTCGGCCCGGGTGATGGACGATCCCCGGTCCGCGCACCGGGTGTCGGACGAGGTCGCCGACGTCCTCGCGTATCTGCTGCAGTTCTGCGAAGTGCTGGGCATCGATGTGCTGGCGGCACTGGCGGCCAAGATCGAGCGGAACGAGGTGCGCTTCCCGGCCAAGAAGGGTACTGATTACGGAAATCGTCACTCTTCGGAGTGATCAACTTATTCACAGTCGACAGGCTGTCCACAGATTTCCGAAATCCCCTGGCCTTTCGGTACCGCCGCCCTCACTGTGGGTAATGGAAGAGGTGAGCGGGTTTCGCACCGAACGGGGGCAACACATGGAAGCGGAGCGGCTGGTAGCAGTCATCAGGCGGGCTCTGGCCCAGAGCAGGGGCACACCGGACATCATCGCCGAGGCCTGGCAGGCGCAGGCCCTGGCACAGGCGGTCGGAAGCCGCCTGGCGGCGAGCGGCCCCAAGGAATTAAGGGGCGAGGCAGGAGGCCTCAGCGAGATCGGCGGAAGAAGCAACGGGGCACTCGACCACCCGGCGGCACGGGCCGGGGTGGCCAGGGCGACGCAGCTCTCCGAGGTCGCTGATCCGCGCGCTGCGCTGACCGGTCTGGGCGCGCTGCTCGGGGAGGTGGGGATAGCACTGGTCGGGGTGGCGTGCGAGACCGATGAGCAGAGCCTGTACTGGCAGTGCATGGAGGCGATCGACGCCGCCGACGAGTCGACGGACCGGGTGCACGGAATGCTCCGGCTGCTCGACGAGCGGGATCGCGAGCGTCAGCAGGATCTGGAGCGCAGCCTGGAGCGGGACGGCCCCCACGGTGTGCTCCACGGACCGGCGGGCCCGGCTTCCGGCCGGCGCTGACAGTTCGGCGTCCCGGCTGCCGGGGATGCCCCGGACACTGCGGGGGTGAAAGGGGGCAGGAGAGGGGTGAGCGGTGTCCGGGGGTGCAGGATGGATGCATGGATCTTCGAATCTTCACCGAGCCCCAGCAAGGGGCGAGCTACGACACTCTGCTCACCGTCGCCAAAGCGACCGAGGACCTCGGCTTCGATGCCTTCTATCGTTCCGATCACTACCTGCACATGGGAGGAGGAGACGGTCTCCCCGGCCCCACGGACGCGTGGATCACGCTGGCCGGGCTGGCGCGCGAGACCAAGCGGATCCGCCTCGGCACGCTGATGACGGCGGGGACGTTCCGACTCCCCGGTGTGCTCGCCATCCAGGTGGCACAGGTCGACCAGATGTCCGGAGGCCGCGTCGAACTGGGCCTGGGAGCTGGCTGGTTCGAGGACGAGCACAAGGCGTACGGCATCCCGTTCCCGCAGGAGAAGTTCGGCCGGCTGGAGGAACAGCTGGAGATCATCACCGGGCTGTGGTCGACCGAGGTCGGTAAGACGTTCAGCTACGACGGCACGTACTACCAGCTCACCGACTCGCCTGCGCTGCCCAAGCCCGCACAGGCCAAGGTGCCGGTGCTGATCGGCGGGCACGGCGCGAAGCGCACACCGCGGCTGGCGGCCAAGTACGCCGACGAGTTCAACATCCCGTTCGCCTCGCTGGAGGACAGTGAGCGGCAGTTCGGCCGGGTCAGGGAAGCGGCCGAGGCGGCGGGCCGGGGACCGGACGAGCTGGTGTACTCCAACGCCCTGGTCGTCTGCGTCGGCAAGGACGACGCCGAGGTGGCGCGTCGTGCCGCCGTCATCGGGCGGGACGTTGCGGAGCTCAAGGCGAACGGCCTGGCGGGCTCGCCCGCCGAAGTGGTCGACAAGATCGGTCGGTTCGAGGCCATCGGGGCTTCGCGGATCTACCTCCAGGTACTGGATCTCGATGACCTGGCGCACCTGGAGCTGATCTCGTCGCAGGTCCAGTCCCAGCTCAGCTGACAGGGAGGGGAACGGCAGTGCAGCCCGCCCGCGATTCCGGCCGCGATCCGGGCCGCGAATTTGACCGTGGTTCGGCTCGCGATTCGGCCGGCGATTCGGCCCATGGCTCCGCTCGCGATTACGGGCGGCCCTTCGCCGGGACGCCGTCCCGGCCGCTTGCCGCCGCCCTGGCGGCGGGTACGGTCCTGCTCGACGGTGGCCTCTCCAACCAACTGGAGGCGCAGGGCTGTGATCTGTCCGACGCGTTGTGGTCCGCCCGGCTGCTCGCCGACGGGCCCGGCCAGATCGAGGCGGCGCACACGGCGTATGTGGGTGCGGGTGCGCAGGTGCTCATCACCGCCAGTTATCAGGCGAGTTTCGAAGGGTTCGGGCGGCGCGGTACCGGGCGGGCGGAGGCGGCCGCGCTGTTCGCCCGCAGTGTGGAGCTGGCCCGGCGGGCGGCCGGTTCGGTACAGCGGGATGTGTGGGTGGCCGCCTCGGTCGGCCCGTACGGGGCGGTGACGGCGGACGGTGCGGAGTACCGGGGCCGCTACGGGCTCTCGGTCCGGGAACTGGAACGCTTCCACCGGCCCCGGATCGAGGCGCTGGCCGCCGCCGGCCCCGATGTGCTGGCCCTGGAGACGGTGCCGGACACCGATGAGGCGGAGGCGCTGCTGCGGGTCGCGGGGGAGTGCGGGCTGCCGGTCTGGCTCTCCTTCACCGTGGCGGACGGGGAGACCCGGGCGGGACAGCCGCTGGAGGAGGCGTTCCGTCTTGCCGTCGGGCTCGACGGGGTGGTGGCGGTCGGGGTGAACTGCTGCGATCCGGCCGACGCGGACGGGGCGGTCCGGACCGCGGCGGAGGTGACCGGCAAGCCGGTCGTCGTCTATCCGAACAGCGGCGAGCGCTGGGATGCCGGGACACGGGGGTGGACCGGAGGCGCCACGTTCGATCCCGGCCGGGTCCGGGCCTGGCAGACCGCCGGTGCGAGGCTGGTCGGAGGCTGCTGCCGGGTCGGTCCGGACACCATCGCGGAACTGGCCGCACTGCTCGGAGTAACGGCGGCGAACCACACGGAAGGAGAGGCGGAAGATCCGGAGGCGGACTGAAAATGCCTGGTGAGAGGGAGCGAGCCGGACCATAATCGGATGTGTGTTCCTGACGATCAGCACAACCGGCACCCCGGAGCGTCCCGCCACCGATCTCGGATTCCTGCTGCACAAGCATCCGGAGAAGGCGCAGACGTTTCCCACTTCCCACGGCACCGCGCACGTCTTCTATCCCGAGGCGTCCACGGAGCGCTGTACGGCAGCGTTGCTGCTGGAGGTGGATCCCGTGGCGCTGGTGCGACGGGGAAAGGGCAAGGGCCGGGGCGGTGCCCCCGACGCGGCACTCGCCCAGTACGTCAACGACCGCCCGTACGCTGCCTCTTCGCTGCTGTCCGTCGCGATGAGCACTGTCTTCAAGTCCGCGCTGGGCGGAACCTGCCGGGCGATGCCCGAACGGGCGGAGGAGACGCTGCCGTTGCGGATCGAGGTGCCCGTCCTGCCGGCCCGTGGTGGTGCCGAACTGGTACGCAAGCTCTTCGGTCCGCTCGGCTGGTCGCGGGTGGACGCGGTGGCCGTACCGCTGGACGAGCAGTTCCCCGAGTGGGGGGACTCGCGGTACGTACGGCTCGTGCTGGAAGGCGAGTTGCGGCTGGCGGACGCGCTGCGGCAGCTGTATGTCCTGCTGCCGGTGCTCGACGACGCCAAGCACTACTGGGTGTCGCCGGACGAGGTGGACAAGCTGCTGCGCGCCGGTGAGGGCTGGCTGGCCGATCACCCCGAGCAGAAGCTGATCACCAGCCGGTACCTGGCCCGCCGCTGGGGGCTGACCAGGCAGGCGATGGAGCGGCTGGAACTGGTGCGGCTCGCCGAGTCGGACGACCTCGACGTCGAGAGCATCGACAACGCGGTCGACGAGTCGACCGACACCGAGGAGCGGCCGGTGCCGCTGGCAGAGCAGAGGCGGACCGCGATCCTGGCCGCGCTGAGCGGCGCCGGGGCGAGCCGGGTGCTCGACCTGGGCTGCGGACAGGGCCAGTTGGTGCAGGCACTGCTGAAGGAGGAGCGTTTCACGGAGATCGTCGGCGTGGATGTCTCGATGCGCGCCCTCACCATCGCCTCGCGCCGGCTGAAGCTGGACCGCATGGGGGAGCGGCAGGCCGCCCGCGTGACGCTTCAGCAGGGCGCGCTCACGTACACCGACAAGCGGCTCAAAGGGTACGACGCGGCGGTGCTGAGCGAGGTCATCGAGCATGTCGACCTGCCGCGGCTGCCCGCGCTGGAGTACGCGGTGTTCGGGTCGGCCCGGCCCCGCACCGTGCTGGTGACCACGCCGAACGTCGAGTACAACGTCCGCTGGGAGACGCTCCCGGCCGGGCACGTCCGGCACGGAGACCACCGATTCGAATGGACCCGGGCCGAGTTCCGGAACTGGGCGGGCAAAGTGGCAGGCCGGCACGGGTACGCCGTGGAGTTCGTGCCCGTGGGCCCCGACGACCCCGAGGTCGGGCCGCCCACCCAGATGGCCGTGTTCACCATGACTACGACCGACGAGACCGAGAAGGAGGCGAAAGCCGCATGAGCGGTACCAGCGAAAACCCCGGTGGAAGTACCGGCGACAGCATCAGTGACAGCACCAGCGGAGGCACCAGAACCCGCACCACGCGCATCCTGCCGGTGACCGACCTCTCCCTCGTGGTCCTCATCGGGGCGAGCGGCTCGGGCAAGTCCACCTTCGCCCACCGGCACTTCAAGCCGACCGAGATCATCTCCTCGGACTTCTGCCGGGGCCTCGTCGCCGACGACGAGAACGACCAGAGCGTCAGCCGGGACGCCTTCGACGTCCTGCACTACATCGCGGGCAAGCGCCTGGCCGCCGGACGGCTGACCGTCGTCGACGCCACCAGCGTCCAGCCCGAGAGCCGCCGACAGCTGGTGCGACTGGCTCGGGAGCACGATGTGCTGCCCATCGCGATCGTGCTCGACCTGCCCGAAGCGGTCTGCCTCGCACGCAACGCGGGCCGACCGGACCGCGCCGGCATGCCCCGCCATGTCGTCCAGCGCCACCGCCGCGAGCTGCACCGCTCACTGCGCGGCCTGGAGCGCGAGGGCTTCCGCAAGGTCCACGTCCTGCACACCGAGGAGGAGACCGAGCACGCCGAAGTGGTGCGCGAGCGCCGCTACAACGACCTCCGTCATCTCACCGGCCCCTTCGACATCATCGGCGACATCCACGGCTGCAGTTCCGAACTGGAGACCCTGCTCGGCAAACTCGGCTACGTGGACGGGGCCCACCCCGAAGGGCGCACGGCCGTCTTCGTCGGCGACCTCGTCGACCGCGGCCCCGACAGCCCCGGTGTGCTGCGCCGCGTGATGTCGATGGTGTCGGCCGGCAACGCCCTGTGCGTGCCCGGCAACCACGAGAACAAGCTCGGCCGCTACCTCAAGGGCCGCAAGGTCCAGCAGACCCATGGACTCGCGGAGACCATCGAGCAGCTGGAGCGGGAGGACGCCAAGGGCCCGGAATTCCGGGAGCAGGTCAAGGAGTTCATCGACGGGCTCGTCAGCCACTACGTCCTGGACGACGGCAGACTGGTCGTCTGCCATGCCGGTCTGCCCGAGAAGTACCACGGGCGCAACTCCGGGCGGGTCCGCTCGCACGCGTTGTACGGCGACACCACCGGCGAGACCGACGAGTTCGGCCTGCCGGTGCGTTACCCGTGGGCACAGGACTACCGGGGCCGTGCCGCCGTCGTCTACGGCCACACCCCCGTACCCACCACCTCCTGGGTCAACAACACCATCTGCCTGGACACCGGAGCCGTCTTCGGCGGGAAGATGACCGCGCTGCGCTGGCCGGAGCGCGAGCTCGTCGACGTACCGGCCGAGCAGGTCTGGTACGAGCCGGCGAAGCCGCTGACCACCGAGGCGCCGGGTGGCCGGGAGGGCCGACCGCTGGACCTCGCCGATGTACAGGGCCGCCGGGTCGTGGAGACCCGGCACATGGGCCGCATCGCGGTGCGCGAGGAGAACGCGGCGGCCGCGCTGGAGGTCATGAGCCGGTTCGCCGTCGACCCGCGGCTGCTCGGCTACCTCCCGCCGACCATGGCACCGACGGCCACCTCGAAGGAGGACGGCTACCTGGAGCATCCGGCCGAGGCGTTCGCGCAGTACAGGGCGGACGGCGTGACCAAGGTGGTGTGCGAGGAGAAGCACATGGGCTCGCGGGCGGTGGTCCTGGTCTGCCGGGACGCGGACGTGGCACGGGAACGCTTCGGGACAGGGGACACCGCCCCGGCTTCCGGCAGCGGGGGCGGCCCGACGGGCGCCCTGTACACCCGCACCGGACGCCCGTTCCTGGATGACGCCGCGCTGACCGAGGTCGTCCTCGGCCGGCTGCGCGCGGCGGTCACCGCCGCCGGACTGTGGGAGGAGTGGGACACCGACTGGGTGCTGCTCGACGCCGAGCTGATGCCCTGGTCCCTCAAGGCGGCCGGACTGCTCCGCTCGCAGTACGCGGCGGTCGGCGCCGCCTCGGGCGCCGTCTTCCCCGCGGCCGAAGCGGCCCTCGCGGCAGCGGCGGAGCGCGGCATCGACGTCGGCGCGCTCGCCGACCGGCAGCGGGGCCGGGCCGAGGACGCGGCCGCGTTCACCGAGGCCTACCGCCGCTACTGCTGGAGCACCGAGGGTCTGGACGGGGTGCGGCTGGCGCCGTTCCAGATCCTCGCCGTGCAGGGCCGCTCGCTCGCCGCCGTACCCCATGACGAGCAGCTGGTCTGGCTGGACCGGCTGGTGGAGCACGACCCCACGGGGCTGCTCCAGGTCACCCGGCGGCTCGTCGTCGACACCGCCGACGAGGCATCGGTCCGCTCCGGCATCGACTGGTGGCGGGAGATGACCGGCCGCGGCGGCGAGGGCATGGTGGTCAAGCCGCTCGGGGCGTTCGCCAGGGACGGCAAGGGCCGGCTGGTCCAGCCGGGCATCAAGGTGCGCGGCCGGGAGTACCTGCGGATCATCTACGGACCCGAGTACACCCGCCCGGAGAACCTGGACCGGCTGCGCGGCCGGTTCCTCGGTCACAAGCGGTCGCTTGCCCTGCGTGAGTACGCCCTGGGTCTCGAAGCCCTGGACCGGCTGGCCGAGGGCGAGCCGCTGTGGCGGGTGCACGAAGCGGTCTTCGCGGTGCTGGCGCTGGAGTCGGAGCCGGTGGACCCCCGGCTGTAGGGCCCGTCCGGCGGATCATGAACGGGGCCACGCCCCCGGGTCCGCCGGACGGTGCCGGTGCGACAACCGGGGAAACCGGCTGGTGATTCGCCGGGTGAACGGCGCTCCGCGCGGTGAGGATGTGGGCATGGGATTCCATGTCGACTCCGAGGCCGGGCGGCTGCGCCGCGTCATCCTGCACCGCCCCGATCTGGAACTGAAACGGCTCACTCCGAGCAACAAGGACGCGCTGCTCTTCGACGACGTCCTCTGGGTGCGCCGGGCCCGCCAGGAGCACGACGGCTTCGCGGACGTACTGCGCGACCGCGGCGTCGAGGTGCACCTCTTCGGGGATCTGCTCCGTGAGTCGCTGGAGATCCCGGTGGCCCGGCGGCTCGTGCTGGACCGGGTCTTCGAGGAGAAGGAGTACGGGCCGCTCGCCACCGAGCATCTGCGGGCCGCCTTCGAGGAGCTGTCCGCCGCCGAACTCTGCGAGGCACTGGTCGGAGGGATGACCAAACGAGAGTTCCTGGAGCGGCACCGCGAGCCGACCTCCGTCCGTTTCCACGTCATGGACCTGGACGACTTCCTGCTCGGGCCGCTGCCGAACCACCTCTTCACCCGCGACACCTCCGCCTGGATATACGACGGGGTCTCCATCAACGCCATGCGGTGGCCGGCCCGGCAGCGCGAGACCGTCCACTTCGAGGCGATCTACCGCCACCATCCGCTTTTCACCGGCCCCGAAGCGGGCGCCTTCCACCACTGGTCGGAGGGCCAGGACGACTACCCGTCCACCATCGAGGGCGGCGATGTCCTGGTCATCGGCAGGGGCGCCGTCCTCATCGGGATGAGTGAGCGCACCACCCCGCAGGCGGTGGAGATGCTGGCCCGCGGACTCTTCGACGCCGGGTCCGCCCGGACGATCGTGGCGCTCGACATGCCCAAGAGCCGGGCGTTCATGCACCTCGACACGGTGATGACGATGGTCGACGGGGACACCTTCACCAAGTACGCGGGCCTGGGCATGCTGCGCTCGTACACCATCGAACCGGGGGACGGCCCGCGTGATCTCAAGGTCACCGACCATCCGCCCGAGCACATGCACCGCGCCATCGCCGAGGCACTGGGGCTGGATTCGATCCGGGTCCTCACCGCCACCCAGGACGTGCACGCCGCCGAGCGCGAGCAGTGGGACGACGGCTGCAACGTGCTGGCGGTCGAACCGGGCGTCGTCGTCGCCTACGAACGCAATGCCACCACCAACACCCACCTGCGCAAGGAAGGCATCGAGGTCATCGAGATCCGCGGCAGCGAACTGGGCCGGGGCCGGGGCGGACCCCGCTGCATGAGCTGTCCGGTGGTCCGCGATCCGGTGTAGCCGGGGTGCGGGTGGCGGGGCATGGAGAGTGTTCTGTATAGCGATGCAATGCATCGTATAGACTTCCAGCGATACCGTATGCGTCCCCCCGCCCGACCCAGGAGCAGTCACCATGGCCATAGACCTCGTAGGCCGCCACTTCATCAAGGAGCTGGACTTCACGGCCGAGGAGTTCCGCGGCCTGATCGAGCTGGCCGCTGAGCTGAAGGCCGCGAAGAAGACGGGGGCCGAGGTGCAGCGGCTGCGCGGCCGGAACATCGCGCTGATCTTCGAGAAGACCTCGACCCGTACCCGGTGCGCGTTCGAGGTGGCCGCCGCCGACCAGGGCGCGTCCACCACGTACCTCGACCCGTCCGGCTCCCAGATGGGTCACAAGGAGTCGGTGAAGGACACCGCGCGTGTTCTTGGCCGGATGTTCGACGGGATCGAGTACCGGGGTGACAGCCAGGCGGCCATCGAGGAGCTGGCGGCGTACGGGGGTGTGCCCGTGTTCAACGGACTCTCCGACGAATGGCACCCCACCCAGATGCTCGCCGACGTGCTCACCATGACCGAGCACAGCGCGAAGCCGCTGGAGCGGATCGCCTTCGCCTACCTCGGTGACGCCCGGTTCAACATGGGCAACTCCTACCTGGTCACCGGCGCCCTGCTGGGCATGGACGTGCGGATCGTCGCGCCGAAGGCCTACTGGCCCGCCGACGGGATCGTCGCGGAGGCCCGCAGGCTCGCCGAGGGCAGCGGAGCGACCGTCACGCTCACCGAGGACATCGCCGAGGGCGTGGCCGGCGCCGACTTCGTCGCCACCGACGTCTGGGTCTCGATGGGAGAGCCCAAGGAGGTCTGGGACGAGCGCATCGCCGCCCTCGCGCCGTATGCCGTCACGATGGACGTCCTGCGGGCCAGCGGGAACGCCGATGTGAAGTTCCTGCACTGCCTCCCGGCCTACCACGACCTCGGCACCAAGGTGGGGCGGGAGATCCATGCCCGGCACGGCCTGACCGAGCTGGAGGTCAGCGACGAGGTCTTCGAGTCGGCCCACTCGGTCGTCTTCGACGAGGCGGAGAACCGGATGCACACGATCAAGGCAGTGCTGGTGGCGACGCTGGCCGGGCACTGACCCGGACAAACCGCATGCTCATGCGTTCAATAGGGTGAACATGCGCACGGGTGCCTATTATGGTCCCCGTTGGTGGGGTTCGAGCTCGCACGCTCGAACCCCATTTTTCGTGTCCCCCACCGCCCCACCGACTCGCCGCCCCACCGGCCCCCACGCCTCCGGACGCACCGCCCCCACGTGTCGTCGGAGACGCACCCCCCCACGTGCCATCAGAGATGAGAACAACCCGTGAGCCCCCTGCGCCTGCCCGGACCGCCGCACCGCGTCAAGGACCCCCACCAGCTGATCGCCGAGTCGGGAGCCGACCTTGAGGGGCACGGCCTCAAGCGGACCATGGGTCTCTTCCAGCTGGTGTGCTTCGGGGTCGGCGCCGTTGTCGGCACGGGCATCTTCGTCGGCCTCTCCGACAGCGTCGCCAAGGCCGGCCCCGCCGTCGTGCTGTCCTTCGTGCTCGCCGCGATCACCTGCATCTTCACCGCGCTCTCCTTCGCCGAGCTGGGCAGCGCGATCCCGGTCTCCGGCAGCTCGTACTCCTTCGCCTACGCCACCCTCGGCGAACGTGTCGCCTTCCTCGTCGGCTGGTGCCTGCTCCTGGAGTACGGCGTGTCCGTCTCCGCCGTGGCGGTGGGCTGGAGCCAGTACGTGAACGAGCTGCTCAGCAGCCTCTTCGGGTGGCAGCTGCCCGCCGCGCTCTCCGCGGGACCCGGCGACGGCGGCGTGATCAACCTGCCCGCCGTCATCGTGGTCATGATGGCCGCCACCCTGCTGGTGCGGGGCATCCGCGAGAGCGCCGGGGCCACGGCCGCGATGGCAGTCCTCAAGATCACCGTCCTGGTCATGTTCTGCGCCATCGCCTTCACCGCCTTCGAGCACGGCAACCTCACGCCGTTCGCGGCCCATGGCGCGGGCGGCATCACCGCGGGGGCGTCGCTGGCGTTCTTCTCGTACATCGGGTTCGACGCCATCACCACCGCCGGCGAGGAGGTCAAGAACCCCCGGCGGAACATCCCGGTGGCGATCATGATCTGCATCGGCCTGGTCACGGTCCTCTACTGCGCGGTCGCCCTCGCGGCCATCGGCGCCATCGGCCCGGAGGCCGTCTCCGACAAGCCGGCCGCGCTCTCGCTGATCGTCAACCAGGTCACCGACTCGACGGTCGGCGGCGGGATCATCGCCTTCGGGGCGATCGTCGCCATCGCCTCCGTCGTCCTCGCGGTGATGTACGGGCAGACCCGCATCCTCATGTCGATGTCGCGCGACGGCCTGATTCCGCAGGTCTTCGAACGGGTCTCGCCGCGCACCTCGACACCGGTCGCCAACACCTGGATCGTGGCCACCGTCTTCGCCGTACCGGCGGCGTTCTCGTCCCTCGACGTGGTGGTGCACCTGACGACCATCGGGACGCTCGCCACCATGGTCGCGGTCAATATCGCGGTGATCGTGCTGCGCCGCCGCAACCCCGAGGTGACGGGCTTCTTCCGGATCCCGCTCCACCCCGTCGGCCCGGTCCTCGGCGTCGGTTTCTGCGTCTACCTCATGTACGGGACCGGCTGGAGGACCTGGACGCAGTTCGCGGTGTTCCTCGCGGTCGGTGCGGTGGTGTACGCCGGCTACGGCCGGAGCCGTTCGCGGCTGGCCGGCCGGAGCGCGGACTGACGACCCGCCGCCCCGCCGGGCGCCCGCCCGTCAGTCCACGGGCAGGGAGGGTGCCGGCACGGCGGCGGACGGCAGGGTGAACCACACCGCCTTGCCCTGTTCCGTCGTGCGGTGACCACAGGAGGAGCTGAGGGTACGGATCAGCAGCAGCCCCCGGCCGTGCTCCTGCCAGGGGTCCGGCTCGCTGCCCGGACCGGGACGGGAGAGATCGCCCGGCGGGGCGGGATCGCGGTCGTGCACCTCCACCTGGCAGCCGGTCGGCAGCAGCTCCACCACCAGCTCGATGGGCTCGTTGCCGAGGGTGTGCTCCACCGCGTTGGCGACCAGTTCGGCGGTGAGGAGTTCGGCGGTGTCGCGGTCGGCCGGGGCATCGATGTCCGCCAGCGACGTACGGATCAGGGCGCGCGCGATCGGCACGGCCGCGGCTGAGTGCGGCAGCGCGACCCGCCAGGAGGCGGGAGCGGGGACATCGGACGGCACAGCGGTGTTTCCGTTCGGAGATCGAGACGCTCACGGCATCGGACCGCCCGGCAAATGGGGGCGGCCCTACTTCTGGGTTCAACCATACGAAGCCCTGCGGCCGGGACAAGAGGCTGTCGACCGGTACGAAGGGGACGTTCGTCACTACGGTCTCATGCACCGCCTATAGCGTCCTCGTGACGGAAGTCACGTACGGGTGATAAATTCGGTGCAGGTAGCAGCCCGACGGCTGAAGGGGATCACCCTCCATGAGTCCGTTTCCCAGCTCCGCACCGCACACGGAGAACTGGCGCCATCTCCGGGTCACGACGCGCGACGGTGTCGCCACCGTCACCCTCGCCCGCCCCGAGAAACTCAATGCGCTGACCTTCGGCGCCTACGCCGATCTGCGCGATCTGCTGGCCGAACTGTCCAGGGAGCGCTCCGTGCGGGCCCTGGTGCTGGCCGGTGAGGGGCGCGGCTTCTGCTCCGGCGGCGACGTGGACGAGATCATCGGCGCCACCCTCGCGATGGACACCGCTCAACTGCTGGACTTCAACCGGATGACCGGTCAGGTCGTACGGGCCCTGCGCGAATGCCCGTTCCCCGTCGTCGCGGCCGTGCACGGGGTCGCCGCGGGAGCGGGAGCCGTCCTCGCACTGGCCGCCGACTTCCGGGTCGCCGACCCCACGGCCCGGTTCGCCTTCCTTTTCACCCGGGTCGGGCTCTCCGGCGGCGACATGGGCGCCGCCTATCTGCTGCCCCGGGTGGTCGGCCTCGGCCATGCCACCAGGCTGCTGATGCTCGGCGAACCCGTCCGCGCACCCGAGGCCGAACGCATCGGACTGATCAGCGTGCCGGCCGAGGAGGGCCGCGCCGACGAACGGGCCGCGGAGCTGGCCCGCCGTCTCGCGGACGGCCCCGCGCTCGCCCTCGCCCAGACCAAGGCGCTGCTCACCGCCGAACTCGACATGCCGCTGGCCGCGGCCGTGGAGATGGACGCCGCGACCCAGGCCCTCCTGATGCACGGCGAGGACTACGCCGAGTTCCACGCCGCTTTCACCGAGAAGCGGCCGCCGAAGTGGCAAGGCCGGTAGCGCGATGGCAGCGCCCGCGGCCCCGCGCCCCGACCTCCCGTCCACCGGCCCGCACCGCATCGCCGTCATCGGCGGCGGCCCCGGCGGGCTCTACGCCGCGGCCCTGCTCAAGAGGCTGGGCCCGGAACGCGAGATCACCCTCTGGGAGCGCAACGCCCCCGACGACACCTTCGGCTTCGGCGTCGTCCTTTCCGACGAGACCCTCGGCGGCATCGAGCACGCCGACCCCACCGTCCACCGCGCGCTCCAGAAGGAGTTCGTCCGGTGGGACGACATAGACATCGTCCACCGGGGCCACACCCAGACCTCCGGCGGTCACGGCTTCGCCGCGCTGGGCCGCCGCCGCCTCCTGGAGATCCTCCACGAGCGCTGCGCGTCACTCGGGGTCCGGCTCCGCTTCCGCACCGAGGCCCCGCCCGCCGCAGAACTCGCCGCCTCGTACGACCTGGTGATCGCCGCGGACGGTGTGCACAGCCTCACCCGCACCGCCCACGCCGACAGCTTCGGCCCCCGCCTCACCACCCACCGCTGCCGCTACATCTGGCTCGCCGCCGACTTCGCCCTGGACGCCTTCCGCTTCGAGACCGCCGAGACCCCGTACGGCGTGATGCAGCTGCACGGCTATCCGTTCTCCCGCCCGTCACCCGGCCACCACCCCTCGACGGGGCAGGCCGGACCGCCGAACGAACTCGGCGCCTCGACCGTCATCGTGGAGATGCGCGAAGAGGTCTGGCATGCGGCCGGATTCGACACCTGCGACCCGGCGGAGTCGACCCGGCACTGCGCCAGGATCTTCGCCGCCGCACTCGGCGGCCGGCCGCTGCGCTCCAACAACTCCTCCTGGCTCACCTTCAGCACCGTCGTCAACGCCCACTGGTCGCACGGCAACACGGTCCTCATCGGCGACGCCGCCCACACCGCGCACTTCTCCATCGGCTCCGGCACCAAACTCGCCGTCGAGGACGCCCTCGCGCTCGCCGCCTGCATCGAGGAGCAGCCCTCCCTGCCCGAGGCCCTCGCCGCGTACGAGAGCGAGCGCCGCCCCGTCGTCGAATCGACCCAGCGCGCCGCGGCGGCCAGCCTGCGCTGGTTCGAGGAGCTGGGCACGTACGTCGACCAGCCGCCCCGCCAGTTCGCGTTCAACCTCCTCACCCGCAGCCGCCGCGTCACCCACGACAATCTGCGGCTGCGCGACGCCGGGTTCGCCGCGGCCGTCGAGGAGGAGTTCGGCTGCCCGCCCGGCACCCCGCCGATGTTCACCCCGCTGCGGCTGCGCGGCCTGGAGCTGCGCAACCGTGTCGTCGTGTCGCCCATGGACATGTACTCGGCCACCGACGGTGTCCCCGGCGACTTCCACCTCGTCCACCTGGGGGCCAGGGCGCTCGGCGGCGCCGGGCTCGTCATGACGGAAATGGTCTGCGTGAGTCCCGAGGGCCGCATCACCCCCGGCTGCACCGGCCTCTACACCTCCGCACAGGCCACCGCCTGGACCCGGATCACCGACTTCGTGCACACCGGATCGCCCGGCACCGCCATCGGCGTCCAGCTCGGCCACTCCGGCCGCAAGGGCTCCACCAAGCTCATGTGGGACGGCATCGACCAGCCGCTCGACGAGGGCAACTGGCCACTCGTCGCAGCCTCCCCGATCCCATATGCGCAAGGCGTCAACCAGGTCCCGCATACCCTGGACCGGGCCGGGCTCGACGCCGTGCGCGAGCAGTTCGCGGATGCCGCCCACCGCGCCGACACCTGTGGATTCGACCTTCTCGAACTTCACTGCGCCCACGGTTATCTGCTCTCCGGCTTCCTCTCCCCGCTCACCAACCACCGCACCGACAGGTACGGCGGATCGCTGGAGAACCGGCTCCGCTTCCCCCTCGAAGTCTTCGACGCGGTCCGCGAACGGTGGCCCGACGACCGGCCGATGACCGTCCGGATCTCCGCCACCGACTGGGCGCGGGGCGGCACGACGGCCGAGGAAGCCGTCGAGATCGCCCGCGCGTTCGTCGCGCACGGCGCCGACGCCATCGATGTCTCCACCGGGCAGGTCGTCCCCGTTGAGCGGCCCGAGTACGGGCGCTCCTACCAGACCCCGTACGCGGACAGGATCCGCAACACCCTGTGCGTGCCCGTCATCGCGGTGGGCGCCATCTCCTCCTGGGACGACGTCAACTCCCTGCTGCTGGCAGGCCGCGCCGACCTCTGCGCACTGGCCCGCCCGCACCTGTACGACCCGCACTGGACGCTGCACGCGGCGGCCGAGCAGGGCTACCCGGGTCAGGGCGCGCCCTGGCCGCTCCCGTACCGCGCGGGCAGCCGCACCCCGCCGGCCGGCCGCACCGACGCACCGAAACCACGGCTCACCCTGGGCTGAGCGGTCGCGGGCGTGCCGCCCCCTCCGCGCTGATCAGCAGTCTGTCGGAGACCGCCCGATAGCCGATGCGCACGTACACGCCGTTACTGGTCGGGTTCGCCAGGTCGGCGAAGAGCAGCACCTCGTCCGCCCCCGCCTCCCGGGCCGCGCGGCTCAGCTCCGCGGTCACCGCCGCCGCGTACCCCCGGCCGCGGTGTTCCGGTGGCGTGTAGACCGGTGCGACCCGCACCGTGCCGGCGATCCGTGGTGAGACGCCCGCCATCGACACGGGGACGCCGCCGTCCTCCCAGAGCGTCAACCGGCCCTCGGCCGTCCGCTCCTCCACCGCCCGCTCGGGGTGCCCGGCCGGCTGACCGATGTCGGCCGCGAACGCGTGGAACCAGCGCAGCAGCAGCTCCCGGCCCCGCATACTCTCGGGCGCGGCACCCAGGACGCACGGGCTTTACGTTCGCGCACGGCGCGCAGGCTCTCCGCATGCACGGCGCGCAGACCCTACGCGCGCACGGCGCACGGGTTTTACGCGCGCACGAACTCCGCCCCCGCGTCCCGCAGCCGCTCGTGCAGCTGACCGAACACCTCCGCCGACCTGCCGCCGGGCCATTGGGCGGGCAGCAGCTCGTGCGGCAGCCCCGGGTCCGCGTACGGTACCTGGCGCCAGGAGTCCAGTGCCGTCAGGTAGTCCCGGTAGGCGCGTTCCGGATCGGCTGCCGCGTCCCCCCGCGATTCCCAGGCCCGCAGCACCGGTTCGTGGCGCTCCAGGAAATCGTGGTGCAGCCGGGCGACGGCGTCCAGGTCCCACCAGCGCGCCACCGACTCCTCGGTGGCGGCGAAACCCAGATGGTCACCGCGGAACAGGTCCACGTACGGTGCGAGTTCGAGGCGCTCCAGGGTGTGCCGGGTCTCGTCGTACAGTCCGGCGGGCGCGATCCAGACGCCGGGGGCGGCCGTGCCGAAGCCCAGCCGGGCCAGCCGCGAGCGCAGCAGGTGCCGCTTGTGGCGCTCGGCCTCCGGTACGGAGAACACCGCGAGCACCCAGCCGTCGTCGAGCCGGGGCGCCGGATGCCGGTAGATTCGCCGGTCGCCGTCGTCGAGCAGCTGGCGGGCGTCGGCGGAGAGCGCGTACCCGGCGGCCCCGCCCGCCGTTCGGGCCGCGACGAGCAGCCCGCGCCGCTTCAGCCGGGAGACGGAGGACCGTACGGCCGGGGCCTCCACGCCGACGGCACCGAGCAGCCGGACGAGTTCGGCGACCGGGAGCGGGGCGTTGCCGGGGGTCCGGCCGTAGGCACCGTAGAGGGTGACGATCAGCGAGCGGGGCGCGTGCGTTTCGGCCATGTGATCATTCTCGGGCCGGCGGGCCCTGGTCGGCACCAGGTGTGTCTCCACGAAGCCGGAAGCGTTGCAGTTTGCCCGTCGCGGTACGGGGGAGTGCGGGCAGGAACGTGATGAGGCGCGGGCACTTGTGCGGGGCCAGTTCCCTCTTCATGAAGGCGCGCAGCGCGTCGGCCGGGAGCGTGGAGCCCTCCCGCAGGACCACGTACGCCGCGACGATCCGGCCGCGCAGCTCGTCCTCGCGGCCCACCACCGCGGCCTCCGCCACCTCCGGGTGGCGCAACAGGGCCTCCTCGACCTCCGGGCCCGCGATGTTGTACCCGGAGGAGATGATCATGTCGTCGGCACGGGCCACATAGCGGAAGTAGCCGTCCGCGTCGCGCACGTACGTGTCGCCGGTGAGGTTCCAGCCGTGCCGTACGTACTGCCGCTGCCGTTCGTCGGCCAGGTAGCGGCAGCCGACCGGTCCGCGTACGGCCAGCAGCCCCGGCTCTCCGTCCGGCACCGCCGTACCGTCCCGGTCCACCACCCGGGCCTGCCAGCCGGGCACCGGGACGCCGGTGGTGCCGGGGCGGATCGCGTCGTCGGCCGCGGAGACGAAGATGTGCAGCAGTTCGGTGGCGCCGATGCCGTTGATGATGCGCAGACCGGTCCGCTCGTACCAGGACCGCCAGGTGGCGGCGGGCAGGTTCTCACCCGCCGATACGCAGCGGCGCAGCGTGGAGAGGTCGTACGTGTCGAGCTGGTCGAGCATCACCCGGTAGGCCGTGGGCGCAGTGAACAGCACCGAGACGTGGTGGGCGGCGAGGGCCGGCAGCAGCTGTCGGGGGCCGGCCTGTTCCAGCAGCAGCGCCGAGGCGCCGGCCCGCAGCGGGAAGATCACCAGTCCGCCGAGCCCGAAAGTGAAGCCGAGCGGCGGGCTGCCGGCGAACACGTCGTCGGGGACCGGCCGCAGGACGTGCCGCGAGAAGGTGTCGGCTATGGCCAGGACATCGCGGTGCAGGTGCATGCAGCCCTTGGGGCGGCCGGTGGTCCCCGAGGTGAACGCGATCAGCGCGACATCGTCCGACGCGGTGTCCACGGCCGGGTAGGGGCCCGGTCTGGCGGCGGCCAGCCGGAGCAGGTCGTCCGGGGCGTCGCCACCGTACGCGGTGATCCGCAGCCCCGGCACCTGAGCCTTCGCCAGGTCGTCGACCGAGCGGACGTCGCACAACGCGTGGCTGACCCGGGCGATCGAGCAGATCGTGGCGAGTTCGGCGGCCCGCTGCTGCGCCAGTACGGTGACGGCGATCGCACCGGCCTTCAGCACCGCCAGCCAGCAGGCGGCGAGATGGGGCGTGGTGGGGCCGCGCAGCAGCACGCGGTTGCCGGGAACGACCCCCAGGTCCGAGGTGAGGACATGCGCGATCCGGTCGACCCGGTCCCGCAGCTCCCCGTAGCCGATCACCTTGCCGTCCGGTGTGCGGAAGGCGGGGCGGTCGGGCCCCAAGCGGTCCGCCGTACGGTCCAGGAGCTCGACGGCGCAGTTCAGCCGGTCCGGATAGTGCAGCTCCGGCAGGTCGAAGACCAGTTCCGGCCACTGGTCGGCGGGTGGCAGATGCTCCCGGGCAAAGCTGTCGATGTGCGCTGAGGTCTTCGGGTCCATGACGGATCGCCCCCTTGTCGCCTCTGGAGCGTATCGTTTGGGTGACGGTAGTCAACGGTCCGCGATAAAACGGAATGCCGAGGCAAGGCGCGACAGTCCGAGGCAAGGCGCGACAGAGGGCATGCACAGAGCTCTCGCCAGAAGGCCTGCACAGGGCTCGTGACAGAACGGCATGCGTAGTGCTTCCGACGGGACCCCGACAAGAGAGGCGCCGGTATGACGGCATTCGCGCTCGATCCGTCCCAGACCGCCTGGTGCGAGGAGCTGCGCACCCTGGCCGAGCAGCGCCTGCGCCCGCTCGCGGAGAAGGGTGAGCCCGGTCACGTCAACCGGCCGCTGGTCGCCGCCCTCGGTGAACTCGGCCTGCTGGAACGGCTGCTGGACTCCGGCGCCCTCGATCTCTGCCTGCTGCGCGAATCCCTCGCCCGGGGCTGCACGGAGGCCGAGACCGCCCTGGCGCTCCAGGGGCTCGGTACTTACCCCGTGATCCAGGCGGGTACTCCCGCCCACCGCGAGCGCTGGCTTCCCGAGGTCCGCGCGGGCCGTGCCGTCGCCGCCTTCGCGCTCAGCGAGCCGGGGGCGGGGTCGGACGCGGCGGCCCTCGCGCTCGACGCCGCGCACACCCCGGACGGCTGGCGGCTGACCGGCGAGAAGTGCTGGATCTCGAACGCCCCAGAGGCCGACTTCTACACCGTCTTCGCCCGCACGACGCACGGCGCCGGGGCCCGCGGCGTCACCGCGTTCCTGGTCCCCGCCGACCGGCCCGGGCTGACCGGCAGCTCCCTCGACATGCTCTCGCCGCACCCCATCGGCGCCCTCGCCTTCGACGGTGTGCCGGTCACCCACGACGACGTGCTCGGCGAACCGGACCGGGGCTTCCGGGTCGCCATGAACACCCTCAACCTGTTCCGGCCCAGCGTCGGCGCCTTCGCCGTCGGCATGGCCCGCGCCGCGCTCGACGCCACCGTCGTACACACCGAGGAGCGCACCGCGTTCGGCGGCCCGCTCAGGGAACTGCAGGCCGTCGCCCATCAGGTCGCCGAGATGGCCACCCGCACCGAGGCCGCCCGGCTGCTGGTGTACGCGGCCGCCGCCGCGTACGACGCGGGAGAGCCGGGCGTGCCGCGCCGGGCCGCCATGGCGAAACTGTTCGCGACCGAGACCGCGCAGTACGTCGTGGACACGGCCGTCCAACTGCACGGGGCCCGCGCCCTGCGCCGCGGCCATCTGCTCGAACACCTCTACCGGGAGGTCCGCGCCCCGCGGATCTACGAGGGCGCCAGCGAGGTGCAGCGCACCATCATCGCCAAGGAGCTGTACGCGAACCGGGAGCCGTCCGCATGAGCCCGATCCACCGGATCAACCCCGCCGAACTCTCGCCGCCCGCGGGTTTCTCGCACGCGGTCACCGCCACCGGGAGCCAACTGGTCTTCCTGGCCGGGCAGACCGCCCTCGACCAGCGGGGCGACATCATCGGGAGCACCCTGCCCGAGCAGTTCGCCACCGCCCTCACCAACCTGCTCACCGCCCTGCGCGCGGCGGGCGGCGCCCCGGCGGACCTGGCCCGGGTCACGGTCTACGCCACCGATGTGGCCGACTACCGGGCGAACGCCGCCGAACTGGGCCGGATCTGGCGGCGGTTGGCGGGCCGCGACTACCCCGCGATGGCAGTGATCGGCGCCGCGCGGCTCTGGGACGAGCAGGCACTCGTCGAGATCGACGGGGTGGCGGTGCTGCCCTGAACGAGCCGGACACCACGAACGCCCCGCGCGGACCGGACACCACGAACGCCCCGCGCGGACCGGACACCACGAACGCCCCGCGCGGACCGGACACCACGAACGCCTCGGACCGACCCGGGAATCAGGGCCCGTCCGAGGCGTTCAGGACATTCTGGGTGTTCGTCGTGTCGGATCAATGCGGTGCGGCCGCAACTGTGTTGGAGGTGGGACCGGCGGCCGCCCGTCGGGTCAGTACGGCTGCACCAGCACGTGCGCCGCGCCCGGAATGCCGACCTTGAGCAGCTCGTCCTCCTCGGGCGTGGTCTCCCCACCCGTCTCCTGCTTGAGCACGGCACGCGACATGGCCTGCACCCACATGGCGCGAGGACGGCGGCGGTTCTCCCAGACGTCGAGCGCGGTCGCGACGTCCGGCTCGGCGTCCAGCGACTCGGCGAGCACCAGCGCGTCCTCCACGGCCATCGCCGCACCTTGAGCGATGTGCGGGGTGCTCGCGTGCGCGGCGTCACCGGCCAGGACGACCCGGCCGACGTGCCACGGCTCCTCGACGGTCACCTGGGAGATCCGCGAATACACGATGTCCTCGGGTCCGGTGACCGTGGCGAGTGCCTCGGCGACCGGACCGGAGAACATCGGCAGCCGCTCCTTGAGCTGCTCATGGGCCTTCTCCGGATCGGGCCGGAAGTCTTCGGCCTCGGCGAACACCGAGCCCAGGTACATCAGTTCGTCGGTGATCGGGGTGAGCAGCGCCTTGGCGTCCTGGCCCGCGGTGCTCATCACGACACCCCGCACCTGCTCCTGACGGGGCATGCTGACGCGCCAGTTGGCGAAGCCGGTGTACTGGGGGGCGTAGCGATCGCCGTACAGCCGGGTGCGCAGCGGGGAGCCGATGCCGTCGAAACCGACGACCAGGTCCCAGCGGCCGGCGGAGCCGTCGGACAGGGTGACGTCCACGCCCTCGCCGTCGTCCGCGAGTTCGGCGATGGTGGCGCCGAAGCGGATCGTGGCCCCGGCCGCCGTGGCGGCGGCGCCGAGCACCTGGGCCAGTGCAGGGCGGGGTATGCCGTTGTTGGAGGGCGCGTCGCCCATCCGGGGCTGCGGAATCGCTGCCAGGGTGTTCCCTGCCGGGTCCGCGATGGTCAGGACCTCCCACTCGAAGCCCGCCTTGAGGCAGTCGTCGAGCACCCCGATCTCCCGCATGACGTGGAGAGCGTTGGACGGCTGGATGATGCCGACGCCGAGGGCGTCGAGCTCGTCACGGAGCTCGGCGACCTCGACGGTGTGGCCGCGCCGGGCCAGGGCGGTGGCGAGCGTCAGCCCGCCGATGCCGCCGCCGTGGATCAGGACGCGCAGGGGTGTTGCCATATCGGATCTCTCCAGAGAGGGAACAGCGGGAAGGCTTAAGGGAATTCGTACGGGGAGGATGCGTCAGCCGGCCGCGACGGGCAGGCTCATCAGGTGCTCCACCAGGGCCAGCAGCACGTCCCGGCCGAACGGCCGGTCGCGCACATCACCGACCAGCAGGGGGACATGGGGGTCGAGGTCGAGCGCCGCCCTGACCTCGTCCGCCGTACGGGTGTTGTGGCCGTGGAAGCAGTTGATCGCCACCACGAACGGGATGTCCCGGCTCTCGAAGAAGTCGATCGAGGCGAAACTGGTCTCCAGCCGCCGGGTGTCGGCGATCACGACGCCACCGAGTGCGCCGTTGACCAGGTCGTTCCACATGAACCAGAAACGCTCCTGGCCCGGTGTGCCGAAGAGGTAGACGACCAGCTCGGGACTGACCGTGATCCGGCCGAAGTCCAGCGCCACGGTGGTCGTGTCCTTGTGGCCGACACCGGCCAGGTCGTCGACGCCGATGCTGGCCTTGGTCAGGAACTCCTCGGTGCGCAGGGGCGCGACCTCGCTGACGGCGCCCACCAGGGTGGTCTTGCCGACGCCGAAGCCACCGGCGATAAGGATCTTGACGGCGGCGGGGGCCGCCTGACTGCTTGTCATTTTTACTCAGAGTCTCCGGAGTCCGTCGCGAACAGCGGCCAGCACGCCCATGTCCGCACCGCCGGCCACCCGTGCCACCGAGAGCGGTGCGCGGGCGAGCAGCAGGCCATGGGACACCAGGTCCGCCAGCAGGATCTTGGTCACCGAGACCGGGAGGTTGAGGTCCGCGGAGACCTCGGCGACCGCCGCGGGACGCAGGCAGCGCTCCAGGATCATCCGGTGCTCCGGCTGGAGCCGGCCGGGCCGGGCCGCTGCGCCGTGTTCGTCACGCGGGTCGTGTGCGGTCGTCAGCACGGTGATGAGGGTGAAGTCGTCCCGCTCGGGGGCGGTCCGGCCACGGGTGATGGTGTACGGGCGCACCATGGTGCCCGCACCGTCCTCCTCCGTCTCCTCGTCCTCCCAGTGTGGGGTCACGCGTGCGGCCCGTCCCCGCCGCCGAAGGCGTTGAAGTCACTGCGCACCGGGGTGCTGAGCTTCTGGCCGACCTGCTGGACGAGGTTGTGCATGGCCAGCGACATGATCTCGGCGTCCACCTCCTGGGAGGCGACGACGGCCAGGTGCGTGCCCTGGGCGGCCGAGATGATGAAGAGCCACAGGTCCGACAGCTCGACGATCACCTGGTGCACGGCGCCGCCGTTGAAGAGCTGGCCGACACCACGGGCCAGGCTCTGCTGGCCGGTGCAGATGGCGGCCAGCCGCTCCGCGTCGGCGCGTTCCACGGTGCGTGAATGGCTCACGACCAGGCCGTCGTCGGAGAGCAGCACGGCGTTCAGGGTCTCGGCCACCGAGTCCACCAGGCCGTCGAGCAGCCAGTCGAGATCCTGGTGGGTGGCGGTTGTGCGTGTCATGGCCGTTCTTCTCTCGTGGGGAGGTGGGTGGGCGGGTCCGGCTCCGTCGGCGACTCATCGGTCGCACGGGCGGCGCGGGACCGGCGCTGGAAGGCTCCGATCGCGGCTCCGGCCCTGCGGGGGGCCGGACGGAGCAGAGGGTTCTCGTCCCAGCTCGGTGGCTTCGGTGCGGCGGGCCTGGCCGCGGGGTCGAGCCGGAGCTCGTCCGCGAGGCTGGCCTGTCGTACCCGGCGCGGCAGCGGTGGTTCCGCGGCCGGTGAGGCGGGCAGCGCCGGCCGGCCCGACCCTCCGCCGGGAAGGATGGCCTCCGGCGCGGGCGGAGCCGCATGGTCGGGCTCGGCCACCGGCAGTTGCGCGGGGTGCCCGGCGGCCGGTTGCGGCTGCCGGGCACCGGGGACCGGGAATCCGTTCGGGTCCGTGGCGACGCCCGCCGGATACGGTCCCGTGTGAGGCGGTTGCGGAGTCATGTACGGCTTCTCCGGCGTCGGATACGGCTGGTGCGGAACGGGGTACTGGCCCTCGGCCTTCATGTACGGCTGTTCGGCCGGGGTGTACGGATCCTCGTGGGAGCTGCCGTACGGGGACACCGGCCCTGTCGAGGTGTAGGGAGACACCGGACCGGTGGAACCGTACGGAGACGTTCCGGGGGCGGTGTCGGCGGAAGCGTACGGGGACGTTCCGGGTGTGGTGCCGGTGTACGGCGTGTACGGGTGCTCGTGGTCGCCGAAGGGGTTGTCGGCGGGCGCGGGCTGCGGCTGCTGCCCCTCCCGGTCGGGGAAGGGTTCGGCCGCCACGGTGTAGGGGGCCGCGGTGGCGTCGAAGGGTGCGCCGGACGCGTGCAGTGCGGTGACCCCGGCCAGCGCCTGGCCGCGGCCGCGGCTGGGCAGCGCCTCGCCGTCGCCGGTCGTGGCCGGCATCGGGGGCGCGACGGGCGCGGGGGCCTCGACGGCCTCGGGGGACGGCACACCCACCGGACCGGTGGGCGGCTCGGGGACCGTGAGCGCGTCGGGGACGAGCACGACGACCCGGGTGCCGCCGAAGGCCGAGGAGCGGAACTCCACCCGCAGGCCGTGCTGGTCGGCGAGGCGTGCGATCACGTACAGGCCCAGACGGATGTCGTCGGAGTGGGCCAGCACGTCCATCCTGGGCGGACGGCTCATCAGCTCGTTGGCCTCGGCCAGCTGTTGCTCGTCCATGCCGAGCCCGCGGTCCTCGACCTCGATGGCCAGACCCCGGCTCACCCGGGCCGCCCTGACCTCGACGGGGCTCGGCGGCTTGGAGAAGCTGAGGGCGTTCTCGATCAGCTCGGCGAGCACATGGGAGACCGGCCCGACGGCCCGCTCCGTGAGCCACGGGGCGCCGTCCAGATCCAGCACCACGCGCCGGTAGTCCTGCACCTCGCCCTGGGCGGAACGCATGACGTCCAGCAGCGGAACGGGCTTGCGCCAGCGCCGGTGCGGGGAGCCGCCGGCGAGGATCACCAGGTTCTCCTCGTAGCGCCGGAGCCGGGCGGTGAGGTGGTCGAGGTCGAAGAGGCCGTCCAGCACCTCGGGGTCCTCGTGCTTGCGCTCCAGCTCGTCCAGTTTCTTCAGCTGCTGGCCGATCAACTGCTGGGTGCGGCGTGCGATGCGCTGCAGCAGCCGCTCGAAGCCGCGGTGCTGGTCGGCCTGTTTGACGGCCGCCTGCACGGCACTGGTGCGGGCCAGGTTGAGGGCGTTGCCGAGCTGCGTCAGCTCGTCGGACTTGCTGTCCTTGCCGTCGGGCGCGATGGCACGGGCCTCGGCCTCGACATCGATGCGTTCGCCCTTGGCGAGCCGGTCGACCACATCGGGCAGCGTCTTCTCCAGCTCCTCGGCCCGCTCCTGCAGCCTGCCGATCCGGCGGCGCAGATTACGGGTGAGGCGCCAGGTGATCCAGATGACCGCGATGACCGCGACGAGGCCGACCACCGTGGTCAGGACGACCCTGGTCAGCAGGGAGATGACGCTGTCCTTGCCGTTCTCGACCACCATGGCGGTGCGATGCTCCATCAGCTCCACCAGCTGGGGGGTGAGCTGGTCCATCGCGCCGCGCCAGGTCTTCTCCTGGGCGCCGAGGCTGATGAATCCGGCACTGTCCGGATCGGTGGGCCGCAGTACCTGGGTCTCGACCTCGGTCTTGGTCTTCCAGGCGGGACTGCTGGAGATCTCGTCCCACATCGCCTTCTCGTCCGGCGGAAGGTAGGGGGCGACCATGGTGGAGTACTGGAACGACTGGCCGGCGACAGCCTGCCGGACCTGCTGGAGGTCTTCCGTTCTCAACTTGCCCTTCGGCCAGCCACGTGCGAGCAAGGCGTCCGAGCGGGAGATCATCTCCTTCGCCCAGAACAGGTCGACCAGCGGCTGCGAGAGCGTGGTGATCTTGCCGTTGTCCACATGGCTGAGTGCGGTGAACAGCTTCAGGTCGACCGCGATCAGGTCCGTGTAGTAGCCGTACACGGCCTTCTGCTGATCATTGTCACCCTCGTCCACGAGGGACCGCTGCGACGGCAGTTGGTTGATCGCCTGGCGGGCCTGGGCGACCGCGTCGAGGACCTCGCCCGGGGCGTCGTCGGCGGTCACACCCGAGAGTGTCTGGAAGCTGCTGATCGCTTCGTCGGTCAGCTCGCGCTGCTTGCGCAGCGCGTCCGTGGCGCCTCCGTGGCGGGCCAGGGCCTCGGCGCTCAGCCGACGCTCCTCCTGCAGGTTGTAATACACGATATTGGACGGCTGGCCGGCCTTCTGGGCCAACTGCCCCTGGGCCGCCTGGCTCTGGAAGTCGAGCAGAGTCTGACCACTGGTGACGGCCCAGAGGGCGGCCAGTGCGACACCGGGGACGATGGCCAGTACGAGCAGGGCCGTCCGCAGCGACATGGTGGTCGAGTCGCTCCGCCGAGACGCGCGCGTGCGCAGGGCATGCTCCTTGACGATGATGCCAGCCTCACGACTGGTCAAATCCGTTTAGAACTTTGACACATAGATATTAGTCACACTGCAAAAATGAAAAGAAAGCGGGCTCACATGCGCAACACCGATCACCCACAACTTCACCATCTACGCGCGGAGCTTTCGTAGCCGATCTGAGTGGGCCCAGGCGGGCGCGGCGCGCCGTACGGGTGAAGCCGGGTCGGGGATATATCTGTACTTAGTGCTCTTTGTTCGTGCTGCAACACCCCGCGCCGCATTGCGCCGCGCCGCATCTCCCCGCGGCTGCGCCGGATTGTTCCATGCCTGTGCCGGATTGCTCCGCGGCCGTTCCAGTTCACCCCGTGCACGTTCCGATTCGGCTTGCGTGCGTCTTGGGTCGTGCCGTGTTCATTCCGGTTCGCCCTGTGCCACATTGGACCGCGCAGTTTCGGCCAAGTTCCGGATGCCCTCCCGAGGCGGGCGCGGGACGCCCCGCGGAGCCGTATGACCGCGCTCATCGTCTGCCACTTCGTCCTGGCCGCATGCGCCCACCCGCTGGTCCGGCGGCTGGGCACGCGCGCCTTCGTCGTACTCGCCCTGCCCCCGGCCGCCACCACCTGCTGGGCCTTCGCCCAATGGGACACCGCGGCCTCCGGCGCCTCGGTCACCTGGTCGTGGAAGTGGATCCCGGCCTACGACGTCTCCCTCGGTCTGCGCCTCGACGCGCTCGCCGAACTGATGGTGCTGCTCGCGGCCGGCATCGGCACGCTCGTCCTGCTCTACTGCGCCTCGTACTTCACCGACGACACCCAGCAACTGGCCGGATTTGGCGGGAACTTGCTCGCCTTCGCCGGGGCGATGCTCGCCCTCGTGCTCACCGACGACCTGATCTCGCTCTATGTGTTCTGGGAGCTGACCACGGTCTTCTCCTACCTGCTGATCGGATACAACAGCGAGCAACGGCACAGCCGCCGCTCCGCCCTCCAGGCGCTCACCGTCACCACGCTCGGCGGCCTCGCCATGCTGGTCGGCTTCCTGATCATCGGCCAGGCGTCCGGCACGTACAGCATCTCCGCGATCCTCGCCGATCCGCCCCGCACGAGCGTCGCCGTCTCGGTGGCCGTGGTGCTGATCCTGTGCGGGGCGCTGTCCAAGTCGGCGATCTGGCCGTTCAGCGTCTGGCTCCCGAACGCCATGGCCGCGCCCACACCCGTCAGCGCCTATCTGCACGCCGCCGCCATGGTCAAGGCCGGCGTCTACCTGGTCGCCCGCCTCGCACCCGGATTCGCCGACGTTCCGGTATGGCGGCCCGTCGTGATGGTCCTCGGCGCCGCGACCATGCTGCTCGGCGGCTGGCGGGCGCTGCGGCTCAACGACCTCAAGCTCGTACTCGCCTACGGCACCGTCAGCCAGCTCGGCTTCCTCACACTGCTCGCCGGTGTCGGCAACCGTGACGGGGCGCTGGCCGCCGCCGTGATGATTCTCGGCCACGCCCTGTTCAAGGCACCGCTGTTCCTGGTCACCGGCATCGTCGACCACGCGGCCGGCACCCGGGACCTGCGCGGACTCTCCGGCGTCGGACGGGCGTTGCCGCATGTCTGCGCCGTCGCCGTGACCGCCGCCGCGTCCATGGCCGCGCTGCCCCCGCTGCTGGGCTTCGCCGCGAAGGAGGCCGCCTTCGACGCGCTGCTGCACGGCGACACCGCGGACCGCTGGGCGCTGGGCATCACGGTCGCGGGGTCGATGCTGACCGTCGCGTACACCGTCCGGTTCGTCTGGGGTGCCTTCCTGCGCAAGCCCGGCGTCGCCGACACCCCGGTCCACCGGGTCGGCTGGGCCTTCCTGACCCCGCCCGCACTGCTCGCCGGCTGCGGGCTGGTCCTCGGTCCCGGCGTCGGGTGGACCGACCGGCTGCTGAGCGCGTACGCGGACGCCTTCCCCGCGCCCGCGCATCCGTACCATCTCGCTCTCTGGCACGGATTCGGCACCGCGCTGCTGCTCTCGGCCGTCGCTTTGGCGGGCGGCGCCGCGCTCTTCGTATGGCGCGGCGAGATCACCCGGTTCTCCCGGCGGATCGCCTGGCCGACCGCCGACAATGTCTTCGGCCATCTGCTGCTCGGCCTCGAACGGCTCTCCCTCCAGGTCACCGGCTTCGTCCAGCGCGGCTCGCTCTCCGTCTACCTCGCCACCACGCTGCTCGTGATGCTCGGCGGGCAACTGGCCGTACTCGGCATGGACCGCCCCTGGGAGGGCGCCGTCGCGCCCCGGCTCTGGGACGTACCGCTGCAGGGCGCCTTCGCCGTGCTGACCTGTGCGGCGGCGCTGTGCTGCCTCACCGTCAGACGGCGCATGAAGGCCGTGGTGCTGGCCGGACTCACCGGATACGGGACCGCGTTGCTCTTCGTCGTCCAGGGCGGTCCGGACCTGGCGCTCACGCAGTTCTGCGTGGAGACCGTGTCGATGGTCGTGTTCGTGCTGGTGCTGCGACGGATGCCGGTGCACTTCCAGGAGTCGGTCAGCAGTTGGCGCCGTGCCGTGCGCATCCCGGTGGCGCTGGCCGCGGCGGCCACGCTGAGCGTGGTGGTGTGGGTCGCGGCGGCCGCGCGCACGGCAAAACCGGCTGGCGCCGCGATGGTCGAGGAGACCGCGCACCACGGGCTCAAGGACGTGGTGGCCACCATCCTGGTCGACCTGCGGGCCTGGGACACGATGGGGGAGTCCGCCGTGCTGGCCGCCGCGGCGATCGGTGTGACGAGCCTGATCTATCTGCACCGCCGCACCGAGGAGGCCGCATCGCCCCCGGAGAGACGGCGGCAGACCGCCTGGTCGGTGAGCACGACCCGGCTGGCGGGGCTGCCGCAGGGCGACGAAGGGGCGCCCGAGCGCAGTTGGCTGGCGGCCGGTGACACACTCGCGCCCGAGCACCGCTCGGTCGTCTTCGAGGTGGTGGCGCGGCTGCTGTTCCACCCGATCCTGGTGCTCTCGGTGTACCTGCTGTTCTGCGCCGAGAACATGCCGGGGGGCGGCTTCGTCGGTGGGCTGGTCGCCGGAGTCGCCCTGATCACCCGCTACCTGGCGGGCGGCCGCTTCGAACTCGCCCAGGCCGCACCCCTGCAACCCGGGCTCTTCGCCGGTGTCGGTCTCTTCCTCTCCACCGGGGTCGCGCTGCTGGGCCTCACCGACGGCACGGTCCTGCACGCCTGGACCCACGACGGACGGCTGCCGCTGATCGGTGAGTACCACTTCGGTACGCCGGTGGTCTTCGACTTCGGTGTCTATCTGCTGGTGCTGGGCGTGGTGCTGGACATCGTGCGGGCCCTCGGCGCCAAGATCGACCGGCAGATCGAGCGGGCCGCCGCCGAACAGGCGGCCGGAGCCCGCCCCGGTCCGGCCCCCGGTCCGCCCCCCGGACCCGCTTCCGGTCCGGCACCCGGACCTGCTTCCGGACCGGCCCCCGGCACGGGAGGCGCCGGATGACCGTCAGCGCCTCGCTCCTCGCCACCGCAGCGGTGCTGTGCGCGGTCGGCGGCATCCTCATGCTCACCCGGCCCCTCACCCGGATCCTGCTGGGCGCGGTGATCGCGGGCAACGGCATCAACCTGCTCGTCCTGGCAGCCACCGGAACGGCCGGCCGCGAACCCCTGCTCTACGGCGTCGCGCTGGGCGAGGTCACCGATCCGCTGCCCCAGGCCATCGCCCTCACCGCCATCGTCATCACGCTCGCCACCACCGCGTTCCTCCTGGCCATGGCCTACCGCAGCCACCAGCTGACCGGCACGGACGAGGTCCACGACGACCTGGAGGACCGGCGCATCGTGCTGCGCGCCGAGGTGTTGGGCGAGCGCGACGAACTGCGCGAGTGGTACCGGGCCGAGTCCGACCGTACGGACGCGGAACGCCGCCGGTACCGGCAGGAGCGCCGCCGGCTGAGAGCCAGACTGCGTGCCGACCGTGCGCTCCAGGCCCGTGGCCGGGACGCGTCCGGGGACCTGTGGCACGACGTCCTGGGCGCGGACCCGGAGCACTACGCGGCGGCGGGGGACGACGAGAGCCCCGGCCCGGCACCCGGCTCCGGCCCCACCCCGGCCCCAGGCCCCGGCACGGGCCCCGACACCGCCCCAGACGACGCGAACCGAGGAGACACCGGGTGAACGCACTCGTCCCGCTGCCGGTGCTGCTGCCACTCTGCGCCACCGGCCTGAGCCTCGCCTTCGGCACCCGGCTCAAACAGTTCCAGCGCTTCATCAGCGTCGCCGTGCTCACCGCCGTACTGGGGCTCTCGGTCACCCTGATGATCGCCGCCGACATGGACGGCCCGCTCACCGTGCACCTCGGCGACTTCGCCCCACCGCTCGGCATCACCCTGGTCGCCGACCGGCTCTCCGGGCTGATGCTGACGGTCTCCTCGGCCGTCACCCTCTGCGTCCTCGTCTACTCCCTCGGCCAGGGCATGGCCGACCGGGACGAGGAGACACCCGTGGCGGTCTTCCACCCCGCCTACCTGGTCCTGGTCGCCGGCGTCTCCTGCACCTTCCTCGCCGGTGACCTGGTCAACCTCTACGTCGGCTTCGAGATCATGCTGGTCGCCAGCTTCGTCCTGCTCACCCTCGGCGGCACCGGCCCCCGGGTCCGCGCGGGCTCCACCTACGTGATCATCTCCCTGTTCTCCTCGATGCTCTTCCTCACCGCCATCGCGATGACGTACGCGGCCACCGGCACCGCCAACTTCGCCCAGCTGGCCGTGCGCCTGGCCGCACTTCCGCTGGGCGTCCAGACCCTGATCCAGGCGATGCTGCTGACCGTCTTCGCCATCAAGGCCGCCGTCTTCCCGCTCGCCGCATGGCTCCCCGACTCCTACCCGACCGCGCCCGCCCCGGTCACCGCGGTCTTCGCCGGACTGCTCACCAAGGTCGGCGTCTACTGCATGCTGCGCACCGAGACCCTGCTCTTCCCCGGCAACCGGCTCGGCGATCTGCTGATGGCGGCCGCCCTTGCCTCCATGGTCGTCGGCATCCTGGGAGCCGTCGCCCAGACCGACCTGAAGCGGCTGCTCTCCTTCACCCTCATCAGCCACATCGGCTACATGGTCTTCGGGATCGGGCTCGCCACCCGGGAGGCGTACGGCGGTGCGATCGTCTACGTCGTCCACCACATCACCGTGCAGACGACGCTCTTCCTGGTGGCCGGGCTGATCGAACGGCGCGGCGGCACCACCGAACTCACCAGGCTCGGCGGAATCGCCAAGTCCGCCCCGCTCCTGGCCGTCCTCTTCTTCGTACCCGCGATGAACCTGGCCGGGATCCCGCCGCTGTCCGGATTCATCGGCAAGCTCGGACTCATGCGCGCCGGTGTCGCCGACGGCAGTGTCTGGGCATGGATCCTCGTCATCGGATCGACGGCGACCAGCCTCCTCACGCTGTATGTGATGGCCAAGGTGTGGAACCTGGCGTTCTGGCGGGCCGCACCCCCCGGGCAGGCGCTGGACGGCACGGTCCTGGAGTCCGACGAGGAGGACGACAGCGACTCCGACGAAGGCCCGGACCGGATGCCCGGCACCGGCGACGAAGGGATCCGCCCCCGCCACCAGCCGGCCGGACGCGCGGTCGCGGCCACCCTGCACGGCCACGCCGTCACCACCACGACGAAGCTGCCGCGGCCGATGACCTGGGCCACCGCCGCGACGGTCGCGCTCGGACTCGCCTTCACCGTGTTCGCCGGGCCGCTGACGTCGTACACCGACCGCTCGGCCGCCGAACTCCTCGCACGCTCCCCCTATATCGAGGCGGTGCTCGGACGGTGAGACGACGACTGATCACGCTCTCCTACCGGAACAAGAAGCTGCCACCCTTCAGCTGCGAGTTCGGCGGCCGCCGCCGGCGCGTGCTCGACCTCCCGCTGATCGCCTGGCTCACCGTCATCTGGGTGCTGCTCTGGTCCAGCCTGAACTGGGCCAACGCGCTCACCGGCGCGGTGGTCGCGGTCGCCGTCTGCCTGGCGTTCCCACTGCCAGGGGTCGACCTCGGCCTTCGCCTGCACCCCGGGGGCATCCTCCGGCTGGCCTGCTTTCTGCTCTACGACATGTACACCTCCGGCGTGCGGGTCACCCGGCAGATCTTCGGAGACCATCCGCACCGGGCCGCCGTGGTCGCCGTACCACTGCGCTGCCGCTCGGACCTGATGCTCACGGCGACCGCCGTCGCGGTGTCCAACGTGCCCGGCGGATCGGTCGTCGAGGTGCGCCGCGCCACGGCCACCCTCTTCCTGCACGTCCTCGACGCGGACCGGCCCGCCGAACTGGACGCGGCCCGGCGTTCCGCATGGCGCCTGGAGGAGCTGACGGTCCGGGCCTTCGGCACCCCCGACGAGATCGCCCGCGTCGCCGTACCACCACAGACGGCACCACACACCGGCGAGCGGCCGGGAGAACAGGGGGAGGACGCATGAGTGCCACGGAGACCGTCGACCGGGTGCTGCTCATCGCAGCCGTCGTCTTGATCATCATCGCCGGGGCGGGCCTGCTGACCCGCATCTGGCTGGGCCCCTCCATGCTGGACCGGGCGATCTCGCTGGACGTCTGCGCGGCCCTGATCATCGCCGGGCTCGGCGCCAAGTCGGCCTTCGCGCGCGACCCGTTCTACTTCCCGATCATGCTGGTGCTGGCCTTCCTCGGCTTCACCGGTTCGGTCGGCATCGCACGTTTCATCGCCGTACGCGACCGGCCGCCGGCCCGCCCGCGCGCCGACAGCGCCAAGAGGACGGGCAGGGACGCACCATGAGTGTCTGGCTCCGGATCACCGACACGGCAGGCGCGGTCCTGGTCCTGCTCGGCGCGGCCATCTGCCTGCTGGGAGTGATCGGCATGCTGAAGCTGCCGGACGTGCTGTCCCGCAGCCACGCGGCCACCAAGCCGCAGTCCCTCGGCATCCTGATCGTGCTGGCCGGGGTCGCGCTGCGGCTGCGCAGCGGCATGGACATGGCGACCCTGGCCCTGATCGGCTTCTTCCAGCTGATGACCGGTCCGGTCGCCGCGCACCTGGTCGCGCGTTCCGCGTACCGGACCGGGCAGATCGACCACAGCGAACTCCTCTTCGACGAGTTGGACGAGCAACTGACCGAGGAGAACTGACTGCGGAGAACTGACCGTCCGACCCGCCCCCCCGGGCCGCCGGGCCGGTCCCGTATCCTCTGCGCGCATGGCTGACGACGGCATGAGGGATGAAGCGGTGACCGAGAACCGTATGAGGGCACGCGAGCTGGGCATACCGCTGACCGGCGAGCCGGGTCCGTGGAACGCGATCACGGACGTTCCCGGTGTCGAGGTCGGTTATGTGACCCTGTGCGAGGGCGACGACGTACGCACCGGAGTGACCGCGCTCCTGCCCCGCGGCCGGGACCGTGTGGGTCTGCCCTGCGCGGCCGGCTGGCACTCGTTCAACGGCAACGGCGAGATGACCGGCACCGCCTGGATCGAGGAGAGCGGCTCACTCGCGGTGCCGGTGCTCATCACCAACACGTACGCGGTCGGCCCGGTGCACCGCGGGGTGGTCGACTGGGTGCGCGCCAACTGCCGTGACATGGCACCGGAGTGGCTGCTGCCGGTGGTCACCGAGACCTGGGACGGCCACCTCAACGACATCCACGGCACGGCCGTGGAGTCACGCCACGCCGCGGCCGCCATCGAGGCGGCGTCGACCGGCCCGGTCGAGGAAGGCTGCGTCGGCGGCGGTACGGGGATGCGCTGCTACGGCTTCAAGGGCGGCTCGGGGACCGCGTCGCGGGTGGTGGAGTACGGCGATGACCGCTACACCGTGGGCGCGTTCGTCCAGGCCAACTTCGGTGCGCGGCGCGAACTGGTGGTGGCCGGTGTGCCGGTGGGCCCCGAACTGCCCGACCGCCCCGGGCCGGTACCGGACGGTGAGCGCCAGGTGCCGCCCGGTGCGGGCTCGGTGATCGTGGTGGTGGCGACGGACGCACCGCTGCTCCCGGGACAGTGCAAGGCGCTGGCCCGCCGCGTCACCCTGGGCCTCGCCCGCACCGGCACCACCGGCAGCCATTTCTCCGGGGACATCTTCCTGGCCTTCTCCACGGCCAACGAGTCCGCGCTGACCAGTACGTTCCCCGCCGATGACGGCAGCGCCCCGTACGAGTCGATGCGCTTCGTGCCGTGGGGCCGGATGGACCCCTTCTACGGTGCGGTCGTCGAGTCGGTGGAGGAGGCGGTGCTCAACGTGCTGACCGGGGCCCACTCGATGACCGGCCGCGACGGCCACCACGTCCGGGCACTGCCGCTGGACAGGCTGTCCGAACTGCTGGCGGCACGCGGGGCGGTGGCCGAATAGTCCCGGCAGGAGCAGGGCGCGGTGGCGCCCTGTCCTCACCGGCCGACCGGTCCCGCGGTCAGGACTTCCGCGGCCGGCCCGGTGCGGCCGAATCGGTCCGCCGGCCGGACGCGAGAGCAACGGCGCCCAGGACGGAGAGCAGCATCCACCCGGCGGCGTAGAGGAAGCCGGCGGTCGGGGAGACGGCGGTGTACAGGATCCCGACCACAACGGTGGCCGCGACATCACCGCAAGCCTGTACGGCGCCGAGGATGCCGAATCCGCTGCCGCGCAGCCGGTCCGGCAGGAGTTGGGCGACGAGGGCGGATTCCGCGGTCTCCGCGCATCCGATACCGGCCCCGGCCAGGCTGAAGAAGAGCAGCAGCACCCACCAGGACTGCGACCCGACCGCGAACCCCGCGTAGGCCAGGACGTAGAGAGCCGATCCGGCGGCGAACACGACACGCGGTCCCGCCCGGTCGATCCAGTGGCCGCCGGCATAGGCGACGACCGCGCCGACGGCGTTGTGCGCGGCGTAGATCAAAATGGCCAGGGACGCTGCGGCGGTGGCCGAGTGGCCATTGGCCTGCAGGAGTTGGGTGGCCCGCAGGATCAGCAGCGTGACGGCGACGTTGCCGAACTCGAAGAGCAGGATCGGCAGCATGGGTCTCAGTAGCCCCGCGTCCCACAGCCCGGCGAACCGCAGCCGGATCGGGACCCGGTTGCCGTCCGCGTGGCGGCGACGTGCCTCACGGGCCGCGACGGTGATCGTGACCGCGGCCAGGACGCCGGGGACGAATGACAGCCAGATCGCCGGCCGGATACCCAGCCAGGCCACCAGACCGGCGGCGGCCAGAGGTCCGACCACCGCCCCGAGGTTGTCACCGGCGCGCTCCAGACCGTACGCACGGCCGAAGGCGTGGCGCGGTACCAGGGACGCGAGGAGCGTGTCCTTGGCCGGCGAGCGCAAGCCCCGGGACGACCAGGCGAGTGCGCGCAGGACACCGACCTGCCACACCGCCGTGGCCAGACCGATGGCAGCGGTCGCGATCGCGGTACCGAGATAGCCGCCGGTGACCATGCGGCGCCGTCGGCGCGGGTCGTTGGCCAACGGGCCGCCGACCAGCTTCATGACCCCGGTGAGCGCATCACTGACACCCTCGATCAGCCCCAGCGAAGCGGCGGAACCGTGCAGAACGCTCGTCACGAAGCTGGGAAGTACCGCCGTCGCGATCTCATGGCCGGAATCGGAGAGGAAACTCGTCACCGAGACGCTGCCCACCCCGGTGGTCAGCCATTTCCCGCCCTCCTCCGGGCCGGGGCGTCGGCCCGGGCCCGGAGTGGCGGTGACATCGGATGGGTCATGATCTTCAGACACTCGTGCGTCCCCTTTTCGAGCCAGCGTTTCACCTGGTCAGGTGGGGGCGGTTGGCGTCGATCAGATGCCGCGGAAGAGACCAGTCACTCGGCTGATCTGCAGGAACGATTGACCGCCAGCCGCTGACCTGCGGAAATGTCCTTTCGGCTGTTTCACGCTCGTGCCCCTTGACGCAGCTGAAAGTCCCAGAAAAGTCCCAGAGGACTCCCAAGGAGACCAGGCGTTCCTTTCAGGTCATGCGGGCTGTGCAGGCGTGCTGGAGCTCAGCGGTTAGGGGCCTCTCGCGGATGACGGGGGCAGGGACAGGTCCAGGAGACTGTCGATGGTGTAGTTGTCGAGATGCAGTGAGCGCCGGATGAGGCGGTCCCCTGCGGACGCGGGGACGTGGCGGAAGCGGTTGTGGAGAGAGCGACCTGGGTGGAGCAATCCTCGCGGGTGCGGGGACGACCTGCAGATCGCGCGGTTTGCCAGAAGGCTGGCGGGTGTCGGCTGGGTGCTGCGCGACCACACAGCGTTCCGTCGTGCTGGAGGCACTGTCCGGATCGCCGTTGGCCGTCAAGGTCGGAGAGTCGCCTACTGTAACGCCAGAATCCCGACGTCTGCATAGATTGAGTTCGACGCCATCGTGCGCGTCGTCGCAAAAGACGCCTGGAGAGTCAGGAGCGTCGTGACGAACGGCTTCTGCGTGGAAGCACAGATTGAAGCCAACGGGAGAGGAACGTGGAGTGCGTCCTTCGCATTTGATCCCGAGACCGGCGACTACCACTACTCCGCCCCTTACCCGGGCGCGAAGGCTCCTGCGTTCTTCGGTGACGAGGTCCGTACCGGATGAGGGAAGCAACGGCTGGCTGACCAGCGGGCCCCAACCGACACCCCGCCGCACGTGATCCCTCCTTGCCGTTTGCGGCTGGTGGCGATCCTGCTGGCTTATTCCGTACCCAGCAGGATCGTCACCAGCCGCAAACGGCGGCACGACGGGCCCGGCGGTACGTGTTCCCTCCGTTCAACGGACACGGACGGTTACCATGGAGATGTCGGTGTGCCGTCCGGGTCCAGACCACACGGCCACAGCCTGTTGAAAGGGCGCCGGTGTTGCCGTGGTCGGCGGCGCGTTGGGGGAAAGGTGGCTCATGGGCATCATCAGACGGGGATCCATGGGTTCCGTCATTGCATTGACTGTGCTTGCCGGAATCGCGACGGCGCCCGCGTACGCGCAGCCGACGAGGGCTGTTTCAGCCGATGACCCGGAGCCCGTGAACACGGCTCCACCGGCGGAGCCGGAAGAGACCGAATTGGTCGACGCCACGGACCCTGCGCCCGAGCCGGAAGAGACCGTCCGGCCGAGCAAACCGGGAGACACCACGAACGGCGAGTACTGCGGCCCGACGCAGCACATCTACACGCCCACAACCAAGGGATCCAAATACCACAAGGGCGTAGGGCCGACCAACTCCAACTACAACGGAACATCGCGCACCGCACGGTCGACTTTCACCTCCGAGGTCACCGGTGAGGTCGGAGTGAGCGTCTCCGGAGAGCTGTCGACCAGCGTGGACGTGATGGTCGCGAAGATCGAGGCCAAGTACGCCGTCAACCTCAGTGTCAAGCTGACAGCCAAGGTGGGTAACTCGATCGCGGTGGACACGCCGCCGAAGAAGACAACGAACGCGAAGTACGGCGTCTACCGGCTCAAGAACACCGGTAGCAGCTACACGATCTACAGCAACTGCAAGACAACGACGAAGAAGACCGTCACCAGCTACACGCCCATGAAGGTTGGCTGGTACCTGTGGGAGAGCTGATCGCCCCGGCTGCTGCTCGTCCTTCCTTCAGCCTCGCCGCGATTGCCATGGCCGCTGCCTTGGTACTGACTGGATGCAGCGGCGAGGAGAAGCCCGGATCAGCCAAAACATCCGCCTCTCCATCCGGGCGTGTCAGCCCGCCGCAGACCAGCGACCGGGCTGAGTACGTGAAGGGCGAGACGGTTTCCCAGGCCCCCAAGGCGGTTAATGACGGACAGGTGCTGCTGTCCGTCGCGTCCAGGAAAGGAAATGCCGAGCTTCCTTTGACCAAGGAGATCGGCATCGGGAGTCTGGCCATCCAGGTCAACTGCCAGGGCAAGGGAACGCTCCACGTAACCATCAAACCGGTGGAGCTCTCGTTCCCGCTCGAATGCGTCAAAAAGGAAGTCAGCAGCACCTACAACGAGATCCAACTGAAGAGAGCGCGCAGAGAGGGAAGTGTGCAGGTAACGGCCCCCTCAACTGTTCGCTGGGCCCTTACTGTCGAACAGTGAGCCTTTTCCAACCTCACGTTGATGCGTGATGAAGGACGAGGACGGCCTTCACGATGTCGGTGATCCGGGTGGTGTTGCAGCGGAGCTTCCGCAGGAGGCGCCAGCCCTTGAGAGTGGCCATGGCCTGCTCGCCGAGGCAGCGGATCCTGGCGTGGCTGCTGTTGTGGCGGCGCTTCCGTCTCTTCAGGCGGCGGCCCCGGAACGGGACCCGGACGGGTCCGCCCGCGCCTTGGTACGCCTTGTCCGCCCAGCACTTGAGCCGTGCACCGGTGAGTGCCTCGACGATGCCGTGAGCACGGGCGGCGGTCAGGTCGTGCGTGGAACCTGGAAGGGCCGGCGAAGCCCACCGCAGCCGTCCGGACGGGTCGGTCAGGACCTGAATGTTCATTCCATGGCGTTTATGTTTGCCGGAGCAGTCCGGGGTGTCGGCGGCCATCCGGTCGATCGGCAGGAGCGTTCCGTCGAGGATCACGAAGGCCGGCCGGCTCGCGGTCCGCATGACCTCGGAGAGGCTCGGCGCGAGCGCGGCCAGGACCTCTATCGCCTCACGGATGCAGCGGAAGACTGTAGCGATCCCGATGCCGAACCCGGCGGCGAGCTGGGCGTAGGTGTCGCCACAGCGCGGGTGGGCCAGGGCCAACAGGGCCTGGCGGCCCGGCGTCAGCCGCCGCCACGGGTGCGGGTCTGTACAGCGAACGGCTCTGGCCCGTAATCGGTGGTGACGACGTGTGGCTGCCTTCGTTGGCATGGCATGCGTGACGCCAACGAGGTTGTGGGTGCGCTGTTTTCGGGGCTTTCGGCCCTCGTCGTCGAGGGCGTGACGGACGAGGGCGGAGGTCATCCGGGTGTCTGCGCGGACCCGGGACGATCCGGTGCTGTGCCCGGCGTGCGGGCAGCTGACGAGGCGGGTGCACGGGTTTTATGGGCGGGTGGTCGCTGACGTGACGGTGGACGGACGGCGGGTTGTCGTGTCGGTGCGGGTCCGGCGCCTGGCCCGTCCGGTTCTCGGCTGCCCGCGACAGACGTTTCGCCGGAGCTGCCTTCGATCTGGCAGCCGCCCTCGTTCCCGACACCACGGGGACGAGCGGGCTGCGGCTGATCACCGCCGCCGACGGCTCCGAACACCTCGACATCCGTCTCGACCCCGCGGCCGGACACCTCACCGTCGACCGCAGCCACGCGTCGCTCGACACACGAGCCCGGGGAGGCTCGTACACCCTGCCCTTCCCAGCCAAGCAGCGCCCCGGCAGTCCCGTCGAACTGCGCGTGATCGTGGACCGCTCGATAGCCGAGATCTACCTTGGCGACGAACAGGTCCTCACCCTGCGGTTCTATCCACTGGGTGAAGGGCCGTGGCGGCTCCAAGCCCGTACGACGGGCACCCTGCGCAGTGAATTCGCGGTCGAAGCCTGGGACCTGACCCAGGCAGACGCCCTGAGAGAGCCGACCCTTACAGGCCGGGGATGGGCGCCGACCGACTGATTCCCTGCCTGACCGGGCACGCCTGACCGGACCTGTTCACCGCGGTGCCCGCCGTTCCTGAGTGCTACGACGCTACGACCGTCACGACGAGGAGCGTCGACGAACGAGGTATCCGGGCAGACAGGCGTGCCGTCCCGCACCGTCTCCGTCCTCCTGCGCCTACGAAGCAGTGAGTTCTCCCGATCCTCGGACGATCAGCCGGGTGGGGACGGTGATGGTGCGGGCGCGGGAACGGTCGCCGTCCAGGCGTGCCAGGGCGGTCTCCGCTGCCTTCCGGCCGATCTCTTCGGGGTCCTGGGCCACGACGGTCAGGGCGGGTTCGAGGGCTTCGGCGAGTGGCACGTCATCGAAGGCGACCACGGCGACGTCCTTCCGCTTGATGCGGGCCAGTTCGGCGACCACTCCCAGCGCGACGATGTTGTTGCCGGCGAACAGAGCGGTGGGGGGACTCGCCAACTCCAGCAGGCTGGAGGTACAGGCCGAGGCGCTTTGCTGGTCGTGGGCGTTGATGACCAGGGAGCGATCGTGGGGGAGGCCGGCCTCGGCCAGGGCCGAGCGGTATCCGGCCAGGCGTTCACGGCGGGTGTAGAGGTTGGTGGGGAGGTCGCCGACAAAGCCGATGCGGCGGTGGCCGTGGGCGATCAGGTGGGCGACACCCTCGTGTGCCCCCGCGAGGTTGGAACTGACGACGCTGTCCGTGGTCAGCCCCGCTCCCGGCCGGTCGACGAAGACGACGGGCAGCCCCGTGCTCCGATGGCTCCGCAGGTGGGAGTGGTCGGAGCCGACGGATGGGATGACCATCAGGATGCTGATGCGACGGGCGAGGAACTTGTCGGTCAGTTCCCGTTCGCGTGCGGGTTCGTCCGCGGAGGACCCCATGAGCAGGGTGAGGCCGCGGTCCCGCACGATGTCCTCGATGCCGCCGGCCACCGCTCCGAAGAAGGGGTTTCCGAGGTCGGGCACGACGAGCCCGATGGTCGTGTCGGGTCCGCCGACACGGATGTTGCGGGCCATGAGGTTCGGCTGGAAGCCGAGTTTGGCCACGGCGGCGAGAACCTGTTCCCTGGTCCGGGCCGAGGCGGGTCCGTCCTCGTTGAGCACCCGGGAAACCGTCTTGGCGCTGACGCCCACTTCTCGGGCGACGTCGGCCAGGGTGGGGCGGCGGTTCGCTGCCATGGAGCGGGGGTCTCCCTGTGCTCGTCGGTTCCGGCCGCGGCCTCGGCCGGAACCTGTGAGTGTTTCGTCGGGTGTCAGGTGGCCTGGACTCCCGCTGCCTTGGCGGCCTCGGAATCCGCTACGACAGTACCTCCGGCCTCATCGAGGGTCAGCGCGCCGGTCATGATGGCGACGACTTCGGCCATGCTGTGGTCGGAGGGCCTGATCACGGCGGCGCGACGGCCCAGCCGGTGGACGTGGATCCGGTCGGCGATCTCGAAGACATGTGGCATGTTGTGGCTGATCAGGACCACGGGCATGCCCTTGTCGCGGACCCGGCGGATCAGGTCGAGGACCTGCCCCGATTCCTTGACGCCGAGGGCGGCGGTGGGTTCGTCCATGACGACGACGCTGCGCGCCCAGGCGACGGAACGTGCGACGGCCACGGCTTGCCGCTGCCCGCCGGAGAGGGTTTCGACCGCCTGCGTGAGGGACCGCAGCCCGATCTTGAGGTCGGCCATGTGCTCCGCGGCCTCCTGGCGCATGCGCTTCTTGTCCAGCATGCGGAAGGCGCTGCCGAGGACGCCGGGCCGGCGCAGTTCACGCCCCAGGAACATGTTCGAGGCGATGTCCATCGAGGCGGCCACCGCCAGGTCCTGATAGACGGTCTCGATGCCGTGGGCGCGCGCGCTCTGCGGCCCTGTGAACTGGATGAGTTCGCCGTTGAGGCGGATTTCGCCCGCGTCCGGTGCCACCGCGCCGGTGAGGGCCTTGATCAGGCTGGTCTTGCCGGCTCCGTTGTCGCCGATGACCGCGAGGACCTCGCCGGGCATCAGGTCGAAGTCGGCGCCGTCGATGGCGGTGACCTGCCCGTAGCGCTTGACCAGACCGCGGGCCTGGAGAACAGGGGTGGGAGTGGTGGTCATCGGGCCTTCCTCCGGGACATCTGGTCGACGGTCACCGCGAGGATCACGAGGATCCCGGTGATCAGGGTCTGGTAGATGGAGGCCACACCCATCAGTTGGAGGCCGTTGCGGAAGACACCGACGATGAGGACACCGATGAAGGTGCCCAGGACCGAACCGCGTCCGCCGAAGAGGCTGGTGCCGCCGAGGACCACGGCGGTGATGCTGTCGAGGTTCTCGGTCTGTCCTGCCTGCGGGTCGCCCACCCCGGTGCGGGAGATGAGCAGCAGGGCGGCGAGGCCGTACAGCACGCCGGCCACGGTGTAGATGCCGATGGTCAGGCGGGAGGTGCGGATGCCGTTGAGGCGTGCGGCTTCCTGGCTGTTGCCCAGGGCGTAGACATGCCGGCCCCACCCGGTGCTGCTGAGGGCGTAGGCCAGGAGCAGGAAGAGGCCGATGGTGACCAGCGAGCCGTAGGTGATGTCCGTGCGGCCGAGCGGGAAGGTCTCTCCGAGGGCGGTCAGCGGGCCCGGCAGGCTGGTGACGGTCTGCTCTTCGGAGTAGATGTGCGTCAGGGCGAACGCCACGTTGAGCATGCCGAGCGTCACGATGAACGGCGGCAGCGGGATCTTCTGGACCAGAAGCCCGTTGAGAAGTCCGAAGCCGCCGCAGACGACCAGGCCCAGGGTGATGGCGAGGAGCGGGGGCAGGGTGCCCTCGGCCGCCATCTTGGCGATCACGATGCTGCCGAACGCCATCACGGCACCGCACGACAGGTCGATGCCGGCCGTGAGGATGATCAGGGTCTGGCCGATGGCGAGGGTGCCGACGACCATGACCTGCTGCACGATCAGCGAGAAGTTCCCGCCCGTGAGGAACTGGTCCGTCGACAGGGAGAAGAACACACAGGCGAGGAGGAGAGCGGCCAGAGGGCCGGTGGTCGGCGCGGTGAGGAGTCTGCGGGCCGTGGTCGGCGTCTTTAGCTCGGCGTACGGCGCGGTGGTGGCTGTCATGCGAAGTCCTTGTCGGAAAAGCAGAGGTCCTTGGGGGAGGACAATTGGGGGCGGCCGTCCCCGATCGGGGCAGGGCCGGCCACCCCGCCAACGGGTTTCGGACGGCGGCTGCTCGGGCGGAGGGCGACTCAGCCCCAGCAGTTGTCCAGGCCGTAGGCGGTGTCCTTCGACGCGACCCCTGCCTGTGCCTTGTCGGTGATCAGGCTGACGCCGGTGTCGGTGTAACCGGTCGCTTGCTTGTCGTCCTTGGCGTACTTCACGACGGCCCCGACGCCTTCGGCGGCCATCTTCAGCGGGTACTGCTGGGAGGTGGCGGCGATCTTGCCGTCCTTGACCGCCTGCGTCCCGGTGCAGCCGCCGTCGACGGAGACGATCAGGACGTCCCTCTCCCTGCCCTTGGCCTTCAGTGCGGTGTACGCGCCGAGCGCGGCCGGCTCGTTGATGGTGTAGACGACGTTGATGTCGGGTGCCTTCTGCAGGCAGTTCTCCATGGCGGTCTGGCCCTTTGCCTGGTCGCCGCCGGTGTCCTGGGAGCAGACGATCGCCGGGTCCTTCTCGCCGATGCCGAAGCCCTTGAGGAAGCCGTTGTGCCGCTGGACCCCGACGGCGACGCCCGGCGCCAGGTCGAGGGTGGCGATCTTGGCCGTCTTGCCCTTCATCGAGGCTTTGGCGTAGGCGCCGATCATCTCCCCGGCCCGGAGGTTGTCGGTGGCGAAGAGGGCGTCGACCGCGCTCTCGGGGTCGGTCGGGGAGTCCAGGGCGATGACCAGGATCCCCTTGGCGCGGGCCTTCTCAAGGGCGGGCACGATCGCCTTGGAGTCGCTGGGGGTGATCAGGATTCCCTTCACACCTGCGGCGATCATGTTCTCGATCGCGGTGACCTGCCCGGCGTTGTCCCCGTCGAACTTGCCGGCTGAGGTGATCAGTTGTGCACCGCTGTCCTTGGCGGCCTTCTCCGCACCCTCCTTCATCTTCACGAAGAACGGGTTGGTGTCGGTCTTGGTGATCAGACCGACCTTGACGCTGCCCGAGCCGTCGCCCGCGGAATCCGATCCGGAGCCGGATCCGCAGGCCGTCAGTGTGAGAGCCGCGATCCCCAGGCATGCGGCGGCTCTGATCAGGGAGGGGGTCGGACGAATGGTGCGAGGCATGAACGGCTCCTGCGGGATCGCGTGCGGCTCGGCCGGCATCGAAGCATGCCGTCCCAGGGGTGTCATCGTTGACTTATGTCATCGTTGACACTGCTTGCCGAGGATGATGGACTCCGTCTCCCGGGCACGTCAATGCCTTGCCGTTGTTACAAATCGGCAACGTCCCCGGCCGTCGCTCACCCGCAGCCGCAACGCCCGTGTCGCGACGTACTCGGTTTGCCCGTCCGTTCGTCAGAGAAGAGCAGTCCATGAGTCCGCGTCAGATCACCGTCCTGGGCGAATGCGTCGCAGACGCGTTCGCCCGGCCCGCAAGCGCTCCGAATGAGCTCGACCTGCATGTACTGCCGGGCGGTGGGCCGGCGAACACGGCCGTGGCCCTGGCTCGCCTGGGCACTCCGTCCCGCTTCCTCGCACGGCTGTCCGGGGATGTGTTCGGCCGGCTGTTCCGGGACCATCTGGAGGCTTCAGGAGTGGACCTGTCGCACGCCGTCGCGGCATCGGAGCCGAGCACGTTGGCGGTGGCGGAGCTGGACGCCCATGGCCAGGCCGCGTATGCGTTCCACGCACAGGGCACGGCCGACTGGCAGTGGTCGAGCGCCGAACTGGCCGGTGTGGACCTGTCGTCCACCGCTTGCCTGCACACGGGTTCGCTCGCCCTGGTCCGGGAGCCGGGGGCGGCAGCGGTGGAGGAGTTCCTGGCAACGGCCTCGTCAAGGGCCACCATCAGTATCGATCCCAACGTCCGGCCGCTGCTGGTGCATCCCGAGACCTACCGCGCGAAACTGCGGCGCTGGTGCGACCTCGCGGACATACTGCGGCTGAGCGAGGAAGACCTCAGGCTCCTTCTGCCGGCAACGTCTCTGGAGCAGGCATGTGACGTCTGGCACGCTGCCGGCGCACGGCTCGTCGTGGTCACGCGGGGCGCCGATGGTGCTCTCGTCTCGCTGGACGGCGAGCGGATGCACGTGCCGGCCGTGACGACGCGGGTCGTTGACACGGTCGGGGCGGGCGACTCCTTCACCGCGGGTCTGCTGCACCACCTGGGTGCGCGTGGACTCCTCGGGGGGCGGCTCACCGCTCTCCGCCTGGGCGAGGTGGCGGAATCCTGTCTGTTCGCCGCCCATGTCGCGGCCCTGACCTGCTCGGTCGCCGGTCCGAACCCTCCGTGGCAGAGCCAACTGCCGCAGTACGCCTCACAGATTATCGCGTGACGGGCGGCCCGGCCGAGCCGGGGGAAACGTGTCCCAGTCGTTGACGCGTCGGCCGGAATGCGTCCATCATCGGCCCCACCCGGTGTCATCGCTGACATAAGTCAACGATGACACTCATGGCCGACGCGGTGCCGCAGCGTCGGCAGGGCCTCCCCTTTTCGCTCAGTCCGCGCGCCGGGAAGCACCCGGCTGCGGAAACGGCCGCAGCCCAGGAGACACCATGACCTCAAGACGCTTATCCCGGCATGCCCGCACGCGGATGATCGCCGCGACGGCGACCGTATGCGCCCTGTCCGCCGTCCTGTTGACGCCTCAGGCAGTCGCCTCCGGGACCCGGCCGTACGCCGAGACCTACCGGCCCCAGTTCGCGGGAGGAGACCGGGTAGCGGACCCAGGACGCGGCGGTCGAAAGGCTGACGGAGTTGTACGCCGGCCGGAAGAAGACGGCTCCCTCGGTGGCGGAGGCGCGACGCGAACTGGGGCAGCAGGCGATGGAGGAGTACGCCCGGACGTGGTTGCCCCGGCAGCGCAAGACAACCGAGTACTCGACCGCGAAAACCCTGGCGAGCCACTTCAGGGCCGCCATCAACCTCATAGCCCGCCGCCTCACCCATGAGGCAACCCCCAACTGGCGGGACAACCAAACCGAACGAAACGAATACCGAAGAACCAAACGCTCATTTTGAACTGTGGACGCACTGTTCGATGACCGAGGCGACTTGCTGTGTGGCCGGTGAGTTGCGCTCCGCCCTGCGGGCCAGGACGAGGTCGATGGTTTCCGTCTCGGTGAGCGGTAGGTAGGTCACGCCGTCGAGGCGCAGGCTCTGCACCGACTGCGGCACGAGTGCCACGCCGTGTCCGGCGGCCACGAGGACGACGAGGGTGGCGGTCTCGCCGACCTCGATGAGGGACGCCGGCTGGAAGCCTGCCCGGTTGCAGGCGGACAGGACGCGGTCGTACATGGCGGACCTGGGCTGTGAGGGATGGATGACGAAGGGCTCGTCGGCCAGCGATCCCAGCGGGATCTGCTCGCAGGCGGCCAGGGGATGGTGGGCCGGCAGTACGGCGATGAGGGGTTCGGTGCGCAGTGGCGTGAGGCTCACTCCCTCGGTGCCGGCGGTGCCGGAGCGGAGGACCGCCAGGTCGTAGGTGCCGGCGAGCAGGCCGTCCGCGAGCTGGGGGGTGAGCAGCTCGCCGTGCAGCTCCAGGGTGATGTGGGGCAGCTGGGCCCGTACGGTGCGGGCGACGCGGGGCAGGACGTCGTAGGTGGCGGTGCCGATGAAGCCGACGGAGACCCGGCCCGCGCGGCCGGTGGCCAGCTCCGTCATGTGGACGCGTGCGCGTTCGGCCTCGGCGAGCAGCGTGCGGGCGTACCCGGTCAGGTGCCGGCCCGCCTCGGTGAGTTCGACGTGCCGGGTGGAGCGGTGGAACAGGGCGATGCCCAGCTCGCGCTCCAGCTGCTTGATCTGCTGGGACAGAGCGGGCTGGGCGACGTGCAGGCGGGCCGCCGCACGCCCGAAGTGGCACTCCTCGGCGAGCGCGAGGAAGTAGCGGACCTGGCGGAGCTCCATGAATCCGATCCTATAAGAGTTCCTTATTAATAGGGCAAAATTAGGTATTGGACGTGATGAAGCAGGCGGTCATACGGTGAAGACGTGACCGACAGTTACCTCTACGCAGCGGCAAGAACACCCTTCGGACGGTTCTCCGGCGCCCTCGCCGGCATACGGCCCGACGACCTCGCGGCACTCGCCATCAGCGGGGTCCTGGCCAAGGTGCCGGCGCTCGATGCGGGCGAGATCGGCGACGTCGTCTGGGGAAACGCCAACGGCGCCGGCGAGGACAACCGCAACGTCGGCCGGATGGCCGTCCTGCTGGCCGGACTGCCCACCTCCGTTCCCGCCACCACCGTCAACCGGCTGTGCGGGTCCTCCCTGGACGCGGCGATCATCGCCTCCCGCGCGATCGAGACCGGCGATGCCGACATCGTGCTCACCGGCGGGGTGGAATCCATGTCCCGGGCTCCGTGGGGGCTGCCCAAGCCTGAGCGGGCCTATCCCGCCGGGGATGTGGCCGCGGTCTCCACCACGCTGGGGTGGCGGCTGGTCAACGAGCGGATGCCGAAGGAGTGGACGGTTTCCCTGGGCGAGGCCAACGAGCAGCTGGCCGACCGGTTCGCCATCCCGCGCGAGCGGCAGGACGAGTTCGCCGCCCGGTCCCACCACCTGGCCGACGCCGCCTGGACGGCCGGCTTCTACGACGACCTGGTGGTGCCGGTCGCGGTGGACGGCAGGGGCGACACCCTCACCTGGGACGAGGGCATCCGGCCCGCATCCACGGCCGACAGGCTCGCCGGGCTCAAGCCGGCGTTCCGCCCCGACGGCGTGATCACGGCGGGCAACGCCTCACCGCTGAGCGACGGCGCCTCGGCCGTGCTGCTCGGCTCGCGGGCCGCCGCGGCGCGCATCGGCGCCGATCCGCTGGCCCGCATCGCCGGGCGCGGGGTGTTCGCGCTGGATCCGCAGATGTTCATCTTCGCGCCGGTGGAGGCGGCGAACCGGGCCCTGAAGGCCGCCGGCATCTCCTGGTCCGACGTCGGTGCGGTCGAACTCAACGAGGCGTTCGCCGTGCAGGCACTGGCCTGCGTGGACGCCTGGAAGATCGACCCCGGCATCGTCAACGCCAGGGGCGGCGCCATCGCGCTCGGCCACCCGCTGGGCGCCTCCGGCGGCAGACTCCTGGGCACGCTGGCCCACCGGCTCAAGGAGTCCAGCGAGCGGTGGGGCGTGGCGGCCATCTGCATCGGAGTGGGCCAGGCGCTCGCCGTGGTCCTGGAGAACGTCACGGAGAAGAACCGATGACCACTCGGCTGTGTGCCCACGCCGACGAGGCGGTCGCCGGAATCGAGGACGGCTCGACCGTGCTCGTCGGCGGCTTCGGGATGGCCGGCATGCCGGTCGACCTGATCGACGCCCTCATCCGCCAGGGCGCCACGGACCTGACCGTGGTGTCCAACAACGCCGGCAACGGCGACACCGGGCTCGCCGCGCTGCTGGCCAAGGGACGGGTCCGCAAAGTGATCTGCTCCTTCCCCCGCCAGGCCGACTCGTGGGTCTTCGACAGCCTGTACCGGGCCGGCAGGATCGAACTGGAGGTGGTGCCGCAGGGCAACCTTGCCGAGCGGATCCGGGCGGCCGGGGCCGGTATCGGCGCCTTCTTCTGCCCCACCGCAGTCGGCACCCCGCTGGCCGAGGGCAAGGAGACCCGCGTCATCGACGGACGCACCTACGTGCTGGAGTACCCGATCAAGGGCGATGTGGCGCTGATCGGTGCCCACCGGGCCGACCGGATGGGCAACCTCGTCTACCGCAAGACCGCCCGCAACTTCGGACCTGTCATGGCAACCGCCGCGACCACCGTGATCGCACAGGTCCGCGAGATCGTCGAGACCGGCATGATCGATCCCGAAACCGTGGTCACACCGAGTATCTATGTCGACCGCGTGGTGCAGGAGGCGACCGCATGAACCCCACCCGACCCTCCGCGGACGGCGAACGCGGTCCGCTGGGCAAGCACGACATCGCCGCCCTCGTGGCCCGTGACATCCCCCACGGCGCCTTCGTCAACCTCGGCATCGGCCAACCGACACTCGTCGCCGACCACCTGCCGGCCGACTCCGGCGTGGTCCTCCACACCGAGAACGGCATGCTCAACATGGGCCCCGCCGCCCAGGGCGACGAGATCGACCCCGACCTCACCAACGCCGGCAAGATCCCCGTGACCGAGCTCCCCGGGGCCGCCTACTTCCACCACGCCGACTCCTTCGCCATGATGCGCGGCGGCCACCTGGACATCTGCGTCATGGGAGCCTTCCAGGTCTCCGCAGCCGGCGACCTCGCCAACTGGCACACCGGCGCACCCGACGCCATCCCCGCCGTCGGCGGAGCCATGGATCTGGCGATCGGAGCCAAGAAGGTCTTCGTCATGATGACGCTGTTCACCAAGACCGGCGCACCCAAGCTGGTACCTGAGTGCAGCTACCCGCTCACGGGGCTGGGCTGCGTCGACCGCGTCTACACCGACCTCGCCGTGTTCGACATCACCCCGCAGGGCGTCACGGTGCGGGAGACCTTCGGCACCACCGTCGACGACCTCGCGGGCCGCCTGGACCTGCCGCTCCTGCCCGCCCGGGCCTGACACCCCGCGCACAGGGCCGCGACTGGACTGTGTATTGGTTACTCGGCCCGGAGGCTTCTGCCGCATCCACCGGCACGGCTGCACCAGGGTTGGTCGGGGACCATTTACTGATGCGATGCAATGAGCGGGGCCTCCCGCTCCTGCCGGGTTCGCAGGATGCTCGGCTCAGGCAAGTCCGAACTCGGTGTGGCCCTTGAAGAGTCCACCGTACGACGGTGTGCAGTGGGTGGGAATGGATCTGCACCAGCGCCGTGACCTCGGAGGCGACTGCTTCATCCAGCGAACCGGCCGGGCCGGCAGATCCGCTACCTGGTCAGCCAGCTCAACATGCTTGGCCATCAAGTGTCCCTCCCATCAGCGGAAGTGGTCTGACCTGCATGGACGGTTGATTTTCGAATCAGACTCCTTCGTGAACGTTCCTAGCGGTGCTGATCGGGGCGGGCAGTGCCCCCTGCCCGGGGCAGCACGTTGGCCGGCCTGCCTCACGGCCGACCGGCCAACGTGCCCCTCGGTAGCCCGGCTAGGGGGTCCCCGGAAACGGACTCAGGCCGACAGGTACTTGTCGCTCGCGTAGACGGACTTGTACTCCAGGTAGGCATTGAGGCCTTCGGGCCCGAGCTCGCGGCCGATGCCGGAGTCCTTCATGCCCCCGAACGGCGAACCGAGGTCGAGGGTGTAGTAGTTCAGGCCGATCGTCCCGGTGCGCACCCGGCGGGCGACGGCCAGGGCCCGGTCCTCGTCGGCGCTCCAGAGGGAGCCGCCGAGCCCGTAGTTGCTGTCGTTGGCGATTCTGATGGCGTCCTCGTCGTCGTTGAACGGGATCACGGCCATGACCGGACCGAAGACCTCCTCGCGTGCAAGGCGGTCGTTGTTGTCGACGTCGGCGAAGACGGTGGGCTGCACGAACCAGCCCTGCTCCAGCCCCTCGGGCCGGCCACCGCCGGAGACGAGACGCGCATCGGAGTTCCGTGCCATGTCGATGTAGCCCAGCACACGGTCCAGTTGGTTGCGACTGGCCATTGGCCCGCAGGTCACGGACGGGTCGAGAGGATTGCCCAGGACCATGTCCGAGGTGTACTGCGCGAGGGCGTCGACGACTTCGTCGTAACGGGAACGTGCGACGAGGATACGGGCCTGAGTGGTGCACGTCTGGCTGTTGTTGAGGAAGCACGCGCCGTCCAGCCCGGCCAGGAACGTGTCCAGAACCCCGTCGTCGAGGAACACCGCAGCGGACTTCCCGCCCAGCTCGAGGGTGCTGCGGCGGATCAGGCGCCCGCACTCGGCGCCGATCGCGCGGCCGGCCTCGGTGGATCCGGTAAAGGCGATCTTGTCGACCAGCGGATGCGACACCAGCGCCGCTCCCGCGTCGCGGTCGCCGAGCACGATGTTGAGCACGCCGTCCGGCAGCCCCGCCTCCAGCGCGGCATCGGCGAACACGTACGAGTCCAGCGCCGTCTCCGGCGAGGGCTTCAGCACCACCGTGCAACCGGCCGCCAGCGCAGGGGCGATCTTGAATATGGCCAGGGCCTGCGGGAAGTTCCACGGAGTGATCGCGCCGACCACTCCGACCGGCTCCCGGCGCACGATGGTCGACCCTGCCTGGCTCGGCCGTACCTCTTCCAGTTCGAGGTTCTCCACCAGGTCCGCGTACATGCGGAGCAGGCCGGCCGGAGCACCACCGTTGAGCATGTGGGACAGCCCGATGGGCATGCCGTTCTCCCGGCTGACCAGCACGGCGGTCGACTCGGCCCGCTTCTCCAGGGCGTCGGCCATGCGCCGCATGACCGCGGCGCGCTCGGGGGCGGTGGTGCGTCCCCAGACGCCGTGGTCCAGGGCGTTGCGGGCGGCGAGCACGGCCGCGTCGACGTCCTGTTCGTCCGCCAGGGCGGCGCGGGCGAGAACATCACCCGTGGCGGCCTCCAGGGCCTGGTGAGAGCGGGCACCGTGTGGGGTGGCCCACCGCCCGTCGATGAAGAACCGCATACGGTCCTCGGGTGCTTCGAGTGAGGCGACAGAAGGCACAAGTCCTCCAACACGGACGATGATGGGAAGAGTGAAGCGGGGGAAGGCGGCGGAGGCCGGCAGTGGCCCCCCGCGTTCGCCAGCATGCGGAGGGTCTCCGCCCGAGGTAAAGACTCAAAAACTTGCACCCGGCCATGCGTGAGGTGGATGACGATCCAGCCAGCGGGAACTCCCGTACGTCCGGCAGCTGTTCATGACCGCGGGCAGGGGGCGGCAGCCGTGCCCGGGGACGGGCCGCACGCCGGTTCCTTCAGTTTGTGAGGGCACCATCCCCCACCGGGTGCTCCCGACAGGGCGCGGACGGCCACGCCGCGGACGTGGTGGCGTGACCCGCTGAGAAGCACGTAAGCACCGGGGCCGCCGCACAGGGGGTCGCTGCCGGCCGGGTCCGCCGACCGGCCGTGGCCGCACCGTCGACACCGCGTCCGGGACCGGGCGCGAGGGGGGCTGTCCCGGGGCCCATGCGGCAGGCGCATGAGCAGCCCCAACATCGTGTGTGTATACAGTCCATGGCTCCCCGGCCACCATGAGCCCACAACACACCAGCCGACCGCACGAGGACGTGGCCGTACTCCGGGCAGCCTCGCGCGGAGGCTGCGGAAGAGTTCGTGGCTGCGAGCGCCCTTGCGACCCAAGGGGCTCGAACCGTGTCCGGCCACCGGCCACGCCCCCCGGGCAGCAAGCCGTGACACGGGACGCGTCGCCGCCCCGGACGCCGTCCGTCCGACCGTCCGCCTTCCACGGGCGCCCCTGGACGCCTCCGGCCCAGGTCGGCACCCGTCACCGCGCCTGCGTAAGCCGGCCGTGGCTTCCGCCGCCCGTCGGCACGAGTCCGCCGCCCGGCCGCCGACCTGCCCGATGACGCCACCACCGGCCGGACCGCCCGGCAGCCAGGGGTGGCCCGTCGGACGGAAGCACCGTCACCCCAACCACTCCGCGACAGGGATACCCCTATGTCTGTTTCCCCGACTGCAACCGCCCACGACCGTGAGAGATCCGGTGAGGGCCCACGTACCCGGAGTTTCCTCGGCACACTGATCGCCGGCTGTCTGGCGGTCTTCGTGGCCCAGCTCGCCACGACGATACCCGCCACCCTCAACGGCCTGTTCCAGGCCGACCTGCAGCCTCTGGGATCCCAGCTCACGTGGATCACCGCGGCGTTCCTGCTGCCGATCGTCGTCCTGGAACTCACCTTCGGCGTGCTCGGTGACCTCTTCGGACGCCGCAGACTGCTGGTCGGCGGCGCCCTGCTGATGGTCGCCGGTGAGGTCGTCGCCGCGTCCGCACCCGACGTCATCCTCCTGTGCGTCGGCCAGGTCCTGTCCGGCATCGGCGCCGCGGCAGTCATCCCGACCTCGCTGACGGTGATCGCGGTCCGCACCGACGACGGCCCCCGGCGGGCACGTGTCATCGCCATCTGGGTCACCAGCCTGGCGGTCGGCAACACCCTCGCGCCCCTGCTCGGCGGCATCACCGCCAACTTCGGCAGCTGGCGCTGGTCGTTCGTCGTCCTTGCCGCCCTCGCCGCGCTCAGTGCTCTCGTCAGCGCCCTGTTCGCCGAGGAGTCCAGCGCCCCGGAGGGCCGGAAGCTGGACGTCCGGGGCCAGATCACGATCGCCGTCGCGCTGATCGCCCTGCTCTACGCCGTGGTCCAGGGACCTGCCGACGGCTGGGGCTCGCCGCTCATCGTCGTCGCGTTCGTCGTCGCGGCCGTGTTCCTGGCGCTGTTCGTCCGGATCGAGAACTCGGCCAAGGCGCCGCTGCTGCCGCTCGACATCTTCCGCAACCGCTCCTTCAGCATCGCCGCGGTCGTCGCCGTCGTCGGCATGTTCGCGTTCCTCGGCGCCGGTTATGCGACCAGCATGCGCATGGGCCCCCTCCAGCACCAGAGCCCGATGCGCATCGCGGTCGCATTCCTCGTGTCGAACTGCTGGGTCGCCGTTCTGACTCCGGTGACCGGACGCATGCTGACGCGACTGGCACCGCGCTGGGTCCTCGGTTTCGGCCTGGCCCTCATCTCGGCCGGCGGATTCTGGGCGGCCACCCTGCCCATCACCGACACCTCACTCCTGTCGATCACGCTGCCGCTCGGGCTGATCGGTATCGGGTTCGGCTTCACGGTCTCCTCCATCACCGCCACGGCCGTGAACACGGTGCCCGCGCACCTGGCGGGCATGGCCAGCGCCACCACCAGCCTGCTGCGCGACCTCGGCTTCGCCCTCGGTCCCGCCGTCGTCGGCGCCATCGCGCTCAGCCGCGCCGACTCCCTCTTCAGCACCGGCCTCGCGCAGGCCACGGACCTGAGCCCCGCCGCGCAGGCCGCCGCCGGACAGCTCGCCGAGGCGGCGGGCCCGCTGGCCGTCAACTCCGCTCCGGCCGGCTCGCCGCCTGCCGAGGCGGCGGGCCTGGCGCTCGAGTCGCTCAGCAACGGCTTCTCCACAGGCTACCTGGTGTGCGGTATCGCCGCTCTCCTGTGCTGCGTGCTCGTCGTCGGTGCCCTGCGCGACAAGACCGGGGGCGACGGAGCGGCAAGCACCCCGGACAGCGGGGAGACCAGTACTCCGGACAGTGGGGCGGCAGACGCTCCGGCCGAAGGGGCCGCCGTCTGACCGGCGGTTCCAGCGCGCCCGAACCGCTGCGGGGGTCTTGAAACGGACCCTGGGTCCTTCCGTTTCTCAGCTCCCCTATATCGATCCGACAAGGAGGAACCAGCATGCCGAAAAGCGATGTCCGCCAGACGCGACGCGTCGCCCTCTCCAGCTTCCTGGGCAGCACCGTGGAGTTCTACGACTTCCTGCTGTATGGGGCCGCTGCCTCACTGGTGTTCAACCAACTGTTCTTCACCCGCCTGACCCCCTTGGCAGGGACTCTGGCCTCCTTCGCCACGCTGGCGGTCGGATATCTCGCCCGGCCGCTGGGCGGCATCGTCTTCGGTCACTTCGGGGACCGGCTGGGCCGGAAATCGATGTTGGTGATCACGATGTCGCTGATGGGTGTGGCCAGCTTCTGCATCGGCCTGCTGCCCACCTACGACACCATCGGCGTCTGGGCACCCACACTGCTCGTCGTGCTGCGGCTGATACAGGGTGTGGCGGTCGGCGGGGAGTGGGGTGGCGCCGCGCTGATGGCGTTCGAGCACGCTCCCGCGCGCTGGCGCGGGCTCGCGGCGAGCTTTGCGAACATGGGCGGGCCGGCGGGTGCCGTGCTCGCTACCACGATGCTCGCGGCGTTCTCCGCGCTGCCGGAAGACGCGTTCCTCTCGTGGGGCTGGCGGGTGCCGTTCCTGTTCAGTGTGGTGCTGCTGGCGATCGGCCTGTTCGTACGGCTCCGCGTGGACGAGAGCCCAGCCTTCCAGGAGGCCGCACGCAGGGCCACCACGGCTCCCGAGAAGGAAGAGGTACCACTGCTGGCGGTGCTGCGGAGACACCCGAAGAACATCGTGCTGGCGGCCCTGGGCGGTTCCGCTCCGATTCTGATGCAGTCGCTGCTGGCGACGTTCATGCTGACCTACGCCATGGGCGTCGGATACGACCTCTCCACGGTGCTCGCCGCGCAGACCGCGTCGGCCGCCCTCCACATCCTGACCATCCCGGCCTACGCGGCCCTGTCCGACCGGGTCGGCCGCAAGACCGTGATGATCGGTGGCGCCGTCGGCTCGGCGATCGCCGCGTACCCGTTGTTCGCACTCGTCGACAGCGGCTCGGTAACCGCGCTCTATGTCGCGTACGTGATCGGGAATCCGCTGCTCCAGGCAGCCATGTACGGGCCGATGGCCGCGTTCGTGAGCGAGATGTTCGGTACCCGTGCCCGATACACGGGCGCGTCCCTGGGGTACCAGCTCGCCACCACTCTGGGTGGCGGCCTGGCGCCCCTGGCGGCGACCGCGCTCCTGGCAGGCGCGGGTAACGGCACGGACCCCACTCCCGTCGTCCTCTTCCTCGTGGGTGTATGCCTCCTCAGCGCCGTCGCTATCGCGCTGACCCGGGAGACGAACCGGTCCGACCTTGAGGACGCCGCGTTCCCGGACCCAGTCGCGATTGCCGAAGCCCCGTGAAGGGAATCGACGAGCACCTGCTTCCGGCTACTGGCCGGAAGCAGGTGTCGATCCCGCCTGCCACCCGCGAAACGGGCCTCGGGAGGTAACTCCGCTTCCGAAAGTTGATCACTGGTCGACCACTGTCGGCGGTCTCCGAAAAGATTTCGAAGACCGCCGACACGAGGAGGCCGGTGCGCTCCTGGTGGTTGACGCGTCGACCGTGTGCAGCTGCGCTGTGATGTAGCGGGTCGGCTAGGCGAGGACCGTGGCTCCTGCAGGTGCTGGCGTTGCCGTAGCTGCGGGCGCCGTGGAGGTCTCGCGTTTGAGGGTGTCCTTGTAGAGAACCTCATCCGCCCAGGTGGGAGGCGGTGGACCGTTTCCGTGGGGCCTCGCGGGCGGCGCTCACGCCAAGACGCTCGTGCTGACGCCGATCAGCACGGCAACGTGATCACTCGTGCTGGTGCGACTGAGCCACCGGGACAAAGGCATCAGATCACGGTGCTGGAGAAGCAACTGAGTAAGTACAGGCCGCGGTCGATGCGGTCGACCGAGCGTTCCCGGCGGCGCTGCTGCACCAGCTCCCGATGGACATACTGCGTCGGGTGTCGCTGCTGGTACGTCGGAGACGGTGATGCGCTGGCACCGAGCACCAACATGCCGCTTTACCAGGACGGACGAGGTTTCTGGCAAGACAGGCCTGCGCTGAGCGCTGGCCCTCGGCTGGCGATTCCGGAGGTGGCGGGCGAGGCATTTGGTGTGGGCGAGACCTCCGTTTTTCTCCTTGTCGTCCGGCAGGGAGAGACACGTGTCCTTCAGGACAGGCGGCCGAGTGTTCCCAGATTCCGACGATCGGGTCCGTCGCCGTCAGCATGCGTATGCGGCTTAGTGGGAGTAAAGGCCCAGGAACTTCGCACCGACGATGCACCATTTGCATAACGAGCCGCCGGGTCCGTGGAAAATGGACAGGATCCGCGGCCCTGGACTTGGGTTTTGCGGGAATTTCCGACCAAGTGCGATACGCCTATTGAGCAAACTATGCACTGGAAGTATGGTTTCGGCCAGTGAGCCGCAAGACTTGGAGAGCCATGGAGCTGCGCGAACTGGAGTGGTTCAATACCCTCGCCGAAACCGAGAACATGACGGCTGCCTCCGCGCGGTTGAACATCAGCCAGCCGACCCTGTCACGGGCCCTGGGCCGACTCGAGCGCAAACTCGGCGTGAAACTCTTCGACCGGCGCCAGAACAGGCTGCGGCTCAATCGATACGGTGCGGTCTTCCAGGCGCACGCCATGCGGGCCATGAACGAACTCGCCAAGGGAGAAGAACGGATCGCCACGATGGTCGATCCGGACCAGGGCCAGGTGTCCCTCGGCTTTCTGAACTCCTTCGGGGAGTGGCTGGTCCCGGACCTGGTGAACCGCTACCGGGAACTGACCCCGCGTGCGGTTTTCGAGCTGCGCGGCGGCGCGTCCGACGCGGTGGCGGACGACGTACGGCAGGGCCGCATCGACATCGGCTTCGTGGCTCCGGAGCCGGCCGCGGAGGACCTGGACTGGATTCCACTCGGCAGCCAGAGACTGTGCGTAGGGGTTCCCGAGGGCCACCGGTTCGCCGAACGCGAGTCCGTCACGCTCGCCGACCTGGAGGACGAGCCGATGGTCTCGCTCAAGGTCGGTTACGGCCTGCGGCACATCACCGAACGCCTTTGCCGACAGGCTGGGTTCACCCCGCGGTTCGTCATCGAGGTCACGGAGCTGTACACCCTGCCCCCGTTCGTCGCGGCCGGATGGGGCGTCGCCGTCGTTCCCGAACCGCAGCCGGGACAGCAGACACTGACTCCTGTCATCCTCATCGACGACCCTTCCGCGGTCCGGCCCTACGGAATGCTGACGCGCCAGGGCGGGCCTGCCGGGCAGGCCGCGCGTCGCTTCCTGGCATTCGCGGCGGCGCAGTCGAAACGCACGGGACTCGCTCAGGAGGCCGTCCCGCAGGCCGCCGGTGCCGCGGAGCGGCCCGGCTGACGAGCGGGCAACGGGAACGAAGTGGTGAAGGCACACAGCCGGGGACGGCTGTGTGCCTTTGCCGTGTCAGGGGCCGCATGGCCCGGATGGTCCGCATCTACCCTCCGTCCGGAAAGGCCGGCCACGACGGTGAGTCCGGCGGCACCACCGGGAGGCGGGAACCCCGCGAGGGACTGCCGCCCGATCGGGCGGCAGTCCCTCGCGGGGCGGAACATGTTTCAGGAGGCGCTGCGGTCGGCCATGTCCACGAATCCGCCCTGCAGGAAGATCAGCGGGGGGTTGGGAGCGCGCAGCTCCATCGCCTCGACACGGCCGACGACCTGATAGTGATCACCAATCAGATCGATCTTGGCCCGGGTGCATTCCAGGGTCACGATGGCATCCGACAGCAGCGGGACGCCGAGGCCGGACATGTGCCAGTCCACCCCTTCGAAACGGTCCTGGGAGCGGCGGGAGAAGGCCCGGCACAGCTCGCTCTGGGCATGCCCCAGGATGCTCACGCCGAAGTGGTCGGCCGCGTACAGGTGGGGCCAGGTCGACGATGCCTGATCGACGAAGAAGGCGATCAGCGGTGGGTCGAGGGAGACCGAGGTGAACGATCCGACGGTCATGCCCACCGGTCGTCCCGAGCGGCCGGTGGCGGTCACCACGGCCACGCTGGTGGGGACGTGCCCGAGGACACGCCGGTAGGCTGCCGCGTCGTCGATCGCCACGCGGCCGCTCGCGATGGGGGAAGTCTCAGTCATGGCAGGCATGTCACAGCTCGATCAGGTGGTCGTTGTTGCCCAGGAGTATGCGGCCGTAAGCCTCGCGGCCGATGCCCGAGGTGACGTGCGCGTGCCGGTTCGCGATCTCCGAGTCGCGCCAGATCCGGCTGATGACGTTGCTCTCCGCGAACGAGCCGGAGCCGTTGGCCGTCAGCAGGAAGCCGATGGCTTCCTTGCACAGGTCTGCGATGACGCCCGTGTCGTTGCGGATCCGGGCGCGGGTCTCCACGTCCGGACGCCGGCCCTCGGCGCTCGCCGTGTCGATGTCGTGTGCGACACGCTGCATGGCCAGTTCGGCGAGGTGGAGCTTGGTCGCGGCGCCGGCCACGTTGAGCTGGTGGGTGGGGGACAGGCGGGCCTGGCGGTAGGCCGTGTTCGTCACCGGCTTGTCACCCAGCTTGGCGCGGGTGATCTCGAGCGCGTGGCGGGCCATCCCGAGCTGAGGGGCGGCGAGGATGATCGACGCCACCGAGCCGAAGGGCCAGGTGGCAACCCTGTCCTCACGGTGTGAGGACAGCAGTTCGCCGTTGAACATGTTGTGCATGGGCTGGATCCGGTGGTCCGGGACGAACTGGTTGTCCACGACCACGGTGTCGCTGCCCGTGCCCTTGAGGCCGGTCACGAACCAGGAGGGCTCGATCCGGCAGGCGTCACGGGCGAAGAGCGCCATGGAGACCGGGTTCTCGTCGGGATTTTCACGCGGGATCAGGAGTCCCAGGGTGACCCAGTCCGCGGCGAAGGAACCTGAGGAGTACGGCCAGCGGCCGCTCACCACGTAGCCGCCCTCCACACGCTCGACCTGCGCGGTGGGGGCGAACGTGCCCGAGACGCGGGCGCGCGGGTTCGCACCGAAGACGTCCTGCTGGGCCTGGTCGGGGAAGGTGGACGCATAGCCGGCGGCCGACGAGAGCAGCGTGGTCACCCAGCCGGTGGAGCCGTCTCCGCGCGAGACCTCGGCCAGTGTCTCGAAGATCGTCGCTGCCGAAGCCTCCAGGCCGCCCAGGCGGGCGGGCACGAACAGTCGGAAGAGGTCGGCCCTGTCCAGCTCTTTGATCACCTCGGGCGCGATTCTTCTGCCCTCGGCGCCCTGATCGGCGTATTCGCGGATCACTGGCACCAGAGCCGTGGCGCGGGAGACGATCTCCGGATCCGGCCCAATGGTCGTGCGTGATCCGAGAATTGATTGTGTCACGGCTTCCTCCACAATGTGCGACGAGGCTGATGTCCGGGTAACGCCGGTCACCCAGCAGCATGCGGACTGATGGCGGCCCAGGGAAAGACCAGGAAGTTGGTGATGGCCATGTAATAGGCACATGGCATGGTGCGCCGCCCGTAAATCCAGGGGCACGGGCGTTATACGGGAAACGCATTACCGGGCGAATCTTTGCGTCATTGATGTGTGCGTTTCCCTGGGACACGCTGTGCGCAGCAGGTCACACCGACCTGTGCGGCTGCCGATGGTTCAGCCGGCGGAACGTCCTGGAGGAGTCCGGTGCTTTCAACGCAAGGGACGGAGACGAAGGTCGCCGTGGTGACCGGCGGAGCCGAAGGGCTCGGCGCCGAGATCGCGCACCGTCTCGCAAGCGAGGGGTTCGAGATCGCGCTGTTCGACCTCAACGGCGAGGGCCTCGAGTCCACAGCCGCCGCTATCCGCTCCGCGTTCCCCGGGCTTCGGGTACTGACCGTCGAGGCGGACCTCACGGACGCCGCACTCGTCTCGGACGCCTTCGCCGAGGTGGAACGTCACTTCGGCCGGGTCGATGTGCTGGTCAACTCGGCCGGAGGTAGCGGCACCAAGTCCGTCCACGACATCGAAGACCTCACGCCGGACATGTGGTCGAGGGTCCTGGACGCCAATGTGACCAGCGCGTTCCTGTGCAGCAGGATGGCGGTGCCGCTGATGCGCCGAAACGGCTTCGGACGCATCGTCAACTTCTCCTCGGCGGTGGCCGACGGCCTTGCCGGGCCTTCGGGCACGGTCGGAGCGCGCCTGCCGTACGCGGCGTCGAAGGCTGCGATCAACGGGTTCACGAAGCAGCTCGCGAAGGATCTGGGCAGCAGCGGCATCACGGTCAACGCGGTCTCGCCGGGACTGATTTTGCCGGAGTACGGCCGCGTGCGGCGCGTGTTCGAGGCGCTGCCGGAGGAGGCCCGGGCGGCCACCCGCACGGCGATCCCGGCGGGACGTACCGGCACCGGTGCAGAGATCGCCGGCACCGTCGCCTACCTCGTTTCCGCAGAGGCGGGGTTCACCTCCGGCTGCATTCTCAATGTCGACGGCGCTGCGTGAGCCGGGAGGAATGAAGATGCAGAACTACCCGCTGGTGCTGGTCCCCGCGCTCGGCGCGGACGAGCGCCTCTGGCAACCCGTCGTCGAGCGACTGTCCGGACACGTCGAATGCCAGGTGATCCGGGGCGAAGGCGCCTCGATCAAGGCGATGGCCGACAGTGTGCTGGAGAAGGCTCCGGAGGAGTTCCACCTCGCCGGTATTTCGATGGGCGGATACGTCTCGCTCGATGTCGTACTGCGCAACACCGGCCGGGTCCAGGGCCTCGCGCTGCTCAATTCCTCCGCAATCGCCGCGGAGCCGAAGCGCCGGGAGAACTCGCTGAAGGCCATCGCACTGGCGGAGTCCGGCGAGTTCGAGAAGGCGGCCGACCTGATCGCGGGCGCTGTGGCGCCCAACCGGCCCGACATCACCGCATTGGCAGGTCGGATGGTCCGCTCCCTGGGCGTGGAGGTCTTCAAGGACCAACAGCTGGCGGTCGCCGAGCGACTCGACCGGCGTCAGGAGCTGTCCACGATCGCTGTGCCGACGATGGTCCTGGTGGGAGACAGCGACGCGATCACCCCGCCGCACCTGGGTCAGGAGGTCGCCTCCGGGATTCCCGGCGCGCAACTGGTGACGCTCGAGGGCGTGGGGCACTTCTCCGCCCTCGAGGATCCCGACGGGGTCGTCTCCGCACTGCTCGGGTGGCTGCCGCGGAACGAAGGAGAGTGAGTCGCAGATGAAGTTCATCCATGAGACGCTCCCGCAGCGCGTCGTCTTCGCCCCCGGCGAAGCCCCGTCGGCCGTGGCGGCCGAGGTCGGGGCGCTCGGTGGCACGAAGGTGATGCTGATCGCCTCGGAGCAGGAGGCGGTCCTGGCCGCCCCGATCGCCGCGGCGGTTCCGGTCGCGTTGCGCCACGAAGACGTCGTGATGCATGTGCCGGTCGAGGTGGCCGCCCGCGCCCGTCAGGCCGCTGCCTCCTGCGGGGCGGATGTGATCGTCACGGTGGGGGGCGGCTCGACCACCGGACTGGGCAAGGCGGTGGCACTGACCACGGGACTGCCCGTCGTCGCGGTGCCGACGACGTACGCCGGCAGCGAGGCGACCGACGTGTGGGGTCTGACCGAGGGCGAGACCAAGCGCACCGGGGCCGACCCGAAGGTACTGCCGCGCTCCATCGTCTACGACGCCCACCTCCTCACGACCCTGCCCGGCGAGCTGACCGTGTCCAGCGGTCTGAACGCGCTGGCCCACTGCGTGGACTCGATGTGGGGGCCCCGCGCGGACCCCATCGACCGGGTGCTGGCACAGGAGGGCATCCACGGCCTCGCCGCGGGGTTGCCGCAGGTGGCGGGCGACTCGGCGTCGATCGAAGGGATCGAGAAGACGCTGTACGGCGCCTACCTGGCAGCGGTCGCGTTCGCCTCCGCCGGCTCGGGCCTGCACCACAAGATCTGCCATGTGCTCGGCGGCATGTTCAACCTGCCGCACGCACAGACCCACGCGGTCGTACTTCCGTACGTGCTGGCCTTCAACGCTCCTTACGCGCCTGAGGCCGAATCCCGGATAGCCCACGCGTTCGGCTCGGCGACGGCACGGGAGGGGCTGGCTGCACTGCGCGACGCCCTGGGCGCGCCACGGGCGTTGAGGGACTACGGCATGCCCGCCGACGGCATCGCCAAGGCCGTCGGCCCCATTCTGAAGGCCGTCCCGGCCAACAACCCCGCGCCGGTGACTCCGGCGGACATCACCGCCCTGCTGCAGGCAGCATGGTCCGGAGAGGAGCCGGCATGACCGGCACCGGCGAGTCCTCGGCCACCGAGGGCGTCGGCGTGGAGCAGAGCCGGCGCGAGGAAGAGCTGATCGAGCGCGTGGTGCGCTCCTTCGACACCTGTGCCGATCCGCGGCTCAAGGAGCTCATGACCGCGCTCGTCCAGCACGTCCACGCCTTCATCCGGGAAACGCGCCTGACCGGGGCCGAATGGAACAAGGCGATCGAGTTCCTCACGGCCACCGGCCACATCACCGATGACAAACGGCAGGAGTTCATCCTGCTCTCCGACGTGCTCGGCGCTTCGATGCAGACCATCGCGGTCAACAACGAGATCTACCGGAATGCCACCGAGGCGACCGTGTGGGGCCCGTTCTTCGTCGAGGGCTCCCCGGAGATCCCGCTGGGCGGCGACATGTCGTTCGGCGCGGTCGGGCAGCCGTGCTGGGTCGAGGGCACCGTCACCGACACCGACGGCACCCCGGTTCCCGGCGCGCTGGTGGAGGTGTGGGAGGCCGACGAGGACGGCCTGTACGACGTGCAGTACACGGACGACCGCACTGCCGCACGCGCCCACTTCTACACCGACGATCAGGGCAGCTACCGCTTCTGGGGCATCACGCCGACCCCGTACCCGATTCCGCACGACGGCCCGGTCGGACGGCTGCTGCAGGCCGTCGGCCGGTCCCCGATGCGCACTTCCCACCTGCATTTCCTCGTTCGCGTACCCGGCTACCGGGAGCTGGTCACGCACATCTTCGTGCGCGGTGACGAACTCCTCGACAAGGACAGCGTTTTCGGCGTGAAGGAGTCGCTGGTCAAGGACTTCGAGGAACAGCCGGCCGGAACACCCACGCCGGACGGCAGGGTCGTCGACGGCACCTGGTCGAAGGTCCGCTTCGACATCGTGCTCGCGCCGGCCGAGGCCTGAGCAAGCGATCCGCCCGGGGCCGGCACCCCGGGCACGAACGAAATGACAAAGGAGTCTCTCGCCATGATCAAAGTGACAGTCGATTTCGACCGGTGCGATGCCAACGGCACGTGTGCCGCACTGATGCCGGACGTGTTCCGCATCGGTGACGAAGGCCTGCTCGAGCAGCTGACGACCGAGGTGGACCCCGGGCGTGAGGCCGAGCTCGAAGAGGTCATCATGTGCTGCCCCGTCGGTGCGATCGCCCGCGGATGACTGCCGTGACTCCCATGAACGCGACAGCGACTTTTGATCCGTTCTCGCCCGACGCCGGCACGCACCAGGGCGGTGCGCTCGACGGCCATGCCCTCGTACAGGGCGACTACGGCACCGCCGTCCTTGGCTACGACCTGGCCTCCAAGGTGTTGCGCGACAAGCGGTTCCAGAACTCCGCGCTGCGGCTGATGGAGGAGTTCGGCATCACCGCCGGCCCCGTCCACGACTTCCGGGCCCGCAGCATCATCATGCTGGAGGGCGACCCGCACCTTCGCCTGCGTGTGCCGCTCGCCCGCTTCATGAGCCCGGTGACGGTCAGGAACACACGCGACGTGCTTCGCTGGATCGTGGAGTCGATCAACGCCGATCTCGACGACTCGGCGCCCGTCGACTTCTACCGGGGCGTCGCCCAGCGCATCCCGTCGCTGGTCTACTGTCACCTCGCGGGCGCGCCCGCGAGCGACGCGCCCCAGGTGCAGAGCCTGTCCGAGCGCACGCTGTCACTGCTCACCAGAGACCGCAGCCTGACCCCGGTGATCGTGGAGGCCTACGACGAGCTCTTCGCCTACCTCGCCGGCCTCATCGCCAGGAAGCGAGCCGAGGGGCTGGGCGACGACATGCTGTCGTACCTCATCTCCCTCGGCGACGAAGGCAAGCTGACCGAGCAGGAGGTTCTGACCGAGGCGACCTCGATGCTCGAGGCGAGCTCCGTCAACACCGCGCACCAGGTCGGCCTGGTCGTCTGGACCCTGCTGCGTGACCGCGAGGCCTGGCAGCGGATCGTCGCCGATCCGGAGCTGATACCCGCAGCGGTCGTCGAGAGCCTGCGGCTCTTCCCGCGCACCGGCGTGGTGAGCAAGATTGCCGTCGAGGACGTCGAACTGGAAGGCACCGTCATCCCCGAGGGTAGCGACGTGCACGTGGCGGTCTGGTCCGCCAACCGTGACCCGGAGAGGTTCGAGCGCCCCGAGGAGTTCGACCTCGACCGGGAGCGCAACCAGCCGCTCACCTTCAGCACCGGTTCCCATAACTGCCTGGGGCAGGGGCTGGCCAAGGCCGAGATGGAAGAGGTGGTGCGCCACCTGGCCGAGCACTACCCGGACGCCCGGGTCGTCGAGGACGCCACACGTATCGGCCAGGCGGGCGGCCGGTGGCTCGTCGACAGACTCACCATCCACCTGAAGCCGTGAGGGGCCGGACAAATGACCAGGAGCACATCCTCGTTGACGGAGACGTTCGCCGCTCACTGGGCGGACATCGCCTTCCAGGACCTGCCCGACGACGTGGTCGTGGGAGTCAAGGACCACATCCTCGACACGCTCGCCGTCGCGATGCTCGGTGCGACCACCGCCGAGGCGACCAGTGTGATCGACGCGCTGGCGGGGATCCAGGACACCGCGTCGGGCTCTCTCGTGTGGGGCACCGGCATCAGGCTCACGCCTGCCCAGGCAGCCCTCGCCAACGGCACGTCGGCGCACGCTCGCGACTTCGACGACGGAGGCGGGCCCGGACACGCCGGCTCGACCGTGCTGCCGGCCGCGATCGCCACGGCCGAGGCGGCGGGTGCCTCCGGACGTGACCTCATCACGGCCACCGTCGCCGGGTACGACATCGGCTACCGCGCCCTGGGGGCCCTGGGCGGTTTCGCCGCGCACACCGACCGCGGCTGGCATTCCAGCGGCACGATGGGCAGTATCGCCGCGGCTGCCGCGGCTGCGAAGTCCCTCGGGCTGGACGCGCAGCAGTTCGCCGATGCGCTCGGCATCGCCGGCTCCTTCACGGGCGGCGTGTGGGCCTTCAAGGACGACGGGGCGATGACCAAGCGACTCCACCCCGGGAAGGCCGGCGAGACGGGCGTGGACGCGGCCGTCCTCGCTCGTGGGGGAATCACCGGTCCCCGTCGGCTCTTCGAGGCGAAGTGGGGCGGACTGTTCGCCGCCTACAACGGCGGGGAGGGGTTCCCCGATGCGGCGCTGAAGGACCTGGGCACCGACTTCAATGTCGCGAGTTCCTACCTCAAGCCGTACGCGTGCTGCCGAGGTTGCCACTCGGCCATCGACACGGTGATGGACCTGCTGGCCTCGCGGCCGATCCAGGCGGAGGACGTGCGGAGCGTGCGCATCACCGCGGGCGAGACGGCGATCAACATGCTGTCGGTCGACCCGGTGGAGACCGTGTTCGACGCCCAGTTCAGCCTTCCGTACTCGGTCGCCCTGGCGCTGTGCGGTGGCCGGCTCGGCCTGGACGAGTACGAGCCGCCCCGGGTCGACGAGCCGCGCATCAAGGAGACGATGGACAAGATCTCCCTGCACGTCGACGCGCGTATCCAACTCGAGGACGGCCCTCGCTTCGACATCGAGTTTATGGACGGTGAAGTGCTCACCCGCGAGGCGGGCAACCCGACCACGGCCAAGGGTTCGGCGCAGAACCCGATGTCCCACGAGGAAGTCGTCGCCAAGGCAAGGGCCCTGATCGAGCCGCTCGGCGCCGGTACGGCCGCGCAACTCATCGACGCGGTGGAGCACCTCGAGGACGCGCCCGATCTCTCGGAACTCCTGCACGCCCTGCGTGCACGGGCATGAACGGACACGCATGGGCATGAACGGAACGGATGGCATGACGAATCAGGAAACGGTCGAGCGCACCGAGGTGATCGCCGCCGAGCCGGCCGAGGCGCTGGCAGCGATGCTCGATCTCGACATCCCCCACAAGGCCGGGGACCGCGTGCTGCCCTTGTGGCACTGGATCTACCTGCTCGAGCGCAGCCGGGAGAGCGAACTGGGTGAGGACGGGCACCCGGTCGTGGGCATCCCGGCGCCCCCGGGCCCGGGTTGTCGGCGCATGTTCGGCGGCGGGCGGGTCACGGCCCACGGGCTCCTCGAGATCGGCAAGCCGGCGACCAAGGTGACCTCCGTCGCCCGGTCCGTCGACAAGCAGGGACGTACCGGTCTGCTGACCTTCACGACGGTCGCTCAGGAGATCTTCCAAAACGGGCAGTTGGTGATCCGCGAGGAGCAGGACATCGCCTACCGTGCCCCGGGCTCGAACGCCCTGCCGACGCCCCCGGCGCCGCCCGAGCCCCCGGCCGGCCCGCAACTGCGGCTCTCCGTCGACGAGCGGATGCTGTTCCGGTTCTCGGCGCTGACGTACAACGCCCACCGGATCCACTACGACCTGGACTGGTGCCGTCAGGAAGGCTACGACGGGCTGGTGATCCACGGCCCGCTCCTCGCCTTTATGATGGGCGAGCACATGCGCCGCGAGGGCATCGACCTGGTCGGCCGGACCTTCGGCTACCGCCTGGTCTCGCCGATGACCAAGGCGCAGACCTTCTCGGTCGTGCCGGGCCCGGACGGCCTCGTCCAGGGCGCCGAGGCACGCAGCGCCGCCGGGACGGTGTGCGCCGTGAGCACCGTGACGGAGGCGTGAGGCCATGACCGTGCGCGTATCCGACATCGTGGTCGTCGGCGGCTCCGTCGCCGCTCTCCGCGCCGCGGAGACCGTCGCCCGCCAGGCACCGCACCTCAGCCTCACGGTGGTCAGCGACGAGGCCCATGTGCCGCACGAGCGTCCACCGCTGTCCAAGGTGGGGCTCGAGGAACCCTTCGACCGCGAGGCGCTGACCTACCCGGCGGTGGCACGCCTGCGTGAGCAGGGCGTCACCTTCGTGCTCAACACCCGGGCCGAGGGCCTTGACGTGGCGAACCGCCAACTGCTGACCACGGCCGGCTCCCTGGAATACGGTGCCCTGGTGGCGGCCACCGGATGCGAGCCATTCGTGCCGCCGGTGTTCGCCGGTCAGCCCGACGTGTTCACGCTGCGCCGCTATGAGGACGCGGTCGGGCTGCGCGCGGCGGTGTTGCGGCCGGGCGTACACGTCGCCGTCGTCGGCGCGGGATTCATCGGCGGGGAGTTCGCGGCCACCCTGGCCAAGGCCGGCCGCCGGGTCACCGTGATCGACCTGGCGAAGCAGCCGCTGGGCCGGTTCGGCGAGGCTGTCGCGCAGGAGTACCAGGCCCTGCACCGGGCCGCCGGCGTCCAACTGCGGTTCGGCGCGGCCGTGACCGGTCTCGGCGAGGACGGGGGCCGGCGGTTCCTACTGCTCGACGACGATTCGCGGGTGCCGGCGGACGTCATCCTGGTCGGGGTCGGCGTACGGCCGTCGACGGCCTGGCTGGAGGAGTCCGGGGTCCTGCTCGACAACGGCATCATCTGCGATGCGACGCTCAAGGCGGCCGAGCGGGTCTTCGCCGCCGGTGACGCCGTGCGCTGGCCCAATCCGCGTTGGGGCGCCACGATGCGGATCGAGCACTGGACCAACGCCGCCGAGCAGGGGCGCGTGGCCGGCATCAACGCCGTCAACACCATCTCGGGCGAGGGCTTGGTCGCCTGCGGCAGCGTGCCCTACTTCTGGTCCGACCAGCACGGTGTCCGCATCCAGTTCGCCGGCTACCGCACCGGAACAGAGGAGATCGTCGAAGACCGGAACACCGACGGGCTTCTCGTCGTCTACCGCACGGGCGATCTCGTCACGGGTGTGCTGGCCTTCGAACGCCGGGCCCAGTTCGTGAAGCTCCGCGCCATGCTCCGCAACGAACTGCCTTGGCAGCAGGCCCGGGCGGTCCTCACTCCCGGACCGGCTCCGGTCGGCTGAGGAGACCTCAGCCGGACGCCTCCGCCCCATGATCCTGGCCGTCAGGTGCAGGCAGGGGCGTCCTCGGCGTAGGCCTCGAACGTCCGGCGGGCTTCACGGTCTCGGCAATCCTCCGGCATTCGCAACGGCGCGGAAAAGCCGACAATCCCGATTCCATGCGCGAAGTGAATCGCCCGGGCACATAGGTGGCATTGGCGTTCGGTCCCATTCTCGTTCATCGTGAAGCGCGGGATTCCGAAGCCGAAATCCCCGAAAAAAATAAGGAATTGTGGAGGCTGACGGTGAGCGAAGAGCAACAGGTCGTGGTGGTCGGCGCGGGACCGACAGGGCTCCTGACCGCACTCGGCCTCGCCCAGCAGGGAGGCGAGGTCACTGTCGTCGAACGTGCCCCCGGTCTTCAGGACGCGCCCCGGGCGATCGTCTACCACTGGTCGACCCTGGACGGCCTCGACCGGCTCGGCCTCTTCGAGGCGGCCCGGACGGCAGGCTTCCTCAAGCAGGATTACGCCTACCGAGTGCGCAGGACCGGCGAGATCGTCGAGTACGGACTCCAGCCCCTCGCGGGCCGGGTCAAGCACCCGTACAACCTTCACCTCGGCCAAGGGGCACTCGCCCGCATCATTCTCGACGAGGTGGAGAAGTTCCCCAACGTCCGTGTCCTGTGGGGCCATGAGCTGGTAGGCGTCTCCCAGGACGAGTCGGGCGCCGACCTGCGCCTGAGCTCGGACGCCGGCGAGACCACGCTCCGCGCTCCCTGGGTGGTCGGCGCGGACGGCGCACGCTCGGCGGTCCGCGGCGCGCTGGAACTCGGGTTCGACGGTATGACCTGGCCGGAGCGGTTCGTGGCCGCCAACATCCGCTTCCCCGACGACCGGGAGGGCTGGGCCCAGTCGACGTTCTGCGTCGACGAGAAGTATGGCGCCATCATCGCCAAGATCGACGAATCCGGTGAGCACGGCCTGTGGCGCTACACCTACATGGAGGACGCCGCGCTCCCCGCCGAGACGGTGACCGAGCGCCTGCCGGGGTTCCTGGCGAAGGTCTTCGGCGAGGACGTCGCGGAAAACGTCGAGCTGGACGCCATCTCGCCCTACCGGATGCACCAGCGCAGCGCGTCGACCTACCGCGCCGGCCGGGTGCTGCTGGCCGGTGACGCGGCGCACGCCACGAACCCGTGCGGCGGACTGGGCCTGACCATGGGCCTCTTCGACGCGTACGCGCTGATCGAGACGCTCGGCGCGGTCGTCGTGAAGGGCGTCGACGACACCGTCCTTACCAGTTACGCCGATGCCCGCCGCGCGGCCTTCGTCGACAAGGCGAGCCCGCGCGCCACCGCCAACAAGCAACTCATCTTCCACTCCGGCGACCCCGCGAAGCTCGACCAGGACCTGGAGGTCTTCCGCCGGATGACTCGCGAGCCCGAACTCGCCGCCGATGTCATGTACTTCACCAAGACGCTGGAAAGCCCCTCCCTCCTCGCCCGCTGAGCCCCCGGCCCCTTCTCCAGGAGCACGCACATGCATCCCCTCCAAGACCTGACCGTCGTCGCGCTCGAACAGGCGGTGGCCGCCCCGTTCGCCACCCGGCAGCTCGCCGATCTGGGCGCCCGGGTCATCAAGATCGAGCGGCCGGGAGTCGGTGACTTCGCCCGCGGCTACGACGAGACCGTGCGCGGTCTCGCCAGCCACTTCGTCTGGCTCAACCGCTCCAAGGAATCGGTCTGCCTCGACCTCAAGAGCGAGGACGGCCAGGCGGCCGTCCGCGAACTGATCCGGCACGCCGACGTCTTCGTCCAGAACCTCGCGCCCGGCGCAGCCGAGCGGCTGGGCCTGGGCGCGGACGAACTGCGAGCCGTGAACCCGGGACTCATCCACGTGTCGATCTCCGGATACGGCGCAGGGGGCCCGTACTCCGGCAAGAAGGCCTACGACCTCCTCGTGCAGTGCGAGGCGGGACTGGTCTCGATCACGGGCACCGAGGAGGAACCTTCCAAGGTCGGCATCTCCATCGCCGACATCGCGTCAGGCATGTACGCCTACACGGGGATCCTGACCGCGGTCATCCGACGCCAGCAGAGCGGGGAGGGCGCGACCATCGAGATCTCCATGCTCGAGGCGCTCGCCGAGTGGATGGGCTACCCGCTCAACTACGCCGCCTACGGCGGCACCGCGCCCGCCCGTACCGGCGCCCGCCACGCCGCCATCTACCCGTACGGCCCGTTCCGCTGCGGAGACGGCAGTCTGATCTTCCTCGGCCTCCAGAACGAACGCGAATGGCGCGTGTTCTGCGAGGAGATCCTCGGCAAGCCGGAGCTGGCCGAGGACCCGCGGTACCTGCGCAACTCCTTGCGTGTGGAGAACGCGGGCGACCTGCGCGATGAGATCGAGCGGGCCTTCCTCGGCAGCACGGCGCCCGATGTCGCGGCGAAGCTGGAGCAGGCGGGCATAGCCAACGCCCTCCTGCGGGACATGCACGGGCTCGCCGCCCACCCGCAGCTGAAGGCGCGAGGCCGGTGGAAGACGTACGAGTCGCCCAAGGGAACACTGCGGGCGCTGGTGCCGCCCGTCACGATGGACGGTCTCGACCCGGTCATGGGGCCCGTTCCCGACGTCGGTGAGCACACCACCGCCGTGCTCGCCGAATTCGGCATCGTGGCCGCAGCCGAGCAGGCCCGGGCGTGAGGAGCAGCGACATGGCCGGACTGACGGCGCCGGAAGCGAGCGATGTGCTGCGATCGGCCGTCTCCTTCCTCTTCGTGCCGGGTGATCGCCCCGAGCGGTTCGCCAAGGCGGCCGCGACCGGGGCGGACGTCGTCGTCATCGACCTGGAGGACGCCGTAGCCGAGGAACGCAGGGACAGCGCCCGCGAAGCCGTCGCGGCGTACCTTGCGTCCGGCGGCCGCGCCTGCGTCCGGGTCAACGCGGTCACCAGCCCGCACCACCATCGCGACCTGGCTGCGCTCGCGGACCTGCCGGGCCTGCTCGCGGTGATGCTCGCCAAGGCCGACACCCGCTCCTCGGCGGCGTCGGTCGCGAGCCTCATGGACGTCCCCGTGATCCCGCTCATCGAGTCGGCGGAGGGAGTGGCGCATGCGTACGAGCTGGCGGCCACCCCCGGCGTCGTCCGGCTGGCCTTCGGGCACCTCGACTATGCGCTCGACATCGGAGCGGAGCCGACCTGGCCGGCGATGCTCCACGCCCGGTCGAGGCTGGTGCATGCCTCACGGCTGGCGGGTCTCCCGGGGCCGGTCGACGGCGTGACCACCGCCTTGGACGACGAGCAGGCCCTGGCCGACGACCTGAAGCGAGCGCAGGAAGTGGGCCTCGCGGGCAAGCTCCTGATCCACCCCCGGCAGGTGGCGCAGACCCAAGCCGCGTTCCGGCCGAGCACGGAGGCCGTCGGCTGGGCCCGGAGTGTGCTGGCGGCCGCCGGCGGGGGCGAGGCGGTCCGCGTCGACGGGCACATGGTCGACGCGCCGGTCCTCGCCCGGGCCGAGGCGATCCTGCGCAGGGCCGAAGACGTCAGCGGGCCATGAGCAGGATCTGCTCGCGGTCGTACGTCAAATGAGGGTGGACCGCGCGCAGGTGGGCCTGGACCGCGGCCACCAGGGTGTCGTCGTCCGTCCCCTCGAGCAGTTCGCCGCAGGGGCATTCAAGGTATTTCTTCCGCTGCTTTTCCATGGCATTCAACATTAGCGGTGGAAGGACGTGCGCGGATGGTTCCGGCCACTTCTTTTCATGCGAGTTCTGCATCGGTGCACGCAACTTCCCGGCATTGTGCGGGCCGCCGCCGGACAGCACCCTGGAGGCAGTGGTGCGGTTTTCTGCAGCTCCCGCATTCAGGAATATCCCTGTCGTCGCCACCAGGTCTCGGGGAAAAGGATACCCGCCTCGCGGGCAGCGCCGCCAAGCCCCGGCGGAGTACCTCACGGCCTGACCCGGCGACCGTTGATCCGAGTACGGAGACAAGACCATGACCCATGCATCAGCCGTCGTCGACGCCTATTTCGCCGCCGTCGTTGCGGGCGACCCGGAGGCCGTCGTGGACCTGTTCGCTCCTGACGCGGTCCTCCAGAACGCCGCCGGCACCCTCAACGGGAGGGAGGCCATCGCGGCGATGTACCGCGCCGGCGTCGCTCCGGGGGCGATGAAGCCGAGCCCCCGTCCGTACGTCGTCAACGGAGACACCATGGCAGTGGAGATCGACCTCTCCGCCAACGGCAAGGCCGTCGCCCTGGCCGACTTCTTCACCGTCCGCGAGGGCAAGATCCAGCGCTTGGCCATCTACAGCCTCACACCGGCCGACGCGCGCTTCTTCGACGACAAGACCGGCGAGCAGTCCTGACCGACATCACCCGCGACCACCCACTCAACGACAAGGCGCAGACATGAAGGTTGCAGTTTTCGGATCGGCCCACCGGGTCGGTGTAGTGCAAGACGACCGCGTGATCGACATCAGTGCCGCGTACGCCAAGTACCTGGCCGAGGCCTCCGACGCACCCCGGCCGCAGGCCAGGGCCGCGGCCGAGGTGCCGTCCGAGCTGGGTGCGTTCATCGAGGAAGGCGACGGGGCCCTCGCGGGAGCCCGGGCCGCGCTCGACCACCTCCGTGACAACACCGCGGACCAGCGTGGCGTGGACGGCGAGCAGATCGTCTTCCCCCTGGAGGACGTGCAGCTGCATGCCCCCGTCACCGACCGCGCGCGTATCTTCTGCGCGCTGGCGAACTTCGCCGCCCACATGCAGAGCGCGGCCGAGAACACCCAGGACCCCGAACGCGAAGCCACGATCCAGCGCCTCGTTGCCGGCGGGCCGAAGTACTTCCTCAAGGACTCGCGCGCCGTCTCCGCGCACGGCGAGCAGGTGCGCTACCCGGCTCGCACCGAACGCCTCGACTACGAGGCCGAGATCGCCGCCGTCGTCGGCAGGCGCGGCCGTGACATCGACGCCGACGATTTCGAGCCGTACATCTGGGGCTACACCCTCTTCAACGACTGGTCGGTGCGCGACAACGTCTCCTTCGGGCCGGACTTCGCCTACTCCAAGAACTTCGACACCTCCGCGACCGTCGGTCCGTGGATCGTCGTGGACGAGGGCCTGGAACCGCAGGACATCCCGGTGGAGTGCCGCGTCAACGGAGAGGTGCGCCAGAGCGGCAACACCGGCTCGATGATCCACACCTTCGCGGCCCTCGGGGAGTACCTCTCCCGCGACACCACCCTGTGGCCCGGTGACCTGATCGCCAGCGGCACGCCCAAGGGCACCGCGGTCGACTCCACGAAGGAGCAGGCCGACGGCTCGCACCCCGACGCGCTGTTCATCAAGCCGGGTGACGTCGTCGAGGTCTCATCCAGCGCGATCGGTGTGATCCGCAACGAAGTCGTCAAGCCGGACAACTGAGCATAACGGGGCCATGACCATGAAGAAATTCAATGTCGGCGGCATCCTCTACGACCGCCCGTTCAAGATCCGGCGGCTCAACCACTTCGGCATCAGCGTCCAGGACACCGGCGCCGCCCTGACCTTCTACCGTGATCTGCTCGGCTTCAAGGTTTCGGACGTCGTCGACCTCCAGGAGGCCGATCCCGGACCGTGGCTCGACGGTCTTCCCGACACACGGCTGTATTTCCTGCGGCACAACAGCGACCACCACACCTTCGTCCTGATGCCCAGACCCTGGGTCGACAAGAACGACGACCCGGACCGTGACGACATCACGATCAATCAGATCACCTGGCAGGTCGGCACGTTGCGCGAGGTCGTCGAGGCGCGTCTGTGGCTCGAGGAGCAGGGCACGAAGATCGACCGCTACGGCCGCGACCCGGGATCGAACTGGCACACCTACTTCCCGGACCCGACCGGCCACACCAACGAGCTGGAGTACGGGATCGAGCAGGTCGGCTGGGACGGCCTGAGCAAGCCGGCCGCGCTGTGGCCCTGGGTCCAGGAGCACCCGGAGCTCCCGACCAAGGCGGAGGCCGACGAGCTTGCCGAGGCGGTCGCACAGGGCATCGACCTGAACTCCGGCCATCGCTGGATCGACGACGCGGAGAAGACGTACGACCTGGGCGGCGTGCGCATGGCCCGGCCGTTCGCGCCGGTGCGCCTGGGCCCCGTCAGCCTCTTCGTCGAGGACGTGGCGATCGCGGAGGCCTTCTACACCGGGACGCTCGGCCTGGTGAAGAGCGAGGAGACCGTGGTCGCGGGACATCGGGCGGTGTTCCTGCGGGCCAACACCGAACACCACAGCATCGGCCTCTTCCCGCTGGAGCTGCGCGAGACGCTCGGTCTCGGCGACCACAGCACGCTCCTCTCCTTCGGCATCCAGCTGGGCTCCTACGAACAGCTGCGCGCGGCGAAGACCTACCTGGAGGGGCGCGGCGTCACGCTCATCGACCTGCCCCAGGAGATCCACCCGGGCATCGACTACGTCGTGCATGCAGTGGACCCCGAGGGCCATGTGATGCAGCTGTACTACTACATGGAACAGGTCGGCTGGGACGGCTCCGTCCGGCCCGCAGCCGAGCGGCGCCGCGTCGAGCCGGGCGTGTGGCCCGAGCCGCTCGAGCCGCTCCCCGACACCTACCACGGAGAGACGTTCTGGGGGCCGATCGGCTGACCGGAGCGAAGCCGCGACCGAAGCCGGGGCCCATCGACGCAGAACCGCCGATGGGCCCGGGCTTCTTCCTGTTCGGGCGCGCCGCCCACAGCGGGACGCCGTCCGGTGCGACTCCTACGGGGACGCTTCTCACCTGACGTGGTGTCAGGAAGGTCGGCAATGGGTCAGCGTGGGCCTGTCGATGAATTAGTGGGTTTCTTACGGTAGTTGGGCTCGTTGATGCGGTATGGGTCGCTTCGATGAGTTGATCGGTTCGTTGGAGGAGAAGTTCGGGGCGGTGACGCCGTACCTGGACGAGCGGCAGCGCCGAGTGCTGTACGCGGCTGAGGCTCGGCAGCTCGGGCACGGCGGGATCGCTGCGGTGGCGCGGGCCGCGGGCGTCTCGAAGGGCTGCGTCAGCCGCGGCCTGGCCGAACTCGATGCGGGCCGGGTGCCGGACGGGCGGGTGCGGCGGCCGGGGGCCGGCCGCCCGGCACTGTCGGAGAAGGACCCGGGCCTGGTTCCGGCCCTGCTGGCGCTGGTCGAGGACACCACGCAGGGCGACCCGATAGGACCGCTGACGTGGACGACGAAGTCGCTGCGCCGGCTGGCGGACGAACTCGCCGCCCAGGGCCGGAAGGTGGGCCGCGACACCGTCGCCGCGTTACTGAAGGCGGCCGGGTTCAGCCTGCGCGGCAACGCCCGGGTGCTGGCCGGCAGCCACCACCCGGACCGGGACGCCCAGTTCCGGCACATCAACGACACGGTGAAAACGTTCCTGGACGGAGGCGACCCGGTGATCAGCGTGGACACGAAGAAGGAGCAGATCGGCCTGTTCGGCCAGGCGGGACGGGAGTGGAGGCCGCCCGGGGCGCCGGTGAAGGTCCTCGACCACGACTTCCCCACCCATGCGACCGGCACCGCGATCCCCTACGGGATCTACGACGTCGCCCGTAACACCGGCTACGTCGTCATCGGCACCGATCACGACACCGCCTCATTCGCCGTGGCCTGCCTTCGCCGCTGGTGGAGGGAAGAGGGCCGCAGCGCCTACCCCTCTGCCACCCGCCTGCTGATCACCGCGGACGGCGGCGGCTCCAACAGCTCCCGCGCCAAGACGTGGAAGGCCAACCTCGCCCTCCTGGCCTCCGAGACCGGCCTTGAGATCACGGTGTGTCACCTGCCGCCGGGAACATCGAAGTGGAACCGGGTCGAGCACCGCCTGTTCTCCTTCATCTCGATGAACTGGCGCGCCCGCCCGCTGACCAGCTACGACGTCGCCCTCAACCTGATCTCCTCCACCACCACCCGCACCGGACTGACCGTCACCGCCCGCCTGGACACCAGCAGCTACCCCACGGGGATCGAGATCAGCCAGCAGCACGCGGCCGCCCTGACCATCCACCCCGACGCGTTCCACGGCGAGTGGAACTACACCATCCCGCCCCAGCCCGGCATCCCCGACGTCCCGCTCCACCCACCCGGCCCCCGGTCCCATCCCCGCCACGCGCACACCTTCGGCGCGACGCTGGCCACCCACCCCCTCCTGACGGGCCTGGACCGCCACGACCTCGACCGCCTCACCGCCGACATCCGCGACCGACTCGACGCCCTCCCGCCCAAGCATGACAGCCACCATGCGCGCGGCGGTGGCGGAATGACGAGTATCGGGCTGATCGGGGCCGGTGCAGTCGGCCAGGCCGTGGGAACCCTCCTCACCGCCTCACACTGGTGCAGCACGGTCATGGTCGCGTCCGGGACCGGCCGCACGGCGAGCGGGCTCGTCACCGATCTGGATGACATGCGCCAGGTCACCGGATCACTCGTGCGGGTTCGGCACGCCACCCTCACGGAGATGACCGCCTGCGACGCCGTAGTCGTCTGTCCCCGGGCCATGTTCACGAATACCGCCCGCACCGACATACGAATGGCCGGGCTCGCGGCAAACGCGCCCCTGATCACCCGCCTGGCGCGGAAGTTCACCGGATACCGAGGGATGGTGATCATGGTGACGAACCCCGTCGACGTGATGTCCCGCCTCTTCGCCACAGTCTCCGGCTGCGACACCGTGCTGGGCGTCGGCTCGAACACCGACTCCGCCCGATACCGCCTCACCCTGGCCCGCCACCTCGGAACCCCGGCATCGTCGGTCCAGGGCCACGTCATTGGCGAACACGGCGAACACGCCGTGATCTGCGCCTCGTCCACCACCGTGAACGGCCAGAGCGTGCAGGTACCCATCGAGGAGGTCCGGGCCGAACTCTCCCAGCGTCCGGCCCGGATCAGCACCGGCATTGGACGCACCCGCTCCGGCCCCGCCGGGGCCACCATGTCCGCGCTCACCCACGTACTCGGCATCACCGACGGCGTGAGCGAGCTGTCCGCCCCATGGCGCGGGGTGTGGCTCGGAATCCCGTTGCACTTCACCGCCGGTCACCCGACCGTGTCCATGCCCTCCCTGAACCCCTCCGAGGCAGCCCGGCTGCAGGCCGCCGAAACCAAAGTCCGAACCGCGTTCGACCACATCACCCAGGAGACCCGAATCCGATGAGCGACGTGCACGCCACCCGCATCGCAACCGCCGACGGCCAGGCCGTCACCGTGACCAGCCACACCAAGTTCATCACCGACTGGGCGGACCGCTACTTCGGAGCCTGGTGGACTGCCACCCCCGCCACCGTCCCGGCCACCGGCCCGTCCGTCACCGGCGAAGTCGACCGCGCAGCCACCGAGGAACTGTCCGCCTACATCGCCCGCCACAACCCGCAGACCTGCGAGTACGCGGGCGCACCCATGCGCTACACCAGTGACAGCGACGGCACGGTGACCGCAGCCCAGCCCGGCGAGCAGCTGGCCTACCGGTGGGAGCCCGGCCCCCGCCGTCTGCTGATCGTCGGCGCCGACGAAACAGCCGTCGCCACTGCCGTGTCCCGTCTGGCCCGCGAAGTCGTACGCGGGCAGCTACTGGCCGTCGGCTGGGAGATCATGCACGCCTCCGCCGTCACCAACCAGGACGGAGCAACGCTCCTGACCTTCGGCGGCAAGGGAGCGGGTAAGACCAGCAGTGCGTTCCTCCTGGCCCGCGCAGGATGGCACCTCCTGGCCAACGACCGCATCTTCGTGAGGGCCAACCCCGAGACCGGGACCATCCGGATCCTGCCCTGGCCCTCCGCCGCAGCCGCCGGGTTCGGACTCCTCTCCGCACTGGGTCTGTTCGAGCCCGTACGCCAGCGCCTGCTCGCCGGTGAACGCATGCACCCCACCCAGAAACAAGCCGTCACCGACGCCCTGATCAACGGCGACACAACACCCCTGTGGAAGGACGCCGGACACCGCCGGGAACTCAAGCCCCAGTTCTTCCCCGACCAGCTCACCTCCATGCTCGGCATGACCCTTGCGACCGAAGGCCATGCCGCCGGCCTCCTCTTCCCCCAGATCACCCCCGGCGCCCAACCCGCACAGCTCGATGACTCCCGGACCCTGGGCGAGGACGACTTCTTCACCGCGTCCACCGAGGACCGCTACCCCGACGTGTTCGGACTCCTCCCGATCACCGGAGCCGGGTCCCCGGACCTAACGACCCGCTTCGCTGAACTCCCGCACCAGGCCCTCACCCTTGGTCACGACGTCGCGGCCAATACCGCCGCGCTCGAGAAGGCCGCCTCGTTGCTGATCGCCTGACTCCAGCACGTGCAATACGACGTGGAGCCGGCGGCCGAGTCGTACGACCTGCGCCGCCGGCCTCATGCCACAGCACACCTCGACTCAGGCCCCGCCGCTATACCTGGAAGGCGAGCATCCTCCGTGAACAGCCCTGTACCCCGCAACGCGCGCTGCGACGGCGAACTGAGACGGTACAAGCTCCTGTGCTCGCGAATGCCCGTATGGGCGGTGCGCCGCCAGCGAGCCGGCTCATCCCCGGTCGCTCTTCTGTGCGGCCATCACATCCACCAGGGACTGGCCGACCTGGTCCGCGACACCGGCCCCGGCCCATACGTGGTGGCCCCGCTTGACTCGCCGTAGCCCTCGGCCACATCTCCTATGACATGGTCGCCCCTTCCATGGCACAGAATGCGGGGCTGCGAGTTCACAGGGCGACACGTCTGTAGAACCTAGGGGTTGGCAGATCGGGGGTCTGTACAGCGAACGGCTCCGTCCCGTATTCGGTGGTAACGAAGGGTGACGGTCGTCGTTGTTCTGGTGTGCGTGATGTCAACGAGCTTGTGAGTGTGGGGTTTTCGGGGCTGTCAGCCCTCGTCGTCGAGGGTGTACAGGACGAGGGCGAGGTCATCCGGGTGTCTGCGCGGACCCGGGACGATTCGGTGCCGTGCCCGGCATGCGGGGCGCCGACGGCCAAGGTGCACGGCCTGCACGGCCGGACGCTCGTGGACGTGCCGGTGGACGGGCGGCGGGTCGTGGTGTCGGTGCGGGTTCGGCGTCTGGTCTGCCCGGTGCTGGGATGTCCGCGGCAGACCTTCCGCGAACAGGTGCCGGGCCTGGTGGAGCGCTACCAGCGCCGGACGAACCGGCTCGCCGACCAACTCGGCAGCGTAGTCAAGGAGTTAGTGGGCCGGGCGGGTGCCCGCCTGTCCCGTGCCTGGGGTTGCGGCATCTCTCGTTCGACGGCTCTGCGCCTGCTCACGCGCCTGCGGACACCACCGCCACGTGTGCCGCGGGTGATCGGCGTCGACGACTTCGCCCTCACCGGCTGCGCGAACGACTCTGCACCGAACAGGAACTGGTGACCGACGCCGAATCCCGCGGCTGGGACCGCGAGGTTCAGCGCCACCAGCGCATCGCCGAACGCATCACCGGGCTCCTGGATGACCTCGGCGAACCCCACGCCGAGCTGCCTGAATAGTCCCGATCTTGTGGGAGTACGAACGGCTACCCTGTCGCGCATGGCTATACGACAGCGGACGTGGCGGAACGTGGACGGCGAGCGTATTGAGGGCACCTGGCGGCATGCCTTTATCCGCAACGGCGGGAACTACTTCCTCACCGACCTGTTGATCTACGCCGACGGAATGGTCGACTGCTGGGGTCTGGAAACCCTGGAGGGCTTCGCCGGCAAACTCGCCTCTGGATGGGTCGCCACCGACCTGCCCGAGGGCGCCAAGGCATCGGCCCACCACCTCGCCTCGTGGAAGTTCGCCGAGCCCAAGAGCTGGCTGACGCCCGAGATGCTGCTCGGCGAGGTCCGCGACGACATCGACAACCTCAACGGCCGTCCGGACTCCACCCGCCGCTGTCTCGCCGCCGTCGACGCCTTCCGACAGCAGCCGACCGAGGTCAACCGGACCGCGGTTCGAGAAGCCTACGAAGCCATCCCGGGACACCTGCGGAGATACGCCCTGGGCGACATGGACCGCAAGGACTTCCCCCTCCGGGTGATCGTGAACGGCCCGGGGAACCAGATCGAGCTGTGGAACGGAAAGACCGTCGACGTCACTGAGGAGATGCACGCCTCCGCCTTGGAGTACTTCGCGGAGCGCGAGCAACTGCGCAAGCAGCACGAGACGAAATCACCCGCCGACGGCCCGACCGAACCGGTTGAGAGCAGCATCCACCTCAACCAGGTGGTCTTCCCCCGCGGCTGGCCCGAGAACCCGGGCACCCACGTGCTGCGCAATGAGTTTCCCGCACCGATCGTCATGGGCAGCCGGACCTACCCCACAGTTGCGCACGCCCACTGGGCACTCGCGGTCGCCGACGAACATCGGCAGGCCGAGGTCCTCAGTGCAGAAAGGCCATATGACGCGCAGAAGCTCGCCGAGAATTCCACTCTGCGCGACGACTGGCCCCAGGTTCGCGTCGCCGTCATGGCCCGCCTGCTCCGCGCGAAGTTCCAGCAGCACCCCGAGTTCGCCGAGACGCTGATGGCCACAGGCGCCACCCGATTGATCTACACCGAGGTTGGATCGAGCTTCTGGGGGCAACGCGGGCTCGAAGGACGGAACTGGATGGGCCGACTGCTGGAACTGACCCGCTCCGAACTCGTCGCCGCCGAGCTGGACATCCTGCAATGACCGACCGGAGCGGTTCGTCGCCGATCGCCGCGATCGAGTGACACACGACCGTGTGAATCCACGCCCGCAGACCATCAAACTGTCCAGATAAGCGAGGAAGGTCCGCTCGCGGCGGTGATGGGCCCCGATATCGGAGGCGCGAAGCACGAGCCATTTCGCGTTGTACCGGAGGTCGGCCAGGGATCCGAGTACGGCACCAAGTGCCCGCAGAGCAGGCTGACCTGCGGTGTCTCCCAGACACCACGGGCAGAATTCCACGTTGCCAGGGGAACCGGCGGGGGAGGTGAGGAGGCCGCGCACATTTTCGATGACCACCAGGCAGGGGCGGAGGGCCTCGACCGCACGGGCGACGTGCAGCCACAGCCCGGAGCGGGTCTGGGAGTTGAGTCCGGCCCGTCGGCCGGCAACGGAGACGTCTTTGACAGGGGAAGCCGGCCGTCAGGACGCACACCGGCGGGACGTTGGACCAGTCGACGGCCGTGATGTCGCCCAAGTTGGGCACCCCGGGCCAGTGCCGGGCCAGGATCCGCGAGGCGCCCGGATCGACCTCCGCATGCCAGGCCAGGCTGCCGCCGAGCACGGACTGCACCCCGAGGTCCAGCCCTCCGTACCCGGAGCAGAGCGAGCCGATCAACGGCGGGTGCACGCTGCTGGTCCCCATGTCACCGCCCCCGCACGATCCGGCCCGGTGCGGCCGCTGTCGGCGTGGCAGCGGGAGGCGCGGGTCGGGGAGCGGGAGCTGTGGTCGTGGACCGGCTACGGGCGGCTCGGAGCCGTACGGACGGAGGTGAAACCGTCGCCGATGCGGCGTGGAGGGAGTCGGCGGCTTCGCGCAGGGCCGTGTCCGCCGCACCGAGAGCGTCTTCCATCACCCGCACTGCTGCCTCCCGGGCCTTTTGGGCGTCGGGCCGGTTACGGAGATGCTCGGTCTGGTTCAGGAAGGCGAGCTGGTGAGCCGTCTCCCCGAGGGCGGATGCCGCCTCGCCGGCAGGTCGCGCAGCGGCGGCGAAGCCCGCGATGACCCGGGCCGTGTGGACTTCGTGGTCCTGGGCCGCGGCACGGAGGAAGACCTCATGGCCCAGGTCGGTGATCAGCTCGCCGAGTTCGGACATCTGCCTGGCGACGGCGACGATGCCGGGCAAGCGACGGTAGTTACCGGGGACCGGGAGCTTGCCGCGCTGGGCCTCGAAGGCCGAGGCCATGCCACGCAGGGCTGAGATGTCAGAACTGGGGGTGTTGTTCACGGTGAATCCCAAGGGAGAGGACGAACAGAGGACGGGGGCTTTCAGCTGTGGCCGCGCGAGGGAGACCGCACGGCAGCAGAGCCGGACGCAGAGCGGGCTCGGGCCGAGGACGGCGAGATCGGGTGTGGCGTGCTGCGAGCGAGAGCGGCGTGCACCCGCGCAGGAGAAGGCCCGTTCGACGAAGAAGCAGGGGCCGGCGACGGCGGAGAGTGGTCGTTCGCCGTCCGCCAGCGGGTACGCACGTCATCGAGTGGACCGAGCGCGTGCAAGGCGTGATTGATGAGCTGCCCAGGGGACAGCGACTCGTTCTCCGCCAAGCCCCCAATGGTGCGAGCAGAGGTGACGGCAGTGCGGGTGACCGAGGAACGGATCACCTGCTCACCGAGCCACTCGGCGCTGCCAGGACCCACACCGTCACAGATGGCGGCGACCTGCCCGCCGGACAGCGTGCCGTCGGCCAGCAGACCGCGCCGCTGCGCCTCCCAGAAGAGGCCATTTCCGAGTACGAGCCCATCGTGGACTGCAGCGGTAGTGGTGGTGACGATGACCATCAGCTCAGTTGGAAAAAGTTGGCCATCGGCGGGGCCGTAGTAGGCGCTATTCTCATCGCTCCTCATGTCAAGCCCTTCTGGGACAACAAGGTGAAACCTGCTGCGAAGAAGCTGCGGGACAGATTGGTGAAACAGGAGGCCGTCGAACCCACCGAATCCTGACGCTCATTCGTGGTGGGGTGCCGAGGGTGGCGACGACCCATTTCGCACTCTGTGGCCGTGCGCGGGCAGGATGGTGGCCCGAGTGCCGGTTGGTCAACGCGAGTATCGGTATCCAGGCTCAGGAGGTTGCGTGTGATCTGCGCGATCTCGAGCCGGACACGGTTGTTCGCGGTGCGCTTCAGGGGCAGCTTCCGTAGGCCGGTGGAGCGGGCGGGCCGGCTGCGGGCCCGGGTCCGCAGCCGGTCACGGAGGACGGGTTCGGCGATCGGCCGGCCGAAGGGGGCAGGTCAGCCGCATGCCCTTCGGTCAACCGGCCAGGGATGCTACCGGTGAGTCCGGCGCACCGGGCCGTGCGCCGGACTCACCGCAAGCCTGCCCACCAGTGATCCCGACGCTCCTCGCGCGGCTGTGGATCGACCCTTTCCCTCGACATGGCTCCAACTCGACCTTGACACCTCGGCCGTTCGGCTGTCGAGCCTCCCTTGGCTGGAGGAGACGGTGCCTGTCGACGCATGTGTGGCGCGGCGGAGCCGGACGCCGCCCCGTCCGGGAGGGGGCTGACGAATCGCGTGACTCACCATGCGAGGATCGTCTCTGACGATGTGCGGTCGAGTGACCTTCCGGATGATGAAGCTGCGTGACTGCAACCACGTCGAGGTGCGAGGGCGTGTTGCGTGGGTGGCGGGGGACGTCTGTCGAACTTCAGCGTCGATACGTAAAACGGAATTTATTGGACACGAACATCTCCAATCACAACCGTCAGGTGCGGTTGTCGTTTCTTGGGCAGCTCCGAGGCAGTCACGACTGTAGGGGCGATTTCCGGCGGTACCCCGTCCGTCTCGCATCGGTCTCGCCACTGGTTGCGGGGTTGACGCTAGTCCCTGAATCGGCCGAGAGGACCTCAATGACAGGCACTCGGCTCGTGTGACCAGCCCCTATTGGAGGACAGTGTGGAAGCGAAATCGATGACCTTGCGCGATCTGTTCGGGCCGGACCGGCGACTCGTCGTGCCGGTCTTCCAGAGGCCGTACGTCTGGACGGAGGACCGGAACTGGCGCCCGCTGTGGGAGGACGTCACCGCTCTGGTCCACCAAAGAATGGCGGATGAGGAAGTTCATCCGCACTTTCTTGGTGCGGTCGTGCTGGATCAGTTGCTGACACTCACGGGGTCGATGCCCGCCAGACAGGTCATCGACGGACAGCAGAGGCTGACAACACTTCAGGTTCTCCTTGCCGCGGTCCGCGATGTCGCACGGGAGCTCAATGTCCAGGACAGGTACGTACGTGCGCTCGTCAAACTGACCGCCAACGACGACGACATGACCGACGACCCGCATGCTGCCTACAAGGTGTGGCCTACCAACATTGACCGTGACTCGTTCCGCATGGTCATGGACGGTCGGCTCCGGCGGCCCGTCGACGTCGCATTCCCCGTCACTCCGGGCGCCTCGGCGATCGTCCAGGCGTACTGGTTCTTTCGCAACCGCACGGTCGAGTGGGCACAAGAGCTGAACTACGAAAGCAGGCTGGACAAGGGCTTTGATGCCTTGGTGCGCGTGCTTCGTGACAAGTTCGAGTTGGTCGTTATCGATCTCAAGCCCGAGGACAACGCCCAGGTCATCTTCGAGGCTCTGAACGACCGAGGCACCCCGTTGCAGGCCTCCGACCTGGTCAAGAACCTGGTCTTCCAGCAGGCGGAGGAGCAAGGGCTCCCGGTGGAGGAGCTGTACAGGGACCTGTGGGCGCAGCTGGAGACGCCTGACTGGCGCAAGGAGGTGCGGCAGGGAAGGCTGAAGCGGCCTCGCCTGGACGTCTTCCTCATGCAGTACCTGACGGGTGAACTCGCCGAGGAGGTGATGGCTCCCGAGCTCTTCCTGACCTTTCGCAGGTACGTCAAGGCCGCTGATATGGGCCTGGTCAATCTGATGAGGCGCCTGGTGGAGCGGGCAGGTGCCTACCGACGGCTGGCGGCCGAGGAACAGCCGCTGACACCGGAAGGCCGCTTTCTGCGCACTGTTGGTGTTCTGGACGCCAACACCGTGATGCCCGTGCTCCTGTGGCTGGTGAGCCGTTTCGACGAGGACGACCGGGCCGGCGCGGTGGCCACCCTGGACTCCTACCTGGTGCGACGCACCGTCTGCCGCCTGACGACGAAGAACTACAACCGGCTCTTCCTGGAACTGCTCAAGGAGCTGAAGGCGAAGGACGACCCGTCGGTCGTGGCGGACTTTCTGCTCCGACAGGAAACCGACTCCGGGTTCTGGCCCCGCGATCGCGATATCCGAGAAGTCTTTCGGTCCCAGCCGTTGTACAAGCAACTCACGCGGACCCGGATGCGGCTGCTGCTGGCCGAGTTGGAGGACTCGCTGTATTCGGGCAAGACCGAGCGACAGGTTCACAACGGGGAGTTGACGATCGAGCACCTACTGCCCCAGGCCTGGGAGGAACACTGGCCGCTCCCCGAAGGCGGAGGCCGCGGAAGCGTCGAGGCTCATGAGCGCAGGCAGTCCCTCCTCCACACCGTGGGAAACCTGACTCTGCTCACCGGCAGACTGAACACATCGGTTTCCAATGGTCCCTGGGAGCGCAAGAGATCCGACATCCTCGTGCACAGTGCACTTTCGTTGAACCGTTCCCTGCCTGCTCAGTGGGACGAGGAGACCATCCTGGCCCGGGCTGACCATCTGTCCGAGGCGTTCTCCCGGCGCTGGCAACGCCCGGATGGAGGCGCACCCGCCTTCTCATTTGCAGGCTTCCCGGCACCCCGGCTGGGGGCGCGGGAGGCTACTCCCGTCGGTAGGCCGGCGACGGTTCAGATGCCCCGGTCCCGGCGCGATGTCGCCCGCCACATGCGAGAGGCCTTCGCCGGTCTCCCGGTCGGGAGCGTCCTGGCGGTTTCGCAGATAGTGGCGATCCCCACGAGCCAGTACGAGGCCGGTGAGATCAGTCCCGGCGCTGTGGCCGCCAGACTGCGCGCCGACAACGTTCCCGGTATCCGGGCCGTACCTGGTTCCAGCCCACTTTCCGCCCGCAAGACCAGCTGAACCGTCCCGCACCCGTGCGGGAATGCACATCCTCGGGACAGAATCCGTCACGAACCGGTGACGCCTGCTGTCGAGGCAAACTGGCGGAACCACAGGAGAGGGTTCGGATGGGATGGCGAGAGGGCGCCGGGGATCTGGACGCGCGGATGCTCGAGCGTCCGCTTCCTCCGGATGCAGTGGGAAAGCTGGGAGCCTGGCTGGCCGGAGACGGGGCGCCGTACGCGGACGGGACCGGCGAGCACGCCGTTCGCTACAACCCGGCGTCCTGGGCCGGCATCCGGCCGTGGCCCTCGGCGCTGGCTGATCCGGCAGCCGAGTGGGTGCGAAGGAGCCGGAGTTGAAGACTCTGCCGCCCGCCTGAGGACGTGGAGGAGGAGAGTCCGAGCCGGACTCGTAGAATTTGACGGGATCAGCCCTATGGGGTTGGTCCCGTCGGCATGATGCACAACATGGATGGATCGGTGTGGGCGGGGCTCGCGGGCACCTTGGTGGGCACCACGATCGGTGGCGGACTGTCGATCTGGGCCTCGGTGGTGACCCAGAACCGTCAGACGAAGACGACGCGAGACCTCCGGATAGAGGAGAAGGCCGAAGCCTCTGCGAACGAAGCGATCACCCAGTTGTACGTGATCAAGCAGCGGGCACATGACTTCCCGCAGGAGCGCGGAGGGTGGGAGGCATGGCAAAAAGAGCTGGGTCGGCTCGCGGCGGAAATGGAGCCCGCCGTCCTTCGTCTCCGCGATGATGCGCTGCGTGAGCGGATCGAAGAGGTGCTCGGCTACATGGACATGATCTACGAGCTGACCGACTACACGGCGCACGGGGGATCATTGATGTTGCCGTCAGAGGTCTGTCGATACGGCCTTGACTGCCTGGGGGCGGCGGTTCGCAACCGGCCACTGCCAGCGCCCTCCCAGGCCCTACTCAAGGCCCGGGAGATCGATGCCTTCGAACAGGAGCGGATGGCGATAGTGCGGGAGGAGGCCGACCGTTATGCATCGCTCGAACCCGGAGAGTCAAGTCCGTGAAGCGGGCATCCGTGAGCGACAGCCGGCCCGGCTGGATGGCGCCGTGGCGGGGTGCCGCATGACGGCCTACAGTCCCGAGAAGCTGTCGCAAAGGGGGGCACATGGCACAGAGGAAGTACGACAACGCCACACTCGCCGGGCTGATGACCCTGTGCAGGGGCTACTGCTACTGGCCTGGATGTACGAGCCGTGTGATCACGATGGTCAACGGGGTACCCAGACTGAACGCGGAGATCGCGCATATTCGAGCCATCAACCCCGGCGGAAAGCGGTTCGACGCTACATGGTCCGTGCCTGAGCGCAACAGCTTCAAGAACCTGCTGTTGTTGTGCGTCCCCCACCACACCACCATCGACGGCGCCAGCAGCGCCGACTACCCGAAGGAGCTCCTCGAAAAGTGGAAGGCCGACCGCGAAGGCGGAAGCGTCGAAGCGCTGGAGGGCCTGACCGGGCTGACCGAAGCCCGTCTGGGCGAGATGCTCGCCGAGGCCCAAGGGGAGTTCCTCGATCAGGTCCGCCCTGCGCTGGCCGAGTTCTCCAAGACCGCCCCGGAACTGGCCAGCCTCCTCAACGCCCTGCTCGATGAACTTGCCGATCCTCGCATCCACGGCTTCGGCATAAGTTCCGACTCCATCGAGCTGTTCAGCAGCGCAGCGCGGTCATTGGGTAGCTTCGAGGACAGCGTCGGCCTCTTCGCTTCGGCCGCGGACACTCTGGGGAACCTAGAAGACAGGGCCGCACTGCTGATGAGGGCAGCGCAGCGAATGGAGAACGCCGCTAACGCGATCCACAGCGCCATAGCCGACATGCCACGAGGCCGCTGATAGCTCAATCGACGAGGAACAGACGGGCGCGTCACGCCCTCCGCCTGACGGCCGTCATGACGGAAGCCCGGGAACCGTTGGAGGATCGCCTCCTGGCCCCGGGCTCCGTTACATGTGATGGGTCAGATGCAGGACCCCTCGTTCTCCACGCTGTCAGGCCGAATGCAGGACGTGCCAGCGGCGTGCTCGCCACTGCGGTCGTAGACCTGGAAGACCGCCGTCTCGTCGATCTCCCACCAGGCCGCGAGTGCCTCAGCTATGTGGTGGCTCTGCTCCTCCAGGTCCAGCATCTTTTCCAATTCCACCGCGTCGCCACCGTCTATGGCCTCGTAGTCGACGGTGGGGTAGTCGGAGCTGGCCTCCAGGGCCGGGTAGGCCAACTTGCGCTCATAGCCCCGCCACCCCTTGAGGTGCTGGACAGCCTTCTTCTGCTGGGTGGTCCCGTGCTTGGAGACGAACTCTTTGAACTGTTCGAAGGTGCCGGGGGTGTCGGCGATCTCCGCGAGCGACAGGGTGACCTTCTTCGGCTCGGGGGTGACCGTCTCCTCCGGCTCCTGCGTGACGGGCTTCTCCGGCGAAGGGCTGACGGGCTTCGGCGAGCCGGCCGAGGCACTCGCGGTAGCGCTGGGCTTGGTCGTTGACTCGGCGTCCGAGGAGGGGTCGTTGTCGCCGCACCCCGACAGCGTCGCGATGAGTGCACTCACCACGACGACGCCACACGCCAAAGTCGACCCACCCTCCCTCCCACTGATGCCCACGTACACGACCTCCGTTGAGTGCTGGAGGGGTTACCGGCAGGCGTCACCGCACCCCATCACCTAGTGACGCGTGATCGTACATGTGGAAGAGCCGTAAAGGGATCGCACCCCAGGCGTGAAGGAAGGTTCGAAGGACCCTGACGGAATCAGCCCCATCAACTCCCCTGACCCGGCAGGATGATCGTCATGCAACCGGAAGTTCTCTCAGGCCTGATCGGCTTCGGCGGTGCCCTCGTGGGTGGTGCCGCGTCCTTTGGCGGTGTGTGGCTCACGCTGTCCCATCAGAGGAAGCAGGCCCGGGAGGCGCGTCTCCTAGAGATCGGCCAGGTAGCGGCGGACAAGGCTCTGAACGAGCTGATCACGTTGGGCGAGTGCCTGGGGTCCATCAGAGGCGACGCCGTCACGGCCGACACGAACGAGAGACTGCCGTACCTGGATACGGTGCTCGGGCACCTGAAAAACACCGAGCTGGCCGTCACCCGAATCCCGGATCGAGATCTTCGCGGGCCTGGCTGGGGCGTACGGCACCCCGGAGCGTGTGGCGGTCCTCGACCGGCTTGATGCGCTCGTGGAGGGTCGCCGCGTCGCCCACGAGACCGACCGGGGCCGGTCAGCCGGTACCCGTCCATGCTCATCACGCTTCCTGGCCAGCTCGTCAGCAGCGAACGCGACGCCCTCCACCCGTGGCTGAGCCGGCACCGCGAGAGCGCCGAGAAGGCCGCCGACTACGTCTCTCGGCTGGCGCGGCGGGCGGCGGTGTCGAAACCCGCGGCGCAGGGAGTGGCCAGTCCACTGCCCCTCGAAGTCGGCGAGCATGGCAGCGCGGGTGACGATGGCGGCCGCGACGGTAGGGGTGATGCGGCCGGACGGGGCCCCGACGCTCCGGGCGTGATGGGTCATTGGAGGGGTGATGTGGTCGTGGCCATCGATAGGGACGAACAGCGGCCCATTGGTGCGCCCCTTGGCGTTCAGCGCGGCGAGCAGCGGCCCACACAGGGCAGGTGGCGGGGATGGGGCCATAGGGCACGGCCACTTTGTCGTGCCGCTTGAGCGGGCGCCGGTAGAGGGTTACCAGGAGCCCTGCGTTGGTCTCCACGGCGTCGGCCTGGTCGAGCGAGACCAGCTCGGAGACGTGGGCGGTGCAGGCGTAGCCAAGCAGCAGCAGCGCGGCGTCCCGCTTCCCAATGAGCGTGTCCTGATCGAGGGTGGCGAGCATCTCGCGCAAGGCATCCGGGGTGGAGGGCCCGGCCCTACGGGGGCGGGCGGCTCGGGCCTCGGCCCGGCCATTGGCGGCGGCCAGGCGTTTACGGTAGCCGGACAGTACCTTGCGAGCGCCCTCGGTCTCAGGGGCGGGCGCAGCGTCCGCTCTGTGCGCAGCGCGGACGGCGGTCAGGACACGATTGATGGACCCGGGGGCGAGCGGGCGGCCGGTCTGCGGCGACGGGGTTACGGTCAAGTGCGCCACGTACTCAGTGACAGTCTCCGGGGTAGCAGGCAGCGGCCGCCGACCGACGCTCGCGCACCAGGCAGTGAAGGCGGCCATGTCGGCGGAATACATCAGTCGGGTGGAGTCGGTCAGCTGTAGGTTGGTCTCGGCGCTCCCCACGGCTATGTGCTGAGGGCCGGAGCCTGGGGCGCGGAGGCTTGTCACGCTGCTCATCGTAGGGCGGCCCGACACCCCGCTGGCCCTGACGTCACGGCGGGTGCTCCCACGAGGTGGGCGCAGGCTCAGCCCGTGACACGGCGCCCGTCTACGACATAGGACCCGCGCCCGCGTGGTGCGGGTCCTCTTCTGCGTGGCGAGGTGGTCAGCCGGAGGACTCGGATGCGCGGCCGGACCCCAGGCTGCGTCGCGAGGCCGGAGACGTCGGGCAGATGGCGGTTCACCTCGTCGACCAGACGCGGTCGGCGTGACACGACCGACATCGGACGGTGCGAGGCCACCTCGGCGACAACCCTCCGTGAGGGCCGACGGATACTCAGACTTTCCTGACGTACCGTCAACTATTCAAGATCATATTGCACGTGCGTTGCACAAGGTGCTGAAAAACAACAGTGATCAGTGGAGGGCGGTGAAGGTGCGTATCCGCAGGTCAGCTGGCACATTGAGGTGGCGTGCCCCTTGCCTCCAAGGGGCACGCCACCCCGCCGGTCAAATGTCCCGGAAGATCTCGATCTGCGCCCCCACGGAGTTCAGCCGCTCCGCGAGTTCCTCGTAACCGCGGTTGATCACATACACGTTGCGCAGTACTGAGGTGCCCTCGGCCGCCATCATCGCGAGCAGCACCACCACGGCCGGCCGCAGCGCGGGCGGGCACATCATCTCGGCCGCGCGCCACCGGGTCGGGCCCTCGACCAGAACCCGGTGCGGGTCCAGGAGTTGGAGCCGGCCGCCGAGCCGGTTGAGGTCGGTGAGGTAGATGGCGCGGTTGTCGTAGACCCAGTCGTGGATGAGGGTCTGGCCGTGGGCCGAGGCGGCGATGGCCGCGAAGAACGGGACGTTGTCGATGTTCAGGCCGGGGAACGGCATCGGGTGGATCTTGTCGATCGGCGCCTCCAGCTTGGAGGGCCTGACCTTCAGGTCGACCAGCCTGGTGCGTCCGTTGTCGGCCGCGTACTCCGGCGTACGGCCGCAGTCGACGCCCATCTCCTCCAGCACCGCGAGCTCGATCTCCAGGAACTCGATCGGCACCCGGCGGATCGTCAGCTCGGACTCCGTCACGACGGCGGCGGCGAGCAGGCTCATCGCCTCGACCGGGTCCTCGGAGGGGGAGTAGTCGACATCCACGTCGATGTTCGGCACGCCGTGCACGGTCAGCGTTGTCGTGCCCACGCCGTCCACCCGTATGCCCAGCGCTTCCAGGAAGAAGCAGAGGTCCTGGACCATGTAGTTGGAGGACGCGTTGCGGATGACGGTGATTCCGTCGTGCCGGGCGGCGGCCAGCAGCGCGTTCTCGGTCACGGTGTCGCCGCGCTCGGTCAGCACTATCGGGCGTTCGGGGGATATGGAGTGGTCGACCTGGGCGTGGTAGATCCCCTCGGTCGCGGCGATCTCCAGACCGAACCGGCGCAGCGCGATCATGTGCGGCTCGATGGTCCGGGTGCCGAGGTCGCAGCCGCCCGCGTACGGCAGCTTGAACTGGTCCATCCGGTGCAGCAGCGGTCCGAGGAACATGATGATCGACCGGGTCCGGCGGGCGGCGTCCGCGTCGATGGCGTCCATGTCGAGCCGGGCGGGCGGGACGATCTCCAGATCGGTGCCGTCGTTGATCCACCGGGTGCGCACCCCGATGGAGTTCAGCACCTCCAGGAGGCGGTATACCTCCTCGATGCGGGCCACCCGGCGCAGCACTGTGCGGCCCTTGTTGAGCAGCGAGGCGCAGAGCAGCGCCACGCAGGCGTTCTTGCTGGTCTTGACGTCGATGGCACCGGACAGCCGACGGCCGCCGACCACCCGTAGGTGCATGGGGCCGGCGTAGCCGAGCGACACGATCTCGCTGTCGAGGGCTTCGCCGATGCGGGCAATCATCTCAAGGCTGATGTTTTGATTGCCGCGCTCGATGCGGTTCACGGCGCTCTGGCTGGTGGCGAGCGCCTCGGCGAGCTGGCTCTGCGTCCAGCCCCTGTGCTGACGGGCGTCACGGATAAGCTTGCCGATGCGTACGAGGTAGTCGTCTGACATGCTGAAAGGCTATCTCAAATATGAGATGAGCCTGCTGTCGGGGTAGGGCATTCGGGTGACGGGCGGGCGCAGAGCCGTGGCGCAGGGGGCGCGGCTGCCCGTGGGCACGCTGCCCGCCTCCATGCTCCTCCCGCCGTACGTGCTCGGCATGTGGAGCGCGTCCATCGGTGCCGGGCGCCGGCGCCGGACCGCAGGGTGTCGGCGCCGGGCGGCGGGGAAAATGTGTCGCCCGAGCGTGCAGGTGATCGTATGGTCCCCGGCATGAAGCTGCTTTCCGTCAATATCGGTTGCCCCCGTCCCAACCCCTGGAAGGGGCTGAGCTCGACCGGTATCGACAAGCGGCCCGTCGACGGGCCGGTCGCCGTCACCGCCCCCGGCCCCAAGGGCACCGGTGCGGTCGGCCTCGCCGGTGACCGGGTCTACGACGTGAAGCACCACGGCGGTGCGGATCAGGCCGTCTACGCCTACGCCCGCGAGGATCTGGACGACTGGGGGGCCGAGTTGGGCCGGCCGCTCGCGAACGGGGCCTTCGGGGAGAACCTCACGACCCTGGGGCTGGACGTCAACGCCGCCCTGATCGGTGAGCGTTGGCGGATCGGGCCGGATGTCCTGCTGGAGGTGTCCTGCGCGCGGATCCCCTGCGGGACGTTCCAGGGCTGGCTGGGGCGTGACGGCTGGATCAAGCGGTTCACGCGGGCCGCGCTACCCGGGGCGTATCTGCGCGTGATCGAGCCCGGCGACATCCGGGCCGGCGACCCGGTCGAGATCATGCACCGGCCGGATCACGACGTGACCGTCGCGCTCGTCTTCCGGGCCATGACCGTGGAAGGTGACCTGCTGCCGCGACTGCTGGCCGCCGACGCGCTGCCGGAGGAGGGCAAGGAACTGGTCCGGCGCCGGACCTCCGCGTAGGCGTATCTTCAGTGCGCGGCCCTGCTCCTGGCCTGCGCGGGAGCGGGCACCGGGAGCCGGAAGCAGACGCGGAATCAGCCGCACGCACACGACCGTGCCGATCCGCGGCCTCGCTCCGACGCGGATCGTCGTCCGCCTCGCCCTCACGGCAGCGGGCCGGAGACGGCGGGGTTCATGTCATGTTCCCAGCCAGGCGAGTGCGGCTACGGCCAGGGCGCTGACGCCGGTGTCCAGGGTGGGCTGGATGACGGGAGCGAACGTGGGACTGTGGTTGACCGGGATGTTCTGGGCGAGCGTGCCGTTCCTGGAGGCTTCGGCGTACCGGTCGGGGTCGATGCCGCCGATGCCCCAGTAGGTGAACGGCACGCCGAACGCCTTGGGGATCTCGCTCATGTCCTCGCTGGCGGTCTGGAGGTCGATGGTGTGCGCGCTGTCGCCGAAGTGGGCGGCGAACGCCTCGGCGACGCGCCGGGTGGGGACCTCGTCGTTGACGGTGGGCGGAAAGGAGCTGATCCGCTTGATCTCGGGCGCCTTCGGCGAGCGGGACGCCTCACACTCGGCCGTGACGATCCGTTCGATCGCTTTCAGTACCTGGGTGCGCGTCTCGTCGTCGTAGGTGCGCACGTTGAGCTGGATGACGGCGCTGTCGGGGATGATGTTGGGGCCGGAACCGGCGTGGATGCTGCCCACGGTGATCACGGCGGGAGTCGTGGCGGCCACTTCGCGCGAGACGATGGTCTGCAGGCGTACGACGATCATCGCGGCCATCACCACCGGGTCCACCGCAGCCTGGGGCATGGAGCCGTGTGCCCCTCGTCCGTGGACGGTGATGGCCAGGCTGTCCGCGGCCGACAGGAACGACCCGGGGCGGGTGCCGACGTAGCCGGCCGGATAGGGCAGGACGTGCTGGGCGAGTACCACGTCGGGCCTGGGCGAGCGGGACGTCAGACCGTCGTCGATCATGGCGTCGGCGCCGTCGCCGTTCTCCTCCGAGGGCTGGAAGAGCGCCACGAAAGTACCCCGCCAGACGTCCTTCGCCTGAGCCATCAGCCGTGCACAGCCGATCAGGCAGGTCACGTGCACATCGTGTCCGCAGGCGTGCATGACCGGCTGCTCGGTGCCGTCCGGACCGGTCACGGTCGCGGTGGAGGCGTAGGGCAGGCCGGTCTGTTCCCGCACCGGCAAGGCGTCCATGTCGGCACGGGCCATGACGGTCGGACCGTCGCCGTTGGCCAGGACCCCGATCACGCCGGTGCCGCCGATGCCGGCGGTGACTTCGTAGCCGAAGGCCCGCAAGGCGTCCGACGCCTTGTGCGCGGTGCGCTGCTCGCGCAGGCCGAGTTCGGGGTGTCTGTGCAGGTCCTGGTAGAGATCCTCGAGGTCGGAACGGATGGCATCAAGACCGGCCAGTACGATCTGGGCACTTTCGGTCATGTTGGCTCCTTGGGAGGTCGGGACTGTCCTTCGTCCCCGTTTCTGGTGTTGGCGGGGTTGGTGCGGTGCCGCCGCAACGTCGAGGCCACTTTGGACTGGGGCTGCCAGTCCAGCCCGTTGGGCAGGTTCCAGTCGTAGTGCACGGCGGTGAGCCGGAAGGCCAGCGCCACGGCGATGCCGAGGCCGATACCGACCTGGGGGACGCCGAGGTAGGAGCAGGTCACCATGACTCCAGCGACCGCGATGGCGACGGTGGCATAGAGGCCGTTGCGGCCGAAGACGGCAGGCACCCGGCCGAGGATGACGTCGCGCAAGGCGCCGCCGCCGACAGCGGTCACTGTTCCCAAGAGGACGGCCGGGAGCCAGCCCAGTCCGACTGCCAGCGTCTTGTTGGCGCCGGCGACCGCCCAGAATCCGATGACCGCAGCGTCGAGTGCGGTGAACAGCCGGTTCCAGGACTCCTCACTGATCTTGATGAGGAAGACGACCACGGAACCGGCGACGGCGGTCACCAGGTAGGCGTAGTCCGTCAGCGCGACCGGCGTGCCGTGCTGCAGCAGCACGTCCCTGATCACACCGCCGCCCAGACCGGAGATGATGCCGACCGCCAGGAACCCGAACAGGTCCAGGCCCACACTCCGGGCCACGGCACCGCCCAGCAGCGCGCACGAGAAGACGCCGGCAAGATCCAGGTAGCGCGAGGCGACATCAATCCCATGCGGGAGGGAAGGGGTCGACATAACGGACGAAGCGGACATGGGGCGAGCCTACCCCCGACCATCTGAACGGATGCGCGGCGTACCCGAGAGCAGCAGGGGCCGCTCAAACGAGAGCTGACCTACGACGGACCGCGCGCCGCCGAGGCCAAGGGCAGCAGGGGCGGCCGCCGCCCGGCCGTCCCGGCCGCGAAGACCGACACCGTACGCACCGCCTGCCTCGCAGGCCGCTCCATCGCTGCCCTCGCCCGCGACCACGGTGTCAGTCGCGGCGCGATCCGGACTGCCGTCGCCGACCTCATGCCCGACCACACCGCCGTCGAGCAGGGGACGCCCCGGCCCCGGAGCTGCCGGTCACCCTCGCCATGCCCGGCAAGGTCGCCGACTTCCTCCGTACCGCCGAACTGGAGCCCGCCGAGCGGACCGCCCTCGACCGCGGGGCGACCGTACGGCGCGGCCAGGGCTGCACCCCGCGCGTCAGCGCCTTCCCCGCCGCGTACCGCCAACTCCTCGCCCGCTGCCGGCCGCTCGGCGGTGGCCAGGGCGTCCCCGCGGTTCCGGCCCAGCGCAAGGCCCGTCCACTCGCAACGACACCCCGATGTCCCAACCGTGACGCAGATCATCAATCGCGGAAGGGCCCGTAAATCCAGGTGTCCCCTCCCGACCGCCCCGGTAACGTGCGCCGGCATGACATCGGAACTGGAACGTCCCCCGCTCCAAGCGGACGAACGCACCGCGCTCATCGGCTGGCTGGACCTGCAGCGGCAGATCCTGCGCTGGAAATGCGAGGGGTTGAGCGACGAGGACGCACACCGCCCGGTCATCCCGACCTCACCGGTCATGACGATGGCCGGTCTCATCTCCCATATGCGCTGGACCGAGCACATGTGGCTGGAGGTGCTGTTCCTCGGCGGCGACGAGAAGCAGAACCCGTCGTTCGACGAGTCGAGCGAGGACGCCGACTGGCGCACCGACGGCCGCCCCCTCGCCGAGCTCCTCGCGGAGTACGAGGCCCAGTGCGCCCGCAGTAACGAGATCGTCGCTGCGGCCTCCCTGGACGATGTCGGCCGACACCCCGGCTTCCGTTCTGGCAGCGCCAACCTCCGCTGGATGCTGATCCACCTCGTTGAGGAGACGGGGCGGCACGCGGGGCACGCGGACATCGTCCGAGAGTTGCTCGACGGCACGAAGGGCTATTACTAGCGCGGCTCCGCGTATCGGGCCCCTGCCTCAGGAACCAGGCCAACACGCCTCACGACCAATCGCGGGAGAGCCTGTCAGGGCTTGCCGGGAATCAAGTTGTGGCTTCCAACTGTGGGTCTCGTGGTTCTGGTATGGGGAGACCGGAGGGGACCGAGGACGTCCTGGCGGCGAAGTTCCAGGTGTTGTTGCCACATCTCGATGAGCGTCAGCGTCGGCTGGCCATAGGGGCGGAAGCACTGTCGCCGGGGCATGGTGGGATTAGTTTCGTCGTTGCCGCGGCCGGGTTCGGGGTGGGCACGGTCTCGCGCGGAGTGGCCGAACTGGAGTCGGGCAAGTTCTGTTGGGGCGGCTCCGCCGTCCTGTTGGTGGCCGGAAGAGGGCAGCGGACCTTGATCCGGGGCTGCGGCCGGCTCTGCTTGCGTTGGTCGAGCCCGACGAGCGGGGCGATCCGACGATCAGGGACAGCGGGCGAGGGCATCGGCGACCCAGGCCGCCACATGGGCTGGGTGTGCCGGTGCGGTCAGGCCCTGGACGCGGGGTTGTACTGCACCGCCTGCCGGTGTGCCTACCGGCATGACCGCTCGTGCCCGGCTCATAGCCGCTCGTCTCGTCGAACATCAAGACCATGGAGTTCACCGCATCCGTGATCTCGTCACGCCACCGTGACAGCCATGCAGCCGAGTACGAAAGCTGATCCACGGCCCGGATCATGCCACCGTCGCCTTCAACACGGACCTCAGGGCCCCGCATGAGTGACCGACGCAGAGTGACGGAGCCCGGAAACCTATCCCCGAATACGCGACACCTCAACATGCGAGCCCACCAGTCCCGAGGCTGAGGAAGCCGGACGTGGGCGGCTCCGAGGCCCGCAGACGCAGTCGTCACGGAGCAGCAGCGCCGACGCCCGCTCGACACGACGCGTCATCAGGTACGCGTCCGTCGCCGCGCCGTACGCCAGCCGGAACTGGCGGCTGAGGTGCCCGGCGGACATGTTCAGGCTGCGGGCGAGCGCCTCGACGTTCAGTGGCTGCGCGTACTCCCGGTCGATCCGGTCGCGGACCCGGCGCAGCAGCGCCAGTTCGCGCAGGCGCTGCTCCTGGACGCGGGCCCGCGCAGGGTGGCACAAGAGTGAACTCCCCTTTATGTCGTCGACTGCCTGCGGCTGCCGCCGCATACCGATGGCTGTCCACGATTTGCCGACGGCGACCGATGGCTGCCGACCGCTGCTGAAGGCCGGACGGCTCAGCGGAGCTCCTGGATGCGGACCATGTTGCCCGCGGGATCGCGGAAGGCGCAGTCGCGGATTCCGTACGGCTGCTCGGTCGGCTCCTGGACGACCTCGGCGTCGCCCGCCTGCACCTTCTGGAAGGTTCCGTCGAGGTCCCGGGTGGCCAGCAGGATCCAGCCGTAGGTGCCCTTGGCCATCATCTCGGTGATGGTGCGGCGTTCGTCCTCGGTGACCCCGGGGTCGGCGGCCGGGGGCGCCAGGAGGATGGACGTGTCGGGCTGGCCCGCCGGGCCGACCGTGATCCAGCGCATCCTGCCCTGTCCGACGTCACTGCGGACCTCGAAGCCGAGGGCGTCGCGGTAGAAGGCGAGGGACGCGTCCGGGTCGTTGTGCGGGAGGGCGCTCGTGTGAATGGTGATGTCCATGGCGATCAGGTTAGGCGCGGTCCCGTGACCCGCCCTCCTCGAACCCCGACCGATCCGGCCGTCCGTCACGCCGTCCGTCACGCGGTCCGCCGCGCCCTCCTGGGCACACCACACCCCGGCCGAAGCCTCCCGGCCGGTTACGGCCGCCGGCCCCAGGCGGAGATCATCGGGGCCGTCGCCAGATCGAGGTCTCCGGTGGCGACGTTCGCCAGGTGGCGGTCGATGTCCTCGTCGGTCGCGATCCCCGCGGCCACGAGCCGGCCACGGATCTGCCGGACGGTCGCAGCCTCAAGAACGGTGCAGGCCGGCGAGGTGATCGGGAAGTAGGCGTCCGCCCGGACGTCGAGCAGGCCGGCCTCGCGCAGCCGCCGGGGCAGCGTCCGGCCGTACGAGAGATCGGCGCCGCGCGACGCCATGAGTTCCCGGAACCCGGACCGCAGACGGTTGGCGAGCCGCTGCTCGGGGCCCGACTCGTCCGGGCACAGCAGAGGCTGCAGCCCCGGATCGGCGTCCTCCAGGAGCAGCACACCACCGGGGCGCAGCGCCTGGACCATGCGGTGCAGGGCCTCGGCGCGGTCGACGACGTGCACCAGGACCAGCCGGGCGTGCACCAGGTCGAAACCACCCGGCGGCGGAGGATCGGCCGCGACGTCGTGGCGCAGGACTTCGACGACGTCGGAGGCGGCGTCCCGGGCCCAGGACACGTCGATATCGGTGCAGACGACCTGCCCGGTGGCGCCGACCCGTTCGGCGAGACCTGCGGGAACGGAGGGGCCGCCCGCTCCGACCTCCCAGCACCGCATGCCCTCGGTGATGCCGATCCGGTCGATGTGCCGGAACGTCACCGGATCGAACAGCTCGGCCAGCGCGCCGAACCGGATTCCCGCCTCCGACTGCTGGTTGTCCAGCAGATATCCGTGGTCCTTGCCTTGCTCGGTCATGCGCCGCCCACCGTCTCTCTCCGCCTGCGTCTCTCCGCCGCCGGACCTGATCCGTCTGCCGGGCCTGATCCGTTTGCCGGACCTGATCCGTCCGTCGGACCTGATCCGTCCGCCAGGCTCGAAGTCCACCATGCCCGGCGGCATCCGCCCCGACCCGGTCCGGATGCTGCGCCAACGTGCCCGCCTCCGGTGGGGGAGGCGGGCACATCCGCGGGGTGTGACCGGGGCGGCTGCGGCGGCTGCCGGTTCGGGCGCGGGGCCGCCCTCGCTGAGGCCGAACCGCGCGTGGAACGTGCGCAGGAAGCCGGGCGCGTACCAGGCCGACCGGCCGAGCAGACGCATCGCGGCGGGCAGCAGGATGCCGCGTACCGCGACGTCGTCGATGAGGATGGCGAGGCCGCTGCCCAGGCCGAACAGCTGCATGAAGCTGAGCTCGGCCGTCCCGAAGGCGAAGAAGCTCACCGCCAGGAGGAAGGCCGCCGCGCTGACGATGCGTCCCGTGTGCCCGAGGCCCTTGGTCACGGCGGACTCGTTGTCCTCGCCCAGGTCGTGGAGTTCACCGGGTTCACTGGGGCGGAGGGCGAAACGACTGGGTTCGGTGAGCAAACGCCTCGATTGGGCGCGTGCGGTCAGGTGTCCTTTGCCGGCGAAGTCAGTCGTTGAGGTGCCGCGTGACCTTGGCGGATTAAGTTGAGTGTCAAAGACCCCGGCGCAACCTCCGCCGATAAGTGCTGCTGGGCCGGAGGACTACCTATGATTTGGGCATGTCATCTCTCAGGGTCGGTCCGGACCCGCGTTCCGGCGATGTGCTGCCTGATCGCCGGATGCCTTCTGGGGTGGATCGGGTGATCACGGGGTTGTCGTGGTGGTGGGTGGCTGCTTCCCTGATCTGGCTGACTCCTGTCATCGCTCTTGCGATGGGGTTTCCGGCGGTGCGGGAGGAGTTCGGCAGGATATTCGGGTTGGCTGCTCTGGGTAGTGCGGTGGTCGCGCCGGCGGTGGGGTTCGTGGTGGCGCTCATCGGGCGTCGACGGCAGGCTCGCCGGCGCTTCGCCATGATGGGAGCGATGTCCAGCGTGCCGATCCTCTTCTTCTGGGTCTTCGGCGTACTGCTCGCTGCGTGTCCTGACGGCTATCACTGCTAGTCGCCCGGCGCTTGTCGTCCTGCGCGCGGCGTCGGTGGGTCTTCTCACGGCAGCGCTTGGAACGAGGTCGGGACCCAGTGCCCCCAGTGCGTCACCTCGTACGACTGGGTTCGCTGGCAAGGAAGCCGAAACGACTGGGTTGGCTGTCGAACGCCTCGATTGGATGGCGGCGGTCAGGGAGCCCTGGCATGACCCTTCCCCGGCGATGTACTAGAGTTATCTCGACATCGAGATATATGCCGAAGGCGCACAGCGGGCCGCCACGAGGTAAGGGCTACCTAACTAAGCCTTACCTTAGCGGATGGTCGGGTGGCTGAAGGCGGCACCACGCGGCGCCCGCCGTGGTGAGGCGCGGCGCGGAGTTACGCGCACATTGATGAAGGAGACTGTCGTGTCGGCGAACAGCTTCGACGCCCGCAGCACGCTGCGCGTGGGCGACGAGTCGTACGAGATCTTCAAGCTGGACAAGGTCGAGGGCTCCGCGCGCCTCCCTTACAGCCTGAAGGTGCTGCTGGAGAACCTGCTCCGCACGGAGGACGGCGCGAACATCACCGCCGACCACATCCGGGCGCTCGGCGGCTGGGACTCCCAGGCTCAGCCCAGCCAGGAGATCCAGTTCACGCCGGCCCGCGTGATCATGCAGGACTTCACCGGCGTGCCCTGTGTCGTGGACCTCGCCACCATGCGTGAGGCCGTCAAGGAGCTCGGCGGCGACCCGGCGAAGATCAACCCCCTCGCCCCGGCCGAGCTGGTCATCGACCACTCCGTCATCGCCGACAAGTTCGGCACCAACGACGCGTTCGCGCAGAACGTCGAGTTGGAGTACGGCCGCAACAAGGAGCGCTACCAGTTCCTGCGCTGGGGCCAGACCGCCTTCGACGAGTTCAAGGTCGTCCCCCCGGGCACCGGCATCGTCCACCAGGTCAACATCGAGCACCTGGCCCGTACGGTCATGGTCCGGGGTGGCCAGGCGTACCCCGACACCCTCGTCGGCACCGACTCGCACACCACCATGGTCAACGGCCTCGGCGTGCTGGGCTGGGGCGTCGGCGGCATCGAGGCCGAGGCCGCGATGCTCGGCCAGCCGGTCTCCATGCTCATCCCGCGCGTCGTCGGCTTCAAGCTGACCGGTGAGCTCCCGGCCGGCACCACCGCCACCGACCTCGTGCTGACCATCACCGAGATGCTCCGCAAGCACGGTGTCGTCGGCAAGTTCGTCGAGTTCTACGGTGAGGGCGTCGCCGCCACCTCGCTCGCGAACCGCGCCACCATCGGCAACATGTCGCCGGAATTCGGCTCCACCGCCGCGATCTTCCCGATCGACGACGAGACGCTGAAGTACCTGCGCCTGACCGGCCGCGACGCCCAGCAGGTCGCGCTCGTCGAGGCGTACGCCAAGGAGCAGGGCCTCTGGCTCGACCCGGCCGCCGAGCCGGACTTCTCCGAGAAGCTGGAGCTCGACCTCTCCACGGTCGTCCCCTCCATCGCCGGCCCGAAGCGCCCGCAGGACCGCATCGTCCTCGCGAACGCCAAGGCGCAGTTCGCCCAGGACGTGCGCAACTACGTCTCGGACGACGAAGAGGCGGGCAAGGAGTCCTTCCCGGCCTCCGACTCCCCGGCCGCCAGCAACGGCGTCCCGTCGAACCCGGTCACCGTGACCGCCCCCGACGGCACCTCGTACGAGCTCGACCACGGCGCCGTCACCGTCGCCGCGATCACCTCCTGCACCAACACCTCGAACCCGTACGTGATGGTCTCCGCGGCGCTCGTCGCGAAGAAGGCCGTCGAGAAGGGGCTGACCCGCAAGCCGTGGGTCAAGACCACCCTCGCCCCGGGTTCGAAGGTCGTCACCGACTACTTCGACAAGGCGGGCCTGACCCCGTACCTCGACAAGGTCGGTTTCAACCTCGTCGGCTACGGCTGCACCACCTGCATCGGCAACTCCGGCCCGCTGCCGGAAGAGGTCTCCAAGGCGGTCAACGAGCACGACCTGGCCGTGACCTCGGTGCTCTCCGGCAACCGTAACTTCGAGGGCCGGATCAACCCGGACGTCAAGATGAACTACCTGGCGTCCCCGCCGCTGGTCGTCGCGTACGCCATCGCCGGTTCGATGAAGGTCGACATCACCAAGGACGCCCTGGGCACCGACCAGGACGGCAAGCCGGTCTACCTCGCCGACATCTGGCCGACCGAGGCCGAGGTCAACGACGTCGTCGCCAACTCCATCGGCGAGGACATGTTCAACAAGTCCTACCGGGACGTCTTCGCGGGCGACGCCCAGTGGCAGGCGCTCTCGATCCCCACCGGCAACACGTTCGAGTGGGACTCCGAGTCCACCTACGTGCGCAAGCCCCCGTACTTCGAGGGCATGACGATGGAGACGACCCCGGTCGAGGACATCACCGGTGCCCGCGTCCTCGCGAAGCTCGGCGACTCGGTCACCACCGACCACATCTCCCCGGCCGGTGCGATCAAGGCCGACACCCCGGCCGGCAAGTACCTCACGGAGCACGGCATCGACCGCCGTGACTTCAACTCCTACGGCTCGCGCCGTGGCAACCACGAGGTCATGATCCGCGGCACGTTCGCCAACATCCGCCTGCGCAACCAGATCGCGCCGGGCACCGAGGGCGGCTTCACCCGCGACTTCACCCAGGCCGACGCGCCGGTGTCGTTCATCTACGACGCCTCGCAGAACTACCAGGCCGCCGGCACCCCGCTCGTCATCCTGGCGGGCAAGGAGTACGGCTCCGGCTCGTCCCGTGACTGGGCGGCCAAGGGCACCGCCCTCCTGGGCGTCAAGGCCGTCATCGCCGAGTCCTACGAGCGCATCCACCGCTCGAACCTCATCGGCATGGGCGTCCTCCCGCTCCAGTTCCCGGCGGGTGCGACCGCCCAGTCCCTCGGCCTCACCGGCGAGGAGACCTTCTCCTTCACCGGCGTGACCGAGCTGAACAACGGCACCACCCCGCGCACCGTCAAGGTCACCACCGACACCGGTGTGGAGTTCGACGGCGTCGTCCGCATCGACACCCCCGGTGAGGCGGACTACTACCGCAACGGCGGCATCCTGCAGTACGTGCTCCGCAGCCTGATCCGCAAGTAGGGATCAGCGGCAGTACGGCGAGAGGGCCGCATCCCCGGTGACGGGGGTGCGGCCCTCTCTCATGCTCCGGAAGGGATCAGCGCTCGGCTCAGAAGAGGAACTTGTAGCTGTTCCAGCCGCTCGTGCCGATCTTCACCTTGGCCGCGAACGGGGCGGCGGCGACGCCGGTGCCCCTGTACAGCCACAGAGCGCCGGCGCTGTCGCGGGCGAGGAGGTCGGTACGGCCGTCCTCGGTGATGTCACCCGTGGAGACCAGTCGGTTGAACTGGTTCCAGCCGCTGCCGATCTTGGTGCGCTTGGCGAACGGCGCCTTCTGGTTGCCGGTGCCCTTGTACAGCCACAGGACGCCGGACTTGTCGCGGGCGACGATGTCGTTCTTGCCGTCGCCGTCCAGGTCGCCGTTGCCGGCGATCTCGCTGTAGATGTCCCAGCCGTAGCCCACCTTGATACGGCCCGTCACCTTGCCTGTGCCGTAGCCGAGGTAGACGTAGAGGTCGCCCTTGGCGTCGCGGGCGAGGATGTCCCCTGCGGCGGCGCCGCCGATGTTGCCCGGGGAGACCAGCTTGTTGTAGATGTTCCAGCCGTAACCGGCCTTGACCGGCGTCTCGCTGTCGAACTTCAGGAAGCCGAGGTTCCCGTTGGACTCGCGGAACCAGATGCCGTCGCTGTCGCCGTCGGGCTTCTGCGTGTTGGCGACCTGGAGCATGGCGTTGACGCCCGTCCAGCCCGAACCGTTGAGGCTGCGGGCGGTGAGCCCGCCCTTGTGGTTCGACCTGTACGCGTACGCGGTCCCCGAGGAGTTGACTCCGAACAGGGCGAAGTTGGACGCGGCGACAGCGGTCGCCGTCGCCGCCGCCGCGGACGGCTGCTTTGCCGCGCTGAGCGACGGCTGCGGGGTGTCTGCGGCCACGGCGGAGGTGCCGGTGGCGACGAGGGCGGCGGTGAGCGCCGCGGCTGCCGCGCGAACGGCTGTGCGTTTGTGGTTGCGCCCAGAGGTTTTGGCCACGAAGTACTCCATGGATCGTGATCGGGCGTGGCCCGCCGCGAGTTGACGGCGGGCCACCGATTCAGCCGAATCGTGTCACGACTTCGGGTGCGAAACCTGCCTTTTTGATCAGAAGAACAGGCGGTAGGTGTTCCAGCCCGACGTTCCGATGATCGCCTTGGGCTTGTACGGGGCGGCGGCTTTGCCGGTGCCCGCGTACAGGTAGAGCTCACCCTTGGCGTTCCGGGCGACCAGGTCAGTGATGCCGTCCAGGTTGATGTCACCGGGGGCGAAAATGGTGTTGTACTGGTTCCAGCCGCTGCCGATCTTGGTGCGCTTGGCGTACGGCGCCTTCTGGTTGCCGGTGCCCTTGTACAGCCACAGGACGCCGGACTTGTCGCGGGCGACGAGGTCGTTCTTGCCGTCGCCGTTCAGGTCGCCGTTGCCGGCGATCTCGCTGTAGATGTCCCAGCCGTAGCCGACCTTGATGCGCTTGGTGACCGTGCCGTCGCCGTACCCCAGGTAGAGGTAGAGGTCGCCCTTGGTGTCGCGGGCGAGGATGTCCCCTGCGGCGGCGCCGCCGAGGGTGCCGGGGGAGACCAGCTTGTTGTAGATGTTCCAGCCGTAGCCGATCTTCTTCGCCGCGGAGTTGTCGTTGGCGTAGTAGTGGATGTCGCCGTTGGTGCTGAGCTGCCAGCGGCCGTCCGCGACGCTGTCGGCGTTGTTGTCGACCCGGCCGAGGAACTTGACGTTCTTCCAGCCGGTGTCGAGCTGGACACGCTGCTCGAGGCCGCCGTTGCCGGACGGGGTGTAGTAGTAAGAGGTGCCCGCGCTGTCCAGACCGGCGATGCCGAACATGGGCGCGTCACCCGGTTCCGCGGCGAACGCCGCGCTACCGGTACCGACGAGGGCCGCGGATATCGCGGCGGCGGCGAGACGGGTGGCAGCCCGTCCGGGCCGACGGCCAGAAGTCTTGGCCACGTGTGTTCTCCATGGGTGGTGGGACGAGGCGTGACGCGCCGCGGGATACGGGGACACACCACGGAATTGAGGGTGATCCTTTCACGAGTCCCTCACGTGTCCAAGGGTTTGGCGAAGGGAGGCCACCGCGACATCTTCGCCCGGATATGGGGGTGTTACGGGATCCGCTCAGGTCGGGCGGGGTGCGCGGACGAACCGCCTGGCCGACCGGCCGGGACCGACCGGCCCCGGGCGCAGCCGTATCCGGGTGTCTCCGGGCGCGCCGCCGCCCTCGTCACGGCCGGAATGCGATCGTGGAGCAGCGGATTAGCACCCTTGACAGCGCGTGAAGCGGCCCGGTTCCGCCCGGCGGCTTCCGTGAGCGGGAACGGCACAGAGAGCGAAGGATTCCATGGGCGAGTTGATCCTGATCCGGCACGGCGAGACCGAGTGGTCCCGCAACGGACAGCACACGAGCCACACCGACCTGCCCCTGACGCCCCTCGGCGAACGTCAGGCCCGTGCCCTCGCGCCCCTGCTCGCCGACCGCGACATCGCCCTCACCCTGGTCAGCCCTTCGGTACGGGCCCGACGCACGGCCGAACTCGCCGGGCTCGCCGCGCCCAGGATCACCCCCGAACTGCGCGAATGGGACTACGGCGGCTACGAGGGCATCACCACCCACGACATCCACCTCACCCGCCCCGGCTGGAACCTCTGGACCGACGGCGTCACCGCCGGCCCCGAGGCGCACCCAGGCGAGACCCCCGCGGAGGTCGGAGAGCGGGCCGACCGGGTACTGGCCGAGGTCCGGGAAGCGGCCGAACGGGCCGGGAACGAGGACATCGTGCTCGTCGCCCACTCCCACTTCCTGCGTGTACTGACCGCCCGCTACCTCGGCCTGACCCCCGCCGAGGGCACGCTCTTCCAGCTCGCCACGGGGGCGGTGTCCCGGCTCGGCAGGGAGCACGGCCAGCCGGTCATCACGGCGTGGAACGTGACCCTGCCGGAGAGCCTGTTGGCCACGGCCGTCCCGGAGACCACGGAACGGGCCTGAGGAGGAACGGAGTTGCGCGTCAGAGCGAGCCGTCTCTGACAGCCGCGACGAACGGCGCCCAGCGCGCCGCCGAGAAGGCGAGGGCCGGTCCTTCGGGGGCGGCCTTGCTGTCGCGTACGGGGACGATGCCGGGGAGGTTGTCGGCTATCTCGACGCAACTGCCACCGTCCCCATTGCTGTACGACGACTTTCGCCAGGCGGCCGATATCAGGTCAGGTCGGGTATTCATGGCTGGAATAGTCCTTCGCCGCCGATTCGACCAGGGCCAGGGACGCCTCCGGCGACAGAGCGACGGCCCTGGCCAGATCGTATGCCGATCGGTAACTGCCCACCAGCCTCGGTTCGTCGATGAGCTGTCCGGTGTAGGCGCTCTCCGTGTAGGCCACAGGAGGTCCGTCGGCGAAGTCCATCAACGAGGCCATGGTGTTCAGGAACGGGTGCACGCCGGCGGAGAACGGCAGGACCTGAAGGATGATGTGCGGTCGCGTACGTACAGTCTCCGTGAGGTGATTGAGCTGATCGCCCATGACTTCCGGACCGCCGACCGGGACGCGCAGGGCGGACTCGTGCAGGATCGCCCAGAACGCCGGTGGTGTGTCGCATCGCAGCAACTCGGCTCGCTCCATTCGTGTGCTGACCTGTTCTTCCACGGCTTCGGCGGAGATGAATCGACTGGACACCCGGGTCAACGCTGCGGCGTAGCCTCGTGTTTGCAGCAGGCCAGGCATCAACACCGGTGCGTACTCACTGATGCTTGTGGCCTGCTTCTCCAGCTCGGCCGCGTCCGCGAAGTACCCCGCCACCTTCGATGTCCGTGCCAGCCGGCACAGTCGCTGAAGATGCTCGCCGCTCCCCAGTACCTCGTCCAGCGCGCGCGACACCTCCAACTGTGGCCGTCTCTCCGCCATTTCGAACTGTCCGATGTAGGTACCGGAGCAGAAGACCCGGGTGCCCAACTCGCCCTGAGACAGTCCGGCGGCCTCGCGCAGGCGTCGCAACTCGGCGCCGTAGAAGGCGCGAGGATCGGTGTACGGGTCCAGGTCCTTGGGAAGCGGCATGTAGCGGCAGTGGTCCGCCTCGTACCCCAGAACGGCACACCGTCACCCGCAAGCGTGGCCACCGGAAAACGGGGTCCGAGGCGTTTACAGCCAAGCATCGGAGCGCTAGCCTCCCCGAACAGTGGGAGCGCTCCCAAGCATGCGAGAGCGGCCCAGCACCGCACCGCACGACCCGAACGTTGTTCCGCCAATCCCCCCGGACGACAGCAGCGAAGGGACGTACCTCGTGATCCACCGATCGAGCCGCCGATTACTGATCGGGGGCCGGCTCCTGGCCGGTACCCGCAGCAGAGCCCTGCTCCTCACCCTGCTCGCCCTCCTCACGGCCGTTCCCGCCCTCGGGCTGGTCGTCACCTCCGGCAGCCGGGCCGAGGCCCACGGCACGCCGATGAAGCCGGCCAGCCGCACCTTCCTGTGCTGGCAGGACGCGCTCACCACCACAGGGGAGATCAAGCCGGTCAACCCCGCCTGCCGGGCCGCCGCGCAGAAGAGCGGGACCACGCCGTTCTACAACTGGTTCTCCGTGCTCCGCTCCGACGGTGCGGGCCGCACGCGCGGCTTCGTGCCGGACGGCGAGCTGTGCAGTGGCGGGAACCCCAACTTCACCGGCTTCAACACGCCCAGCGCCGACTGGCCGCTGACGCATCTGACCTCGGGCGCGACCGTCGACTTCACGTACAACGCCTGGGCCGCGCACCCCGGTTCGTTCTACGTGTACATCACCAAGAACGGCTACGATCCGAAGCGACCGCTGACCTGGAACGACATGGAGGACAAGCCCTTCCTCACCGTCGACCACCCTCCGCTGAACGGGAGTCCGGGGACGGTGGAGGCCAACTACGCCTGGTCCGGGGCGCTTCCGGCCGGCAAGAGCGGCCGCAACATCATCTACATGGTGTGGCAGCGCTCCGACAGCCAGGAGACCTTCTACTCCTGCTCCGACGTGGTCTTCGACGGCGGGAACGGTGAGGTGACCGGGGTCAAGGACGGATCCACCACCACCCCGACCGATCCTCCGCCCGGTGCCTGCACCGCCACCCGGAGCACCACCGGCAGCTGGAGCGGCGGTTACCAGTCGGAGGTGACCGTCACCAACTCCGGCACCGTACCCATGCTCGGCTGGATGGTGGACTGGACACAGCCCGCCGGCCAGCGCGTCGCCAGTCTCTGGAACGGGGCGATGACGGCACAGGGGCAGGCGGTGATGGTCCACAACGCGGACTGGAACGGTTCACTGGCCCCCGGTCAATCGACCTCCTTCGGGTACGTCACCGAGGGCGGCGCTCCGCCCCCCGGCCTCGGACTCGGCTGCAGGGTGGGCTGAGCCCGCGCGCACGCCGAGCAGCACAGCGGCCGTGGGCCGCCCGGGATCACCGGGCGGCCCCCGGTCTCGGGGCGGGCGGATCTCAGCCGAGGCTGTCGGTCATCGCGTTGAGCAGCGTGCCCGAGGCGTCGTCGTTCTCCAGCGAGAAGGCGAACATCCCGGCCAGTCCCTTGCTCTTGGCGTAAGCGGCGCGCGCCTTGATGGCCTGGGGCGTGTCACCGGTCCAGAAGTTGGTCCCGTCGTGGATCCAGGAGCTCTCGGTGACCGGGTCCCAGTGGGTCTGGGCCGCGGTGGGGTTGAGTTCCTCCGGGCCGCGAGACCGGATTCCTGGCTCAGCTGCTTCGCGGCGGTGGGGCCGGTGGCGCTCTGGTAGAGCCCGTAGTTCGAACCGGCCGGCACACCGGTCCAGCCGCGCCAGCAGAAGGGGACGCCGAGCACCAGCTTGGAGGCGGGGAAGCCGCCGGTGCTGCCGTACGCCGGGAGCCCGTCGGTGTAGGTGGTGACGGCCGTGTCGAGGTTGTACTTGGAGTTGCCCGGTTCGATCGGCGTGGTCGGGTCGCCGGGGCTGTCGTGCAGCGGGTCCTGGTGGTTGGTGGGCCCGGTGGCGTCCCAGGCGCCGTGCATGTCGTAGGTCATGACATCGGCGTAGTCCAGATAGTTGCCGATCTTGTCCGTCTCCAGGTACTTGATCTTGTCCTGGCCGCTGGGGAGGGCCGCGGTCGTAGACGTCGGCCTTGCCGTCCACGCTGTCACCGGCCGAGACGTCGGCCTGATAGTCGGCGTAGGCGTCGCCGGCGCCGGCGCCGTCGCCGGCGTTGGGGTTGTCCTCGTTGCCCGCGTCGGACGCCTGGATCGCCTCGAAGCACTTGTGCGTCGTGGGGTGGACGTTCTCGGACGCGTAGGTGACCACGTCGAGTCCGGCCGCGGCGCCGCTGGTGCCGATCTGCTTCGGGTAGTACCCGTTCTCGTAGATCCCCCACTGGTCGAAGTAGGCGGAGGAGTACGACTTCGTCGCGGGTGCCGCCCCGGTGGTCACGGTGACCGGCTGGGACCGGGTCGATGCGTGGCCGCCGCCGTACCCCTGCACGGTGAAGGTGTAGGTGTGGCGCGGCAGCAGCGAACTCACGGCGACAGTGGTCCCCATGGAGGTGGCCACGAGCTCGCCCTGCGACCACACCGCATACGCACGCGGTTCGGGCCGGTCCGGCGTCGTGCGATGTCAGTGCCCCGGCGGCCCGTCGCGGACCCGGACCGCCGTGCCGGTGAGCCGGAACGCGGCCGGGCGGGACCACATGGCCCCGCCCGGATACCTCTGCGCTGTCCTCGTCCGCCCCACAGCCTCCTCCGCGTGGTGCGCGACGGCACCGTCCAGGACGTCGTCGGGGCCCCGCACCACGCCGTCGGGGGCGGACCGCCCGCGCGTGCGGGTGGCCCGCCCCCGACGGGACCGGACGTACGGCTCAACCGGTCAGGAGATCAGCTCCACCTCCGCGAGCGTCGCCTCGCTGTCGAGCACCAGCCGGTAGTGCGCGTAGGAACCGGGAGCGCTTACCGTGAAGGCCCTCGTCTGCTTGTCCCAGGCGAACGACTGCCCGGACCGCTTGTCGAGGTCCTTCCACTTCGCGCCGTCCGACGAGCCCTGCACCACCCAGCCGCTCGGGGCCTTGGCCGCCGCGCCCGACGTCAGCGTGTACTGGACCGCGTTCGTCGCCGAGGGGACCGGCAGCTCCACCGTGGACACGGTCGCCGAGGTCGCCGAGGTGTTGTCGAACAGGGCGCCCGCGCCCTTCAGGACGTCCTTCTTCGGCGACGGCACCTTGTCGTCCTTGGTGAGGGAGACCGGGGCGGCGTCCTTGCCGGTGCCCCAGGCGGACGGCTTGGGGCCCATGTCGAAGTCCAGCACTCCGCCCTTGGCCAGCAGGTCGTGCGGCAGCGAAGTGGACGTCCACTTCTTGCCGTTGACCTTCAGGCCCTGGACGTAGATGTTCTTCGTGCTGTTCTTCGGCGCCTTGACGACCAGCGTGCGGCCGTTCTCCAGGTGCACCGTGGTCCTGGTGAACAGCGGGGAGCCGATCGCGTACTCGCCGCTGCCCATGACCAGCGGGTAGAAGCCGAGCGAGGAGAAGAGGTACCAGGCCGACTGCTCGCCGTTGTCCTCGTCGCCGTGGTAGCCCTGGCCGATCTCGCTGCCCGTGTACAGCCGGCTCAGGACCTCGCGCACCTTCTCCTGCGCCTTGTACGGCTGCGACGCCGCGTCGTACATGTACGTGACGTGGTGCGCGACCTGGTTGCTGTGGCCGTACTGGCCCATCCGCACGTCCCGGGCCTCCGTCATCTCGTGGATGACGCCGCCGTACGAGCCGACGAACTCCGGGCCCGCCGTCTCGGGGGTGGAGAAGTACGTGTCCAGCTTCTTGGCCAGACCGTCCCGGCCGCCGTACAGGTTGGCCAGGCCCTGGCTGTCCTGCGGGGCGGTGAACGCGTAGCCCCAGCCGTTGGTCTCCGTGTAGTCGTAGCCCCAGACCCGCGGGTCGTACCGGTCGGACGGCAGCCGCCAGTCGCCCTTGGCGTCCTTGCCCTGGAAGAAGCCCGCCTTGCTGTCGAACAGCTCGACGTAGTTACGGGCCCGGTTCATGAAGTACTCGGACTCGTCCTTGTAGTGCTGCTTCTTCGTCTTCTTGTAGAGCGCCTGGCCCATCTGCGCGATGCCGTAGTCGTTGAGGTAGCCCTCCAGCGACCAGGAGAGGCCCTCGTGCGTCGAGGTGTTGGCGTACCCGGCGAAGGGCGAGGTCGCCATGCCCTTGCGGCCCACGCCCGAGGTCGGCGGGACGACCGTGGCGTTCTTCAGGGCCGCGTCGTACGCCGCCTCCGCGTCGAACTTCACGCCCTTGACGTAGGCGTCCGCGAACGCGACGTCCGACGAGGTGCCGGTCATCAGGTCCGAGTAGCCGGGGGAGGACCAGCGGGAGATCCAGCCGCCGTCCTTGTACTGCTGGACGAAGCCGTCCACCATCTCGCCGGCCTTCTTCGGCGTGAGGAAGGAGTACGCCGGCCACGTCGTCCGGTAGGTGTCCCAGAAGCCGTTGTTGACGTACACCTTGCCGTCGACGATCTTGGCGCCGGTGTGGGTCGGGGTGTCCGAGCCGACCTGCGGTGAGAACGGGGAGGCGTACTTGTCCTTGCCACCGACCTTCTCGAAGCCCGAGTTCGGGTAGAGGTAGAGCCGGTACATGCTGGAGTACAGCGTGGTCAGCTGGTCGGCGGACGCGCCCTCGACCTCCACCTTGCCCAGCAGGTCGTCCCAGGCGCCCTGGGCCTTGTCCTCGACCCGGCCGAAGGAGCGCGAGGCGGGGATCTCGGCGGCCAGGTTCTGCTTGGCCTGGTCGACGCTGATCAGCGAGGTGGCCAGCCGCAGGTTGACGGTACGGTCCTTGCCCGCGTCGAAGCGGAGGTACCCCGTGACGTCGTCGCCACCGCCGCCGGAGAGCTTCCCGCTGCCGGTGACGGGGGCGTCGAAGACGCCGTACACGAAGAGCCTGGTGGCCCCCGTCGAGCCGCCGCTCTTCACGTCGGAGAACCCGGTGAAGGAGCTGGTCCCCGGGTCGAGGGTGAGCCCGCCGTCGTTGGAGACGTTGTCGAAGACGACGCTCGCGTCCTTGCCCGGATACGTGAACCGCATCCGCGCCGCGTGATCGGTCGGCGTCATCTCGGCCTTGAGGCCGTTCTCGAACGTCACCCCGTAGTAGTGGGGCCTCGCCGTCTCGTTCTCGTGCTTGAACGGCAGCGCGCGTGCCGTGCGCGACGCGTCCGGGGTACCGGAAGCGGCCGACGGCATCAGCTGGAAGGTCTGCCGGTCGCCCATCCAGGGGCTTGGCTCATGGCTCGCGCTGAAGGCCTGCAGGGTGGGCAGGTTGTCGTCGTTGTTGCCGCGAGCGTAGTCGTACAGCCAACTGGTGGAGCCGGCGTTGGTCACCGGGGTCCAGAAGTTGAAACCGTTGGGGACCGCGGTGGCGGGGAAGTTGTTGCCGCGGGAGAAACCGCCGCTGGAGTTGGTGCCGCGGACGGTCGAGGCGTAGTCCGAGAGGTGCGCCTTGCGCTTCGGGGGCGCCTTCGGGGCGATCTTGATGTCGTCGATCCAGCCCTGGAACTTCGACGGGCCCTTGGGGGAGTCGTACGCGACGAGGATCCGGTCGATCGTCTTGCCCGCCGCGACGGTGCCGATCCCCGAGTCGACCTTGTTCCACTGGTTGACGTACAGCCGCTTGGCGTCGGCCTGGCCCTGCGGGGTCAGCAGACCGCCGTTGGAGTCGGTGGCGCGCAGCTCGCTCAGGTACGTGCCGTCCGTGAACGCCAGGTCCACCGCGACGTGCGTGGCCGGGTAGGAAAGATCCGTCTCACCCATCTGGGGGTAGACCAGGTAGGAGAGTTCGGTGTCCCGGGTGACGGCCGTGTTGACGTCGAAGACCTTGTTGTACGAGTAGGCCCGGCCGTCCGCCTTGTGCGTGCCGGCGTACCGCAGCGCCCTCTTCCCGGTGAAGCCCGCGCCGGACTTGGCGGTGGGGGAGCCGGACGGGCCGCGGTCGACCTGGCTGCGCATGTCGTCGGGGGCCGGGACCGAGGTGTCCCCGTCGGAGAACTGGACGTCGGCGAGCTGGGTCGCGTCATCGGCGCCGTTGTTCTTCGTGATGTTCAGGCGGAAGTGCTGGTAGGCCTTGTCCGCCGCGAAGTCGTACGACTTGGTCTGGAAGCGCTCGGAGAAGGTCTGGCCGGTCCGGGAGTCCAGGTCCGTCCAGCTCTTGCCGTCCTCGGAGCCCTGCAGGGTCCAGTCCTTCGGGTCCCGTTCGTCGTGGTCGTTGGCCGAAGTCAGGGCGTACGTAACGACCTTGACCGGCTCGGTGAGGTCGAACTCCACCCAGGCGGTGGGCTTGAAGGACAACCACTTCGTACCGGATTCACCGTCGATGAGGTTTTCCTTCACCTCACCGCCGCCGGTGTTCTCCTCACTCGCGCGGACATCTGTGACCTTGTCGGTGATATTGCCCGGTATTCCGGCGGAGAAGCCCCCATCGATACCCGATGTCCGCTTCTTTCCATCAGGGGTTTCTTCGACGGTATTGCGCCAGTCCGGCTGCTTCTCGTCTGCCTCGAAGGATGAACTGAATATCCGGTCACCCAAAGGCTTTTGACCCTTTTCTCCAGACCCGGCCGACTGAGCGGCGGCCGCGGTGGGGGCCGTCACGACCAGGACCAGTGAGGCCGCGATCAGCGCGGCCGTACCGTTTTGTCTCTTGCGAGAACCGTGTCGGGGCTGCATGCCGAGCCATTCCTCCCGAGGAAGTGCGCTTGGACAACGTTGTCAGAAGCGTGCGCAGGAACCAGTAGGGAGGGAAGGGGCCAGTGGTGTCAAGGGTGTTGGGCCGGAACCCGTAGTCGAATCGACCGTATTGCGGAAATCGTTACATCCGGAGGAGGGCGTGCGGTGCCGAGGTATCCGCGAGGTCTCAACTCGGGAAAGACTGCCGCTCAAACCTGCATTCGATCTTGCTCAGTTGGCCGCAAGTGGACTATACCTGTCGGCGTCTGCACAACTTTTTTTCAACTGTGCGACAGGGGAGACAACGGGGGCAGGGTAACTCGACGCGCCACAGGTGCGTCGGCTGACCGGTCCCCCGACGCCCCCCACGGCAATGGTTAGCCTGAAATCTGCACCACCCAAGAGCAACTGACCGCGGTGGCGGGGCCCTTCGCCTGAGGCGAATATCGATGGGCGACCGGTACAACACCGCCTGAGTCCTGGAGAAGGCGAGGACTTGAGCATGGGATCCACCTCCGCCCACAAGAATGAGGGCCTTGGCCGTCGCGATCTGATCAAGAGGTCTGCGGCCCTCGGTTTGATCACCGTTCCGACAATGAGCTTCCTGTCGGCGTGTGCGAGCAGCGACACCAGCAGCGATGAAACGGTCAAGAAGGGCAAGACCAGCGCGAAGAACCCGCTGGGCGTCAATGCGACGGCCCCTCTCGACGTGGTCATCTTCAACGGCGGCTTCGGCGAGCAGTACGCGATCGACGCGGAGAAGCAGTACACCGCGGCGTACCCGAAGGCCAAGGTCAAGCACACTGCGACGCAGAAGATCCAGTCGCAGCTGCAGCCGCGGTTCAACGGCGGCACGCCGCCGGACCTGATCGACAACTCGGGCGCCGAGCAGATGGACATGGGTGTCCTCGTCGGCAAGAAGCAGTTGCTCGACCTGACGCCGCTGATGGACGCCCCGTCCATCGACGACCCGAGCAAGAAGGTCCGCGACACGCTGCGCCCGGGTGTTCTGGAGATGGGTCAGTTCGACGGCGACCCGGTCTGGATCATGAACTACGCGTACACCGTGTACGGCGTGTGGTACTCGCAGACCGCGCTCGACAACCTGGACGCCCAGTACCCCGAGAACTGGGACGACATGCTCGCCCTGTGCGCGAAGGCGAAGAAGAAGGGCATCGCCGGCTGGACCTACGCCGGTAAGTACCCCTACTACCTGCCGTTCTCGCTCTACCCGTTCATCGGCAAGATCGGTGGGCGCGAGGTTCTCGACAAGATCGACAACCTGGAGCCGAACGCCTGGAAGGACCCCGCGGTCAAGTCGGCCTTCGAGGCCTACTACGAGCTGTACCAGAAGGGGTACATCCTCAAGGGCACCCCGGGTCTGACCCACATCCAGTCGCAGACCGAGTGGACCAAGGGCAAGGCGCTCTTCATCCCGAACGGCTCGTGGGTGGAGAACGAGGCGGCGCCGACCACGCCCAAGGACTTCAAGATGATGGTCTCGGCCCCGTCCAGCCTGGACTCGTCCGACAAGCTGCCCTTCGGCACCATCTGGGCGGCCGGCGGCGAGCCCTTCGTCGTCCCGGCGAAGGCGAAGAACCCCGAGGGTGGCATGGAGCAGCTGCGCATCATGCTCTCCGAGGAGTCCTCGAAGAACTTCACCAAGCAGGTCAAGTCCCTCAGCGCCTTCAACGGTGGCACCGACGGCCTGACCCTCTCCACCGCTCTGCAGGCCGGTGTCGACGCCCTCACGAAGGCCGGCGACAACGTGGTGAACCCGCGCCTGCAGGACTGGTACGGCAAGCTCCAGAAGGAGCAGATCGGTACCGCCGGCATCGGCGAGATGATGGCGGGCCGGCTGACACCGACCGAGGCCATCAAGAAGATCCAGGGCTACGCGGACGCCGCTGCCAAGGACCAGTCCATCAAGCACTACAAGCACCAGTGAGTAACCGTCACCAGCGGCGGCACCCGCGGAAAGATCGGGGTCGGTAAACGATGCAGCACGGCAAGTACCGCTTCATTGTGGGATTCTTGGTAGTCCCGCTGGTGTTGTACGCGGTCTTCGTCATCTGGCCGTTCATCCAGGCCATCTACTATTCGTTCACGGACTGGACCGGTCTGAGCCCCGACTTCAAGATGGTCGGCTTCGACAACTACACCAGGATGCTGAAGGACGACATCTTCTGGAAGTCGTTGCAGCACAGCGTGCTGCTCGTGCTGCTGCTGCCGCTGGTGACGTTGGGCCTCGCGCTCTTCTTCGCCTTCATGCTCAATGTCGGAGGCCGGCGGCGCAAGAACGCCGCGGTCTCCGGCGTGCGGGGCTCGTCTTTCTACAAGATCGCCTACTTCTTCCCGCAGGTTCTCTCGATCGTCATCGTCGCCCTGCTGTTCCAGTTCGCTTTCAACCCGCGAAGTGGAATGCTGAATTCGGCGCTGGAGGGAATCGGACTCGGTTCCATCCAGCCGGACTGGCTGGGCGATCCCAGCCTGGCGCTCGTCTGTGTGATGTCGGTGCTGATCTGGTCGACGGTCGGGTTCTTCGTCGTCCTCTTCTCCGCCGGAATGGCGTCCATTCCGAAGGACTTCTACGAGGCAGCGCTCCTGGACGGGGCCAGCCGCGTCACGACGTTCTTCAAGATCACCCTGCCGTTGCTCTGGGACACCGTGCAGTCGGGCTGGGTCTACATGGGCATCCTGGCGCTCGGGGTCGAGGCGTTCACGGCCGTACAGGTCATGACCGTGGGCCCCGGTGGCCCCGACTACGCGACCACCGTCCTGCCGCTTTACGTCTACCAGACGGCCTTCCGTGACGGTCAGGCCGGGTACGCGACGACGATCGGTGTCGGACTGCTCATCATCACCATGGCGTTCGCCGCCATCGTGATGCGACTGGGCCGGCGCGAGCGGCTGGAATTCTGATGCCGCGCTCCCCGGGGCGCGGTGCCCGGATCCCCAGCAGGCAAGACAGCCCGGTCCCGACGGCCGGCTCGACAGTAGTACGAGGTGAGCACACGTGAAGGCCACTGATACCCCTCCCGTGGTCACGGTGAAGGAACCGGCCCCCGTGTCCAAGGCGCCCGCACCGGGCGACAAGGAGAAGAGCAGCGAGGGCAAGGTCCTCAACGTCTTCTCGCACGGTGTGCTGATCATCTGGGCGATCCTGGTGGTCATGCCGCTGCTCTGGGCGATCATGGCCTCGTTCAAGACCGATGACTCGATCCTGTCGACGCCGTGGGCGCTGCCGGACAAGCTCCACTTCGAGAACTGGTCGCGTGCCTGGAGCCAGGCGCACATGAGCGACTACTTCTTGAACACCATCCTGGTGGTGGGCGGTTCGCTCATCGGCACGCTGCTGCTCGGCTCGATGGCGGCGTACGTGCTGGCCCGGTTCGACTTCCCGGGCAACCGCTTCGTGTACTACATGTTCATCGGCGGGATGAGCTTCCCGATCATCCTGGCGCTGGTCCCGCTGTTCTTCGTCATGAACAACATGGGCCTGCTGAACACGCGGCACGGACTGATCCTGGTCTACATCGCGTACTCACTGCCGTTCACCGTCTTCTTCCTCACCTCGTTCTTCCGGACGTTGCCGAGTTCGGTGGCGGAGGCGGCGATGCTCGACGGGGCCTCGCACACCCGGACGTTCTTCCAGGTGATGCTGCCGATGGCGAAGCCCGGCCTGATCAGTGTCGGTATCTTCAACTTCCTCGGGCAGTGGAACCAGTACCTGCTGCCCACGGTGCTGAACACCGATCCGAAGTACCGGGTGCTCTCCCAGGGCCTGGTCGAACTGGCCAACGGCCAGGGCTACAAGGGCGACTGGTCCGGTCTCTTCGCCGGTCTGGTGATGGCGATGCTGCCGGTCCTCGCGGCCTACATCATCTTCCAGCGTCAGGTGGTGGCAGGCCTGACGGCGGGAGCGGTGAAGTAACACCTCTCCAGCGTCGCCCAGATCCACCCGCGGTCTCCGCAGACCCTTGAACGAACAGAACCGCCCGCCGGCATCCCTGCCGGCGGGCGGTTCGTCTGTGTACGGGGGAGTACCCAGAGGTCGTCGTGCGAGGGTCCGGTGCTCATCCGAGGCTTCGACTGCTCAAGGTCTTGACGGGGAGTACCCCAAAACGCTCAGCTTAGAGTTCACATGTTGGAGAATATGGCAGGAGTGAGAGAGTCGATGGAGACTCCGGGGTCGCAGACATCTCTGCATCGCGCCAACCTTGAGCGGGTAGTGCGCGCCGTACGTATGGCGGGTTCGCTCACCCAGGCGGAGATCGCCAGGAGCACGGGCCTGTCCGCGGCGACCGTCTCCAATATCGTTCGTGAACTGAAAGAGGGCGGCACGGTCGAGGTGACCCCCACCTCGGCGGGCGGCCGCCGGGCCCGCAGTGTCTCGCTCAGTGGTGACGCCGGCATCGTCATCGGCGTCGATTTCGGGCATACGCACCTGCGCGTGGCGGTCGGCAACCTGGCCCACCAGGTGCTCGCCGAGGAGTCCGAGCCGCTGGACGTGGACGCCTCGTCGGCCGAGGGCTTCGGACGGGCGGAACAGCTGGTCAACCGGCTGATCGAGACGACCGGGATCAGTCCCGGCAAGGTGATCGGGGTGGGCCTCGGCGTTCCCGGTCCGATCGACGTCGAGTCCGGCACACTGGGTTCCACGTCGATCCTTCCGGGCTGGACGGGCATCAACCCCCGGGAGGAGCTGGCCGGACGCCTCGGGGTGCCGGTCTACGTCGACAACGACGCCAACCTCGGGGCGCTGGGCGAGCTGGTCTGGGGGAGCGGCCGCGGAGTCAGGGACCTCGCCTACATCAAGGTCGCGAGCGGTGTCGGCGCCGGTCTGGTGATCGACGGGCACATCTACCGGGGCCCCGGCGGCACGGCCGGCGAGATCGGCCACATCACCCTCGACGAATCGGGCCCGGTCTGCCGTTGTGGCAACCGGGGTTGCATGGAGACGTTCACCGCCGCGCGGTACGTGCTGCCCCTGCTCCAGCCCAGCCACGGGCCCGATCTGACCATGGAGCGGGTGGTCCAACTGGCCCGTGAGGGCGATCCGGGGTGCCGTCGGGTGATCGGCGACGTCGGGCGGCACATCGGCAGCGGAGTGGCCAACCTCTGCAATCTGCTCAACCCCAGCCGGGTGGTCCTCGGCGGTTCGCTCGCGGAGGCGGGCGAACTGGTCCTCGGGCCGATCCGCGACTCGGTCTCGCGCTACTCCATCCCCAGCGCCGCAAGGCAGTTGTCGGTGCTCCCCGGGGCTCTCGGCGGCCGGGCGGAGGTGCTGGGCGCGCTCGCCCTCGTCCTGAGTGAGATGGGGGATTCAACCCTTTTGGAGAGCACGCTCCCCGCAGCCACTCATGCCTTCACTTAGATAACGGATGGCACCGTTGTCATCTCGTTAAGGATTTACTCCTTGACGTCGGCCTCGCAGCCGAGTTGACTTCCAGCCACCTCGGCCGCAACGCTGCGGCCTCGTCAGGGAGGTTCGAAATGAACACGCGTATGCGTCGTGCCGCCGTTGCCGTCGTCGCCACCACGATGGCCGTCTCGCTCGCGGCTTGCGGCAGTGCCAAGGAGTCGGGCGACAAGGCCAAGGACTCGGGCAAGAAGGGCGACGCACTCAAGATCGGTCTGCTCCTTCCCGAGAACCAGACGGCCCGCTACGAGAAGTTCGACAAGCCGATCATCGACAAGAGGGTCAGCGACCTCACCGGCGGCAAGGGCAAGGTGGTCTACGCCAATGCCAAGCAGGACGCCACGCTCCAGTCGCAGCAGATCGACACGATGATCACGAACAAGGTCGACGCGCTGATCATCGACGCCGTCGACGCCAAGGCCATCGAGAACGGTGTCAAGAAGGCAAAGGAAGCGGGCATACCCGTCGTCGCCTTCGACCGCCTCGCCGAGGGCCCGATCGACGCCTACACCTCCTTCGACAACGAAGAGGTCGGCCGCGTGCAGGGCAAGGCCCTGCTGGAGGCCCTGGGCAGTGCGTCCAAGCCCACCATCGTGATGATGAACGGCTCCATCACCGACCCGAACGCCGCGCTCTTCAAGAAGGGCGCCAAGTCGGTGCTCGACGGCAAGGTGACGTACGGCAAGAGCTACGACACCAAGGAGTGGAAGGCCGAGAACGCCAACTCCAACATGGAAGCGGCGATCACGGCTCTCGGCAAGGACAAGATCGCCGGCGTCTACTCGGCCAACGACGGCATGGCGGGCGGCATCATCCAGGCCCTCAAGTCCGCCGGTCTCTCCAAGCTCCCGCCGGTCACCGGTCAGGACGCCGAACTGGCCGGTGTGCAGCGCATCGTCACCGGTGAGCAGTTCATGAGCGTCTACAAGAGCTACCCGCAGGAGGGCCGGATCGCCGCGGAGATGGCGGTGGCCCTGGCCAAGGGGGACAAGCTCGACTCGATCGCCACGTCGAAGATCGACAACGCGAGCGCGAAGGGCGTTCCCACCGTGCTGGTCCCGGTCGTCTCGCTGACGAAGGACAACATCAAGGACACCATCCTCAAGGACGGTATCTGGAAGCTCGAAGAGATCTGCACGGCCAAGTACAAGACTGCCTGCGACGCGGCCGGTCTGAAGTAGTCCCGGCGCGCCGCTCACCGGCGGCCCCGCGGTTCTGCCTCCAGAAGCCTGTCCGGCGCCTCGCCCACCAACTGTCCCGCTACCGGGCGGGGCGCCGGACGGAACACTTCTTCCCAACTCTTCTGCTCGACCACCGCGCCTTCCCCCAGGCGCGGCATCCCCGCCGGTCAGGCGGCGAAGGAGATGGTTCACGTGTCCGCTACGCCCGTGTTGGCGTTGCGAGGGGTCTCCAAGCGGTTCGGTGCCGTCCAGGCGCTCACCGACGTAGAGCTTGAGGTCCACTCCGGCGAGGTGGTCGCCCTGGTGGGTGACAACGGCGCCGGTAAATCAACGCTGGTCAAGACGATCGCCGGAGTGCACCCCATCGATGACGGAGTCATCGAGTGGGAAGGCCGGCCGGTCGCGATCAACAAGCCGAACGACGCCCAGAGTCTGGGCATCGCAACCGTTTACCAGGACCTCGCGCTCTGCGACAACATCGATGTCGTCGGCAACCTCTACCTCGGCCGGGAGATCCGCAAGTTCGGCATCCTCGACGAGGTCGAGATGGAGCGCCGCTCCCTCGAACTGCTCAGCACGCTGTCGATCCGCATACCCAGCGTGCGCATCCCGATCGCCTCGCTCTCCGGCGGGCAGCGCCAGACCGTGGCCATCGCCCGTTCCATGCTGGGCGAGCCCAAGCTCGTCATCCTCGACGAGCCCACCGCCGCACTTGGCGTCGAGCAGACCGCACAGGTCCTCGACCTCGTCGAGCGGCTGCGCGAGCGGGGTCACGCGGTCGTCCTCATCAGCCACAACATGGCCGATGTGAAGGCCGTCGCCGACAAGGTCGCCGTGCTCCGGCTGGGCCGGAACAACGGGGTCTTCGATGTGAAGACCACCTCGCAGGAAGAGATCATCTCCGCCATCACCGGCGCCACGGAAAACGCCGTGACCCGTCGTGCGGCGCGCAACGCGGAGGTCCAGAAGTGAAGACCGACAAGACGCCCGTCGCGGACGGCGCCCCGGTGGTCAACCCCGAGGCGGCCAAGGGCGCGGAGACCGCGATCGACCCCAGGCTCCTCGTGCGCGAGCAGGGTTTCGGCGGCTACCTCACCGAGTTCAAGCGGAAGATGCGCGGGGGTGACCTCGGCTCGATCCCCGTGATCATCGGCCTGATCGTCATCTGTGTGGTCTTCCAGAGCCTGAACTCCGAATTCCTCTCGGCGAAGAACATCAGCGACATCGCCGTCGCGATGGTGGCCACCGGCATGATGGCCATCGGCATCATCTTCGTGCTGCTGCTGGGCGAGATCGATCTCTCGGTCGGCTCGGTCAGCGGTGTCTCGGGCGCCGTCGTCGCGGTGCTCAGCGTCACCCACGGCATGAACGAGTGGCTGGCCGTCCTCATCGCGATCGCCAGCGGCGCGGCCATGGGCACCCTGCACGGCTTCTTCTTCGCGAGGATCGGCGCACCCGCGTTCGCCGTCACCCTGGCGGGCCTGCTGTTCTGGCTCGGCCTCATGCTCCAGCTGCTCGGCGACACGGGCACGATCAACCTGGACAGCGACGGCGTGGTCGGCAAGCTGACCACGTACTACTTCACCGACGTCATCGCGGCCTACGGCCTCGCCGTCGTCGCGGTGGTCGGATTCTTCCTCTCCGCGTTCCTGGACGCCCGCCGCCGGGAGGCCGCGGGCATACCGGCGCGGCCGCTGGTCGACATCGTGGTGCGCACCGTCGTGCTCGCGGTGTTCGCCTTCGCCGCCGCGTTCATGTTCAACCAGTACCGCGGCCTGCCGCTCGCACTGGTGCTCTTCCTCGTCGTCCTGGTGGCCACGGACTTCATCCTGCGCCGCACCTCCTACGGCCGGAAGATCTTCGCGCTCGGCGGCAGCGTCGAGGCGTCACGCCGGGCCGGCATCAACGTCACCGCGATCCGGGTCTCGGTCTTCGCGATCGCCGGTACGTTCGCGGCGGTCGGCGGCCTGTTCTGGGCCTCCAAGATCGCTGCCGCCAACCAGGGCTCCGGCACCGGAGACCTGCTGATGAACGTCATCGCCGCGGCCGTCATCGGCGGCACCAGCCTCTTCGGCGGCCGGGGTCGCACGTGGAACGCGCTGCTCGGCGTCATGGTGATCGTGTCGATCCAGTACGGCCTGTCGCTGGAGGGCATCGCCACGCCGGTCCAGTACATGATCACCGGCAGTGTGCTCCTCGCCACGGTGGTCATCGACTCCGTCACCCGCAAGACCCAGAAGACCGCCGGTCGCGCCTGACCGCACGGGACCGCACTGCGCCCGGCATCCGTCACGGATGCCGGGCGCAGCCATGCTCGACGTCGTGTCTTGTTCGAATCCTTCGGTTGTCGAGTCGGACACTTCCGCTCCGCCCGGGACGGCCTCGGGTGCCCGGTCGGCAGCGGTGACGCGGCTTCCTGGCGGCAGATGTACGACGGCGCGCAGGAAAAGCAAGGGGCGGCCGGTGTTTTCCGTCGAAGGTGTGACACATGAACGCGCCCCCTGGCGGACGTCGTCCCGTGCGGAACATTTAGACTCTGCGGATCGGCAAGAAGTTCGACCGGCTCATACGCAAGGAGGCACGGGTGCCGTTGCTGACCCACATCAGGGGACCGCGCGACCTGGACCGGCTCGGCCCGGAGCAACTTGACCAGCTGGCGGACGAGATCCGGACCTTCCTCGTCGACGCCGTCTCCAAGACCGGCGGACACCTCGGACCCAACCTGGGCGTGGTCGAGCTGACCATCGCCCTGCACCGGGTCTTCGACTCACCGAAGGACAAGGTCCTCTTCGACACCGGCCATCAGAGCTATGTGCACAAGCTCCTCACCGGCCGCCAGGACTTCTCGAAGCTCAAGAGCAAGGGCGGCCTCTCCGGCTACCCCTCACGTGCCGAGTCCGAGCACGACATCATCGAGAACTCGCACGCCTCCACGGTGCTCGGCTGGGCCGACGGCCTCGCCAAGGCCAACGAGGTGCTGGGACGACCCGACCACGTCGTCGCGGTCATCGGTGACGGGGCGCTCACCGGCGGCATGGCCTGGGAGGCGCTGAACAACATCGCCGCCGCCAAGGACCGCCCCCTCGTCATCGTCGTCAACGACAACGAGCGCTCCTACGCGCCGACGATCGGCGGTCTCGCCAACCACCTCGCCACGCTGCGCACCACCGACGGCTACGAACGCTTCCTGGCCCGCGGCAAGGACCTCCTGGAGCGCACCCCCGTCGTCGGGAGGCCGCTGTACGAGACGCTGCACGGCGCCAAGAAGGGCCTGAAGGACTTCATCGCCCCGCAGGGCATGTTCGAGGACCTCGGCCTGAAGTACGTCGGACCGATCGACGGACACGACCTGGAGGCACTGGAGTCCGCACTCCAGCGCGCCAAGCGCTTCGGCGGTCCGGTCATCGTCCACTGCCTCACGGAGAAGGGCCGCGGCTACACCCCGGCGCTGCTCGACGAGGCCGACCGCTTCCACGCCGTCGGCAAGATCCACCCCGACACCGGCCTGCCCGTCGCCACCGCCGGCCTCGACTGGACCTCCGTCTTCGGCGAGGAGATGGTCAAGCTCGGCAAGGAGCGCGAGGACATCGTCGCGATCACCGCGGCCATGCTCCAGCCGGTCGGCCTGACCAAGTTCGAGAAGGCCTTCCCGGACCGGATCTACGACGTCGGCATCGCCGAGCAGCACGGCGCGGTCTCCGCGGCGGGCCTCGCCACCGGCGGGCTGCACCCCGTCTTCGCGGTGTACGCCACCTTCCTCAACCGCGCCTTCGACCAGGTCCTGATGGACGTCGCCCTGCACAAGTGCGGCGTGACCTTCGTACTGGACCGGGCCGGGGTCACCGGTACGGACGGCGCCTCGCACAACGGCATGTGGGACATGTCGATCCTGCAGTGCGTGCCGGGGCTCCGGATCGCCGCCCCGCGCGACGCCGACCAGGTCCGCGCCCAGCTGCGCGAGGCCGTCACGGTCGACGACGCCCCGACGGTCGTCCGCTTCTCCAAGGGCGCGGTCGGCCCGTCGGTCAAGGCCGTCGGCACGGTCGGCGGCATGGACGTGCTGCGCGAGCCCGGCACCTCCCGGCCCGACGTGCTGCTCGTCTCCATCGGCGCGCTCGCCCCGATGTGCCTGGAGATCGCGGATCTGCTCAACGCCCAGGGCATCTCGACCACGGTCGTCGACCCGCGCTGGGTCAAGCCCGTCGACGAGGCCATGGCCCCGCTCGCCGCGCAGCACCGCGTCGTCGTCACCGTCGAGGACAACAGCCGGGCCGGCGGCGTCGGCTCCGCCGTCGCCCAGGCACTGCGCGACGCCGACGTCGACGTACCGCTGCGCGACTTCGGCATCCCGCCGGTCTTCCTCGACCACGCCTCCCGCAAGGAGGTCATGGCCGAGATCGGGCTGACCGCACCGGACATCGCCCGGCAGGTCACCGGCTTGGTCGCCAAGCTCGACGGCCGCTACGGGACGGACGCGGAGAGCCCCTCCGTGGTGGCACCCGTCCGGGACTGATTCGTCGCACCACGCCACGAATGGGCCGGTCGCCCACCCTGTACGGGTGGTCCGACCGGCCCATTCGCGTGAAACCCGCCCTGCGGGGCGTGCCGGGGGCGAACCGGTCCGAATCATGGCGTGCACGACGAGTGCGTGGAGGTACGCCGGTGAGCACGCAGCAGGACCCGCCCCCCAGCCGGGACGGGCTGTTCCGGACCAAGACGGTCGAACAGTCCATCCGGGACACGGAGGAGCCGGAGCACGCCCTCAAGAAGTCCCTCTCCGCCCTGGACCTCACGGTCTTCGGGGTGGGCGTCATCATCGGGACCGGGATCTTCGTACTCACCGGCAAGGTGGCCAAGGAGACCGCGGGACCCGCCACCGCCATCGCCTTCGTGGTCGCGGGCGTCGTCTGCGCCCTGGCCGCGCTCTGCTACGCGGAGTTCGCCTCCACCGTCCCGGTGGCCGGCTCCGCGTACACCTTCTCGTACGCCTCGCTCGGTGAACTCGTCGCCTGGATCATCGGCTGGGACCTGGTGCTGGAGTTCGCGCTGGGCACGGCGGTGGTGGCGGTCGGCTGGTCCGGCTACGTCCGCTCACTGCTGGACAACATCGGCTGGTCCCTGCCGGACGGGCTCTCCGGCACCGACGCGACCGCCGGATTCGGCTTCGACGTCCTCGCCTTCGCCCTGGTCCTGGTGCTGACCGTCATCCTGGTGCTCGGCATGAAGCTCTCCGCCCGGGTCACGACGGTGGTGGTGGCCATCAAGGTGGCCGTGGTGCTGGTCGTGATCATCGCCGGCCTCTTCTTCATCGACACCGCGAACTACTCGCCCTTCATCCCCGAGGCCCAGCCGCAGTCCTCCGGAGCGGGCCTGCAGGCCCCGCTCGTCCAGCTGATCTTCGGGTACGCCCCCACCAACTTCGGCGTGATGGGCATCTTCACCGCCGCCTCCATCGTCTTCTTCGCCTTCATCGGCTTCGACGTGGTGGCCACGGCGGCCGAGGAGACCAAGCTCCCGCAGCGCGACATGCCGCGCGGCATCATGGCCTCGCTCCTCATCTGCACGACCCTCTACGTCGCCGTATCGATCGTGGTCACCGGAATGGAGCACTACAGCGATCTCTCGGTGGACGCCCCGCTCGCCGACGCCTTCAAGGCCGTCGGGCACCCCGTGTACGCCGGGATCATCAGCTTCGGCGCCGCCATCGGCCTCACCGTGGTCTGCATGATCCTGCTCCTCGGCCAGACCCGGGTGTTCTTCGCGATGAGCCGTGACGGCCTGCTCCCACGGTTCTTCTCGAAGACGCACCCGCGGTTCCACACCCCGTACCGCCCGACCATCCTGCTCGGCGTGATCATCGCGATCGTCGCCGGATTCACCAGCATCGACGAGCTCGCGACGCTGGTGAACATCGGCACGCTCTTCGCCTTCGTGGTCGTCGCGCTGGGCGTCATCGTCCTGCGCCGCACCCGCCCCGAGCTGCACCGCGCCTTCCGCACCCCGTGGGTCCCGCTGCTCCCGATCGCCTCGGTGGCCGCGTCGGCCTGGCTGATGCTCAACCTGCCGGCGGAGACATGGCTGCGGTTCGGCATCTGGATGGTCATCGGAGTGGTCATCTACTTCACCTACGGCCGCAAGCACAGCAGGGTGAGCCAGACCATCGGGTGAGACCGGCCGCACGGTCCGGGGATCCGGGCACCGGGTCGATGTCCCGGGCCCGGCCCTTGCGAAACCGACCTCCGTGATGACCCGTCAGCCGCCGGTGGCAGGAGACTTCTTGGCGGTCTCGGGGATGGTGGCGTCCTCACGGAGCGCCTTCCAGAGCGTCCTGGCCTGCGGCTGGGCCGCCACCACGCGGTTGGGGTCGATCTTGTCGTACGCCACCGGAAGCATGATGGTCTCCATCGAGCCCGGGTCCACGCCGTTCATCGAACGGGCGAATTCGGTCAGCGACCTGAGAGAGGCGAGACCCTCGTCGGTGGTGAGGGACTTGGTGGCGGAGTCGGCGAACCGGTAGGCGTTGGTCGGACTGCCCAGCAGGTTCTGCGACTTGACCTCACTGAGCAGGGCGAGCAGGAACTGCTGCTGGAGTCCGATGCGTCCGAGGTCGCTGCCGTCGCCGATGCCATGGCGGGTGCGGACGTAGGAGAGCGACTCGGTGCCGTCGAGCTTGTGGGGCCCGGCGGTGAGGTCGAGCCCGGAGGCCTTGTCGTGGATATCCTGGGGGACATCGACGGTGACGCCGCCGATGGCGTCGACGAGGTCCTTGAACCCGGCGAAGTTGATCTCCAGGTAGTGGTCGATGCGGACCCCGGACATCTTCTCCACGGTCTTGACCACGCAGGCCGGACCGACCTGGGAGTAAACGGAGTTGAACATCACGCGGTTCGCGGAGTCCATGGTGGAGCCGTCGGCCTTGGTGCACTCGGGCCGGGTCACCAGGGTGTCGCGGGGTATGGACACGGCGACGGCCCGGCTGCGGCCCTCGGGGATGTGCACCACCATCGCGGTGTCGGAGCGAGCCCCGCTGACACTGCCCCCGCCACCCAGTGCCTTGTTCTCCGCCCCGGCGCGCGAGTCGGAGCCGAGGACCAGCAGATTCTGTCCGCTGGTGGGCAGTTTCTCGGGGCGGTCGTCGCCGAGCGCCTTGTTGATGTCGACGCCCGTGATGTTCCCGTCGATCCGGCTGTAGAGCCAGTAGGCTGTTCCGCCCGCGGCGATGACGAGCACCAGGACCGACAGCAGGACGGCCCACAGTATTCGCCGGCCACGCGTCCGCACGCGCTTGCGCCCGCGGCGGGGTGTCTCGTCGGAGCTCGGGTGGCCGGTGGGTATGGCGTCTTGGCTCATCCTGAGTGCGTCCTCACAACTTAGGGCCTGGTCAAGGCGCAGATGATGGGATGGGACTCGGGTGGGGGGTGGAACCGGTCCACGTTTTCCTGATGACTGAGCACTATAGGCAGTGGAGCGGGTGTACGTCCGGAGGCTGTGGCGAGACTCTGACGGGGCATCCGCGTCCCGGCGCGACGGAGGCCGCGAATCGTGCTCCGGAGCGTCCGGGAATCCGCTCGGTACCGAGGCTTACGATGTAACAGGTTCGAATTACTGCGCGACTTGTCGGATGTCAGTTCTTGGAAGGTAATCGCAGACTCATGCTCGGACAGGGTGCCCGCGCGACCTCAGATGCCGTCCACGAGGCCCGGAGGCCTTGGGGGATCTGGCTCACCCGCGGCAAGGACGGCAGGCTCACGGCATATGTCCCCGACGGGGGTGGTCTGCGCCGCTGGACGGAGACGCGTCCCGGCGGGCCCGCATGGGGCGAGTCGGATGTCGTCCCGGCGCCCGAACTGACGCATCTGTCCGTCGCGCAGAACGCCGACGCCTATGTGCACTTCGCCGGCCGCCGCGAGCGGCCCGCGGCCGAGGGCGGCGTCACCGTCGACATCGTGCATGCGATCCAGTACCAGACCGGGCGCCCGCTCTCGGCCTGGCAGTCGGTGGGCAACCCGCACAAGGAAGCCGATGTCGGGGCCAGGTTCGGGGCGCCCACGGTGGTGGTGAGTCCGTCGGGCGAGGTCACCATCGCCGTCCGCAACGGCCGCGGCGGCATGATGGTCCGCCGTGAGCGGGCCGACGGCCGGTGGCGCCGCTGGGAGGACCTGCGTTGCAGGCGGATCGAGCAGGTTCCCGCAGTGGTCGCGCTCAGCACCGGATACGTCGAGATCCTCGCGGCGACGGACAAGGAGACCCTGCACTGGGCGCAGGACAAGCCCGGTGGCGGCTGGGGTGACGTCCAGCGCTCGAAGCGTGTGGTCGCTCCCGGATCACTGGCCGTGCTGGAGACGTCCCCCGGGCGCGCCACGTACTACTGGACCGACCCCGCCGCCGGCGTCGTCGCCTACCGCACCGACGGCGAACCCATCGACCTCGGCGGTGCCCCGAGCGACGACACGCATGCCGCGGTCCGCGCGGAACTCGACGGCCTCGACTGCACGGTGCTGGCCCATCGCGGATCCAGCGGTACGGCGTTCGTCGGCGTCGCCGTGACCGAGGACGAGGCCAACGGCGTGTGGTGGTCGGACACCGGAGCGCCCTGCCTGACCGCACCGGCCCTGATCCATGACGCTCACGACCGGGTGGTGATGGCGGTCGTCGGGCAGGACGGTGCACCGAGGGTGGCGCGTCAGACCGACGGCCCGGGGCTGAGCTTCGACGAGTGGCGCGCGCTCTGACCTGACCCGCACGGGCCGGGCACTCGCGCGAACGCCGACGACGGGGCGTGCCGCGACAGTGCCGTGCGACGACGGCGTGTGCCGCGGCAGAGCCGCGCGACGACGGGGCGTGCCGCGACAGAGCCGCTGAACGACCCATGACAGACCGACAGACCGACAGACCGACAGACCGACAGACCGACGGGCCGTACCGGATCACCCGGTACGGCCCGTCGGCCGGTGAGCGACGAAGTGCTATGCCGGAACGCTCGCCACGCCCCGCGCCAGGAACTTCTTCCCGTTGACCCGCTCGGAGACGCCCTCGCGGTCCAGGTACGGCGTGATGCCGCCCAGGTGGAAGGGCCAGCCCGCGCCGGTGATCAGGCAGAGGTCGATGTCCTGGGCCTCGGCGACGACGCCCTCGTCCAGCATCAGGCCGATCTCCTGGGCCACCGCGTCCAGGACGCGGTCGCGGACCTGCTCCTCGGACAGGACCGAGTCACCCTGCTGCAGGAGGGCGGCGACCTCCGGGTCCAGCTCCGGCTTGCCGGAGTCGTAGACGTAGAAGCCGCGCTTGCCTGCCTTGACCACGGCCGCCAGGTTCGCGGACACCGTGAAGCGGTCCGGGAAGGCGCGGTTCAGGGTCTCGGAGACGTGCAGGCCGATCGCCGGGCCGACCAGTTCCAGGAGCACCAGCGGGGACATCGGCAGGCCGAACGGCTCGATGGCCTTCTCCGCGACCTCGACCGGGGTGCCCTCGTCGATGACGTTCTGGATCTCGCCCATGAAGCGGGTGAGGATCCGGTTGACGACGAACGCCGGGGCGTCCTTCACCAGGACCGCGGTCTTCTTCAGCTTGCGGGCGACACCGAACGCCGTGGCCAGCGAGGCGTCGTCGGTCTGCTCGCCGCGGACGATCTCCAGGAGCGGGAGGATCGCGACCGGGTTGAAGAAGTGGAAGCCGACGACCCGCTCGGGGTTCTTCAGCTTCGACGCCATCTCGGTGACCGAGAGGGACGAGGTGTTGGTGGCGAGGATCGCGTGCGCCGGGGCGACCGCCTCGACCTCCGCGAACACCTGCTGCTTGACGCCGATCTCCTCGAAGACGGCCTCGATGATGAAGTCGGCGTCGGAGAAGCCCTCCGCCTTGTCCAGCACACCGGAGACCAGGGCCGTCAGACGGTTGGCCTTGTCCTGGTTGATGCGGCCCTTGCCGAGCAGCTTCTCGATCTCGGCGTGGACGTAGCCCACACCCTTGTCGACGCGTGCCTGGTCGATGTCGGTCAGGACGACCGGTACCTCGAGACGGCGCAGGAAGAGCAGGGCGAGCTGCGAGGCCATCAGGCCCGCGCCCACCACGCCGACCTTGGTGACCGGACGGGCCAGGGCCTTGTCCGGGGCACCGGCCGGGCGCTTGGCGCGCTTTTGGACCAGGTTGAACGAGTAGATGCCCGAGCGCAGTTCGCCGCCCATGATCAGGTCCGCGAGCGCCCGGTCCTCGGCGTCGAAACCGGCGCCCAGGTCGCCGTCCTTGGCCGCGGCGATGATCTCCAGCGCGCGGTACGCGGCCGGGGCGGCGCCGTGCACCTTGGAGTCGGCGATGGCCCGGCCACGCGCGACGGCCCGGTCCCAGGCGTCACCGCGGTCGATCTCGGGGCGCTCCACGGTGACCGTGCCGTTCAGCACGTTCGCGGTCCAGATCAGCGACTGCTCCAGGAAGTCGGCGCCCTCGAACAGCGCGTCGGCGATCCCGAGCTCGAAGACCTGCTTGCCCTTGAGCTGACGGTTCTGGTTGAGCGAGTTCTCGATGATCACCGTGACCGCGCGGTCGGCGCCGATCAGGTTGGGGAGCAGCGCGCAGCCGCCCCAGCCGGGGACCAGGCCGAGGAAGACCTCGGGCAGCGAGAACGCGGGCAGCGCCTTGGAAACGGTGCGGTACGAGCAGTGCAGACCGACCTCGACACCGCCGCCCATGGCCGCGCCGTTGTAGTACGCGAACGTGGGGACCGCGAGAGCGGAGAGCCGGCGGAAGACGTCGTGGCCGCCCTTGCCGATGGCCAGCGCGTCCTTGTGCTCCTTGAGCAGCTCGACGCCCTTGAGGTCGGCGCCGACCGCGAAGATGAACGGCTTGCCGGTGATGCCGATGCCGGTGATCGTGCCCTCGGCCGCCTCCTTCTCGACCTGGTCGACGGCGGCGTTCAGGTTCGCCAGCGACTGGGGGCCGAAGGTGGTCGGCTTGGTGTGGTCCAGGCCGTTGTCCAGGGTGATGAGGGCGAAGTTGCCCGCTCCGCCCGGAAGGTCGAGGTGGCGTACGTGCGCCTGGGTGACGACCTCGCCGGGGAACAGCTCGGCCGCACCCTTCAGAAGCTCGGTGGTGGAGTTCACTTGCTGCCTCCGGCTGCGTCGAAGTGCGGGTTCTCCCAGACGACCGTGGCGCCCATGCCGAAGCCGACGCACATGGTCGTCAGGCCGTAGCGGACCTCCGGCCGCTCCTCGAACTGGCGGGCCAGCTGAGTCATCAGCCGGACGCCGGAGGAGGCCAGCGGGTGGCCGTACGCGATCGCGCCGCCGTACTGGTTGACGCGCGCGTCGTCGTCGGCGATGCCGTAGTGCTCCAGGAAGGCGAGCACCTGCACGGCGAACGCCTCGTTGATCTCGAAGAGACCGATGTCCGAGATGGACAGGCCCGCCTTGGCGAGGGCCTTCTCCGTCGCCGGGATCGGGCCGTAGCCCATGACCTCGGGCTCGACGCCCGTGAAGGCGTACGACACCAGGCGCATCCTGACCGGGAGGCCCAGCTCGCGGGCGACGTCCTCGGCGGCGAGCAGCGAGGCGGTGGCGCCGTCGTTGAGCCCCGCGGCGTTACCGGCCGTCACGCGGCCGTGGGCGCGGAACGGGGTCTTCAGACCGGCCAGGGACTCCATCGTGGTGCCCGGACGCATCGGCTCGTCGGCGGTGACCAGGCCCCAGCCCGTCTCACCGGCCTCCGGGTTGGTGCGGCGCACCGAGACCGGCACCAGGTCCTGCTGGATCTTGCCGTTGGCGTACGCCTTGGCGGCCTTCTCCTGCGAACGCACCGCGTACGCGTCGGCGCGCTGCTTGGTGATCGTGGGGTACCGGTCGTGCAGGTTCTCGGCGGTCATGCCCATGAACAGGGCGGACTCGTCGACCAGCTTCTCCGACACGAAGCGCGGGTTCGGGTCCACACCCTCGCCCATCGGGTGCCGGCCCATGTGCTCGACACCACCGGCGACGACGACGTCGTACGCGCCGAAGGCGATGGAGCCGGCCGTCGAGGTGACGGCGGTCAGGGCGCCCGCGCACATGCGGTCGATGGAGTAACCGGGGACGGACTGCGGCAGACCGGCCAGGATCCCGGCGGTGCGGCCGAGCGTGAGGCCCTGGTCGCCGATCTGGGTGGTCGCGGCGATGGCGACCTCGTCGATCAACGCGGGGTCCAGGTCCGGGTTGCGGCGCAGCAGCTCCCGGATGGCCTTCACGACGAGATCGTCGGCGCGGGTCTCGTGGTAGATGCCCTTCGGGCCCGCTTTGCCGAACGGGGTGCGGACGCCGTCGACGAAGACGACGTCCCGGATGGTACGAGGCACGGTGGCTCTCCTCCAGGGTGCGGGATGGCACTGCTGCGGGGCACGCCCGGGAGCGCGCCGCCACCCCTCATGCTACTTGCGGGTAACCAGACTGCCCAGCCCTTGTGGCGGGAGCGGCGAAGGTCACATACGCGAAATGGCCCGGACGGCCTTGAAATCGGCCCGTCCGAGCCATGGAACACAGGGTGAGCGGCCGCAGCCGCGCAACCTGGCGTGAATACGCCCCTGTCCGACGCCCTCTCAGGCCTCCGAAGCCAGCGCGTGGACCAGGAGCGGGGCCACCTGCTCGATCTGCCAGTGCCGTGCGCCGTATCCGGCGAGCGCGTGTCCGACCGCGTCCGGCGTCGGATCCTTCGGCGGTTCCCAGCACACCCGGCGCACCGTGTCCGGCGTGATCAGGTTCTCCTGGGGCATGTGCAGCCGCTCCGCGAGCTCGGACACCGCGGCGCGCGCGGCCGACAGGCGTGCCGCCGCGACCGGGTCCTTGTCCGCCCAGGCGCGCGGCGGCGGCGGGCCCGTCAGCGGCTGGCCGGGCTGCGGGAGCTCCATGTCGGGCAGTTCCTTCGCCCGGTCGACGGCGGCCTGCCACTGCTCCAGCTGCCGCCGGCCCATGCGGTGGCCGAAGCCGGGCAGCGCGGTCAGCGCCTGGAGACTGGCCGGGAGCGCCAGGGCGGCCTCGATGATCGCTGCGTCGCCGAGCACCTTGCCGGGCGAGATGTCGCGGCGCCGGGCGACCTCGTCGCGGGTGTTCCACAGTTCCCGTACCACCGCCATCTGGCGGCGGCGGCGGACCTTGTGCATCCCGGAGGTGCGGCGCCACGGGTCCTGGCGCGGGGGAGCGGGCGGCGCCGCGGCGATGGCGGCGAACTCCTCCTGGGCCCACTCCAGCTTGCCCTGCTGGTCGAGCTCCTCCTCCAGGGCGTTGCGCAGGTCGATCAGCAGCTCGACGTCGAGCGCCGCGTAGCGCAGCCAGGGGTCGGGCAGCGGGCGGGTGGACCAGTCGACGGCGGAGTGGCCCTTCTCCAGCGAGTAGCCGAGCACGCTCTCGACCATCGCGCCGAGGCCGACCCGCGGGAAGCCTGCCAGCCGTCCGGCCAGCTCGGTGTCGAAGAGCCCGGTCGGCGTCATCCCTATTTCGCGCAGACAGGGCAGGTCCTGGGTCGCGGCGTGCAGGATCCACTCGGCTCCGCGCAGCGCCTCGCCCAGCCCGGACAGGTCGGGGCAGCCGACCGGGTCGATGAGTGCGCTGCCCGCGCCCTCCCGGCGCAGCTGCACGAGATAGGCGCGCTGCCCGTAGCGGTAGCCGGAGGCGCGCTCGGCATCGACGGCCACCGGGCCGGAGCCCGCGGCGAAGTCCGCGATCACCCGGGCGAGGGCGTCGTCGGAGGCCACCACCGGCGGAATGCCCTCGCGAGGTTCGAGCAAGGGGATCGGCGCCGGGGCGACGTCGTCCGGGGGGGCGCCCCCGGTGGTTCGCAGTGAAGTGTCTGCTGCGGTCTCTTGGGCGTCGGTCACGTGTCAAGGGTATCTGTGTATGTGCGGCGCCCGTCGACGGAACGTTCCGTCGACGGGCGCCGATGCACGTAAACCAGCCGGATCCGCATCTCTGCACACCGGCGGGGGTGTGGATTCAGTGGATGATGCCCGTTCGCAGGGCCACGGCGACCATTCCTGCACGGTCTCCGGTGCCGAGCTTGCGGGCGATTCGGGCGAGGTGGCTCTTGACGGTCAGGGCGGAGAGCCCCATGGAGACGCCGATGGCCTTGTTGGACTGTCCTTCGGCGACGAGCCGGAGGACCTCCACCTCGCGGCCGGACAGTTCGCGGTAGCCGCCCGGGTGGCTCGGGGTGCCGGGGGGACGGCGGTGCATACGGGCGGCATTGGCGCCGATGGGAGCGACGCCGGGACGGGTGGGGTGGCCGATGTTGGTACGGGTGCCGGTGACGACATAGCCCTTGACGCCGCCCGCGAGGGCGTTGCGTACAGCGCCGATGTCATCGGCGGCGGAGAGGGCGAGGCCGTTCGGCCAGCCGGCGGCTCGGGTTTCGGACAACAGGGTCAGCCCGGAACCGTCGGGCAGATGGACGTCGGCAACGCAGATGTCGCGCGGGTTGCCGACGCGGGGGCGGGCCTCCGCGATGGACGACGCCTCGATGACGTCACGTACTCCGAGTGCCCACAGATGGCGGGTGACGGTGGAACGGACGCGCGGGTCGGCCACGACGACCATGGCCGTCGGCTTGTTCGGGCGGTAGGCGACCAGGCTTGCGGGCTGCTCGAGGAGAACGGACACCAGGCCTCCTGGGGAGTGGCGGGACGGGCCGACTCGGGGATGAAGCCGGGGCGAACCGTGCTTGAAGGGTCATTGACCTCTTCGGCAGTAAACGCCCGATCCTTTAGAAGAAGATCACGATTTGCTGAGTAACAATTCGGGCAAATAGGACATGCGATCGATTGTACGAAAAGAGAGCTGGTGTCTGTGTGCTTTATTTGACGCGGCGTCACTGAACGTGGTGCGGGGTCCGCGCCGCTGCGGAAACCGGCGGTCCGCGCCGCTAAGGGCCCTGGGGTCCGCGCCGCTGCGGCAGCGTCACCACCGCCGCGTCGGCCGGGCCCGAGGGCGGCAGGCCGGCGATCTGGCACAGCAGGTCGCCCCATGCCATCAGGTGCCCCGCCGTGTCCGGCACCCCGCCGGTTCCCTCGCGCGGCGTCCAGGAGGCCCGGATCTCGATCTGTGTCGCCGGACGGCGTGACCCCAGCGAACCGAAGTAGTGCGAGCCCGCCCGGGTGACCGTGCCGCCCGCCTCCCCGTAACCGAGGCCGCGTGCGTCCAGTGCCCCGGTCAGCCACGACCAGCACACCTCCGGCAGCAGCGGATCGGAGGCCATCTCGGGCTCCAGCTCGGCGCGGACGAGGGTCACCAGCCGGAAAGTGCCCTGCCAGGCCTCGTGCCCGGCCGGGTCGTGGAGCAGGACGAGCCGGCCGTCGGCGAGATCGTCCTCGCCGTCGACGACGGCCGCCTCCAGCGCGTACGCGTGCGGAGCCAGCCGCTTCGGCGGCCGCGTCGACTCCACCTCCAGTTCGGGGCGGAGCCGCGCCGAGCGCAATGCGTCCACCGCCGAACGGAAAGCGGGCGGGACGGAACCACCCTCCGCACTGTCCTTGCTGTCAGTGCCATCGGGTTGATCGGAGAAGTGTCCCTGAGCCGGAGCCATGCGGGGAAGAGTAGGCGGAACCGGGGCCTCGCGCAGGTAGAGACACCCGTGCGGGGCCGGGCTCCTTCCGCGTGCGTGCGAAGATTCCTTACGTGAGTGCCAACGATCGCCCTTCGGGCCAGCAGACGAAGACCTCCGCCGCCCACGAGTCGGCGTTCCTCAAGGCGTGCCGACGCGAGCCCGTACCGCACACGCCGGTCTGGTTCATGCGCCAGGCGGGGCGTTCGCTGCCCGAGTACCTGAAGGTGCGCGAGGGCATCCCGATGCTCGACTCCTGCATGATGCCGGAGCTCGTCGCCGAGATCACGATGCAGCCCGTGCGCCGCCACAAGGTCGACGCCGCGATCTACTTCAGCGACATCGTCGTCCCCCTCAAGGCCATCGGCATCGACCTCGACATCAAGCCCGGCATCGGACCGGTGATCGCCGAGCCGATCCGCACCCGCGCCGATCTTGCCCGGCTGCGCGACCTCACCCCCGAGGACGTCTGGTACGTCACCGAGGCCATGGGCCTGCTCACCGCCGAACTGGGGTCCACCCCGCTGATCGGCTTCGCGGGCGCCCCGTTCACGCTCGCCAGCTACCTCGTGGAGGGCGGCCCGTCCCGCAACCACGAGCACACCAAGGCCCTGATGTACGGCGACCCGGAACTCTGGGCCGATCTGCTCGACCGCCTCGCCGAGATCACCGGCGCCTTCCTCAAGGTCCAGATCGAGGCCGGCGCCTCCGCCGTGCAGCTCTTCGACTCCTGGGTCGGCGCGCTGGCCCCCGCCGACTACCGAAACTCGGTGCTGCCCGCCTCCGCGAAGGTCTTCGACGCCGTCGCGCCGTACGGGGTGCCCCGCATCCACTTCGGCGTCGGCACCGGCGAGCTGCTCGGCCTGATGGGCGAGGCCGGCGCGGACGTCGTCGGCGTCGACTGGCGGGTCCCGATGGACGAGGCCGCGCGCCGCGTCGGCCCCGGCAAGGCGCTCCAGGGCAACCTCGACCCCGCCGTGCTGTTCGCGCCGACGGCCGCGGTGGAGGCCAAGACCCAGGAGGTGCTGGACGCGGCCGCCGGGCTGGAGGGCCACATCTTCAACCTGGGCCACGGCGTGATGCCGTCGATGGCCCCCGACGCCCTGACGCGCCTCGTCGAGTACGTGCACACGAGCACCGCCCGCTGACCGGCCGGGAGCCGGGCACCGCTCAGGCGGTGCCCGCCCTGCGCAGCGCCGTCACCGTCTTGCGGGCCGCCACCAGCACCGGGTCCCACACCGGTGAGAACGGCGGGGCGTACCCCAGGTCCAGGGACGTCATCTGCTCGACCGTCATCCCGGCGGTGAGCGCCACCGCCGCGACGTCCACCCGCTTCGCCGCCCCGTCGCGACCCACGATCTGGACGCCCAGCAGCCGCCCGGTGCGGTACTCCGCGATCATCTTCACCGTCATGGGCCGCGCGCCGGGGTAGTAGCCCGCCCGGCCCGTCGACTCGATCGTCGTCGTGACGAACCGCAGGCCCACCGCACGGGCGTCCTTCTCGCGCAGCCCGGTGCGGGCGATCTCCAGATCGCAGACCTTGCTGACGGCCGTGCCCACCACCCCGGGGAACGTCCCGTAGCCGCCGCCGACGTTCGACCCGATGATCTGGCCGTGCTTGTTGGCGTGCGTGCCCAGCGCGATGTGACGGGTGCGGCCCGCCACCAGATCGAGCACCTCGACGCAGTCGCCGCCCGCCCAGATGTTGTCGTGGCCGACGACCCGCATCGACAGATCGGTGAGCAGCCCGCCGTGCGGACCGACCGGCAGCCCGACGGCGCGGGCCAGCGCGGTCTCCGGCTCGACACCGATGCCGAGCACCACCACATCCGCCGGGTACGACGCCCCGGCCGTCTCCACGGCACCGACCCGGCCGTCCGGCCCGGTACGGATCGAGGTGACCCCGGACCGGTTCACCGTGGTGATGCCGAGGCCGTCCATCGCGTCGTGGACGAGGCGCCCCATGTCGGGGTCGAGCGTCGCCATCGGCTGCTCGCCGCGGTTGAGCACGGTCACCTCGAAGCCGCGCTTCAGCATCGCCTCCGCCATCTCGACACCGATGTAGCCCGCGCCGACGACGACCGCGCGCCGGCCCGTCGCCCGGTCCAGGGAGTCCAGCAGCGCCTGACCGTCGTCCAGGGTCTGCACACCGTGCACCCCGGCCGCGTCCATACCGGGCAGCGCCGGACGCACCGGCCTGGCCCCCGTCGCGATCACCAGCTTGTCGAATCCGGTCCAGGACGTCTCGCCGGAGTCCCGGTCCAGGGTGCGCACCCGCTGCCCCGCGACATCGATCTCCGTCACCTCGGTGCGCATCCGCAGATCGATGTCGCGGGCCCGGTGCTCCTCGGGTCCGCGCGCGATCAGGTCGTCCCGCCGCTCGACGTCTCCACCCACCCAGTACGGGATGCCGCAGGCGGAGTACGAGGTGAAGTGGCCCCGCTCGAAGGCGGTGATGCTCAGCTCGTCCGGACCCTTGAGCCGGCGCGCCTGGGATGCGGCGGACATGCCCGCCGCGTCCCCACCGATGACCACCAGTCGTTCCGTCATGACCTTCCCTTCCACGCCCCGTCCGAGGGCCCACGCTACGGCGCGACGGGGCCCGGGGACGCCACGGCGCCCCCGGGGGACGCGCACAGGGCCTCAGTCGCCCGCCGGTCCCGCCTTCCCGCCCCGGCGCCGCAGCAGCCGCCACAGGGCCAGCAGGACGGCCGCCGCGGCCAGGAACGGGGCCACGGCGCCCACCGCCATCGCGAGCCACCGCACCGTCGTCACGAACGCGTGCCAGCCGCCGCCGAGGGCGTCCAGGAACCCCGGACCGTCCGTGTCGTCCGCGGCCGCGTCCCCCTCCGGCTCCATGAGGTCGAGCGTGACCGTGGCCAGCGTGGTGCGGTCCTTCAACGAGGCCTGCTGGGCCAGCAGCGACTCGAGGGATGCCTGACGGCTGCTCAGTTCGCCCTCCAGCGTCACCACATCGGCGAGCCTGTCGGCCCGGTCCATCAGCTTGCGCACCCGCGCCACACTCGCCCGCTGCGTGGCGATCCGGCTCTCCACGTCGACGACCTCGTCGGTGACGTCCTTGGCGGTCGACGTACGGGAGAGCAGCTTGCCCGCCCCCGAGAGCTCCCGCAGCACACGGTCGTACTCGTCCTGCGGGACGCGCAGCACCAGGTGCGAGGAGTCGTGCGTGTCGTCGACCTGCTCGGTGTTCTCGTTGGCGACCAGCCCGCCGGCGGCCTCCACGGTCGCACGGGCGGCGGCGGACGCCTTCGCCGCGCTCTTCACCTCCACGGAGAGCGAGGCGGTACGGATGACATGAGTGGCGGTCAGCCCATTCGGCTTCTTCGCCGTTCCCGAGCTTCCCGCTCCCGGACTTCCCGCTCCTGCCTTGGCGTCCCCGGCGAAGCCCGCCTTGCCGTGCGGCGCCGGGGCGGCGGCCTGCTTGTCGGAGTTCGCCCCGGAGTCGCTCCCGCCGCCCGCGCCGCAGCCGCTCAACGCCAGGACAGCGGTGAGCAGTCCGGCGGCGAGAGCGGTGTGCGTGCGGCGGGCCACCGGACGACGCGGACTTCTGCCGCCACGAGTGGATGGTGCTGCCTGCATGACTGTCCCCCCAGGACGAGTGATTGATCGTGCCGGTTCGACGTCCGGGGGCCGGTCCGGGTTGCGCGATACCGGTTTCGAAGCGGTCACGGTCAGGACTCGGAAGACGTTTGAGAGAGTGGAGGCATGCAGCGTTCAACAAACCGCGCGGACAGGGCCACCGGACACGTCGTCGTCATCGGCGGCGGCATCGCCGGACTCGCGGCCGCCCACCGGCTTCTCGGCACCGGGCTGCGGGTCACCCTCCTGGAGGCGACCGACCGGCTCGGCGGCAAACTCAGGACCGGCGACGTCGCGGGCGTGCAGGTCGACCTCGGCGCCGAATCGATGCTGGCCCGCCGCCCGGAAGCGGTCGGCCTGGCACGCGCCGTGGGCCTCGGCGACCGCCTCCAGCCGCCCGCCACGGCCACCGCCTCCCTGTGGACCCGCGACGCACTGCGCCCCATGCCCAAGGGCCATGTGATGGGCGTACCGGGCGACCCGGCGGTGCTCGGCGAGGTGCTCTCGCCCGAGGGGCTCGCCCGTATCGCGCAGGAGCGGGACCTCACCCCGACCGCGGTCGGCGACGACGTCGCGGTCGGCGCGTACGTGGCCGACCGGCTGGGCCGCGAGGTCGTCGACCGCCTGGTGGAGCCGCTGCTCGGCGGGGTGTACGCGGGCGACGCCTACCGGATCTCGATGCGCGCCGCCGTACCGCAGCTCTTCGACGTGGCCCGGCAGGGCGGCTCACTGCTCGACGGAGTGACCCGCATCCAGGAACAGGCCGCGGCCCGGCAGCAGGACGGTCCGGTCTTCCAGGGCATCGAAGGCGGCATCGGCACCCTCCCGGACGCGGTCGCCGCCGCCGTACGCGCCGGGGGCGGCGAGATCCTCACCGGGACCCCGGTGCTCGGGCTGACCCGTACCGCCGCCGGCTGGGACGTCCGCACCGACACCCGGGTGATCACCGCCGACGGCGTCGTCCTCGCCGCCCCCGCCTGGTCCGCCTCCACGCTGCTCGCCGCCGAGTCCCCGGCCGCCTCCGCCGAGCTCGCGGGCGTCGAGTACGCGTCGATGGCCCTGATCACCATGGCCTTCCGGCGCTCCGACGTGACCGCCGCAGGAACGCTCGGGGGGCGCTCCGGCTTCCTGGTGCCCCCGGTCGACGGCCACACCATCAAGGCCGCCACCTTCTCCAGCCAGAAGTGGCAGTGGGTCGCCGACGCGGCCCCCGACCTGTTCCTGCTGCGGACCTCGGTCGGCCGGTACGGCGAGGAGGACCACCTGCACCGCGAGGACGCGGAGCTCGTCGACGTGTCGCTGCGCGATCTCGCGGCGGCGACCGGACTGACCGCCGTGCCGGTGGCCACCGAGGTCACCCGGTGGATCGGCGGACTGCCCCAGTACCCCGTCGGCCACCTCGGCCGGGTCGCCCGGATCCGCGAGGAGGTCGCCAAGCTGCGCGCGCTGCGCGTCTGCGGCGCGGTCTACGACGGGGTCGGCATCCCGGCCTGCATGGCGAGCGCCCACCGGGCCGCGGACGAGATCGCCCGCGACATCACCGGGGACATCACCCGCGACAGCGCCGGGAACAGCGCCGGGGACAGCGCCGGGGACAGCGGCGCGGACACCGGAGAGATCATCGCCACCCCCACCCTGGTTCAGGGCACAGGGAGCGAGGCGGGACAATAGCCGTATGAGTGCTCCTGAGACTGTGACATCAAGCAAGGGCCCCAACGCCGGCAAGAAGGCGAAGGACCTCAACGACGTCGTCCGCTACACGCTGTGGTCCGTCTTCAAGCTCCGCGACGTGCTGCCCGCCGACACGGACCGCGCCGCGTACTCCGGCGAGGTCCAGGAACTGTTCGACCAGCTCGCGGCCAAGGACGTCACCGTTCGCGGCAGCTACGACGTCTCCGGGCTGCGCGCGGACGCCGACGTCATGATCTGGTGGCACGCCGAGACGGCGGAGGCCCTGCAGGAGGCGTACAACCTCTTCCGGCGCACCCGGCTGGGCAGGAACCTCGACCCGGTCTGGTCGAACATGGCACTGCACCGCCCCGCCGAGTTCAACAAGTCGCACGTCCCGGCGTTCCTCGCCGACGAGACGCCGCGCGACTTCATCAGCGTGTACCCCTTCGTGCGTTCCTACGACTGGTACCTGCTGCCGGACGAGGACCGTCGCCGCATGCTCGCCGACCACGGCAAGATGGCCCGCGGCTACCCCGACGTGCGCGCCAACACCGTCGCCTCCTTCTCCCTCGGCGACTACGAGTGGGTGCTGGCCTTCGAGGCCGACGAGCTGCACCGCATCGTCGACCTCATGCGTCACCTGCGGGCCTCCGAGGCGCGGATGCACGTCCGCGAGGAGGTGCCCTTCTTCACCGGCCGGCGCAAGTCGGTCGCAGACCTGGTGGCAGGGCTCGCGTAGCGAGCGGGTTCAGACCACCCCAACCCGGAAGATCAGACGGCGGGCACCGCGGCACACTGTGCCGCCCGCCGTTCCAGCGACACCGGGTTCGGCCCCTGGTGCGGCGCGCGTCCTGCGCGCCGCACCGGTGTCGTTCATGGGCCGGTGCGCCTTGCGACGGGGATCGTTGGAACGATGCCGTGGACCTCGGATCCCACGGGTCCTGTCAGTCTGAGGGCGTGGCGACGATCGAGACGGCAGATGTGTGGGGGACCGGATGCCGCCGTGGAGGCGGGAGTCTCCATGCGTACCGGGTGCGTGGGCGTGTCCGCAGCGCGGTGGTTCTGTGGATCGGTGGGCGGGGCGATGAACCTGATCAGGTGCATACGCGGGCAGAGGCCGGTCACCGGCAGGTGCCCGTGTTCGTGACCGTTCGGCAGGCGCGCGCGTACGCGAGCCGCCGGGGGCGGCAGCCGGCCACTTCTGGGGCCAACGTGCTGGAGCTCGTCCGTGTCCAGCACTGGCTTGAGCATCCGGCGCGCCGGAAGGTTCCGCAGGGTGCGGTGCTGGAGGCGTGGAACTTCTTCGAGGATCTGGCTCGCGGCCTCGACGCGGTCCACCGGCTGCCCCAGCAGGGAGCGGCGCACAACAGCACCTACGAGAAGCTGTTCGCAGGCGAGTCCGACGCGTGGACCACCGGCGAACAACGCGCGGTACTGGAGCTGATCACGGCCGGCGTGGCGCTGTGGAACGCGTGCCCCGTGCTCGTGAAGCCTGCTCGGTGAGGAAGCCTGCTCGGTGAGACAGATCGCGAGTGTCTGGAGCATCGCTCGGTAACCGCTCGGTGACCGCTCAAGAGCTGCTGCCGCAGCTCGACCCGCCGCCACCGCAGCTCGACCCGCCGCCACCGCAGCTGGACCCCGAGCTGCAGCTGGACCCCGAGCTGCAGCTGGACCCCGAGCCGCAACTCGATCCGGAGCCACAACTCGAACCCGAGCCGCAACTGGATCCGGAACCGCAGCCGCTCCCGCCGCCTCCGCCGCTGTGCCCCGAGGAGCTGCCGCACCCGCCACCGCCCGGGGTCGTACCGGCGCACCACACCGTCGGCACGAGCAGCGCACTGGAAGAGTCCGAGAAGTGGTGCGACGGTGTGGGCGTCCCGGTCTGCCTCGTCCGGGACGCCACGAACAGATGCGTCCGCAGCTGGGGATCGGGAAGGGCCCGGAGCCCGGCGGTCGCCACCAGATGGGCCGGATCGGTGCGGTGCGCGTTGGCGGTGCGGTACTCCGCGGCGGCCCTGCGGCCCGCTTTGGTGATCCTGGACCGGGCACCGGCCGCGCAGACGAAACCGATGACGGCCCCGGCGAGAAGCGCCGGGAACACCTTCGGGAAGAACGGGAAGGGTGAGTCGCCGGCGGGGTCCGCCGAGATGAACTGATGGATGGTCACGGCGATGGCGGCCGGGACTCCGAGCAGGCAGAGCAGCCCCTGCGCCATGCCCCAGCGGACTCGGGTCCGGTTCGCCCCGGGCGCGGCCAGCAGACCGCGCGCCGCCAGCCCGTCGCCGATCTCCTGCACCGCTGTGTGACGCATCGCCGCGGCCCGCAGGGTGTACAGCGCACCGCTCGGCGCCGCGGCCTGCTCCTGGAGGACGGCCCGCTCCACCGGGTCGTGGGCGACGGGCCGTTGGACCGCGACGATGCCGGGCCCGCCGACGACGAGCCGGCCGTCCGCCTGCATCGCGGCGAGTGCGGTGTCCACCACCCGGCCCGGCCCGCCGTTCAGGAAGGCCACCTCGGAGAGGTCGTGGACGGGGCTGCCCGCCCCGCGCCCCGCACGTCGGATTCCCCTGATCAGCAGCGTCGAGGAGACAACGACGGTGATCGTCAGGACCAGGGCGAGGGTATTCATCCCGCTCACCTTCCCGTTCCCGCGAGGACGGAACGGGCGGCCCGCACCAGCCGGGTGGTGCGGCCGGGCGGGCGTGGAGCGGCCCGGTCCTGCCACCAGTGGGTCAGCCGCCGGCGGGCCGTGCCGTCCTCCGGGCGGCCCGCGATGAGCAGCTGCTCGGCGAAGTCCAGCGCGTCGCGCCGGTAACCGGCGGACATCGGACGGGCCTTGGCGTACGCGAGGAACGCGCCCCGGTAGGAGTGCCCCAGGATGTCCGGGAGTTCGGGCGCCACCTTGGCGACGACATCGGCGCGCTTGGCGGCCAGCGCCCGGCTCTGGATGCCGAGCCGGCGGTGGTCGAAGCCCTCCGGGGCGGGGGTACCGGCGACCAGTGCGGAGAGCAGCGAGGCCTGCGCGACCGCGACCCGGTCGCGTACGGCCTCCAGGTCGCCGGACCCGCATACCGGGGCGGGCGCGCCCGGCGGCCCGGCGGGCGGTGCGGCGTCCGCCGACGGCCGTACGCCGCCCCGGTCCGCGTCGAGCGTGGCGCGGATCGCGTCCAGCTCGCCCGCCAGCTCAGCGGCCGGCGGGAAGTCGTCGTCGCGCTCCAGCAGCACACCGGGCGGGGTGACCCGGGAGCGCAGCTCGGCCAGGATGTCGAGGACCGGCGCGGTGACCGGGTGGGCGTGCGTGTCGTGCCAGACGCCGTCCTTCTCTACGCCGCCCGCCACATGCACGTACGCGATGGCCTCCACCGGCAGCTCGTCGAGGGCCCTGGCCGGGTCCTCGCCCCGGTTGACGTGGTTGGTGTGCAGATTGGCCACGTCGATGAGCAGCCGCACCCCCGTGCGCCCGACCAGCTCGGCCAGGAACTGCCCCTCGGTCAGCTCCTCGTCGGGCCAGGAGATCAGCGCCGCGATGTTCTCCACGGCCAGCGGCACCGGAAGCGAGTCCTGCGCGATCCGCACGTTCTCGCACAGCACGTCCAGCGCGGCCCAGGTGCGCGGCACGGGGAGCAGGTGCCCCGCCTCCAGCACGGGCGACGCGGTGCGCGGCCCCCCCGCCCGTACGAACGCGATGTGCTCGGTCACCAGCGGCGTGCCCAGCAGCGCGGCCCGCGCCGCGAGGTCGGCGAGCCGGCCGGGGTCGGGGCGGTCGGCCCCGCCCAGGCCGAGCGAGACCCCGTGCGGCACCACGGTGACGCCACGCTCCCTCAACCGCGTCAGTGAGGCGGGCAGGTGGTCGGCGCAGAGGTTCTCCGCGACCGCCTCCACCCAGTCGATCCCCGGCAGTGCCTCCACCGCGTCGGCGATCTCCGGCCGCCAGCCGATACCCGTACCCAACTTCATGGTGTCCCCCTCCGCCATTCCGTGCAGGGGTAATGGCCCCGGTACACGGTGGTGAATCCGAAGAGGGGGACGTTCAGAGCTTGATTTGAGGTTCCCGGAGCCCGAACGAAACCCGTGCCCGCCCGCGGCCCGCAGGGTGCCGGGGTCGAGCACGGTCCGGCCGCGATCCCTACGGCTGCCGCAGCGCCGGAAGCGAAGCGACCCGATGGGCGCCCTCGGCCACAACGGTCTTCCCGGGGGCGATCTCGGTGAATCCGGCATCCTCCACCACCGGCAGTCCGCTCACCGTGAGTTCCCGCCAGTGGTCCGCCTCCGCGGTGGCGACCGAGAGGGGGAAGCCCGCCTCGCGCCATGCCGTGCGCTCCGGCTCCGACAGCTCCCACCAGGCGAGCTGGGCCCCGTGCCCGACCTGTGCCATCTCCTTGCCCGCCGACATGTCGAGGGCCGGGTTCAGCCAGAGAACCGGCCCGGCGAGGTCGGGCGCGGCAGGCGGCTCGGGGTCGTCCAGATCCGTCCCCGACACCTGGAGCTTGGCGAGCTCCTTGGGCCAGCCGTCCAGCGGCACCGGCGGGAAGACCCGCACCTCGGCGCTCTCGCCGGTGACCGTGATCCCGGGCAGCGCGCAGGCCTTGCGCCACTCCGCGCCGCGCGCCCGGCGCACCACCTTGCGGATCCGGGCGTCCTGCCAGTCCCGCATCGCCTGCGCCCACTCACCCTCGCCCAACGACCGCTCGTCGGAGAGCATCACCAGCACCGCGCGGGCGGCCGTGCGCAGTGCGTCGGTGCGGGCCGGGGGAGCCGTCTTCTCGATGTGGACCACGAGCGGGAGTACGTACTGCTGTGCTTCGTCCCGGTCCGTCCGCTCGGAACGGAAGGGGCTGTCCGCAGGCAGGCCGGCGGTCTCGGACGGGGATACGGGGGTGTCGTTGCTGCTCACTCGTCCAGTCTGCCAGCCGCCCGGAATCCGGTTCTTGGCGGAATGAATCCCTCCGGGTGAGGATGCCCGCATGAAGAGCGATCTTTTCTCCAGCGAGCACATGGCGCAGCAGTCAACTGTCGCCGGGATGACCCTGCAGAACGCGAAATCGATCAAGTACGCGGTCAGTGGCGAGATGCACGCGCGCCAGGGATCGATGATCGCCTTCCGGGGGGACCTCCAGTTCGAACGCAAGGGCCAGGGCCTCGGCGGAATGCTCAAGCGTGTCGTCACCGGCGAGGGCCTGCCGCTGATGGCGGTGCGCGGCCAGGGTGAGGCGTGGTTCGCGCACGAGGCGGCCAACTGCTTCATCGTGGAGATGGAGCAGGGCGACGTCCTCACCATCAACGGCCGCAACGTCCTCTGCTTCGACGCCACGCTCGCCTACGAGATCAAGACCGTGAAGGGCGCCGGGATGACCGGCGGCGGCCTCTTCAACAGCGTCTTCACCGGGTACGGGAAGCTCGGCCTGATGTGCGAGGGGAACCCCATAGTCATCCCCGTCACGCCCCAGCAGCCGGTGTGTGTCGACACGGACGCGGTCGTCGGCTGGAGTGCCCACCTCACCACCTCGCTGCACCGCTCGCAGAGCGTCGGCTCGATGCTGCGCGGCGGTTCGGGCGAGGCCGTCCAACTGCGTCTGGACGGCGAGGGGTTCGTGATCGTACGTCCCAGCGAGGTCAAGCCGGAGAAGGCGTCGGCCAACTGAGTACGGACATCCTGCGGCTGCGGGGGAGCGGGCCGTCGCGGCGGCGGCCGCGCTCGCCTGCGGGCTGACGCCGGTACGCGGCTGAGTAGGCTCGTACCCATGAGTGAGCGTATGAACGAGCGCGAGAGCGGGCGTGTGGACGAGGCCTACCGCGAGACACCGACCGCCTCCCCGGAGCCGGCCGCGGGGCCGCCGTACGCGGAGTGCGTGCTGTGCCGGAAGCCGACCGAGTACGCCGAGTCGGTCAAGGGGATCACGCTCTGCCCGGTCTGCGAATGGCAGGAGGCCCAGCGCACGGCCTGCTCAGGCTGAGGTAGGGCAGCCCGGGAGACGGCACGCGGGCCGGGCTGGGGCACGTCGGCCGGGCGTCAACCGGCCATCAGCTCCGACACCTTGACGAATCGGTATCCCCGCTTGCGCAGCTCCGGCACCACCCGGCCGACCGCCTGGTCGGTGACCGGCGCCGCGCTGCGGGTGCAGTGCATGACGACCAGCGAACCGGGCTTCACCCCGGCGAGCACCTGCTCCGCCACCGCGTCCGCATCCGTCGCGAAGGCGTCACCGCTGACCACGTCCCACTGGACGGCGGTCACCTTCTCCGGCGCCAGCGCGCGCAGCGACGCGTTGTCGTAGCAGCCGCCGGGGAAGCGGAAGTACGGCACCACGTTGCGCGCGCCGGTCTTCCGGATCGCACCGAAGGTCCGCTCCACCTCGCCGCGGATCTCGTCGGTCCCCATGGTCGGCAGGCCGTAGCAGGGCGAGGTGAAGGCGTAGTGGCTGTAGGAGTGGTTGCCGATCTCGAAGAGGGGATCGGTGCCGATGGAGCGGGCCTGGGACGGGTACTCCTCAGCCCACCGGCCGGTCATGAAGACCGTCGCCGGCACCTTCAGCCGACGCAGCAGGGCGATCAGTTCCGGATTGTCGAAGTGCTCGCCGGCCGCCGCGCGCGGTCCCTCGTCGGCCGTCATGTCGGCGTCGAAGGTGAACGCCACGACCTTCTCCGCGTGCTGCGGCCCGCGCTTGAACACGGAGGTCAGCCCGTCGGGGCCGGGCGCGAGGGTGGGCGGCCTCTTCGTGGCCGGGGGAGCCGAGGACGGGGTGCGCACCGGGGCGTGGGCGGCTGCCGAGGCGCTGTCAGCGGCTGCGGGCCGGGCACTGCGGGGGACCTCCGCGTTCCCGCAGCCGACGAGCCCACCTCCGAGCACCGCCCCCAGCACGGTGGCGGTCGTCATTTTCCGTACGAATGTGGTCACTCTGGAAAACTATCCGATCCATGGACGGGGCTCGCCTGCGCCGCGCCATCGCCCGTGGCAGCTCACGGCATCGGGACTTGTAGTCCCGCGTGTTGAGGTGCCATGTGCTTGCCGCTGAGGCCCACGAGGAGGTGCCACCTCCGGCTGCCTGCGTCGCCCAAAGTGGTCCGCGACTACTCGCCTGCTCGATCGCCACACGGGGCCACCTGCACGGTCTCTGCGGACAGACTGCTCCGGACACCACCATGTTGTCGGCCTACTCGCGTAAGTGCAAAGTCAGGCACCCATGAACATGCAGAATTCGGCGTCCAGAAGCGCGGGACCGGGAGAGTCTCAAGACGCGGCAGGGTGCGACAATCCGGCTGTGCTCAATGAGCTGTCGCGGTGGTACCGGGGTCGCCTGGTCGGAGGTCCGTTCAGGCCGTTCGACGTCGCCGAGCTAAACGCGCTCGAACGGGTGACCGGGGCGCCTCTGCCGTCTTCGTACCGTTCGTGTTGTCGAGGAGGAAGGAGACAGCGTAGATGTCGCCGACGTCGGCCGCCGGGATGGATGCGAGGGCCCTCTCGACGAAATGCTGGAGGTGAGCGTTGAACGTCATGGTCGGCGGGGTCCTGTCGGTCGGGGTCATGCGTCCCACTGGTCGCAGTACTCGATGTGGATCTCGCGCGCATCACCGAGAATGCCGTCGTTGGCGTGGAGTTCGGTGCAGAAGCGCGGGTAGCCCGGATGGACGGGGATGTATCCGGGGCCGTTTCGGGCGACGTCGAAGAAGTGCCGGGCGGTGTCCTTGAACACTTTTGCGCTGCCGGTCATGAACAGGGTCTCGGCGTGGAGATGCTGGTGAAACAGATCCCGGTTCTCCTGGTAGTGCCGCGGCCGACCCTGACGATCGGCTGCACAACACCGAAACTCAGGCCCAACGCAGTATCCAGGACGCCTCTGACCAGGCAGAAGCCCGCTGGAACTACGCTTTCTGGATCCAGAACGAGCTGACTGTGGTCGGCGACCTGACCAGCGACCCCGCCGGAGCCACAGCTCGCCAGGAGTGGATGAGCGACCTCGGACTTTGGTACGACGAGCCGACCGACCCCGCCGACTGGGATTCAGTCATCGGGCCACTCGCCGCGCAGATCGAGGCCCGCTTCAACCAGACCTGCTGCCAGCTCGCTCGAACCCTCCATGCGACCGGCGTCATCGAAGGAACGGTCGGCCGAACCGGGCCGGTGATCGTCCACAAGCTGGAGTACTACGAGGCGATCGCCCGGCAGACCGAGGCCGCCAACCCGCCAGGGCTCGCCAACGAGTTCACCTCTGGTGCGGGCCTGCCGAATGAGTGTGAATGCGTCATCCATGTGCTGCAATCTCCCGGGAGAACAACACGGGGTGCTGCGGACCGACCGGCAACGAAGGACTCAACGGGGCGAACAGTGCCTGAGAGTGCGGGCACGTGTGCTGGCATTGCCCAAGAGAGGGCAGCAGGGCAGCATGCGTTGTTGGTCGTGCCCGCCCTTGCTCATTTCGGCCGGCCGTCGTGGGTGTTCAGCCCGGTCAGTTCCGTGACGAAGTAGCGGTCCTGGACCTCGCCTACGGCTCCGGGCTGTCGGAGTTGTGCAGTGACTGCACGGTCCAGATGCACTTGCCGGCCGCGGTGTAGCGGGTGCCCCACCTCTGGGAGAGTGCGGCGACGAGTTGCAGCCCGCGGCCGCCCTCGTCGGTCTCCGAGGAGTGGCGGATACGGGGCATGGTCAGACTGCCGTCGGAGACTTCGCAGACCAGGTCGGCACCGCGGAGCAGCCGCAGCCGAACCGGGCCCCTCCCGTGGCGTACCACGTTGCCGACCAACTCGCTGGCCAGCAGTTCCGTGGTCATCGCGAGGTCGTCCAGCCGCCACGCGGACAGCTGGTCCCGGACGTGCCTGCGAGCTTGTCCCGCTGCCTGGGGGTCCTCCGGGAGCGACCAGGAAGCCATCCGGCCGGAGTCGAGCGCGTGGACGCGGGCGACGAGGAGGGCGACGTCGTCACGGGTGGTGTGCCCGGCCGGAAACAGTCCGGCGACGAGGGCGTCGCAGAGCTGCTCCAGATCCTCACCGTCCGTCGTGCGCAGCAGCTGCGCGAGCCGTGCCATTCCCCGGTCGATCTGGCGCTCGGACGATTCGACCAGGCCGTCGGTGTACAGAACGAAGAGGCTTTCCTGTGGCACCGACAGCTCGAAGGTCTCGAACGGCGGTTCCGCCGCGCCCAGGGGCGGGTTCGGCGCCTGGTCCGGGAAGTGCACGGTGCCGTCGGGGTGAACCAGTGCCGGTGGAGGATGCCCGGCACTGGTGATGGAGCAGATGCCGGTGGTGGAGTCGTAGATGGTGTAGAGGCAAGTGGCGTACAAGTCGAGACCGTTGACGATGTCGTTGAGATGACTCATGATCTCGCCGGGGGGCAGCTCCAGCCCGGCCAGGGTGTGAACGGCGGTGCGCAACCGCCCCATTGTGACCGCCTCGGCAAGCCCGTGACCCACCACATCGCCGACGACGAGCGCCACCCTGCCGGAGGAGAGCGGGATGACGTCGTACCAGTCGCCGCCGATGTCCACGCCCTGACCGGCCGACAGGTAGCGAGCGGCGGCGGTGCACTCCGCCACATCGGGCAGCCGCCGCGGCAGCAATGCTTGCTGCAGCTTCCGGGAGCGGGTGCGCTCGGCGTCGTACAGCCTTGCGCGTTCCAGTGCGTGGGCGACCAGGGCGCTGATCGCTGTGAGCAGGGTTCGTTCCTCGCCGGTGAAATGGCGAGGCCGGTCGAAGGCGATCACGCAAACGGCGAAGGTGCGCCCGGAGGCGGTCAGCGGCAGGAACGCCCAGGACTGCTTGCCGTTCATCCGTGGGTGGTCGGCTGTGCCGGGGTATCTCGTCACGTACTCCTCGGCCGAGGAGACGAACAGCGGTTCCTTGGTCGAGATCGCCTCCCAGCCCGGGTCCCCCACTCTCTGCGAACGGCCGTCGACATGGTCCAGGAAGGCCAACGGGTAGCCGACGGCTCCGACGTTCCACACACGGTCGCCCTCAACGGCTTGGACCAGCAACCCGGCGGCGCGAAACGGGGGCAGCACCCGCTGGGCGACCGCTTCGACCACGTCTCGTGACGTCGTTGCCGTGGCGAGTGCCGCGGTCAGCTCCGCGATACGAGCGGCGCGCTCGGCCGCGGAGCTCTCGGCGGCAGCCTTCTCGGCCTCGTGCCTGCGCTGGTCGGTGACATCGGTGAAGTACAGGGTGACACCGTCGGGCACCGGGACCTGCCGCAGGTGGTAGCAGCGCCCGGTGGCCGCGATCTGCACGTCGAAGTCCACGGGCGTAGCCTCCGCGGCGGCTTTGCGACAGCCTTCCTCCATACCGGCGATCTGTCGTACCGACGGCAGCGTCCACAGCACGCGGCCGAACAGCTCTTCGTCGGATGAGCCGAGCAGGCTCTCCGCCTCCAGGTTGACGAAGGTGATCCGCCAATGGTCGTCGGCGGAGAGAAAGCCGTCACTCATGTGGCGCAGAGCGCGGCTGAGCGTGTCACGAACGGAACGGGGTTCGGTGCTGTCCCATGCCGTTCCAATCATCCGGATGGGCTCGCCCTCGCCGTCGAGCATGACCGTGGCGCGGGCCTGGGTCCAGCCGTAGCTGCCGTCGCGGCGTCTCACCCGGTATTCGGCTTCGAACACACTGCGGCTGTGAAGGGCCTTCTCGACAGCAGCGAGCGTCCAGGGCAGGTCGTCGGGGTGGATAATCTTCATCCAGCTCTCGACCCGGGGCACGAAGTCGGCCGGATCGGTGCCGTAAACGGCCATCGCCACCTCGTCCCAGGCCAGCTCGCCGGTGCGGATGTTCCAGTCCCATGTGCCCACCTGGACGGCCTGCAGCGCTCGTCGCGTCCCGCTGCCGCCGGCCTCCTCCTGGGTGGGGCGGGCAGGTGGCGGGGCCTGGACCATTCGTTCGTTCGCCCAGGTGGCCACTGCCGTCAGAAAGCGCCACTGCTTCTCCGTGGGTTCTCCTGTGGCGCCGGTCACGACGGTGAGTGCGCCTACCGGACGCTCCGCGCCCGACAGCGGCTCGGCAGCCAGACCCGTACCGGGCCATGCGCCCGGCGCTCGCACGCGGGCGGTGCCGGCATCGTTGTGGACTTGGGGCACCCATACGCCTGAGCCCCGACGCACGGCCAGGGCCGGAGCCTGCGGGCCCTCCTGGTCAAGGATCTCCCACGGACGGACGAGGCCGGTGGGCAGCCCGGCCGCTGACACCAGTCGCAGCGCGGACATCGGCCCACGCACATGCACCATCCCGCCCAGGCCATCCAGCTCGGCCACCGCGTGCACGAGTGCCAGCCGAAGCACCTCGCTCTCCGTGGCACCTCTTTCCACGGAGTCAAGTAGCACCAAACGTGAATCCACGGGGCAATTCTATGCTTTTTCGGCAGAATGGGGTGTGCGGAGTAGGTCTTGAAGATCACTTCCACATGGGGATCGCAGGCCGCACCTGACCGCCCCGCCCTTCGTGGTGCGGTCCCTTCGGCGCCATACGGATGTGCTTGCCGCGCGAGTGGTCCGGCACGGGGGCCGGACCACTCCGAAGGCACCGCCGCGGCGGGCCGTTCCGTGTGCGGCGGGTGGTTCGGGTCAGGGCTGCCGTCCTGCTGAAGACCGGAGACCGGAGACCGGAGGCCGGGCACCGGAGACTGCAGGCTGAAGCCCCAGGCGCCTTAGGGAAGTTGGGCGACGGCGTCGTCGTCGGCTTCGGCGATCGTCCGGGTGGTGAAGCGGACCCGCCGCCTCCGCGCTCAGCCGGTCAGCGCCACGGCCCGGTGACCGCGAACGTCGTCCCAGGGGTGTAGCAGTTCATGAACATCGTCGCGTAGTCCGGTGCGAACGTGACGCCGGCGAACTCGCCCCACTCCGGCTCCTCGGGCGTTCCGATGTTCTGCCTGCCGCGCGCCATCGGGTACACCTCACCGCGCCTGGTCAGGCCGAACACGTGCTGGGCGCCGCCGCCGTCCTCGCACACCATCAGGCCGCCGTCGGAGGCCAGACAGATGTTGTCCGGGGACTCGCCCGGCAGGTGGATGTCCGTACCCGGTCCGAAGACGATGACCAGCGTCAGCCGGCGCCGCTGCGGCTCGTACCGCCAGACCTGGCCGAAGTGGTCGGCCGCCGATCCCTCGGAGCTGTGCGCGAAGCTGGAGACGAAGTAGACGCACGAACCACCCCAGTAGCAGCCCTCCAGCTTCTGGGCATGGGTGATGCCCTTCGGCCCGAAGTCCTGGAACCGGACGGGGGTCTCGGCAGCCTGCGGATCCGGCACGGGGACCCACTCGATGCCCTCGAAGCTCGTCCCCGTCTCCTGGACGGCGGAGAGGTCGGGGACGCCCGGCACCCGCATGGCCTCCAGTCGGCCGCCGGCCCTGAGGGAACCGGTGCCGCCGAGCGGTTTCCTGGGCAGGAAGCGGTAGAAGAGCCCGAACGGTTTCTCGAACGCGTCCTCGGTCTCGTACACGACGCCGTTGTGCGGATCGATCGCGATCGCCTCGTGCTGGAAGCGGCCCATCGCGGTCAGCGGTACGGCTCCGGTGCGGCGCGGGTCGGCGCCGTCCACCTCGAAGATGTAGCCGTGGTCCTTGGTGTAGCCGTTGGTGCCGGCCTTGTCCTCGGTCTCCTCGCAGGTCAGCCAGGTGTCCCAAGGGGTGCGCCCGCCCGCGCAGTTCACCGCCGTACCGGCGATCGCGACGCGTTCGCCGAGTACGCGGTTGTCGCCGTCGAGCTCCAGGGCCGTGCAGCCGCCCTTGCCCATCGGGTCGTAGGTGAGGCCCTCGACGGTCGGGACGGCGATGTTCGCGGTGACCCGGTTCTCGTGGTTGCGCACCAGCCGGACGCGGCCGCGCGGGCCGGCGAACGCGGCCATGCCGTCGCAGTTGCTGGGGACCGGCCCCTCGCCGGAGCGGAGCGGGTCGCCCTCGCGGGACAGTACCCGGTAGCGGAAACCCTTCGGCAGATCGAGCAGTCCGTCGGGGTCGGGCACCAGCGGGCCGTAGCCGGCGTGCCCGCGGGCGGCGGCGGTACCCGCGAAGAGTTCGGTGAACACTCCGGCGAAGGCGACCGTGGCGACTGCCGCGCCGGTGCCTGCCAGGACCTGACGTCGGGTCGCGGGCTGTTGTGCTGCTGCGGATGACATGAGGCAACTTCCTGTGGGGGACAGGAACAGTGACCCGCATGTGTGTACCACGCGTCTCACCGCGCGGGAACCATGCGGGCCACCGGCCTCATACGTGTCTCATGCGTCTTCCACACGCGTCCCGGGCCGCGTACGGCCCGGTGCGGGACTCAGGCGAGCGACGCGGTGAGCGTGATCGTCGTGCCCGTCAGAGCCTGGCTGACCGGGCAGTTCGCCTTCGCGTCCTCGGCCGCCTTGACGAAGCCCGCCTCGTCGAGACCGGGCACCTCGCCCTCGACGGTGAGGTGGATCCCGGTGATGCCGGTGCCCGGCTGGAAAGTGACCTCGGCCTGGGTGTTCAGGCGGGTGGGCGGGTTGCCGGCCGTGGTCAGACCGTTGGACAGCGCCATCGAGAAGCAGCTGGAGTGGGCCGCGGCGATGAGCTCCTCCGGGCTGGTCTTGCCGTTCGCCTTCTCCGCGCGGGACGGCCAGGAGACGGGGTACTCCCCGATCCCCGAGGAATCGAGGGTGACGACGCCCTTGCCCTCGATCAGGTTGCCTTCCCAGACCGTGTGCGCCTGACGCGTGGTAGCCATGCTGGATCCCTTCGAACGGAATGCGCGGTTGTACGGGAGTGGCGGGGCACTCCGTTGTGCCCGCCGGTGTCACACCCCCCGAACCTACTGCGCCACCAGTCCCTTTGCGTCGCGCGCCAGCGCCGTCAGCCGGGAGATTGCCCTGAAGTACTTCTTCCGGTACCCGCCGTTCAGCATTTCCTCGCTGAACAGCCGGTCGAACGGCAGCCCGGAGGCGAGTACCGGCACCTCCCGGTCGTACAGCCGGTCCGCGAGCACCACGAGCCGCAGAGCGGTCGACTGGTCGGCCACCGGCTGCACCTCGGTGAGGCACACGGCCCGCAGACCGTCCGTCAGCGCGCCGTACCGGCTCGGATGGACGCGGGCCAGATGGTCGAGCAGCGCGGGGAAGTCGTCCAGGCTGGCGCCCTCGGTCTCGTACGCGGCCCTGGTGACCTGCTCCTCGGAGTACGGCGGCGGGGCCTCGGGCAGACCGCGGTGCCGGTAGTCCTCGCCGTCGATGCGCAGCGAGCGGAAGTGCGCGGACAGCCCCTGGATCTCCCGCAGGAAGTCGGCCGACGCGAACCGGCCCTCGCCGAGCTTGCCCGGCAGCGTGTTGGACGTCGCGGCGAGCGCCACCCCCGCCTCGACCAGCCGGCTCAGCAGCGAGGAGACCAGCACCGTGTCGCCCGGGTCGTCGAGTTCGAACTCGTCGATGCACAGCAGCCGGTGCCCGCTCAGCGTCCGCACGGTCTGCTGGAAGCCGAGCGCGCCCACCAGGTTGGTCAGCTCGACGAAGGTGCCGAAGGCCTTCAGGGAGGGCGCGGCGGGCGTGGCGTGCCAGAGCGAGGCGAGCAGATGGGTCTTGCCGACGCCGTAGCCGCCGTCGAGGTAGACCCCGCGCGGCGCGCTGGGGGCCTGGGCCTTCTTCCCGAACCACTTGCGCTTCCCGGACCCGCTGGCGTGCGCCCCGCCGAGCCCGGCGGCGAAGTCGCCGAGGACCTTGACCGCCTCGATCTGGCTCGGCTGGTTCGGGTCGGGGACGTACGTATCGAAGCGCACCGAGTCGAAGCGCGGCGGCGGCACCATCTCGGCGACCAGCCGGTCGGCGGGGACGCGCGGTTCGAGGGCGCACAGGGACAGCGGGGCCGTTTCGGCTATGGGGCTGGGCCCCGGCACGGCGGTGGAGGACGACACAGGGGTCAAGTTTACGGCCGCGGGAGAGGTCGTCGCGGCCGTGCCAGACTGCGGAACATGCGACGCCTGTTCCCTGTGACCGATCTGACAGCGGCCGACGACCGAGGCGAGTGGAGCCTGGACGCTCTCGCCGACGCCTACGCCTACCCCGATACGGACGGCTCCTGGCTGCGCGCCAACATGGTGTCGACGCTCGACGGGGCGGCCCAGCACGACGGCCGCTCGCAGCCGATCTCGTGCGCGAGCGACATGCGGATCTTCGGCACCCTGCGCGGTCTGGCCGACGTGGTCGTGGCGGGTGCGGAGACGGTACGGCTGGAGGGGTACCGGCCCGCCCGCGCCCGGGAGGCCTTCGCGGCCCGGCGGGCGGCGGCCGGTCAGGGGCCCGCCCCGGCGGTTGCGGTGGTGAGCGGCAGCCTGGATCTGGACTTCTCGCTCCCGCTCTTCGTCTCCCCGTTGGTCCCGACACTCCTGCTGACCGGCGCGGGCGCGCCCCCCGACCGGATCGCGGCGGCCCGCAGGGCGGGCGCGGAGGTCGTGATCGCGGGGGAGGGGTCCCGGGTGGACCCCGCCAGGGCCGTACGGGAGCTGGCCGACCGCGGTCACCGGCGGCTGCTGACGGAGGGCGGGCCCCGGCTGCTCGGCCAGTTCGTGGCGGCGGGCGTGCTGGACGAGATGTGTCTGACCCTGGCACCGATGCTGACCGCCGGAGACGCCCAGCGGATCGCGGGCGGTCCGTCGGTCGCCGTGCCGGAACGATTCGCCCTGGCGTCGGTGCTGGAAGAGGCCGGGTTCCTCTTCTCTCGATACCGTCGAATCTGACAATCAGCGGAATATTCCGTTCCGGTTTGCGTTCGGTGGGCAGAATGGATCGCGGACCCCGTGCGAGCACGGGGAAGGATGGTTTCAGCAGTGGCCGGCGGCGGTCACTGAAGCAGAAGGGCGTCTGTGGTGTTCACCAGCGTTTTGATGATCGAGAAGCCCCTCACCTCCGAGGACGTCGAGTTCGTCACCACCCTGCACGGGGAGGAGCAGATCTCCTTCGTCGTGCTGATGCAGCCGCGTGGCGACCAGGCGGATGTGCTGTTGCGGGCCATCGACGACCTGGCGATGGGCGAACTGAAGGAAGCGGCCCGCGAGAGCCAGGAACCGGAGGGCAAGAACGCCAGGGAATCCGCCGAACTCGCGCTCGAAGTGTCCCTGGAGGCCTTGCGGCAGGCGGGCTCCGAAGCCGTCGGACAGGTGATCGAGGCCCACCCTTTGGACAAGCTCACGTCCGTGGTCGAGGAGGCGGAGGCCGACGAGGTCATCGTGCTGACCGCGCCGCACTACGTCGAGGAGTTCTTCCACCGGGACTGGGCGTCCCGCGCCCGGCACAAGGTCGGCGTACCGGTGCTCAAGCTCTTCGCGCACAGCGAATAGGCTGGGAGGCCTCACCCGCACCCACCCTGGGAGACACACGCATGGCACCCGGTATTCCTTCCGCCATGGAACGGCCGCACTTCATCGGCATCGGCGGCGCCGGAATGTCGGGCATCGCGAAGATCCTCACCAGGCGCGGTGCGAAGGTCGCGGGCAGCGACTCCAAGGAGTCCGCCACGGCCGATGCCCTGCGCGCGCTCGGGGCGACCGTCCACATCGGGCACACCGCCGGACATCTGGCGGACGACGCCACCTGCGTGGTCGTCTCCAGTGCCATTCGCGCCGACAACCCGGAGCTGGTGCGCGCCGGCGATCTCGCGATCCCCGTCGTGCACCGCTCCGACGCGCTCGCCTCGCTGATGGAGGGCCTGCGGCCCATCGCCGTCGCGGGCACCCACGGCAAGACGACCACCACGTCGATGCTGGCCGTCGCCCTGACCGAGCTGGGCCTGGACCCCTCGTACGCGATCGGCGGCGACCTGGC